>NZ_CP045725.1:0-608310 GCF_009646095.1 Raineyella fluvialis | reverse complement strand
TGAAGCACTGCGACATGCTGCTCACTGTCGGCTCGAACTTCCCCTACACCCAGTTCATGCCGGAGAGCGGCCAGGCCAGAGCCGTCCAGATCGACATCGACGGGCGATTCATCGGGATGCGGTACGACTACGAGGTCAACCTCGTGGGCGACGCGGCCGCGACCCTGCGGGCCCTGATCCCGCTGCTGCGGCAGCGTGACCACGGGTCATGGCGCCACCATGTCGAGAAGAACGTCGCCGAGTGGTGGGAGTCGATGGACGCGGAGGCCCACGTCGACGCGAACCCGATCAACCCGCAGTTGATGTTCCATGCGGCGTCGAAGAAGCTGCCGCCGAACGTCATGGTGGCGGCCGACTCGGGCTCGGCCGCGAACTGGTACGCCCGCCAGCTCCGGTTCCGGCCCCCATGCGCGGCTCGCTGTCGGGCACGCTGGCCACGATGGGTCCCGGTGTGCCGTACGTGATCGGGGCGAAGTTCGCGCACCCGGACCGTCCGGCCGTCGCGTTCGTGGGCGACGGGGCGATGCAGATGAACGGGCTGGCGGAGCTCATCACCATCGACCGCTACTGGCGGGACTGGGCCGATCCACGCCTGGTCGTCGCCGTGCTGCACAACAACGACCTCAATCAGGTGACCTGGGAACTGCGGGCGATGACCGACTCGCCGAAGGTCCCGCAGACCCAGACGATCCCCGAGGTGGACTACGCGGGCTTCGCCACCGACCTCGGACTGCTCGGCATCACCGTGCTCCGCCCGGAGGAGCTCGCCCAGGCGTGGGAGCGGGCACTGACGGCGGACCGTCCGACCGTCCTCGACGTCCACGTCGACCCGGACGTGCCGCCCGTCCCGCCGCACTCCACCTTCGAGCAGGTCAAGAGCGTCACCAAGGCCCTCGTCCAGGGCGACGAGGACGCCTGGGGCCTGGTGCGGGAAGGGATCAAGACCAAGGCCGCCGAGGTCAGGCCCCATCACACCGACCGGGACGAGCCCGGGCACCAGTGATGACCACCAGCACCCGGGACATCGGGGACACCCGGGTCACACGGTTGAGCGCCTCGGCGTACCGGATCCCGACCGACCGCCCGGAGGCCGACGGCACGTACGCCTGGAACGCGACGACACTGGTCCGGGTCGAGGTCGCCGGCGGGGGCGAGGTGGGGCTCGGGTGGACGTACGCCCCGGCGGCCACGGGCGAGGTGATCTCCGGGTTCCTCGCCGACGTGGTGCTCGGCACCGACCTGCTGGACGTCGGCGGCACCAACCAGGCAATGATCCGGGCGGGGCGCAACGCCGGTCGCCCCGGTCTGGTGGGGGAGGCGATCTCCGGCGTCGACACGGCGCTGTGGGACCTCAAGGGCAAGGTGGTCGGGCTGCCCGTCCACCGGCTGATCGGCGCGTGCCGCGACAGTGTCCCCTTGTACGGCAGCGGGGGCTTCACCACCTACTCGGACGACCGGCTGTCCCAGCAGGTCGAGGAGTGGCTGGCCGTGGGCATGACGGCCGGCAAGATCAAGATCGGCGAGGACAGGGGCCGCCGGGTCGACCGGGACATCCTCCGGATGCGCCAGGCCAAGGCCCTGCTCGGCCCGGACCGGGAACTGTTCGTCGACGCGAACGGCGGCTACACCCGCAAACAGGCCATCCGGGTGATGGAACGGGTCGGCGACCTCGACGTCGCCTGGTTCGAGGAGCCCGTCTCCTCCGATGACCCAGCCGGACTGCGGGAGGTGCGCGACGCCGTCAGCGCCGACGTCGCGGCGGGGGAGTACGGCTACGACCTGGTCTACTTCCGCCGGCTCTGCGAGGAGGGGGCGGTGGACTGCCTGCAGGCCGACGTCAGCCGGTGCGGGGGCATCACCGAGTGGTTACGGGTGGCTGCGGTGGCGGCTGCCTTCGGCCTGGAGATCTCCGGCCACTGCGCCCCCCACCTGCACGCCCACGTGGCCGCTGCGGTGCCCAACCTGCGCCACCTCGAGTGGTTCCACGACCACGTCAGGATCGAGGCGGCAGCGCTCGACGCGGCCGCCGCGGTCCAGGACGGCAGGCTCGTGCTCGGCGACGAGCCGGGCCTCGGGATCCGGTGGCGGGAAGCGGACATGGCCGAGTTCCGGGTCGGCTGACCTTGTGTCGGCCGGCCCGGCGCGGCGCGCCCCTCACCGGTAGTTGGTGAACTGGACCGCGAAGTCGAAGTCCTGCGCCTTGATCAGTGACTGGACCGTCTGAAGGTCGTCGCGGCTCTTGGAGGAGACCCGGAGTTCGTCGCCCTGGATCTGGGCCTTCACGCCCTTGGGGCCCTCGTCGCGGATCAGCTTGGAGACCTTCTTGGCGTTGTCCTGGCTGATCCCCTCCTGCACGGTGGCCGTGATCTTCCACACCTTCCCCGAGGACCGCGGGGTGCCGGCGTCCAGGGACTTCAGGTTGATACCCCGGCGGACGAGCTTGGACTGCAGGACGTCCAGCACCGCCGTCACCCGTTCCTCGGTGGAGGCCTCCAGGTCGATGACGCTCTCGCCGCTGAGGACCACCTTCGCGTCGGTGCCCTTGAAGTCGAACCGCTGGCCGACCTCCTTGGCGGCCTGGTTCACCGCGTTCGCCACCTCCATGTGGTCGACCTTGCTGACGACGTCGAACGAGTTCTCACTGGCCACGATGCTCTCCACTCTGCTCGGGGACGGGTCCCCGGTGTCCGACCATTCTGCCGTGCCACGGCCGGCCGGACAGGCTGCTGAGGGACGTTTTGCGCTCGGTGGCGGAAGCTTGCTAAGGTTTCCGTCGCCCCAAGAAACCCGGGAGACCGGGTGGATCAGGGCATGGCAGGTTGCCCGAGCGGCCAAAGGGAGCGGTCTGTAAAACCGTCGGCTTCGCCTACGCTGGTTCGAATCCAGCACCTGCCACGCACGGTCGGAGTTCCGATTTGCACAGCACGGCCCGTCGAACCAAGGTTTGGCAACAGGGTCGAGGTTGTGTAAGTTAGTTCCCCGGCAGCTGTGCCGGAACTCGCCGTCCGGGACAGGGTGCAAGCCCCTATAGCTCAGTAGGCAGAGCGTCTCCATGGTAAGGAGAAGGTCAGCAGTTCGATTCTGCTTGGGGGCTCGGACTCCGGATCCACGGTCCACGACAACCGCAGTCGTTGACACCGTGGATGCCAGCCAGGTGACTGGTCCGGAACAATGGCGGGGTAGCTCAGTTGGTGAGAGCGCACGACTCATAATCGTGAGGTCGCGGGTTCGAATCCCGCCCTCGCTACCATTCAGACCAGTGACATTGAACAGACAGAGGATCGATCATGGCCAAGGCTGCTGATATTCGCCCGAAGATCACGCTTGCCTGCACCGAGTGCAAGGAGCGGAACTACATCACCAAGAAGAACCGGCGCAACACCCCGGATCGTCTGGAGATGAACAAGTTCTGCCCGAAGTGCGGCCGTCACACCGCACACCGCGAGACCCGCTGAGCTCTCGTACGACACAGTCTTCCCAGCAGGGCGCCACCGCGAGGTGGCGCCCTGCTGCGTTTCCCGGACCGCCCGGCGTCTGGCCTCCCCTGCCCCTCGCCCGACCCGGTAGCGTGGAGGCATGGCCATCACGTCTGAGCATGCCGGGAGGACCTACCCGGCCACGGAGCCCTACCAGGTGTCCCGTGCCAAGATCCACGAGTTCGCCCGGGCGATCGGCGACGACAACCCCTCGTACGGTGGCCCCAATCCGATCGCCCCGCCGACCTTCGCGTTCGTCATCGCCTCGACGGCATGGGAAGCGATGTTCGCCGACCCCGAGCTGGAGCTGCGCCTGGAGCGGATCATCCACGGCGAGCAGCGCTTCACCTACGACCGGCCCCTGCGTGCGGGTGACGAGGTCGTCGGCGTGCTGACACTGGACAAGATCCGGCTGCGGGGGCCGATGGAGTTCATCACCACCTCGGTCGCCGTGCGAACCGTCGCCGGTGAGCCGGTGTGCACCGTGACCGCCAACCTGATCCACAACCGCGAGGTCGCGGCCGCCAAGGACCCTGCCGCCAAGGACCCGGCGGCGAAGGAATCGGCGAAGAGCACCGCATCCGATGCCGCTGCCGAGGAGGCCGCCCGATGATGACCGATCCCACTCCGCTGACCATCGGCACGGCGCTGCCGCCGCTCACGGTCTCGCTGACCCGCGCCGATCTCGTCCGCTACGCCGGTGCCTCCACCGACTTCAACCCGATCCACTGGTCCGACCGGATGGCACGGCGGGTCGGCATGCCCTCCGTCATCGCCCACGGCATGCTCACCATGGCGACCGCCCTGCGCGTCGTCACCGAGTGGGTGGGGGACCCGGCGAAGGTGCGCAGCTACTCCTGCCGGTTCACCAGCCCCGTCCCGGTGCCCGATGACGAGGTCGGCACGGAACTGCGGATCAGCGCCACTGTCACCGGCGTCACCGACGAGACGGCGACCGTGACCATCTCCGCCGTGATCACCGGCCCCGACGGCGAGGACGTCAAGGTCCTCGGGCAGGCCGTCGCGGAGGTCGACCGTGGCTGAACTGCTCGCCGACCACACCACCTTCCACCTCGGCGGCCCGGCGGCCCGCTACGAGGTCGCCCGGGATGACCGTACGTTGATCGACCTGGTCACCGAGGCCGACGCGAAGGGTGAGCCCGTCCTCGTCCTCGGCGGTGGCTCCAACCTGCTGGTCGGCGACGAAGGGTTCGACGGGCTCGTCGTCCAGGTCGCCACCCGGGGGCTGACGATCGAGGAGGAGTCCTGCTGCGCCGGTGCCAACGTGACGGTCGCCGCTGGGGAGTCGTGGGATGGGTTCGTCCAGCAGGCCATCACCCACGAGTGGCGGGGTCTGGAGGCGCTGTCCGGCATCCCCGGCCAGGTCGGGGCCGTCCCGATCCAGAACGTCGGGGCGTACGGCAGCGAGGTCGGCCACTACATCGTCAGGGTGCGCACCTGGGACCGCAAGGAACGGGCGCAGAAGACGTTCTTCCCCTTCGAGTGCGGCTTCGGCTACCGGACCTCGCGGTTCAAGCAGGAGCCGGGCCGCTGGATCATCCTCGACGTCGCCTTCCAGTTCCTGCTCGGGGACCTGTCCCCGGCGGTGCGCTATCAGCAGCTCGCCGACAAGCTCGGCGTCGGGCTCGGTGAACCGGCGCGCGCCGCCCAGGTCCGGGCGGCCGTCCTGGAGTTGCGCGCAGGCAAGGGCATGGTGCTCGACCCCGCCGACCACGACACCTGGAGTGCCGGGTCGTTCTTCACCAATCCGATCGTTCCCGAGGCCCTGGCGGCCGGGCTGCCGGCGGGCGCTCCGCGCTACCCGGCCGGTCCCGGCCAGGTGAAGACGTCCGCCGCCTGGCTGATCGAGCATGCCGGCTTCGCCAAGGGCTGGCACCTGCCGCGCCACTCCGACGCCGAGGCGCCGGCCGCCCTGTCCACCAAGCACACCCTGGCGCTCACCAACCGGGGCACGGCCTCGACCGCCGACGTCCTTGAGCTGGCCCGTGCGGTCCGCGAGGGCGTTCGCGAGGCGTACGGCGTCACGCTGGTGCCCGAACCCAACCTGGTGAACTGCAGCCTGGACGACGTCCGCGTCTGAGGAGGTCCCGTGACCGACAGCCCCGTCCCCGACACCTCCGTCGCCCGACCGGGCCCCGATTTCTCCGTCTGGGCGCCCCGGCCGGAGCGGGTGCGACTGTGGACCCGGCCCGTACCGGCCGAGCCGCCGCTGCCGGGTGAGCAGGTCGAGCCGCCCGAGCCCCTGATCACGGCGATGGTCCGCGACCAGGACGGGTGGTGGGATCCGGAGACGCCCGTCCCGGTGCCGGACGGCGGGGAGCTGGACTACGGCTACCTGCTCGACGACGACCCGACGCCGCTGCCCGATCCCCGGTCGCTGCGCCAGCCGTACGGCGTGCACGACGTGTCGCGGACGTACGATCCGGCCTCGTTCGCCTGGACCGACGAGGGTTGGACCGGACGCCAGCTCGCCGGTGCGGTCCTCTACGAGCTCCATCTGGGCACCTTCACCCCCGAGGGCACCCTCACCAGCGCCATCGAGCGGCTCGACCACCTCGTCGAACTGGGGGTCGACACCGTCGAACTGCTCCCCGTCGCCGCGTTCAACGGGCCGCGGGGATGGGGGTACGACGGGGTCGACTGGTTCAGCGTGCACGAGGCGTACGGCGGCCCGCGTGCCTACCAGGCCTTCGTCGACGCCTGCCACGCCCACGGCCTGGCGGTGGTGCAGGACGTCGTCTACAACCACTTCGGGCCGTCCGGGAACTACCTGCCGCGCTACGGCCCCTACCTGGACGACACCACCGACACGCCCTGGGGCAGCCCGGTCAACCTCGACGGGCACGACTCCGACGAGGTCCGGCGCTACATCCTGGACAACGCCCGGCTGTGGCTGCGCGACTACCACGTGGACGGGCTGCGGCTGGACGCCGTGCACGCGCTGTTCGATCCGGGCCGGGCCGTCGACATCCTCGAGGAGCTCTCCGCCGAGGTCGACGCCCTCAGCGCCTTCCTCGGCCGCCCGCTCACCCTGATCGCCGAGTCGGACCAGAACAACCCCCGGCTCTTCACCCCCGGGAAGCCGGCGGCTATGGGCTCACCGCCCAATGGGCCGACGACTTCCACCACGCCGTGGTCGCCACCCTGAGCGGCGACGACGTCGGCTACTTCGCGGACTTCGCCGACCCCGAGGCGTTGGCCCGGGTGATCGGCCACGGGTTCCTGCACGACGGTCGCTGGTCGTCCTTCCGGGGACGTACGCACGGCCGTCCGCTGCCTCCCGGCATGCCCGGCTGGCGGCTCGTGGTGTGCGCCGCGAACCATGACCAGATCGGCAACCGGGCGGCCGGGGACCGACTGCGCACGAGGGTCGACGACCGGACCCTGGCTCTGGCGGCGGTGCTCACCCTGACCTCGCCCTACACCCCGATGATCTTCATGGGGGAGGAGTGGGGCGCATCGACCCCGTGGGCGTTCTTCACCTCCCACCCGGAGCCCGACCTCGCCCGGGCGGTGACCGAGGGGCGCCGGGCCGAGTTCGCTCGGATGGGCTGGGACGACGACGCGGTGCCCGACCCGCAGGCCGAGGCGACGTTCACGGCCTCGAGACTGGACTGGTCCGAGCCGCTCACCGAGCCGTACGCCACCCACCTCGCCCTGGTCCGGGACCTGATCGCCCTGCGGAAGGCCTGGCCCGACCTCGGTGACCCGCGGCTCGACCGGACCCACGCGTCGCTCGCCGCCGACGGTGACCTGCTCGTCGTCGAACGCGGTGAACGGATCGTCGTGGCGGTCAACCTCGGCGACGAGGCGGTGCTGAGCGCGGTCTGGGGGACGCTGCTGCTGGCGGTCGGCGAGGTGGAGCCGACCGCCGTGGGCCTGCGGCTGGGAGCCCGGTCCGCGGTGATCGTCGACCGGGCCTGAGCGCCGAGGGCCGTGCCGCAGGACGGGGCGGATCGACCCCGGTTCGACATCCGATCGCGGATCTGCGTAAACTACCGATCTTGTCGGACGGGGAACCGTGCGACGGACGGCACTAGCTCAACTGGCAGAGCATCGGTCTCCAAAACCGAAGGTTGGGGGTTCAAGTCCCTCGTGCCGTGCGAGTCCTGAACGCTGCGGCTCACGCCGTGGCGCGACGGGCGCGACGAGCAGTCCTCGCTGGCGCTAGAGTCGGTGATGTCGTCCGAGCCGGTCGATGGCCGTGCTGGTCCATCGCCGAACTGGTCATCGCGCTGCCTTGTCGAGGCACGCCTCGACCGCCGGGGGGCACCCAGACCGAACAGGTCGCTGACCTGGCGAGACGAAGGACGATGTGTGGCAGAGGACCTGACGGATCCCCGCGATTCGGATGATGTCGACGCCGCCGAGGAGCGCACCCCCGGTCGTGGCCTCGGTGGCCGGCGCCCGGTGCGGCGGAGTCATGATGCCTCCTCGCGTCCCGCCCTGCCCCCGTACGAGCAGAAGTCCGGTCCGGTCGCCTTCGTGGGCCAGTCCGTCGACGAACTCAAGAAGGTCACCTGGCCGACCGGTCAGGAGATGGGTGGCTCGTTCATCGCCGTGCTCCTCTTCGTCGCGTTCATCATGGTGTTCGTCAGCCTGCTCGACACCGGGCTCGGCTGGGTGGTGCTGAAGGTGTTCGGCGGATGACGACGTACGACAACGACCGAGAGGGAAACGTGGCAGACAACGACGAGTTCGACGAGTCCGAGGTGGAGATCGACCTGGACGCGTTCGAGGACGACACCGTCGGTGACGAGCCCGACCTGGACTTCGACCTCGACGCCGCGGAGCCGACCGATGAGGAGCTGAGCGCGGCCGACCTGTTCGGTGGCGACACCGACGAGCAGTCCGCGGCCCAGCCTTCCGTCGAGGAGACCGGCGACGAATCGTCCGAGGAGGAGGGCGAGGTGCCCGCCCTCGACGAGGAGGACGCCGCAGCGGAGGAGGACCTCGAGGCGGAGCCCGAGGCCGAGTCCGCCGAGGTCTTCGCCCCCACTGGCGCAGCCCGCGGTCTGGACGACGACTTCGAGATCAACCTCAACTTCGACGCGGACCAGGAGGAGGAGACTCCCGCCGCGCCGGTGATGGACTTCGACGCGGAGACCGCCGTCGCCACCGCGATGGCCGAGCTGCGTGACGACCTCGAGGGCAAGTTCGGCGACTGGTACGTCGTGCACACGTACGCCGGCATGGAGAACCGCGTCAAGCAGAACATCGAGCAGCGCGTCACCTCCCTCAACATGGAGGACTACATCTACGAGACCGTCGTCCCCACCGAGACGGTCGTCGAGATGAAGAACGGCAACAAGAAGGAAGTCACCCGGGTCTACCTGCCCGGCTACGTCCTGGTCCGGATGGACCTGACCGACGAGTCGTGGGGCTGCATCCGGCACACCCCGGCCGTGACCGGCTTCGTCGGCAACGCCAACGACCCGACGCCGCTCACCCTCGACGAGGTCGAGAACATGATGCGCCCCTCCGTGGTGGCTCGTGTCGCGGCCTCGGCCGTGGGCAAGGGCAAGCGCCCGGCCAAGAAGGTCGAGGTGCAGGACTACCGGGTCGGCGACTCGATCATGGTCATCGAGGGACCCTTCGCCGGTGTCCCGGGCACCATCACCGAGATCAACCCGAACACCCAGCGCCTCATCGCGACGGTGGAGTTCATGGGCCGCGACACCCCGGTCGACCTCACCTTCCCGCAGATCCAGAAGTCCTGACCCTCGGGTCGGACGCCAGCAACCCGAGGACCCCTCCGGACCGCGATTACGCGGCGGAGGGGTCCTCGGGTTATGCTTTGACACTGTGCCGTCTCGCGACCACCCTTCGGGGTGGAGATCCGGCACGCCGGCCGCACGCCGAGTACCCCAGCCAGGCTCCTCGCGTCGGCCGTGCCCAAACCGGCCGCACGTCCTCGTGCCGCCGTTCGAAGAAATGGACGCGCGTCCGCGTACGCCCATTGAGCATGCACTGAAAGGACCCACCGCATGCCTCCCAAGAAGAAGGTCGCGGCGATCGTCAAGATCGCCATCAACGCCGGTGCGGCGAACCCCGCGCCGCCCGTCGGCACCGCCCTCGGCCCGCACGGCGTCAACATCATGGAGTTCTGCAAGCAGTACAACGCTGCGACGGAATCCCAGCGTGGCAACGTCATCCCGGTCGAGATCACGATCTACGAGGACCGGTCCTTCACCTTCGTCACGAAGACCCCGCCGGCCGCCGAGCTGATCAAGAAGGCCGCGGGCATCAAGAAGGGCTCGTCCAAGCCGCACACGGACAAGGTCGCCAAGCTCACCGCCGACCAGGTGCGCGAGATCGCCACCACCAAGCTCCCCGACCTCAACGCGAACGACGTCGAGGCCGCCATGAAGATCGTGGCCGGCACCGCCCGTTCCATGGGTGTCACCGTCGAGGACTGACCCCGTTCCGGTCCGTACGTGACGGATCGGGGCTCCATCCACCGGATGTGGGAGGACCTGCGCGGTCCGTACCACCACTGGTATCAGCAACCAAGGAAACCAGCTCATGAAGCGCAGCAAGGCATACCGGGCAGCCGCCGCCAATCGCGACGAACAGGCCCTCTACTCCCCGCGTGAGGCCCTGACCCTGGTCAAGGACAACGCCTCCGCCAAGTTCGACGAGACGATCGAGGTCGCGATGCGCCTCGGCGTCGACCCCCGCAAGGCCGACCAGATGGTCCGCGGCACGGTCAACCTTCCCCATGGCACCGGTAAGACGGCGAGGGTCCTCGTCTTCGCCACCGGTGCGAACGCCGAGGCCGCCACGGCCGCGGGCGCCGACGAGGTCGGCGCGGACGAACTGATCGAGAAGATCCAGGGTGGCTACCTGGACTTCGACGCGGTCGTCGCGACCCCGGACATGATGGGTAAGGTCGGCAAGCTCGGTCGCGTCCTCGGCCCGCGCGGCCTGATGCCGAACCCGAAGACGGGCACGGTGACCATGGACGTCGCCAAGGCCGTCACCGACATCAAGGGCGGCAAGATCGAGTTCCGCGTCGACCGTCACTCGAACCTGCAGTTCATCATCGGCAAGGCGTCCTTCGGGATCGACCAGCTGCTGGAGAACTACTTCGCCGCCGTCGACGAGATCATGCGTCTCAAGCCGACCACGTCGAAGGGTCGCTACGTGAAGAAGATCTCCGCGTCCTCCACCATGGGCCCGGGTGTCCTGATGGACCCGGCCAAGGTGAAGGCCGAGGTCGAGGCGACGGCCTGATATCAACCGTCGAGGTCGAGGCGACGGCCTGATCCGCCTGCACGTCCTGCCGGCAGGGCCCCGCTCCCGTACGTACGGGGGCGGGGCCCTGCCGCGTCCGGCCCGATTGGACTCCCCGGTCGAGTCGTCCTAGACTGGTCGACGCCGAAGACCGCAGGTGGTCGTACGCCCGTCGTACGCCCTAAGCTCCATCCGGAGGCCCGCGCAGGTGAGACGAGATCCATGTCGTTCCGTCGTCCCAGGTCAGTCCTGGGAGTGGCGGGTCATCATGTGCCCCGTGCGCCTGCGCACCGGGGCTTTTTTCATGCCCCGTGCCACCGCCAGGAACTCCCCGCGATCGAGGCGTACGTCCCGTCGGGACGTACATACGACAGAAGTGGAAGGAGAACCATGGCGAGGGAGGACAAGGCAGCAGCTGTCGCCCAGCTCACGGAGCAGTTCGAGAGCTCTGACGCTGTTGTGCTCACCGAGTACCGCGGCCTCTCCGTGGCGCAGCTGAAGAACCTTCGGCGCGCGCTGGGCGAGGACGCCACCTACGCCGTGGCAAAGAACACCCTCATGAAGCTGGCGGCCAACAAGGCCGGCATCGACATGCTGGACGAGATCCTGACCGGCCCGAACGCCCTGACCTTCATCAAGGGCGACATCGCGACCGTGGCCAAGGGCCTCAAGAACTTTGCCAAGGACAATCCGCTCCTGGTCATCAAGGGCGGCGTCATGGAGGGCAACTTCCTCGACGCCAAGCAGGTCGGCGCGCTGGCCGACCTCGAGTCGCGCGAGGTCTACCTCGCCAAGCTCGCCGGCGCCATGAAGGGCAACCTCTCCAAGGCCGCCGGACTGTTCGCCGCTCCGCTGCAGACTGCTGCTCGTGCCTTCGGCGCGCTGCAGACCGCGGCCGAGGCGAACCCCTCCCTCATCGCGGGTGCCGGCGAGGCGCCGGCCGCGGTGGCGACCACGGAGCCCGAGACCACCGATGCAGCCCCGGCTGCGGAGGCCGACGAGGCAGCGCCTGCTGCCGAATGATCCGTACGGATCAACCACACCGCAGGCGTGGCCCGTACGGCCAGACTGCATCACACATCAAGAAGTGAGGAACCAATCATGGCCAAGCTGAGCAACGACGAGCTGATTGCCGCGTTCAAGGAGATGTCGCTGATCGAGCTCTCCGAGTTCGTGAAGCTGTTCGAGGAGACCTTCGAGGTCACCGCCGCCGCCCCGGTCGCCGTCGCCGCTGCCGCCCCGGCCGCTGGTGGCGCTGCCGCCGAGGCCGAGGAGGAGCAGTCCGAGTTCGACGTCATCCTCGAGTCGGCCGGCGACAAGAAGATCCAGGTCATCAAGGAGGTGCGCGCCCTCACCTCCCTCGGCCTGAAGGAGGCCAAGGAGCTCGTCGAGGCCGCCCCGAAGCCCGTCCTGGAGAAGGCCACCAAGGAGGCCGCTGCGGCCGCCAAGGAGAAGCTCGAGGCTGCCGGCGCGTCCGTCTCCGTCAAGTGAGTACGGCCTCGGGACCCGCGGGTCCCGAGGAGCTGACATCCGTCCCGAGGGGCGGGTCCCACCAGGGGCCCGCCCCTCGGGCGTTGTGGGGTGGTGGCCGGTCTACGCCTGCTGCGTGATGGGCGACGGCTGGCCTGGGACCGGGACGGGGGCCGGCGTGGAGGTTGGGGCCGGGCGGAAGGCGGCCGATGGTTCTGAGGTTGGCCGACGTTTCCGAAGCTCGCCGACGTTGCACCCAGTGCGCAAGGTCGGCCAGGCTGAGAATCGTCGGCGAGCCTTGGATCTGAAGCAGAGGCTGGGAATCGTCGGCCCGCGTGCTCAGTCGCCCCCCGACCCCGACCAGCTGGTGTTGTCCGTTCCGCGGGTGGTGTTGGCCGGTTCGTTGTCCGGTGTCCCGGTGCGCCCCGCGGCGGCTTCACTGGTGGCGTGAAGACCATGGAACCTCACGAGGCGTCTCCCGCCCGCCTGGTGTCGACCGCCGAACTCACGGCGCAGGGCCTGACCGTGCAGGAGATCACGCGGCGTGTGCGTGCTGGCTCGCTCATCCGCCTGCGACGGGGCCTCTATGTGACGAGCCTGCCCGACGATCCCGCTGTGAAGCACCGGTTGAGGATCGAGGCGACGCGCGATCAACTGGCGGCCGGCACCCTGATCAGCCACATCTCGGCCGCCGTGTGGCACGGCCTCGAGGTGCCGTGGAGGGAGCTGGGCGAGGGCATCCACGTGACGCGGGCCTCGGGCGGTGCCAGCCGGCGCCGGCGGCTGGTCAGTCACACGGCGCTTGTCCCCCGCAACACATCGTCGAGGTCGAGGGCCTGTGGCTCACCTCCTTGGCCTGGACCGTGGTGGACTGCGCAAGGCTGCTGGGCTTCCGGTCCGGCCTGGCGGTCGCGGACAGTGCGCTGCGGAGTCTCATCACCGAGCCGTGTCGACGCGAGCACCTGGCGCAGCTGGACTCCGCGCTGCTGGCCCAGAAGGGCCGCCACCAGGTCGCCGTCGCCCGCGCGGTGACCGCGTACGCCTCGCCGCTGGCCGAATCGGGCGGCGAGTCCGTCAGCCGTGCGGTTCTGAAGGAGATGGGGATCCCGGAACCGGTCCTGCAGTACGAGATCAGGACACCGGCGGGGGAGTTCGTGGCGCGGACGGACATGGCCTGGCCGCAGGATCGTACGGTGGGGGAGTTCGACGGAGCGCTCAAGTACCGCCGAGGTGCCTCGACGAGGGACGTCGATCCCGGACGGATCGTCTACGAGGAGAAGCGGCGCGAGGATGCCATCCGAGGACTGGGCTGGGAGATGGTGCGGTGGGGATGGGCAGATCTCGACGACCCCGAGGCCTTGGCGGCACACATCCGGCACGCCCTGGCGCGGGGAAGGATGCGGGCGAAGTACGAGCAGGCCGCCCTTGGCCGCGCGTCATGAGCGCGGGTCCGGCGCCTCAGATGCCGAAACGCGCCGATACCCCACGAGCCACCAGGTCGATGCCCAACGCCAACCGGTCCTGGTCGTCGGGCGCATCCCCGCCGATCACGCCCAGTGCTACCGCTTGGGCTCGTGACTGCTCGTCCAGGGCCAGCCCCAGGGTCAGGTGCAGGGCCGTTTCCGCGATGGCCTCGGCGTCCGCGGGCGGCACCCCGGCCGATGACAGGAGCCGGACGAGTGGCTCCTGGGGTCGGAGGGTGCCGAGGCTCAGGGCTACGGCCGATGAGGTGAGCTCTGCACCGTCCCGGTGGGCCAGCAGGACAGAACGCAGCGACAGTGCCCACGTAGGCAGCGCATCGTTCCAGGCGGCATCGGGACCGGGGTCGGGGACCTCGGCGAGGATGCTGTCCGTCACCGCCGCGAGCAGTTCCTGCTTGTTCGCGTAGTGCCAGTAAAGGGCCCCGGGTTGCACCGCGAGAGCGGTCGCGAGTCGACGCATCGTCAGGTCGGCCAAGCCGTACGTGTCGAGGATCTCGAGGGCTTTGGCCAGCACGTCCGCCCGGCTCAGTGCCATGGATCCTCCTCATCCGGCTGCTTCCACCGCTGCCCGAGCGGGCCGCCCCACGAGACTATCCGTCCCGTTCGTGAACCCGGCAGTGATCCCGAGTTGAACACCGTATAGTGAACGCCGTTCAAGTCGAGACATTGTCGTACGAGGAGATCCCATGGCACCCCAGGACACGCTCACGCCCGCGCGCACCGTCGACACCGTCGACCTGGTGGCACTCGCCGACCGGATTCTCGCCGGAGGGAAGGTCACCAGGGGCGAGGCGTTGGCTCTGCTCGGCACTCCCGACGGCGATGTGCTGGGGCTTGTCCAGGCCGCCGGGCGGCTGCGCCGGCACTGGTTCGGCAACTCGGTCAAGCTCAACTACCTGGTCAACCTCAAGTCCGGCCTGTGTGCGGAGGATTGCGGCTACTGCTCGCAGCGACTGGGCTCCGAGGCGGACGTGCTGACGTACTCCTGGTTGTCGACACAGGAGGCGGTCGCGGTGGCGAGGACGGGCATGGATGCCGGCGCTCGCCGGGTGTGCCTGGTCTCTTCCGGCCGGGGCCCCTCCAACCGCGACATCGACCGCGTCAGCGCCATCATCGACGGCCTGAAGGAGGAGGATCCCGACCTCGAGATCTGTGCCTGCCTCGGCCTGCTCAAGGATGGCCAGGCCGAGAAGCTCGCGGCCGCCGGCACCGATGCGTACAACCACAACCTCAACACTGCGGAGTCGCACTACGACGACATCTGCTCCACCCACACGTACGAGGACCGGGCGGACACCGTCCGCAAGGCGCGCCAGGCCGGCCTCTCGCCCTGCTCGGGGCTGATCGCGGGGATGGGGGAGACCCCTGAGGAGCTCGTCGATGTCGCGTTCGCGCTGCGGGCGATGGATGCCGACTCGGTCCCGGTCAACTTCCTGATGCCCTTCGAGGGCACGCCGCTGGCGGGGACGCATGCCCTCACGCCGCTGGACTGCCTGCGGATCCTGGCCATGGTCCGCTTCGTCAACCCGGACACGGAGGTCCGGATCGCCGGCGGGCGCGAGGACAATCTGCGCTCGCTCCAGCCGCTCGGCCTGGAGGTGGCGAACTCCATCTTCCTCGGTGACTACCTGACGTCCGAGGGGCAGGCCGGCGCCGCCGACCTGCAGATGATCGCCGACGCCGGGTTCGTGCCGGTCGGGGCGGAGGATGACCCCGCCTACGTCGCGCCCGCGGCGGCCCCGACGGTCCGCCGCCGCGGTGCCGGCACCGACCTCGCGCCCAACGCCTGAGGCCGTGGCCGAGGCCAGCTCCGAGTCGGGCCCGAGCAGGTCCGTGACGCGTCCGGCAGCGATGATCGACTGTCCCCGGCGTCGCCCGGTGGCGTAGCATGACCCCCGTACGGCCCCCTAGGGGTCGTACGGGGGCCGGCCGCGCGACTGCTGTGCGGGTCGTCCCTCAGGCGTTGCCCGGTGTTCATTCTGGTCCGGCTGGCAGGCCGACACGCTGGAGGGTAGTCTGGGCGACGCACCGAGCATGAGCTATGCTTTTGCGTTTGCGTTTTTCCGCATGTGCGGGTAGTGTCGGCGTTTGCCTGTTGTCGCCTGCCGCCATAGAGAGCCTTCCCCGCACCTTCCCCTGTTCACGAGGGAGTGTGTGTGGGCGGCGCTGTCCCTGGTTGCGTGGCACTGGCACCACATCGCCTGCCAGTTCTGGAAGGACCAAACTGTTGGCCGCCGCGCGCATTGCCTCGAAGAACACCGACGTCATCTCCTCGACGGGACGTATCTCGTTCGCGAAGATCCACGAACCCTTGCAGGTGCCCCACCTGCTTGATCTCCAGATCAAGTCGTTCGATTGGTTGGTCGGTAACGACGCCTGGAAGGCGTCGGTGGAAGAGGCCCTCGAGCAGGGCCGCACCGATATCAACACCAAGTCCGGCCTGGAGGAGATCTTCGAGGAGATCTCGCCCATCGAGGACTTCTCCGAGACGATGTCGCTGTCGTTCCGCGACCACCGTTTCGAGGACCCGAAGAACTCGGTCGACGAGTGCAAGGAGAAGGACGCCACCTACTCCGCGCCGCTGTTCGTCACCGCGGAGTTCATGAACAACGACACCGGCGAGATCAAGTCGCAGACGGTGTTCATGGGTGACTTCCCCCTGGTCACGGAGAAGGGCACCTTCATCATCAACGGTTCCGAGCGCGTCGTCGTGTCGCAGCTGGTCCGTTCCCCGGGTGTCTACTTCGAGAAGACCCCGGACAAGACGTCCGACAAGGACATCTACACCTGCAAGATCATCCCCTCGCGCGGCGCGTGGCTGGAGTTCGAGGTCGACAAGCGTGACCAGGTCGGCGTCCGGCTCGACCGCAAGCGCAAGCAGTCGGTGACCGTGCTGCTCAAGGCTCTCGGGTGGACGAACGAGCGGATCCTCGAGGAGTTCGGCCAGTTCGAATCCATCCGGCACACGCTGGAGAAGGACCACACCACCGGCCAGGACGATGCCCTGCTGGACATCTACCGCAAGCTGCGTCCGGGTGAGCCGCCGACCGTCGAGGCGGCCAAGAACCTGCTGGAGAACTACTACTTCAACCCGAAGCGGTACGACCTGGCCAAGGTGGGTCGCTACAAGATCAACAAGAAGCTCGGCGTCGGCCTGGCCTTCGACCAGCAGGTGCTGACGATCGACGACATCGTCGCGTCCATCCGCTACGTCGTGGCGCTGCACGACGGCCAGACCTCGCTGCCTGGCGTCGACGCCAACGGTGAGGTCGAGGACGTCCTGGTCGAGGTGGACGACATCGACCACTTCGGCAACCGTCGTCTGCGTACGGTCGGTGAGCTGATCCAGAACCAGCTCCGCACCGGCCTGGGCCGCATGGAGCGCGTCGTCCGGGACCGGATGACCACCCAGGACATCGAGGCGATCACCCCGCAGACGCTGATCAACATCCGTCCGGTGGTGGCGGCGCTGAAGGAGTTCTTCGGCACCTCGCAGCTGTCGCAGTTCATGGACCAGAACAACCCGCTGGCCGGACTGACCCACAAGCGGCGCCTGTCCGCCCTGGGGCCGGGTGGTCTGTCCCGTGACCGCGCCGGCATGGAGGTCCGTGACGTCCACCCGTCGCACTACGGCCGGATGTGCCCGATCGAGACCCCTGAAGGCCCGAACATCGGCCTGATCGGCTCGCTCGCGTCGTTCGCCCGGGTCAACGCGTTCGGCTTCATCGAGACCCCGTACCGTCGCGTGGTCGACGGCAAGGTGACCGAGGAGATCGACTACCTGACCGCGGACGTCGAGGACCGTTACGTCATCGCCCAGGCCAACGCGCCGCTGCGCGAGGACGGTTCCTTCGTCGACGAGCGCATCCTGGTCCGCAAGCGTCACGGTGACGTCGACACCCTGACCAGCTCGCAGATCGACTACATGGACGTGTCCCCGCGCCAGATGGTGTCGGTGGCCACCGCCCTGATCCCGTTCCTCGAGCACGACGACGCCTCCCGGGCCCTGATGGGGTCGAACATGCAGCGCCAGGCGGTGCCGCTGGTCCGCTCGGAGTCCCCGTTCGTCGGCACCGGCATGGAGTACCGCGCCGCGGTCGACGCCGGCGACGTCACCCTGGCCAAGAAGGCCGGTGGGGTCACCTCCGTCACCGGCGACGTGATCGAGGTCTCCAACGACGACGGCACCCTGTCGGCGTACAAGCTGGAGAAGTTCGTCCGCTCCAACGCCGGCACCTGCGTCAACCAGCGCCCGCTGGTGGCCGTCGGGCAGCGCGTCGAGGTCGGCACTCCGCTGGCCGACGGCCCCTGCACCGACAACGGTGAGCTGTCGCTGGGCCGCAACCTGCTCGTCGCGTTCATGCCGTGGAACGGCCTGAACTACGAGGACGCGATCATCCTGTCCCAGCGCCTGGTGCAGGACGACGTGCTCACCTCGATCCACATCGAGGAGCACGAGGTCGACGCCCGCGACACCAAGCTCGGTGCCGAGGAGATCACCCGCGACATCCCCAACGTCTCCGACGAGATGCTGGCCGACCTCGACGAGCGCGGCATCATCCGCATCGGCGCCGAGGTCACCACGGGCGACATCCTGGTCGGCAAGGTCACGCCCAAGGGCGAGACCGAGATGACCTCCGAGGAGCGCCTGCTGCGCGCCATCTTCGGCGAGAAGGCCCGCGAGGTCCGCGACACCTCGATGAAGGTCCCGCACGGTGAGTCCGGCACCATCATCGGGATCCAGGTCTTCGACCGCGACAACGGTGACGACCTGGCCCCCGGCGTGAACCAGATGGTCCGCGTCTACGTCGCCCAGAAGCGCAAGATCTCCATCGGTGACAAGCTCGCCGGCCGTCACGGCAACAAGGGCGTCATCTCCAAGATCCTGCCGGCCGAGGACATGCCGTTCCTCGAGGACGGTACCCCGGTCGACATCATCCTCAACCCGCTCGGCGTTCCCTCCCGGATGAACGTCGGTCAGGTGATGGAGCTGCACCTCGGCTGGATCGCCAAGACCGGCTGGGACGTCACCGAGGTCGAGGAGCCGTGGGCCGAGCGCCTGCGGTCCGTCGGTCTGGGCCGGGTGGAGGGCGACCAGCGCCTCGCCACCCCGGTCTTCGACGGCGCCACCGACAAGGAGCTCGCCGGCCTGTTGGAGTACGGCCTGCCGAACCGCGACGGGCTCAAGGTCATGCAGGGGAGCGGCAAGGCGCGGCTCTTCGACGGTCGCTCCGGCGAGCCGTTCCCCGAGCCGATCGGCGTCGGCTACATGTACATGCTGAAGCTGCACCACCTGGTGGACGACAAGATCCACGCCCGCTCCACCGGCCCGTACTCGATGATCACCCAGCAGCCGCTGGGTGGTAAGGCGCAGTTCGGTGGTCAGCGCTTCGGTGAGATGGAGGTGTGGGCCCTGGAGGCGTACGGCGCCGCCTGGGCACTGCAGGAGCTGCTCACCATCAAGTCCGACGACGTGTCGGGTCGTGTGAAGGTCTACGAGGCCATCGTCAAGGGCGAGAACATCCCCGAGCCGGGCATCCCCGAGTCCTTCAAGGTCCTGATCAAGGAAATGAAGTCGCTGTGCCTGAACGTGGAGGTCCTCTCCTCGGACGGCGTCGTGCAGGACCTGCGCGACGCCGAGGACGAGAGCTACCGCGTGCCCGACGGCCTGGGTGTCGACCTGCGTCGCCGCCCGGGACCGGACGTCATGGCCCAGGGCTGACTTCCCTCACCCACCAGCAACTCTTTCAGGACTATCAGCCCGTCTGACGAGGCGGGAGGAAGAGATACATCGTGCACGACGCGAACTCCTTCGACGAACTACGGATCGGCCTGGCCACGGCCGAGGACATCCGCGGCTGGTCCCACGGCGAGGTGAAGAAGCCGGAGACCATCAACTACCGCACCCTGAAGCCGGAGCGGGACGGCCTTTTCTGCGAGAAGATCTTCGGTCCCACCCGGGACTGGGAGTGCTACTGCGGCAAGTACAAGCGAGTCCGGTTCAAGGGCATCGTCTGTGAGCGCTGTGGCGTGGAGGTCACCCGCTCCAACGTCCGCCGCGACCGGATGGGCCACATCGAGCTGGCCGCCCCGGTGACGCACATCTGGTACTTCAAGGGCGTCCCGAGCCGGCTCGGCTACCTCCTCGACATCGCGCCGAAGGACCTGGAGAAGGTCATCTACTTCGCCGCGTACATGATCACGAAGGTCGACGAGGAGGCGCGTCACCGCGACCTGCCCTCGCTCGAGGCGAAGATCAACCAGGAGAAGGCCAACCGCGGCAAGCAGCGCGACTCCGCCATCGAGCAGAAGATGCGCAAGCTCGAGGAGGACCTCGAGAAGCTGGAGTCCGAGGGCGCCTCCGCCGACATGAACCGCAAGGTCCGGGCCCAGGCCGAGAAGGAGATCAAGCTGCTGCGCGATCGCGGCCAGCGCGAGATCGACCGGCTCGACGCCGTCTGGGACCGGTTCAAGGGCCTCAAGGTCCAGGACCTCGAGGGTGACGAGGTGCTCTACCGCGAGATGAAGACGCGCTTCGGCCGCTACTTCTCCGGCTCCATGGGTGCCGCGGCGATCCAGCAGCGGCTGCGTGACTTCGACCTCCAGCTGGAGTCGGAGAACCTGCGCACCATCATCCGCAACGGCAAGGGCCAGCGGAAGACCCGCGCGCTGAAGCGCCTCAAGGTCGTCTCCGCGTTCCTGCAGACCGGCAACTCGCCTGAGGGCATGGTGCTGGATGCCGTCCCGGTCATCCCGCCGGACCTGCGCCCGATGGTGCAGCTCGACGGTGGCCGCTTCGCGACCTCCGACCTGAACGACCTCTACCGTCGCGTCATCAACCGCAACAACCGCCTCAAGCGACTCCTTGACCTCGGCGCGCCCGAGATCATCGTCAACAACGAGAAGCGGATGCTGCAGGAGGCCGTCGACTCGCTGTTCGACAACGGCCGTCGCGGCCGGCCGGTGACCGGCCCGGGCAACCGCCCGCTGAAGTCGATCTCCGACATGCTGAAGGGCAAGCAGGGCCGGTTCCGCCAGAACCTGCTGGGCAAGCGCGTCGACTACTCGGGCCGTTCGGTCATCGTGGTCGGCCCGCAGCTGCAGCTGCACCAGTGCGGTCTGCCCAAGACGATGGCCCTGGAGCTGTTCAAGCCCTTCGTGATGAAGCGGCTGACCGACCTCAACCACGCGCAGAACGTCAAGGCGGCCAAGCGCATGGTCGAGCGCAAGGACCCGCGCGTCTGGGACGTCCTCGAAGAGGTCATCACCGAGCATCCGGTGCTGCTCAACCGTGCACCTACGCTGCACCGCCTCGGCATCCAGGCCTTCGAGCCGCAGCTGATCGAGGGCAAGGCCATCCAGCTCCACCCGCTCGTCTGCACGGCCTTCAACGCCGACTTCGACGGTGACCAGATGGCCGTCCACCTCCCGCTGAGCGCGGAGGCCCAGGCCGAGGCCCGGATCCTCATGCTGTCGACGAACAACATCCTGAAGCCGGCCGACGGTCGCCCCGTCACCCTGCCGACCCAGGACATGATCATCGGCATGTACTTCCTCACCCAGGAGCGCGACGGCCTGATCGGGGAGGGTCGCGTGTTCCGCGATCCGGCGGAGGCGCGGATGGCCTTCGACCTCGGCCAGATCAAGCTCGGCTCCAAGGTGACCATCCGGATGAAGGACATCGTCCCGCCGGAGGGCCTGCAGCTGCGCGAGGACGGCTCCATCATGCTGGAGACCACCCTCGGGCGGACGATCTTCAACGAGGCACTGCCGGCGGACTTCCCGTTCGTCAACTACGAGGTCTCGAAGAAGCCGCTGGGCCGGATCGTCAACGACCTGGCCGAGCGCTACCCGAAGGTCGACGTCGCGACCGCCCTGGACAACCTGAAGGACCTCGGCTTCGGCTGGGCCCCGCGGTCGGGCGCGACGGTGTCGGTCTCCGACATCCAGACCCCGGACAGCAAGCCCGAGCTGATCGCCCGCTACGAGGCCAAGGCGACCGCGATCGACAAGCAGTACGAGCGCGGCAAGTCCACCGCCGAGGAGCGTCGTTCCAACCTGATCGAGCTGTGGCAGCAGGCGACCGCCGAGCTGACCGATGCGATGGAGCGGAACTTCTCCCACACCAACCCGATCTACATGATGGTGCACTCCGGTGCTCGAGGGAACATGACGCAGATGCGTCAGATCGCCGCCATGCGAGGCCTGGTGGCCAACCCGAAGGGCGACATCATCCCCTCGCCGATCAAGTCCAACTTCCGTGAGGGCCTGACCGTGCTGGAGTACTTCATCTCCACCCATGGTGGCCGGAAGGGACAGGCCGACACCGCCCTGCGGACGGCCGACTCGGGTTACCTGACCCGTCGTCTGGTCGACGTCTCCCAGGACGTCATCATCCGCGAGGAGGACTGTGGCACCGAGTCGGGCCTGACCAAGCGGATCGCGCTGGAGAAGAACGGCGTCCTGGTGGCGGACCCGACGATCGAGACCGCGGTGTACGCCCGGTGCCTGGCCACCGACATCACCGATGCCGACGGCGAGGTGCTGCTGCAGGCCGGTGTGGACCTCGGCGACGTCAACATCAAGATGCTGATCGACAACGGCATCACGCACGTCAAGGTCCGTTCGGTGCTCACCTGTGAGTCCACCTCCGGCACCTGCGCGATGTGCTACGGCCGCTCGCTGGCCACCGGCAAGCTCGTCGACGTCGGCGAGGCCGTGGGTATCGTCGCGGCGCAGTCGATCGGTGAGCCCGGCACCCAGCTGACGATGCGTACCTTCCACACCGGTGGTGTGGCCGGGGACGACATCACCCAGGGTCTGCCGCGTGTCGTGGAGCTCTTCGAGGCGCGGTCCCCGAAGGCGAAGGCACCCATCGCGGGGTCGGCCGGCCGGATCCGGATGGAGACGACCGATCGTGGCCGCCGGATGTTCATCGTGCCGGACGACGGCGCCGAGGAGATCGAGATCGCACTCGGCCGTCGTGCCCGTCTGCTGGTGGAGGACGGCGACCACGTCGGCGTCGGCCAGCAGCTGAGCAACGGCCAGCTCGACCCGCAGGACGTGCTCGAGGTCCTCGGTGTCGCGGCGGTGCAGCAGCACCTCGTGGACGAGGTC
Organism: Raineyella fluvialis; assembly: GCF_009646095.1. Taxonomy (NCBI): domain Bacteria; kingdom Bacillati; phylum Actinomycetota; class Actinomycetes; order Propionibacteriales; family Propionibacteriaceae; genus Raineyella; species Raineyella fluvialis. Next base: position 585,509 of record NZ_CP045725.1, on the reverse strand, counting down.
CAGAAGGTGTACGGCACCCAGGGCGCTCCGATCCACGACAAGCACCTGGAGATCATCATCCGCCAGATGCTGCGTCGGGTGACGGTCCTCGAGTCGGGCGACACCGATCTGCTCCCCGGTGAGCTCGTCGATCGTCCGTCGTACGTCGCGCGCAACCGCAAGGTCGTCGCCGAGGGTGGCCAGCCGGCCCAGGGCCGTCCGGTCCTGATGGGCATCACGAAGGCCTCGCTCGCCACCGACTCGTGGTTGTCCGCGGCCTCCTTCCAGGAGACCACCAAGGTCCTGACCGACGCCGCCATCCACGGCAAGTCGGACTCGCTGGTGGGCCTGAAGGAGAACGTGATCCTCGGCAAGCTCATCCCGGCCGGCACCGGTCTGGACCGCTACCGCAACATCCGGGTCGAGCCGACCCCGGAGGCCAAGGCGGCGGCCTACACGATGGCGAGCTACGAGGCGTACGACTACGACCTCATGTCGGGCGCCGGGACCTCGGTCCCGCCGCTGGACGACTTCGACATGGGTGGCTACCGCTGATCCGCTGCTGAAGCGTCACGCAGTACAACGCCGTGGGGGTGCCCTGAAAGGGGCGCCCCCACGGCGTTTCCGGTAAGCTGAGGGGCACCGGCACACACGTTTTGACCAGAGCCGTAGAAGTCGGTAACCTTGGTACCTGTGTCCGGCATGACCGGACCAGTCGCAGCGCCCGCACATGAGGTGGTCGGCCGAACCTAGGCCGATCGAGGAAGAACCCCGGCGAGGAGCCGCATCGCGTCGTACGCGGTGTCGGCCGCCGTAGGCCCTCCGGAACACCCTTGGCAGAGCCGCGATCCGCGGTCGTCCCGCTTCCAGGAGCCGACGTCGCGTGTGGGTTTCCACCCCGCGCGGGTCGTGCTCTCCCGGGCAGGGGATCGCAGCAGAGGAGTCATCCAGACCCCCGCACAGGGGTCGTACGACACAGGGCGGGCCCGGGCTTCGGGTGAGCCCGACAACGGAAAGAGATACCAGCCGGTGCCAACTATCCAGCAGCTGGTCCGCAAGGGCCGGACCGACAAGGCGACGAAGAGCAAGACGCCTGCCCTCAAGGGCTCTCCGCAGCGTCGTGGCGTCTGCACCCGCGTCTACACCACCACCCGAAGAAGCCGAACTCGGCCCTGCGGAAGGTCGCCCGTGTGCGCCTCTCCAGCGGCGTCGAGGTGACGGCGTACATCCCGGGTGTCGGCCACAACCTCCAGGAGCACTCGATGGTGCTCGTGCGTGGCGGTCGTGTGAAGGACCTCCCGGGCGTTCGCTACAAGATCATCCGCGGCTCGCTGGACACCCAGGGCGTCAAGAACCGTAAGCAGGCCCGCAGCCGCTACGGTGCGAAGAAGGAGAAGTAATGCCTCGTAAGGGTCCCGCGCCCCGTCGCCCCATGCCCGCCGATCCGGTCTACGGCTCGCCCCTGGTGAGCCAGCTGGTCAGCAAGGTGCTCGTCGACGGCAAGAAGTCCGTCGCGCAGAACATCGTCTACACCGCTCTGGAGGGCACCCGGACCAAGTCCGGCGTCGACCCCGTACAGACCCTGAAGCGCGCGCTGGACAATGTGAAGCCCGCCCTCGAGGTCAAGTCCCGCCGTGTCGGTGGCGCCACCTACCAGGTCCCGGTCGAGGTCAAGCCCGCCCGTGCCACCACCCTCGCGCTGCGCTGGCTCGTCGGGTTCTCTCGCGACCGCCGCGAGAAGACCATGGCCGAGCGCCTGATGAACGAGATCCTCGACGCCTCCAACGGCCTGGGCGCTTCGGTGAAGCGTCGCGAGGACACCCACAAGATGGCCGAGGCCAACAAGGCTTTCGCTCATTACCGTTGGTGACACACCCTGCTTCACGGCGCCGGGCGCTGATGATCCACAGCGGAGGTACGCAGCGCTCGCGTACCACGCGGGTTGGGTCGTCGGCGCCCGTCGTCGTACCCTGTGCAGGGTCGCGTGTCGCACGCCTATCCGGCCGCGTCGTCCTCGAGACGTGCGTCGGCCACCACTTCACTGACCACCGGTCGCGCCGCCACGTGCGGTCAATCCGGGAGATGACCGCACACATGACGAGAGGTACCCTTCGTGGCTGTCGAGATTGAAACCAACCTCGCCAAGGTCCGCAACATCGGGATCATGGCGCACATTGACGCCGGTAAGACCACCACCACCGAGCGCATTCTGTTCTACACCGGTATCAACTACAAGATCGGTGAGGTGCACGAGGGCGGCGCCACGATGGACTGGATGGAGCAGGAGCAGGAGCGCGGCATCACCATCACCTCCGCCGCCACCACCTGCCACTGGCACGACATCCAGATCAACATCATCGACACTCCCGGCCACGTGGACTTCACCGTCGAGGTGGAGCGCTCGCTGCGCGTCCTCGACGGCGCGGTGGCCGTGTTCGACGGCGTCGCCGGTGTCGAGCCTCAGTCGATGACCGTGTGGCGTCAGGCCGACAAGTACGGTGTCCCGCGCATCTGCTTCGTCAACAAGCTCGACCGTACGGGTGCCGACTTCGACCATGCCGTCGAGACCATCCGGACCCGCCTGGGCGCGACCGCCGCCGTGATGCAGCTGCCGCTCGGCTCCGAGGGTGGCTTCTACGGCGTCATCGACCTGGTCGAGATGCGCGCCCTCGTGTGGCGCGGCGAGACCGTGGTCGGCGAGGACTACGAGGTCGAGGAGATCCCGGCCGACCTCAAGGACAAGGCCGACGCCGCTCACGCCGAGCTGCTCGAGGTCATCGCCGAGAACGACGACGAGTTCATGGAGAAGTACCTCGGCGGCGAGGAGTTCACCGTCCCCGAGCTCAAGGCCGCCGTCCGTCGGGCCGTGCTGTCCAGCTCCATCACCGCCGTGTTCTGCGGCACCGCGTTCAAGAACAAGGGCGTCCAGCCGCTGCTCGACGCGGTCGTCGACTACCTGCCGTCGCCGCTGGACATCCCCGCGATCCAGGGCTTCAAGCCGAATGACGAGTCCGTGGTGATCGAGCGTCACCCGGCCGACAGCGAGCCGCTGGCCATGCTGGCCTTCAAGATCGCCGCCGACCCGCACCTGGGCCGTCTGACCTACATCCGGGTCTACTCCGGTCGTCTCGACACCGGCTCCACCGTGCTCAACTCGGTCAAGGGCAAGAAGGAGCGGATCGGCAAGATCTACCAGATGCACGCCAACAAGCGTGAGGAGATCGCCTCCATCGGTGCCGGTCAGATCGTCGCCGTGATGGGCCTGAAGGACACCGGCACCGGCGACACCCTCTGCGATCCGGCCAACCCGGTCGTGCTCGAGTCCATGACGTTCCCGGCCCCGGTCATCGAACAGGCGATCGAGCCGAAGTCGAAGGCCGACCAGGAGAAGCTCGGCATCGCGATCCAGCGTCTCGCCGAGGAGGACCCGACCTTCCAGGTGCACACCGACGAGGAGACCGGCCAGACCATCATCGCCGGCATGGGCGAGCTCCACCTCGACGTGCTGATCGACCGGATGAAGCGTGAGTTCCACGTCGAGGCCAACATCGGCAAGCCGCAGGTGGCCTACCGCGAGTCGCTCCGCAAGGCGGTCGAGAAGTTCGAGTACACCCACAAGAAGCAGTCGGGTGGTTCGGGCCAGTACGGTCGCGTCATCATCAACCTCGAGCCGCAGGAGCCGGGCTCGGGCTACGAGTTCGTCAACGCCGTCACCGGTGGCCGCATCCCCAAGGAGTACATCCCCTCGGTCGACGCCGGTGTCCAGGAGGCCATGCAGTTCGGTGTCCTCGCGGGCTACCCCGTCGAGGACGTCAAGGTGACCCTGGTCGACGGCGCTTACCACGACGTCGACTCCTCGGAGCTCGCGTTCAAGATCGCCGGTTCGATGGCCTTCAAGGAGGCCGCGAAGAAGGCCAACCCCGTGCTGCTCGAGCCGGTCATGTCCGTCGACGTGACCACTCCCGAGGACTACCTCGGCACCGTCATCGGTGACCTGAACGCCCGTCGTGGCCAGGTCCAGTCGATGGAGGACCAGCACGGCAACAAGGTCGTCCACGCCCTCGTCCCGCTGTCGGAGATGTTCGGTTACGTCGGTGACCTGCGCTCCAAGACCTCGGGCCAGGCGTCCTACTCCATGGAGTTCAACTCCTACGCGGAGACGCCGAAGAACGTCTCCGACGAGATCGTCCAGAAGGCCCGCGGCGGCGAGTGATCGCCTGCGCTCCTGTTCGGCGCCGCATACGATTGACCGGGTAGTATATCCGCGGTTTGACTATGCGGCGCCGGTGCAGAAAACTTGTCCGGGTCACCCTCCGGGGACCCGGCAAGTCGTCAGACCGGTAGAAATCAACGCGCGCCTCGCAACCAGTGAGGCGACCATCAAGAAGGAGCCCCAGTGGCAAAGGCCAAGTTCGAGCGGACCAAGCCGCACGTCAACATCGGCACCATCGGGCACATCGACCACGGCAAGACCACTCTGACCGCGGCGATCTCGAAGGTGCTCCACGACAAGTACCCGGACCTGAACGAGGAGTCCCCCTTCGACTCCATCGACAAGGCCCCGAGGAGCGTCAGCGCGGTATCACCATCTCGATCGCTCACATCGAGTACCAGACCGAGAAGCGGCACTACGCGCACGTTGACTGCCCGGGTCACGCCGACTACGTCAAGAACATGATCACCGGTGCTGCCCAGATGGACGGCGCCATCCTGGTCGTGGCCGCGACCGACGGCCCGATGCCGCAGACGCGCGAGCACGTGCTGCTCGCCCGCCAGGTGGGCGTGCCGGCCATGGTCGTCGCGCTGAACAAGTGCGACATGGTCGACGACCCCGAGCTCATCGAGCTCGTCGAGATGGAGGTCCGCGAGCTGCTGGCGTCCCAGGAGTTCGACGAGGACTGCCCGGTCGTCCAGATCTCCGCCTACCAGGCGCTGCAGGGTGACCCGAAGTGGACCAAGTCCATCGAGGACCTGATGGAGGCCGTCGACGACTACATCCCGACCCCGGCCCGTGAGACCGACAAGCCCTTCCTGATGCCCGTCGAGGACGTCTTCACGATCACCGGTCGTGGCACCGTCGTCACCGGTCGTATCGAGCGCGGCGTGATCAAGGTCAACGAGCAGGTCGAGATCGTCGGCATCCACGACGCCACCCAGACCACCACGGTCACCGGCGTCGAGATGTTCCGCAAGCTGCTCGACACCGGCGAGGCCGGCGAGAACGTCGGTCTGCTGCTGCGTGGCACCAAGAAGGAAGACGTGCAGCGCGGCATGGTCGTCTGCAAGCCCGGTTCGGTCACCCCGCACACCGAGTTCGAGGGCCGCGTCTACATCCTGAACAAGGAGGAGGGCGGCCGTCACAAGCCGTTCTTCGCGCACTACTCCCCGCAGTTCTACTTCCGCACCACCGACGTCACCGGGGCCATCGAGCTGCCCGAGGGTGTCGACATGGTCATGCCTGGTGACAACACCGACATGAAGGTGAAGCTCATTCACCCCATCGCCATGGAAGAGGGCCTGAAGTTCGCCATCCGTGAGGGTGGCCGCACCGTCGGCGCCGGCAACGTCACCAAGATCCTCAAGTGATCCTGGCGCACTCGTCGCGCTGATCAGGCACCGCTGATCGCAGCACAGTAGGCCCGTCCCCGCAAGGGGGCGGGCCTACTGGCGTTCGGGGGCCGCGCCATTACTGCGTCCTTGACCGTCAGAAATCGACGTGTGAGGATCGCGGCATGTGCAACTACTGCGGCTGCCAGGACATGACGCTGATCCGCGACTACTACGCGGAGCACAACAGCTCCCGTGATCTGGCCGACGCCGCGAGGCGGGCGATGGACGCGGGGGAGTACGACCTGGCCCGTGAGGAGGTCGCCCGGCTGGCGGTTGAGTTGGAGGACCACTGGCAGGGGGAGGAGGGCGGCCTGTTCGCGGTGATGGTCGAGCGCTACCCCGACGACTTCGCCGACTACATCCGCCCGCTCGTCGAGGAACATCGTGCTCTCGCCGCGTTCCTCGCCACCCTGGACGTCACCGACGCCAGCCACCGCCAGGCCTTCGCCGACGAGGTGCTCGAGTTGCACGAGCACATGCTGCGCGAGGAGGACTCGCTGTTCCCCGCCTCGGTGGTGACCTTCGACGGCCAGGACTGGACCCGGGCGATCGACGGCTGGCAGCAGGCGCATCCGGACCGCGAACTGATCGCGGACTGATCGCTGATTGATCGCCGACTGACCGTGATCGGTCAGCGGAAGACGACGATGCCGTCCTCGTCGCTGACCAGATGAGCACCCGGAGCGAACGTGACGCCCCCGAAGGTGACCGGCACGTCACGTTCGCCGATGCCGTCCTTGCGGCTCTTGCGAGGGTTGGTACCGAGGGCTTTGATGCCGAGGTCCACCTCGGCAAGCGCCGGGCTGTCCCGGACGACGCCGTTGACGATCACGCCCTCCCATGCGTTGTCGGCCCCGAGGCCCGCGATGACGTCCCCGACGAGCGCGGCCTCGAGGGAGCCACCGCCGTCGACGACGAGCACCCTGCCGCGACCGGGCTCACCCAGGACCGACTTCAGCAGCACATTGTCCTGGAAGCAGCGGACGGTCGTGACGGTGCCCTCGAAGGCCTTTCTCCGCCCGAACTGGCGGAACTGCAGCCAGCAGCTGGCGAGGGTGTCCCCGTACTCGTCGTACAGATCAGGCGTCGGCTTCATGAGCCGAAGCCTAAAGGGTTTCAGGGCTGGTCAGACGCGGGCCTGCCACTTGTCGGTCCAGACCAGCTCGTTCGGCGTGCCCTTGAATGGCGACTTCCCCTCGAGCTTGTCGAGGGTCTGGCGGATGGTCTCCTCGTTGGCGGCGTACGCGTTGACGTAGCACTTCACCATCGTCGCGTCGTGGAGATGCGTGGTGTAGTTGAACGACACCATGAAGGTCGGCACCTCGTGGACGTACCACGGGCACTCGTTGCTCATCGCGGTCTTCCACTGGATCCGGTAGGTGTTCTGCGCTCCGTAGCCGATCACCTCGGCGACGATGAGCGCTGCGTCGACCTCGGCCCGATAGGTCAGCGTGGGGCCCTTGATCCGGGTGGTGCCGTCGTTGACGGTGACCTGGTAGCCGCGGGACTCCAGCTCGGCCTTGACGGCTTCGACCGTCGCGTCGCCGGCGTCGATGATGCCGCCCTTCTCGCCGCTCAGGTAGTAGAGCCTGATCCGCTTGTGGTCGATCGGGTTGAGCGGGAGCTGGTCGAGGGTGTTCTTGACCAGGGTGATGCCCTTGTCGGCGGCCTCGGCGCGCAGCTGCAGGTGCTCCGCACAGCCGACGACCGCGAGGTCCTCGGGCTGCTTGAGCAGTGTGCCGGCCGCCTTCTTCTCGTGCAGCCGCAGCTTGGCCTTCAGGCCGAGGATGCGGCGCAGCGCGTCGGTCATCCGCTCCTCGGTGATCACCCCGTCGCGGTAGCCCTTGAGCATGAAGTTCCAGTCCTCATCGATGTCGTTGAAGAACAGGAACATGTCACAGCCCGCCGCGATCGCGGCCGGCACGTAGTCCTCGCGCCGCATGGCCGACGTCATGCCGAGCATGTGCGAGGCGTCGGTGATCAGCATGCCGTTGAAGTCGAGCTTCTCCTTGAGCAGACCGGTGGCCAGCTCAGGGGCGAGGGTGGCGGGCAGGATGTCCTTGTCCTGCAGACCGGGCACGAGGGCCTTCTGGTAGGCGGGGACGGCGATGTGGCCGGCCATGAACATCTCCACGCCGTTGTCGATGTGGTGCCGGTAGACCTTCCCGTAGGAGGCGTCCCATTCGTCGACGCTCAGCGAGTTGTTGCCCAGCACCAGGTGCTGGTCGCGCTCCTCGTCGCCGTCGCCCGGGAAGTGCTTGATGCAGCAGATGACCTCCGACTGCTTCAGGCCCTCGATGTATGCCGAGGTGTAGGTGATCACGTCTTCGGCGTTCGTCCCGTACGCCCGGGTGTTGACGATGGTGTTGCGCCAGTTGGACAGGATGTCCACGCAGGGGTCGAAGTTCACGTTGACCCCAGCGCGGACTCCTCGCGCCCCGAGACGTAGCCGGCGGCGCGGGCCACGGCCGTGTCGCGGGAGGCTTCGCACTGCGCGCCGGAGGCCACGTACGTGCCGTCCTTGCAGGCGCCGTTCCCCCCGGCGTCACAGTTGGCCGCGATCAGCAGCGGGATCTTCGAGTCGCGCTGCAGCTCGTTGAGTAGCTGCTGGACCTGGTCGGACGTGCCGCCGTTGTAGCGCGCGCCGCCGATGTGGTAGCGGTCCAGGATCTCCTTGTTGCTCAGAGTGTTGCCGGAGAACGGGTCCCCGCCGAAGAAGAACAGATTGGTGAAGAGCTGGCCGACCTTCTCCTCGTCGGTCATCGAGGCGATGGTGTCCTCGACCCATCCGATCTGGTCGGCATCGAGTGCATAGGGCTTGGCGGTGAGGTCGACGAGTCGGGGCATGGGCTGTTCCCTTCGTGGTTCGGGTGGACTACTTGACCGTCGGCATGCTGATGGCGCGATGGCCGGAGATCGTCTCCCACGGCACCTCTGCGGGCAGCATCGCGTTGAACTCGTCGATCAGTTGCTGCTGGTAGGCGCCGGCGTACGTCCCGGCGAGGAATCGCGGCAGCGCCTCCGCGGTGAACCGGAGCCAGGACTCCTTCTCCCGACCCGGCAGGATCGGGTAGTACTGCACACCCACCTTGGCGGCGGCGTCCCGGTCGCCCGGTGCGTCCCCGATCAGCATGATGTGGTCGTCGGCGTACTTGCCCTTCGCGGCGTACTCGACGTGCTCGGCCTTCGAGCCCATCTCCTGGCCCGCGATCACGTGCATGTACGGGGCCAGGCCGTGCTCGGTCCACTCCCGCTTGAGGGCGTCGAGCGGCGTGGCGGAGACGGTCATCTCGTCGACGCTGTCGAACATCGTCGCCATCGCCTCGCGGACGCCGGGGAACGGGCCACAGCCGTGCACCATGTCGGCGATCCGGGCGTTCACGTCATTGCCCCAGGCGATCATCCGGTCCACGGTGGGGGAGGGGTGCTCGGCGGCGAAGGCGGCGACCCCTTGTCCGACAGCGGGTGGTCCGACTCGATGAACGCGGTCAGCTCCGGGTACTCGGGGATCACCACGCCCCGCTCGGCCACCTCGGTGCGGTCCCGCAGCAGGTCGAGCACCTGCCGCAGGGCCAGCCAGCGGTTGAGGCCGCGGGTGATGGAGCCCAGGTTGACGAACAGCGCGGTCTGGCGCGCCAGGGTGGAGATGGGCTGCAGGTCCCAGGCCTTGATGTAGGCAGGGGTGAAGCACTCCTGGTGCTTGATGTCCATGGCGTCCATGGCGCACCCGTCGGAGTCGATGCCGACGAAGAAATCCTTGGTGGGAACGAAGTCGAGCAGCACCTGGGCGGCCGCGGGTGCGGTGCCGGGCATGGGCCTGGGGGTCATGGGAGTCGTCCTGTCCGAGCGCTGGTGGGGAGAAGGAGGTCAGATGAGGCTGTCGCGCAGGCCGCCGAGGGCATCGACCGGGGATACCCCGGTGAACTCAGAGCGGCCCTCGAGCTTGTCGAGCACCGCGTCCAGGGTGAAGTCCTTGTCGTCGTACGCGTTGATGAAGGTCTTCACCTGGGGAACGTCCGGCAGGTGGTTGGGCGAGTGGAACGAGACGAAGATCGTCGGGATCTCGTGCACGTACCACGGGATGTCCAGGGTCCCCTTGGTGGAGGGCCAGTAGACCCGCTCGATCGGCTGCATCAGCCCCTCGACCTTGGCGGCGGAGATGACCAGGTCGTAGTTGTCGGTCAGGTCGGAGATCGGCGCCTTGCCCTCGTACGCGCTCATCACCAGCTTCGCGAGCTCCTCCTCGCCCTTGCCGGCGGCCTTGCGCTTGAGCGACTCGTAGACGCTCGCCTGGTAGCCGCGCTCGCAGAGCTTGGCGGCCAGTCGGTCGGCGGGGTGTCCGGCGCCACCGCCCAGGGAGGCCATCGGGTTCGGGGCACCCTCGACGGGCACGACGAGGATCCGCCGGTACTTCTCCGGCGAGATGGGCAACGGGTGGAAGCGCTCGTCCCGGTCCTTGACCAGCGTGATCGCCTTCTCCGCGACCTCCACGGCGATGGCCCGGTTCTCCGGGCGGCCGATGCTGGCGAGCGCCTCGTCCTTCGGCGCCAGCAGCTGCTCGCGCGGGGTGCGGTGCAGGCCGATGCGGGCCTTCAGGCCGAGCGTCCGGGTGATGGCCTCGTCGAGCCGTTCCCGGGAGAGGGTGCCGTCCTCGACGGCCTGCTTCATCCAGGCGATGTCCTCGTCGGGGTCGTTGAAGAAGAGGAACAGGTCACAGCCGGCGTTGATCGCGGCCGGCAGCAACTCGCGGCGCGGCATCGCACCGCTCATCGCGACCATGTGGGAGGCGTCGGTGACGACCACACCGTTGAAGCCCAGCTTGCCGCGGAGCAGATCGGTGGTGATCTCCTTGCAGAGCGTCGCCGGCAGGATGTCCTCGTCGGTCATCGACGGGTCGAAGTGCTTCTGGTAGCTCGGCAGGGCGATGTGGCCGGCCATGATCGACGGCAGACCGGCGTCGATCAGGCCCTGGTAGACGGTGCCGAAGGTGGCGTCCCAGTCCTCGGTGGAGAGCCAGTTCGGGGCGGAGGACAGATGCTGGTCGCGCTCGTCGATGCCGTCACCGGGCCAGTGCTTGGCGGCGGGCATGATGCCGGCCTCCTGGATGCCCTTCATGTATGCCAGGCTCATCCGCAGCACCATGCCCGGGTCCTGTCCCAGGTACGGACCGAGATGATCGGGTTGCGCCAGTTGTTGTTGAGGTCGACGATCGGCGCGAAGGACCAGTTGCAGCCGATGGCGGCCGCCTCGACACCGGAGATCCGGCCCATCTCGTAGGCGTAGCGCTCGTCGCCGGTCGCGGCGATCTTGATCTCGTGGCCGACGTAGGTGCCGTCGTTGGCCGCGCCGTTGCCGCCGGCCTCGGTGTTCGCGGCGATCAGCAGCGGGATGGTGGCGTTGTCCTGGAGGACCTTGTTCTGCTCCCAGATGTCGGCGGCGGGGGCCTTCTGGTAACGCACGCCGGCGATGTGGTAGTCGCGGAGCACACCCTTGAGGTATTCCGGGTCCCGGCTCGAGCCCATGTTGATGAAGAGCTGGCCGATCTTCTCGTCCAGCGACATGGACGCCAGCGTCCGCTCGACCCAGGCGACCCCGTCATCATCCAGGTTGTAGGGAATGGCCCTCAGATCCACCACTTCTGACTCCTCGTTGTGTCAGCGCTGTCTCGCGCGGGAACACATTCACGGTACGGTCAGGAGTCGGGCGGGCGGCGGCTGATGCCAACAGTTGCCGTGGTGGGCGCAGGGTCAGGCGCAGCCCTCCGGCCCGCAGGCCGGGGCGTCGGTGGCGTCGATGGTGATGAAGTTGCGGGGCGCCGGCTCGGTCTCCTCCCAGACCTTCTGCAACGCCTGGGCGAAGAGCTCGGTCGGCTGCGCGCCCGAGATGGCGTACTTGTCCTCCAGGACGAAGAACGGCACCCCGGTGACGCCGATGGAGCGCGCCGTGCGGAAGTCGGCGAGCACCTCCGCGCGGATCGCGTCGTCCTCCAGAGCCGTGCGGACCGCGTCCTCGTCGAGGCCGTGCCGTGCGCCGATGGCCACCAGGACGTCAGGATCGCTGATCGCCTCGCCACGGACGAAGTGAGCGTCGAGGAGGTCGTCCTTCACCGCCGCGACATCGATGCCGGGGGTCCGCCTGGCCAGGTGCAGCAGTTGATGGCCACGCAGCGAGTTGGCCGGGACGAGGTGCTCGTAGTCGTACGTGAGGCCGACGGTCTCCGCCTGGTCGCAGACCACCGCGATCATCTGCTCCGCCTGCTCGGCCGAGATCCCCTTGGCCTGCGCGAGGTACTCCGCTTCGCTGCCCTGGAAACGCTCCGGCAGCTCCGGGTCCAACTGGTAGGAACGCCAGGTCACCCGGACGTCGTCGCGATGCGCGAAGTCCGCCAGCGCCGCCTCGAAACGTCGCTTGCCGATGTAGCACCAGGGGCAGGCGATGTCCGACCAGATGTCCACGCGCAGGGTCATGGCGACCTTCTCTCTCACTGCCTGACGAGCAGGCCCACCGGGTAGTCGACGAGGATCGTCGACAAGGCGACCGTACCCGACCACTCCAGGCCCTGGAGCTGCCCGCGGTAGGTGCCGTCGAGGTGCAGCACCGTGTCGCGCCAGCCGCCCTGGTGCGTGAGTCCGTACGGCAGCCGCGTCGCCAGGGTGATCGCCCCGCCGCGGTCGAAGGCGACGAGGTGCTCGGCGGCCGGTCCCTCCGCGTACAGCGGCGTGTACCCGGTGAAGAGGTCGGGCCGTTCCCGTCGCAGCCGCAGGGCACGGGAGGTCACCCACAGCTTGGCCGCCCCGCTGGCGTCCAGTGGCGGCGCGTCACTGCGGCGGAGCAGCTCGGCGCAGGCGGCGAAATCGACCGGCCGGCGGTTGTCCGGGTCGACCAGCGACTCGTCCCACAGCTCGGTGCCCTGGTAGACGTCGGGGACCCCGGGCATGGTGAGCTGGACCAGCTTCTGACTGAGGGAGTTCGACCATCCGGGGCGGGCGACGAGCCCGAGGACCGTACGCATGAGCTCGACGGTATCCGGGTCGTCGTAGGCCCGGTCGATGGCCGCGTGCACCTCGTGCTCGAACTCGACGTTCGGGTCGGTCCAGCTGGTCTCGTCGGAGGCCTCACGCATGGCCTTCGTGGCGTACGCGTGCATCCGCTCCCGGGCGATCGGAGCCGCGCCGATGAACGTCTGGGCGAGCAGGTAGGCCAGCGAACGGTTGGCGATGTCCATCCGGTCGACCACGCCCTGGGCGAACGGACCCCAGATGTCGCCGATCTCGGAGAGGACGTTGAGCCTGGCGCGGACGTCCTCGCTGCGCTTCGTGTCATGCGTCGACAGGGAGGTCATCGAGTCCGGCCAGTGGGCCTGCCGGGTGGCCAGCCGCCGGTGGAACTCGTCGGTGCTGATCCCGAAGGTGCCGGGGTCGCCGCCCACTTCGTTGAGGGCGATGAACCGGGAGTAGCGGTAGTAGGCGGTGTCCTCGACGCCCTTGGCCATCACCGCACCGCACAGCTGTTGGAAGCGGCAGGCCACCTCGTCGGTGCGGTCGTGCAGGCGGCCGCTGATCTGGCCGATCGTCTCGGCCAGGTCGGGCCGGGCCTCGGCGGCGGCCCGTTCGGCGGCGACCAGGTAACCGTCGCCATGCGGCAGGTAGGACCGGTACACCTCGAAGCGGGCGGCGATCTCGGCCAGCGCGGACTCGAGCGGTTCCTGCTCGATCTCCGGCGCCAGCCGGGCGATCCGGCGCCGCTCCGCCTCGAGGAGGTCGTAGGCCGCGGTGAGCTTGCCCTCGAGCACGTGGTCCGCGATCCCGACCTTGTCACCGGTGATCGAGGTGTAGATCCGGCTGAACTGCTTCTCGGCCTGGGGGTCGAGGAAGACCGCGCCGGCATCGAACATCGCGTCGTACCCGCTGGTCCCCTGGATGGGCCAGGTCGGCAGCTGCTCGTCGCGCTCGAGGATCTTCTCCCCGACGATCCAGGCGTCCGGGGCGAGTTCGCGCAGCCGTACGAAGTAGCCGCCCGGGTCGCGCAGGCCGTCGGGATGGTCGACCCGCAGCCCGTCGACCTGTCCCTCGGCGATCCAGCGGGCGATCCGCTCGTGGGTCGCGGTGAAGACCTGGGGGTCCTCCTGGCGTAGACCGGCCAGGGTCGTGACGCTGAAGAAGCGGCGGTAGGTGATCTCGGTGTCCCCGCGCCGCCACGAGATCAGCCGGTAGTGCTGGCGACCGTGCACCGCGGCCGCGGAATCACCGGGTTCCCAGGTGCCGTCCGCGACGGGATAGCGGTGGCCGTAGTAGTCGAGCTGCGCCTCGCCGTCGGTGACGACCAGGGTCAGGTGCTCGTCGCGGTCCTCGCCGAGCACCGGCAGCAGGATCGGGTAGCGGCTCCAGTCGATGTCGTACCAGCAGGCGTACGGGGAGTCCTTGCCCTCCTTGAGGACGCTCCACCAACTGGGGTTCTGGTCGGGTTCGGCGACGCCCAGGTGGTTGGGGACGATGTCGACGACGATGCCGATGCCCGCCGCGTGGGCCGCCTCGACCAGTTCGGCCCAGGCCTCTTCCCCGCCGCGCTGGGCGTCGATCGTGGTCGGGTCGACGCAGTCATAGCCGTGCTCCGAGCCGTCGTTCGACTGCAGCACCGGCGACAGGTAGAGCGCGCCCACGCCGAGGTCCCGCAGGTAGCCGATCATGGCCGTGGCGTCCCGGAGGGTGAACTCTCCGGTGATCTGGAGCCGGTAGGTCGAGCTGGGGGTTCGCACAGGGTTTCCTTCCGTCGAGCCTGCCTCAGACTATCCGCCGTGGGAGCCTGCGTAAGGTGGAGTCGCCGACCCGGCAGTCCACGCGTTCGTACCGAGGAGGATTCCATGACCGTCCCCCAGCTGGCTCCCACCGTTCCCCTGCGCAGTGGCGGAGCCATCCCCTTGATCGGGCTCGGGACGTGGCCGATGACCGGAGCGGAGTGCACCGAGGCCGTCGCGACGGCGATCGAAGCGGGCTATCGCCTGGTCGACACCGCCGAGAACTACGACAACGAGGACGCCGTCGGGGCGGGCGTCCGCCAGGCGTCGGTCCCGCGCGACGAGGTGTTCGTGACCACCAAGTTCAACAAGAAGTGGCATGGCCGCGACCTCGTCCGCCCGGCCCTCGAGGCCGCGCTGGAGCGGATGGGCCTCGACTACGTCGACCTGCTGCTGATCCACTGGCCCAACCCTGACCAGGGTCGCTACCTGGAGGCCTTCGAGGGCATGCTCGCCGTCCAGGAGGCCGGCCTCGCCAGGGCCATCGGCACCTCCAACTTCACCGAGCAGTTCCTCACCGACCTCTTCGCCCACGATTACACCCCGGACGTCAACCAGATCGAGCTGGACCCGACCCGGCCGCGCCGTGAGCTGGTGGTGCTGGGCCGCGAGCACGGCATCGTCACCGAGGCGTGGAGCCCGCTCGGGCGCGACCACCGCGACGCCCTGGTGAGCGCACCGGCCGTCGCCGACGCCGCTCGCGAACTGGGGCGGACCCCGGCCCAGATCGTGCTGCGCTGGGAGGTCCAGCAGGACATCGTCGCGGTCCCGAAGTCAGGTGATCCGCGTCGCCAGCTGGAGAACCTGTCAGTGTTCGACTTCTCCCTGACCGACGAGCAGATGGCGGCCATCGCCGCGCTGGAGGACCCGGCTGCTGACCTGCTGGACCCGCTCCGCTTCGGGCACTGACCCCGTGGACGAGGGTCGGTTTCCCAAGCCTTACCTGCGTTTCGCTAGCCTTTCCTCGCTATCCGAGCGACCCCCGAGTGGTTACCCTCGAACCACATGAGCACCCCACAATCCGCAGGGCTGACGGTCGACACCCGCTACCTGCGACGTTTCATGTGGCTGTCGGTGGCGGCGGCCCTCGCCACCATGGGCATCAAGGGCGGTGCCGCCCTGATGACGGGGTCCGTCGGTCTGCTCTCGGACGCGATGGAGTCGATGGTCAACCTCGCCGCGGCGCTGATCGGGGTGTGGGCGCTGAGCCTGGCCGCCAAGCCCGCCGACGAGGGGCACCCGTTCGGCCACGGCAAAGCTGAGTACTTCTCCTCCCTCGCCGAGGGGGCGATGATCCTCGTCGCCGCGACCCTGATCATCTACACGGCGGTGCAGCGCCTGATCACTCCGGCGCCGGTCGAACAGCTCGAGTTCGGCCTCATCCTGGCCACCGGTGCCTCGCTGATCAATCTCGTCGTCTCCCTCGTGCTGCGGCGGGCCGGTCGTCGGCATCGATCGATCGCGCTCGAGGCGGACGGCAAGCACCTGCTGACCGACGTCTGGACTTCGGCGGGAGTGCTCGTCGGCATCGGACTGGTCTGGCTCACCAAGTGGCAGCCCCTCGACCCGATCGTCGCCCTCCTGGTCGGTGGCAACATCCTCTGGACCGGGTGGGGGCTGCTGCGGCGCTCCGGGACCCTGCTGCTGAGTTCCTCCCTCGACCCGGACGACGTCGCCAGGATCCGCGCGGTCGAGGCCGACATCGCGTCCCGGGAGCCGGTCCACTTCCTGGCCAATCAGACCGTCCAGCAGGGGCAGCTCGCGGTGGTGCACTCCTTCATGTGTGTCCCGGACGAGTGGACTGTGGGGCAGGCCCGGACCCTGGCCGAGGAGGTCAAGGTCGCGATCGGCGCGCAGTTGGGCCGCAGTGACGTCTACGTCCATGTCCAGTCCCACGAGTCGCATGACGTGCCCGAGGAGCCACTGCCGGAGAAGCCGCGGCCGGAGAAATCACGGCCCGAGAAGCCGGCCGCGCCACGCCCCTGAGGGAGCGCGGCGCGGGGAGGCCAGCGTCAGCAGACGGCCGGTAGCTCGTCGGAGCCGACGGTGCCGACGATGCGGACACCACCCCGCTCGCCGTCCGCCAGCTCCGACCAGGTGCACGGCACCTCGATCTCGGTGACGGACGAGACCGGGAAGGCGCACCGCTGGGCGTCCGCGTCGCCGTGGCCGGCGTCGTACGCCAACTCCGAGGCGAGCGTGGGCAGACCGGGGGAATGGCCCACCACCAGCAGCGCGTCGACGTCGTCCTCGATCTCGCCGATGCGCTGGAGCAGGGTGTCACTGTCGGCCAGGTAGAGCGCCTCCTGGAACTCCAGCCGCGGCCCGCCGGGCAGGTCCAGACCGGCGACGGTCTGGCGGCAGCGCTCGGCGGTGGAACTCATCACGACGCCGATGCCTCGTCCGGCCAGCAACTGCCCGGCGTCAGCGGCCTGGCGGCGGCCGAAGGCGCTGAGGGGTCGATCCTTGTCCGAGGCGGAGGAGTGCGCCTCGGCCTCGCCGTGGCGCATCAGGTACAGGTGGCGTGACATACCCCCCAGGGTACCCCGGGCTCAATCCTGCGGTTCCGGTTCGGGGCGCACCGTGCCGCCTCGCGACCGGTCGAGGGAGACCGGACCGACGATCGGTTCCCAGCCGCGGTCGGGCCGGCGGATCACGTGGTCGGCCGCCCGGGAGCGGTAGACGATGTAGGGCCGGGTCGGGTAGCCCAGCGGCACCGAGAACGCGTGGACCAGCCGGGTGTACGGCCAGACCGCGAAGAGCAGGAACGCCGCGACGACGTGGAGCTGGAAGGACAGCGGGACGTCGGCCATCAACTGGGCCTGCGGCTGCAGGATGAACAGGGAGCGCAGCCACGGCGAGATGGTGTCGCGGTAGTCGTAGCCGTCCCCGCTGCCGAAGACCTGGTGCAGCAGCGTCGCGACGATGCCGAGAACGACGGGCAGCGCCAGCAGTACGTACATCACCTTGTCGTTGGGGGAGGTGGCCTGGAACACGCCGTGGTTGAGTCGGCGCCGGACGATCAGCAGGACCAGTCCGACCACGGCGGCGACGCCGGCCAGGCCGCCCCCCACCGTCGCCAGCAGGTGGTAGCCGCTTTCGGGCAGGCCCACCGCCTCGGTCCACGACTTGGGGATCAGCAGGCCCATCACGTGCCCGGCCCCCACGGCGAGGATGCCGTAGTGGAAGAGCGGCGAACCGAGCCGCAGCATCGGGCTCTCGTACAGCTCGGAGGACTTCGTGGTCCAGCCGAACTTGTCGTGACGCCAGCGCCAGAAGGTGCCGACGACCAGCATCGTCAGGCTGATGTAGGGGAAGATGATCCACAGCAACACTGTCAGCGCGCTCATGATCCGTTACTCCTGGGGTCCGGCGGGGGGCTCGGCGAAGCCTGGTTCGCCGAGCGGGACGGGGTGCGGGCCGAGGACGTCGGCGCCGACCATCTCGGCGGGCGGCCCGCCCGCGATCAGGTCGAGGGTGCGCTGGCGGGTGGCCTCGTCGACGTGCGGCAGCGTGAGCGTGACGGCCTCGACGATCCCCGCCCAGGGACTGGCCATCTCCGTCAGAGCCTCCCGGAGCACCTCCAGCCCTTCGCGATGGGAGGCCAGCAGGACGCCGGCCACCTCGGGGTCGCCGACCGCCGAGAATTCCAGGACGACCGGGAGGTAGTCCGGCAGTTCGGCCGCGTCCAGCTCGTAACCGCAGGCCCGGTAGGCCTCCAGGAACGTCACCAGTGCGGTGCCCCGTCGGCGGGTGTCGCCGGTGAGGAAGTAGGACAGGTAGAGCGAGCACTTCCGCTTCAGGTCGAAGGTCCGGACGTACTCCTGGGCGAGTTCGTCGGGGCCCACGTGCTGCGCGCGGGCAAGGAAGGTGGCGATCCGGTCGGCGATAGGTCCGGGCAGACCGTCCAGCTCGGCCGCCACGCTCGGGTACAGGTCGAGATGGGCCTCGTCGGGGTAGTCCAGCAGCACCGAGGCCGCCATGTGCGTGACGGCGCGTTGCCGCGCGGTGTGTGGGACGGGCGGGCGGGGCTTGCGTCGTGGCCGCCCCAGGAAACCGCCGCGGCCGATTCCTGGCAGGCTCACAGCACACCTCCCGCCAGGCCCGGTTGCTGGCCGGGATAGCCGTCCAGGTCGTCGCGCCGGCTCAGAGTGAGACGCACCCGGTGCGCGACGCCGGGCGTCTCGCCGGACTCCGCATGGGTCGGGGCGCGCCCGCCGATGCCCGGACCGTTCATCCCGATGCCGCCGGGCTCGTCCAGCGAGCACCCCATCGGGTCCACCTCGGCCATCGCCCGCCCGATCTCACCGTGGGTGGTCGGGATGACGTAACGCTCGTCGTAGTCGGCGATGGCGAGCAGGCGGTACATGTCCTCGATGTCCTGACCTGACATCCCCACCGCGGCCGCGATCTCCTCCTGGGGCTCGACCCCGAGATTGACGTCGCGCATGTAGGACCGCATCGCGGCCATCCGGCGCAGGGCCAGCTCCACCGGCCGGGTGTCACCCGCGGTGAACAGTTCCGCCATGTACTCCAGCGGGATCCGCATCGTCGACAGGGCGGTCAGCAGCACCTGGTGGTCTTCGGCGTCGTTGCCGGTCCGGGAGACCTCGTCGACGATGGGGGACAGCGGCGGGACGTACCAGACCATCGGCAACGTACGGAACTCCGGGTGCAGCGGCAGGGCGACCTCGTAGTCGTGGATCAGCCGCCACACCGGGGAGCGCTGGGCCGCCTCGATCCAGTCGTGGGGGATGCCCGCCGCGGCCGCCGCGGTCTGCACGGCCGGGTCGCGGGGGTCGAGGAAGCAGCGCCGCTGGGCCGCGAGGAGCTCCTTCTCATCGGCGACCGAGGCGGCCTCGGTGACCAGGTCGGCGTCGTACAGCACGATCCCGAGGTAGCGCAGGCGCCCGACGCAGGTCTCGGAGCAGACCGTCGGCAGCCCCTCCTCGAGGCGCGGGTAGCAGAGGGTGCACTTCTCCGCCTTGCCGGTGCGGTGGTTGAAGTAGACCTTCTTGTAGGGGCAGCCCGAGATGCACATCCGCCAGCCTCGGCACTGGTCCTGGTCGACCAGCACGATGCCGTCCTCGACCCGCTTGTACATCGCGCCCGAGGGGCAGGACGCGACGCAGGACGGGTTGAGGCAGTGCTCGCAGATCCGCGGCAGGTAGAACATGAAGGTCTTCTCGTACTCGAGCCGGACCTGCTCGTTCATCTTGGCCAGGATCGGGTCGTTGACCGCGATCTCCTGGGAGCCGGCGAGGTCGTCGTCCCAGTTGGCCGACCAGGAGATCTTCATCTCGTCGCCGGTGATCAGCGAGCGGGGCCGGGCGACCGGCACGTGCGGGGAGTCCGCGGGGGCCCTCAGCAGCATGTCGTAGTCGTACGTCCACGGCTCGTAGTAGTCCGCGATGGTCGGCAGGTCGGGGTTGTGGAAGATGGTCGCCAGCTTGCGCAGGCGTCCGCCGGCACGCGGCCGGATCCGCCCGTTCGGCAGCCGGACCCAGCCGCCCTTCCAGCGCTCCTGGTCCTCGTACGAGCGGGGGTAGCCGAGCCCGGGGCGGGTCTCGACGTTGTTGAACCAGACGTACTCGAGGCCGTTCCGGTTCGTCCACGCCTGCTTGCACGTGACCGAACAGGTGTGGCACCCGATGCACTTGTCGAGGTTCATCACCATCCCCATCTGGGCCATGATCCGCATCAGTACTGCACCTCCTGGCTGCGGCGACGGATGACGGTGACCTCGTCGCGTTGGTTTCCGGTCGGGCCCACATAGTTGAAGCCGTAGGCGTGCTGGGCGTAGCCGCCGATCAGGTGGCTGGGTTTCATCAGCACCCTGGTCAGCGCGTTGTGGATGCCGCCACGCGTGCCGGAGGTCTCCGAGCGGGGCACGTCGACCGTACGTTCCGTGGCGTGGTGCATGAACACCGTTCCCTCGGGCATCCGGTGCGAGACCACTGCCCGGGCGACCACGACGCCGTTGCGGTTGTAGGACTCGACCCAGTCGTTGTCCTGGACGCCGATCTTCGCGGCATCCGCCGGCGACATCCAGATGTTGGGGCCGCCACGGCTCAACGAGAGCATGTACAGGTTGTCCTGGTATTCGGAGTGGATGGACCACTTGTTGTGCGGGGTGAGGAAGCGGACGGCGACCTCGACCGCGGCGCTCGGATGACCGGTGGTGCCGGAGCCGAGCTTGGCGTCCCCGAAGAGGCGATGCATGTCGAGCGGCGGCTTGAAGGTCGGCATGTTCTCGCCGAGATCGGCCATCCAGTCATGGTCGAGGAAGAAGTGCATCCGCCCGGTCAGGGTGTGCCACGGCTTGTCCCGCTCGACGTTCTGGACGAAGGCCGAGTAGCGGCGCCCGCCGGTCTCCGACCCGGACCACTCCGGTGAGGTGATCACCGGCTGCGGCTGCTGCTGGGTGTCGGCGACGGTGATCCGGCGGCCCTCGTTCTCCGCCGCGAGGTCGGCCAACTTGGTGCCGGTGCGCTTCTCCAGGGTGTGGAAGCCCTGGGTGGCGAGGTGTCCGTTGGAGGTGCCCGACAGCCGCAGGATCATCTCGGCGGCCTTGACGTCGGTGTCCACCAGCGGCCGGCCGGCGCACGGGCCGGACCGGGCCACGCCGTTCATCCGCGGGAGCTCGGCGATCTCCTGCTCCGGGTGCAGGACGACGCCCTTGATGCCCATCCCGGCCTTCTCGGGCAGCGGGCCGATGGTGTCGAACTTCGCCCGGATCGCGGTGTAGTCGCGCTCGATCGTGATCAGCTTGGGCATCGTCACGCCGGGGATCTTGGGCGTCTCCTCGAACGGCTTCGTCGCCCCGTGGGGCATCCCCATGGCGTCGGGCGTGTCGTGGTTCAGCGGTGCCGCCAGCAGGTCGCGGCGCGTCCCCAGGTGGGTGACCGCCATCGCGGACACGGCGCCGGCGAGGTCGCGGAAGACCTCGTAGTCGGTGCGCGACTCCCACGGCGGGGCGATCGCCGGATTGAACGAGTGGATGAACGGGTGCATGTCGGTGGTCGAGATGTCGTGCTTCTCGTACCACGTCGCGGCCGGCAGGACGAGGTCGGAATGCAGCGTCGTCGACGTCATCCGGAAGTCCATCGTCATGAACAGGTCGACCTTGCCGACGGCCGCCTCGTCATGCCAGACCATGTCGTTCGGTCGCCGCTCCGGGCCGCACTCGGCCCCCCGGACAGCGTTCGTCGCGCCGAGGAGGTGCTTGTAGAAGTATTCGGCGCCCTTCGCGGAGGAACCGAGCAGGTTCGTCCGCCAGTTGGTGACGACCCGGGGGAAGTTGTCCGGGTTGTCCGGGTCCTCGCACGCGTAGTGCAGCGTGCCCTTGTCCAGCTGGTCGATGACGTAGGCCGGCACCTCCATGCCCGCGGTGGCCGCGTCGTCGGTGATCTGCAGGGAGCTGCGGTCGAAGGTCGGGTACGAGGGCATCCAGCCGCGCTTGTTCGCTTCGATGAGCGTGTCGGCGGTGGTCCGGTTGCGCAGCCGGTCCCCGGCGAGCGGGGAGAGAAGCGCGTCGGCGGGCAGCCCGTCGTAGCGCCACTGGTCGGTGGCCAGGTACCAGTAGGAGGCAGTGGTCATGTGGCGGGTCGGCCGCTGCCAGTCCAGGGCGAAGGCGTACTGCTGGAAGCCGGTGATCGGGCGGACCTTCTCCTGGCCCACGTAGTGCGCCCAGCCGCCACCGTTGCGCCCCTGGCAACCGCACATCATCACCAGGGCGATCATCGTGCGGTAGATGGTGTCGGAGTGGAAGTAGTGGTTGGTGCCGGCGCCCATGATGATCATCGACCGGCCACCGCTGTCCGCGGCGTTGCGCGCGAACTCGCGGGCCACCCGGGTGATCTGGGCCGCCGGGACACCGGTGATCGACTCCGCCCAGGCCGGGGTGCCGACGGCATCGACATCGTCGTCGCCCTGCGGCCAGCTGCCGGGCAGTTCCGCCCGCTCGACACCGTACTGGGCGAGCATCAGGTCGTAGACGGTCGTGACCAGGCGGTCGCCCACCTGCACGGCCGGGACGCCCCGGCTGAGGACGCCGGCGGCGCCGAGGTGCTGCGAGTCCTCGTCACCCGGCTCGGGGACGACATCGAAGCGGGGCAGCAACAGCGCGGCGCTCCGGTAGGACCCGGTGTCCATCACGGACAGCACCGGGTCGATGTCGCCCAGCTCCAGATTCCACTTCCCGACGCCCGACTCGCCGAAGCGGTGACCGAGGGATCCGTTCGGCACCCGGGGGACCCCCGAGCGGTCGAGGACGACCGTACGGAAGGCCGCGTTCTCCTGACCGGCCTCCTCCGGCAGGTCCTCGGCGGTGAGGAACTTGCCGGGAACGTACGCGGTGGTGCCGTCCGGAGCCGCGTGCTCGTCGAGCGAGACCAGGTAGGGCGCGTCCGTGTAGCGCTTCATGTAGTCGTGGAAGTACGGGGTGCCCTCGGCGACGTGGAAGTCGCGGAGGATGACGTGGCCCATCGCCAGACCCAGGGCGCCGTCGGTGCCGGGGTGGATCGCCACCCACTCGTCGGCGAACTTGGTGTTGTCGGCATAGTCGGGGGAGACCGCGACCACCTTGGTGCCGCGGTAGCGCACCTCCGTCATGAAGTGCGCGTCCGGGGTCCGGGTGACCGGGACGTTGGAGCCCCACATCATCAGGTAGGAGCTGTTGTACCAGTCGCCCGACTCCGGCACGTCGGTCTGGTCACCGAAGACCTGCGGCGAGGCCATCGGCAGGTCGGCGTACCAGTCGTAGAACGACAGGATCGTGCCGCCGAGCAGTGAGTAGAAGCGGGTGCCGGCGCCGTACGAGACCTGGCTCATCGCGGGGATCACCGAGAACCCGGCGAGCCGGTCGGGCCCGTAGCGCTTGATCGTGTAGACGTGCGCGGCGGCCGCCATCTCGGTCGCCGTCTGCCAGCTGATCCGGACCAGACCGCCCTTGCCGCGCTGCGACTTGTAGGAGTGGGCCTTCTGCGGGTCTTCGACGATCGACTGCCAGGCGTCGACCGGGTCGGGGTGCTCCTCCTTGGCGCGGCGCCAGAGGCTGAGCAGCACGGAGCGCGCGTACGGGTAGCGGACCCGAGTGGGGGAGTAGGTGTACCAGCTGAACGCCGCACCGCGCGGGCAGCCCCGGGGCTCGTAGTCCGGCATGTCCGGACCGGTGTCCGGGTAGTCGGTCTGCTGCGCCTCCCAGGTGATGATGCCGTCCTTGACGTACACCTTCCAGGAGCAGGATCCGGTGCAGTTGACGCCGTGGGTGGAGCGGACGACCTTGTCGTGCGACCAGCGGTCCCGGTAGAAGACGTCCCCCTCGCGCCCACCGGTGAGGAACAACTGGCGCTTGTCGGACGAGGCCGTGCCACGGCGGAAGAAGGTGCCGAGGCCGAGCAGACCGTTGTCGTCACTCGGTGGGCCGCCCGCGCGCTCGCGCGACCCTGGGGAACCTGCGGTGGTCGTCATGGGAATCCTTTCGCGGGATGCGTGGATCATCCGGGAGTCGCGGGGGAGGGGGAAAGCGTCAGCCCGGGAAGGGGGCCTTCGGGCGGGCGTAGAACACCCAGGTCAGGACGGTGCAGAAGACGAAGTAGATGCCGCAGCCGATGAAGAAGGCCAGGTTGTCGATATTGGCCAGGGCCACGCCGACGATGAACGGGCCGAACGCGGCGATGGCGGCGGTGAAGCCGATCGCGCCGCCCGCCTGGCGCGGCCCCATGATCATCGGCATCTGCTTGAACGTGCCGGCGTTGCCGATGCCGGCGAAGAAGAACATCGCGAACATCGCCCAGAGGAAGCCCTTGTACTGGTCGGGCGAGGTCGGGTTGAGGAACGAGGCGGCGACGAAGATCGACACCGTCATGCCGACGCCGGAGACGAAGGTCCAGATCGCCCCGCCGAAGCGGTCGCACAGGGGCCCCCACAGGACGCGTACGGCAGAGGCGATCATCGGCGGCAGGAAGGCGTACGTGGCACCGGCCACCAGCCCCTTCACGTCACCACTGGCCGGGACGAACCTCGACGTGATGCCGTACGTGTTGTTGATCAGCAGGACGAACTGTGCGGCGAAACCGGAGAAGGTGCCGAAGGTCATCAGGTAGATGAGCATCATGAACCAGGTGTTCCGGTTGCCGAAGATGTCGATCTGCTGGCGGAAGTTCGCCTTGATCGGCACGTCCTTGAGGAACAGCCAGGCCAGCACGACGGCGAGCAACGTCCACGGGATGAGCACCAGGCCCACGTTGTGCAGCCAGATCGGGTGACCCGCGGCCTGCTGCGGGGTGAGGAAGGCCGTGCCGAAGAGGCCGAAGCCCATCACCCAGGGGCCGAGGATCTGGATGATCGACATGCCGAAGTTGCCGACGCCGGCCTGGATGCCCAGTGCGGTGCCGGCCTTGGACTTGGGGAAGAAGTACCCGGTCGAGGGCATGTAGCCGGAGAAGATCCCGCCGCCGATGCCGCAGGCGAAGGCGAGCAGGAGCAGCGTCGAGTACGGGGTGGTCTGGTCACGGACCGCGAGCGTCCAGCCGCCCATCGGGATGAGCAGCAGCAGGGACGAGAGCGTGATGAGTTTGCGGGTACCCAGCACCGGCGGGAGGAACATCCAGATCAGCCGGAAGATGCCGGCGGCCAGACCCGGCATGGCGACCATCCAGTACAGCTGTTCCTTGGTGAGGTGGAAACCGACCTTGTTCAACTGCGGGGCGACGGTCGACACGATGTACCAGGTGCAGAACGCCAGGATCATCGAGTAGGTGGTGATCCACAGGGTGCGCCAAGCGAGCCGGCTGTCCCAGGTCTCCTCGTTGTTGGGATCCCAGTTCGAGAGATCCGGGGCCAGTGTGGTGCTGCCGATTGCCATGGTGCTGCTCCCTCGACGCTGCTCAACGGTGGGTAGTACGACGCGGTGAGTTCTTTCTTCGGGTCACATCCTGAGGCACGGGCGGGGTATTTACCAGCCGAAATCCGAATCAAATGTGTGATCTGCGTCCCCCGTGGGTACTCCGTGGAGAACGGGGGCGGCGGCGCGGGCCAGTGCCTCCAGGTGTGCGTGGTCGGCCCAGGTGTCGACGTCGGCGGCTTCGGAACCCTCGACCGGCACCGCCGTGAGGGTGAGGTGTGCGGTCAGCCGGCGGACCGAGGCATCGCGGATGCCGCCGTCGCAGGCCAGCAGGGCCAGCGCGCGGCGTAGGGCGGCGGGGCGGTAGACGCCCGCGAGCCACTGCGCCCGGCCGTCGGCGTCGACCAGGTGGGCGCCGTCGGGCGGCAGGTCGGTGCCGTCGCAGCAGGCCGCCAGGAGGCGCGGCAGGGCCGAGGAGATGTGTGGGATGTCACAGGCCAGCACGAGCACGGGAAGGTCGTCGGCGCCCGAGGAGTGGTGCCGGCTGCGATCCAGGACGCCGAGCCCGGAATCGATCCCCGCCACCGGGCCGCCGTGCGGCGGGCTCTCCTGGGTGCGGAGGACGTCGAGGGGCAGGGTCAGCTCGGGCGGTCCGACCACGACCCGGCGGCGCGCGGTGCCGGTGGCCCGCAGCGAGTGGTCGAGCAGGCGGTGCCCACGCAGCAGCAGGTCGGGCTTGGAGATGCCGTCGAGGCGGCGTGCCCGGCCGCCCGCGAGGATGATGGCATCAAACGGGACCGCGTCCATGGGGGGACTCTAGGTCAGCCGCTTGGGCTTCGCAGGGTGGTCGAGATCACACACAGGAATTTTCTCCACGGCGGCAGCCGTGGGCCGACCTCACAGGTCGAGCAGCCCGCAGAGCGCGTCGAGCCGACGGAAGGTGATCTGCGCCGGCGCCTGCTCCCGGACCACCGGCTTGGCGCAGAAAGCCACCCCCAGCCCGGCGGCGGCGATCATCGCCAGGTCGTTGGCCCCGTCACCCATGGCGACCGTACGACGCGGGTCGGCCCCGACGGCCTGCGCGAACACGCCCAACTGGTGCTCCTTGACCCTGCGGTCGACCACCTCGCCGACCGTACGGCCGGTGAGCAGCCCGTGGTCGTCGACCTCGAGGCGGTTCGCGCGGACCAGGTCGATACCGAGCCGGGCGGCGAGGGGGGCGACGATCTCGATGAAGCCCCCGGAGACCAGCCCGACGTGACCGCCGGCGTCCTGCACGGTGCGGACCAGCGCTTCGGCCCCGGGGTGTAGGAGACCCGCGCGGTGACGTCGTCGAGCACCGAGGCCGGCACTCCGGCCAGGGTGGCGACCCGGGCGGCGAGGCTCTCGGCGAAGTCGATCTCGCCGCGCATCGCCTGTTCGGTGACCCGGGTGACCTCCTCGCGGGAGCCTGCGGCGTCGGCGATCTCCTCGATCACCTCGCAACTGATGAAAGTGGAGTCCACGTCCATCACGACCAGTTGGGGGCCCTCCAGCAGGGGCCGTGCACGACGGCACCGGAGAGGGCGTACGCGGTGGTGACGGGACGCACGTCGACGGGCGCCGGGGCCTCACCCTCGAGGTAGACGGCCCGCCACACCGCCTCCTCGCGATGACGTAGCGTGGTCCCTCCGGGGAAGAGTGCCCGGGCGGCGTCGACGGCCGCCTCGGGGATCTCGGTGTCGGTGACGAGGGCCAGGCGCTGGGGCACGGAGGGGCGCTGCTGCACGGGGCGACCATACCGTTGCCGGTGGCGTGCCACCTCCACCCGGGCAATTTGCCCCATTCGGCCAGAGATGACAACATAGTGGGGTTGCTCCGTTGGGCAGCAGGTGTCATCTACATTCCATAGGGTCTCCACGCAGGTTCGCCGCACCGAAGGTTCGGTGGGCGACATGGGAGTCGGTCCCGTTCAGGGGCCCAGGGTAATGGGTGATGGCGCACGCTGTCCGGCCGCCGCGTTCGCGGGTGCGGCTCGGGCATCGGAGATGCGCAGGCATCGGCTCCGATGATCGAGGCGTCCGACCCGGGAAATGCATTGGGAACCAGGAAACTGTGCCCTTTTGTGTCCCGGATACGCGACACGCCCGACCGCGTGGGTCGCTCGATCGTCCGGATCGTGCGGATCCGCCGGCCGGAAAGGGCGGTGGAGGAACGTAGACCGGTACTGCTCACCCGAGTGGCCGCCGAAGCACGAGAGAAGGACGAACTGTGGCGGGACAAAAGATCCGCATCAGGCTGAAGGCCTATGACCATGAGGTCATCGACTCCTCGGCGCGCAAGATCGTCGATACGGTGACGCGAACTGGTGCCCAGGTTGCCGGCCCGGTGCCGCTGCCCACGGAAAAGAACGTGTTCTGTGTGATCCGTTCGCCCCACAAGTACAAGGACAGCCGCGAGCACTTCGAGATGCGTACGCACAAGCGGCTCATCGACATCATCGATCCGACGCCGAAGACGGTCGACTCGCTTATGCGCCTCGACCTTCCCGCCGGTGTCGACATCGAGATCAAGCTCTGAGGACGTCTGAATCATGAGCACTGAACGCAAGGTGAAGGGCCTGCTGGGCACCAAGCTCGGCATGACCCAGGTCTGGGACGCCGACAACAAGATCGTCCCCGTGACCGTCATCCAGGCCGGCCCCTGTGTCGTGACCCAGGTCCGTACGCCCGAGAGCGACGGCTACTCCGCCGTCCAGCTCGGCTTCGGCGCGGTCAAGGCCAAGAAGGTCACCAAGCCGATGGCTGGCCACTTCGAGAAGGCCGGCGTGACGCCGCGCCGGCACCTGATGGAGCTGCGCACCGTCGACGCCGCCGAGTACGAGGTCGGCCAGGAGCTGACCGCCGACGTCTTCGCTGACGGCGAGTTCGTCGATGTCACCGGCATCACCCGCGGTCACGGCACCGCCGGTGTGATGAAGCGCCACGGCTTCAAGGGCCTCGGCGCCGGCCACGGTGTCCACCGCAAGCACCGCTCGCCGGGTTCCATCGGTGGCTGCTCCACCCCGGGTCGCGTGTTCCGCGGCATGCGGATGGCCGGCCGGATGGGCGTGGACAAGAAGACGGTGCAGAACCTCAAGGTCCACGCGGTCGACGTCGAGAAGGGCCTCATCCTGGTCAAGGGCGCGATCCCTGGCACCAAGGGTGGTCTGGTCGTTCTCCGCAGCGCCGCCAAGAAGGCTGCCACGGAAGGGAAGGCCGCATGAGCACCCTGACCATCGACGTCCTGGACGCCCAGGGCAAGAAGGCCGGCACCGCTGATCTCCCCGCCGAGATCTTCGACGTCGAGCCGAACATCGCACTGATCCACCAGGTCGTGACCGCCCAGCTG
Source organism: Raineyella fluvialis (assembly GCF_009646095.1). Lineage (NCBI taxonomy): Bacteria > Bacillati > Actinomycetota > Actinomycetes > Propionibacteriales > Propionibacteriaceae > Raineyella > Raineyella fluvialis. The sequence continues at coordinate 556,911 of NZ_CP045725.1, read as the reverse complement.
GCCGCTGCCCGCCAGGGCACCCACAAGGTCAAGACCCGCGCCGAGGTCTCCGGCGGCGGCAAGAAGCCGTGGCGCCAGAAGGGCACCGGCCGCGCTCGCCAGGGCTCGATCCGCTCTCCCCAGTGGACCGGTGGTGGCGTCGCGCACGGCCCGCAGCCGCGCTCGTACGCCCAGCGGACGCCCAAGAAGATGATCGCCGCGGCCCTCTACGGCTCGCTGACCGATCGTTTCCGTGACGGCAACCTGCTGGTCGTGACCGGATTCGGCCTCGACGAGAAGCCGTCCACCAAGACCGCCGTCGAGTCCCTCGGCACCGTGTCGCAGGCCCGCAAGCTGCTCGTCGTCGTCAACCGCGACGAGGAGATGGCCCAGCTGAGCCTCCGCAACGCCGCCAGCGTGCACCTGCTGGTCCCCGACCAGCTGAACGCGTACGACGTGCTGAACGCGGACGACGTGGTCTTCACCCAGGCCGCCCTGGAGTCCTTCGTCGGCACGCGCAACGTCGAAGAGGAGCAGAAGTGACCGAGCCCCTGAAGATCCGTGACCACCACGACGTGCTGCTCGAGCCGGTGGTCTCCGAGAAGAGCTACGGCCTGATCGACCAGAACAAGTACACGTTCCTGGTGAGCCCGGGTGCCAACAAGACCGAGATCAAGATCGCGGTCGAGAAGGTCTTCGGCGTCAAGGTCGTCGCGGTGAACACCATCAACCGCCAGGGCAAGACGCGCCGGAACAAGTTCGGCGTGGGCAAGCGCCCCGACACCAAGCGTGCAATCGTCACGGTCGCCGACGGCCAGCGCATCGACATCTTCGGAGGCTCGGTCGACTGACCGGGGCTCCTCGCTGAGACAAGGAACGCATCCTATGGGTATCCGTAAGTACAAGCCGACAACGCCGGGCCGCCGTGGCTCGTCGGTTGCCGACTTCGTCGAGCTGACCCGGTCGACGCCGGAGAAGTCGCTGCTCGTCGCGAAGCCGAAGACCGGCGGCCGTAACAACAACGGCCGGATCACCACCCGCCACATCGGTGGCGGGCACAAGCAGGCCTACCGCCTGATCGACTTCAAGCGCTACGACAAGGACGGCGTGCCGGCCAAGGTCGCTCACATCGAGTACGACCCGAACCGCACCGCCCGCATCGCACTGCTGCACTACGCCGACGGCGAGAAGCGCTACATCATCGCACCGAAGGACCTCCTCCAGGGGGCCCAGGTCGTGGCCGGTGAGGGCGCCGACATCAAGCCCGGCAACAACCTGCCGCTGCGCTCCATCCCGGTCGGCACCACGGTTCACGCCGTGGAGCTGCGTCCCGGTGGCGGCGCCAAGATGGGCCGCTCCGCCGGCGCGTCGGTCCAGCTGGTCGCCCGTGAGGGCAAGAAGGCCACGCTGCGTCTGCCCTCGGGCGAGATGCGCATGGTCGACGTCCGCTGCCGCGCCACCGTCGGTGAGGTCGGCAACGCCGAGCAGTCGAACATCGACTGGGGCAAGGCCGGCCGCAACCGCTGGAAGGGCAAGCGCCCGACCGTCCGCGGTGTGGTCATGAACCCGATCGACCACCCGCACGGTGGTGGTGAGGGCCGTACGTCCGGTGGCCGTCACCCCGTGTCGCCCTGGGGCAAGCCCGAGGGTCGTACGCGTGACAAGAACAAGGCCAGTAACCGCGACATCGTGCGGCGTCGCAAGTCCGGCAAGAAGCGCTGATCGAGGAAGGGAAGGTAGAACATGCCTCGCAGTCTGAAGAAGGGCCCCTTCGTCGACGACCACCTGTGGAAGAAGGTGGACGCGCAGAACGAGAAGGGCACCAAGAACGTCATCAAGACCTGGTCGCGCCGCTCGATGATCCTGCCGGACATGATCGGGCACACCATCGCGGTGCACGACGGTCGCAAGCACGTGCCGGTGTTCGTCACCGACGCGATGGTCGGCCACAAGCTGGGTGAGTTCGCGCCCACCCGTACGTTCAAGGGCCACATCAAGGACGACCGCAAGTCGCGTCGGCGCTGAGACCGAGGAAGTTGAGAGCCAATGAGCAACACTGACAAGGCACGGCCGAGCCGTCGCGCGGCCCTGCTCGGCGATCGCCCCGGTAACTACGCGATCGCCAAGCAGGTCCGGATGTCGGCCCAGAAGGTCCGCCGCGTGGTGGACATGGTCCGCGGGATGGACGTCAACACCGCCCTGGACACCCTGAAGTTCGCCCCGCAGGCGGCCGCACTGCCGGTCTCCAAGGTGGTGGCCTCGGCCGCCGCCAACGCGGAGAACACCGATGGTCTGCGCCGCAACGACCTGTACATCTCGCAGGCGTTCGTGGACGAGGGCATGACCATGCGTCGGATCCGCCCCCGCGCCAAGGGGTCGGCCAGCCGCATCCTGAAGCGTTCCAGCCACATCACTGTCGTCGTCGAGCCCCGCTCGAACGGCACCGAGTCCAAGAAGAAGGAGGCCTGAGCATGGGTCAGAAGATCAACCCGAACGGCTTCCGACTCGGTGTCACGACCGATCACGTGAGCCGCTGGTACGCGGACAAGCAGTACGCCGAGTTCGTCGGCGAGGACACCAAGATCCGCGAGTGGATCCACTCCAACCTCGAGCGCGCCGGCATCTCCAATGTGGAGATCGAGCGTCGCTCCGAGCGGGTGACCATCTACCTGTACGCCGCTCGTCCGGGCATCGTCATCGGCCGTAACGGCGCCGAGGCGGAGCGCGTCCGTGGCCAGCTGGAGAAGCTGACCGGCAAGCAGGTGCAGCTGAACATCCTCGAGGTCAAGGACCCCGACACCGATGCTCAGCTGGTCGCCCAGGGCGTGGCCGAGCAGCTCGGCGCCCGCGTGGCCTTCCGCCGCGCGATGCGCAAGGCCCAGCAGTCGGCCATGCGCGCCGGTGCCAAGGGCATCCGGATCCAGTGCTCCGGTCGTCTCGGCGGCGCCGAGATGAGCCGCTCGGAGTTCTACCGCGAGGGTCGCGTGCCGCTGCACACCCTGCGTGCCGATGTCGACTACGGCTTCTACGAGGCCCGGACGACCTTCGGCCGGATCGGCGTGAAGGTCTGGATCTACAAGGGTGACGTCTCCGGGACCCGCGCCGAGCGCGCCGCCCAGAAGGCCGCCCGTCAGAACACCAGCCAGCGTCAGCGCCCGGCGCGCGGTGGCCGTGGCCGTGGGGATCGCCCCGACCGCGGTGGCCGTCGTCGCCAGGATGCTGCGGCAGCTCCCGCCCAGGGTGGGGACGCTGCCTCCGCGACCGAGAACGCAGGAGCCTGATAGCCATGCTGATCCCCCGTCGAGTGAAGTACCGCAAGCAGCACCACCCGGGGCGCTCCGGCGCCGCCAAGGGTGGCACCGCGCTCGCTTTCGGTGACTACGGCATCCAGGCACTGTCCAACGCCTACGTCACCAACCGGCAGATCGAGTCCGCTCGTATCGCCATGACCCGTCACATGAAGCGTGGCGGCAAGGTCTGGATCAACATCTACCCGGACCGCCCGATGACCAAGCACCCCGCCGAGTCCCGGATGGGTTCCGGTAAGGGCACCCCGGAGTGGTGGATCGCGAACGTCAAGGCCGGTGCCGTGATGTTCGAGATCTCCGGTGTTGCCGAGGAGGTGGCTCGCGAGGCCATGCGCCTGGCGATCCACAAGCTCCCGATGAAGGCGCGCTTCATCAAGCGCGAGGCAGGTGAGAACTGATGGCGAAGACCACCAGCGCAGCCGATCTGCGCCAGATGAGCCGCGAGGCCCTCAACGAGAAGGTCGTGGAGCTGAAGAAGGAACTCTTCAACCTCCGCTTCCAGCATGCGACCGGGCAGCTCGAGTCGCACGGTCGTCTGCGTGAGGTCCGCAAGGACATCGCCCGGATCTACACCGTGCTCCAGGAGCGCAACCTCGGGATCGTGGACGACCCGGACCAGGCGGTCGCCGCCGGTGCGGCCGAGAAGGATGAGAAGGCAGACGCATGAGCGAGCAGACCCAGAACGAGGCCGGCGCCGTCGAGCGCGGTCGCCGCAAGGTGCTGACCGGTTACGTCGTCAGCGACAAGATGCAGAAGACCATCGTGGTCACCGTCGAGGAGCGCAAGAAGCACTCCCTCTACGGCAAGGTGATGCGTCAGACCGCGCGGTACAAGGCCCACGACGAGAACAACGAAGCCGGCATCGGTGACCGCGTTCGCATCATGGAGACCCGACCCACCTCGCGTGACAAGCGTTGGCGTCTCATCGAGATCGTCGAGAAGGCCAAGTAACCACATCGAGTTCCACCAGGCCCTCGGCAACGGGGGAACCGGTGGGACAACCAGGAGATAGAAGATGATCCAGCAGGAGTCGCGACTGAAGGTCGCCGACAACACTGGTGCGAAGGAACTCCTTTGCATCCGTGTTCTCGGCGGTTCCGGTCGTCGCTACGCCGGCCTCGGCGACACCATCGTCTGCACCGTGAAGGACGCCATCCCCGGTGGGAACGTCAAGAAGGGTGAGGTCGTCAAGGCCGTCGTGGTCCGTACCGTCAAGGAGACCCGTCGCCCCGACGGCTCGTACATCAAGTTCGACGAGAACGCCGCCGTCATCCTGAAGAACGACGGGGAGCCCCGCGGCACCCGCATCTTCGGGCCTGTCGGCCGTGAGCTGCGTGACAAGAAGTTCATGCGCATCATCTCGCTCGCTCCGGAGGTGATCTGACATGGCAGCCCAGAAGAAGCTCCACGTGAAGAAGGGTGACCGCGTCAAGGTCATCTCGGGCAAGGACAAGGGCACCGTCGGCGAGATCATCGCCGTCGATCCCAGCAACGATCGCGTCACCGTCCAGGGTGTCAACATCGTCAAGCGCCACCTCACCGACCGTCAGGCCGGTGGGCGGGTGGAGAAGGGCGGCATCGTGTCGTCCGAGGCCCCGATCCACGTCTCGAACGTGCAGCCCGTCGTGAAGAAGGACGGTGTCGAGGTCGTCACCCGCGTCGGTCACAAGCGCGAGACGGTCACCAAGACCCGCGCCGACGGCACGACGTACGAGGGCACCCGCAGCGTGCGCATCGCCAAGGCCACGGGGGAGGAGTTCTGATGTCGACCACCGAAGCCACCACGACCGAAGCCGTCACCCGTGAGGTGCCCCGGCTGAAGACGAAGTACCGCGAGCAGATCGCCCCGGCGCTCCAGCAGGAGTACAGCTACGCCAACCCGATGCTGATCCCGGGCCTGGTGAAGATCACCGTGAACATGGGTGTCGGCGACGCCGCTCGTGATTCCAAGGTGATGGACGGTGCCCTGAAGGACCTGACCGCGATCACCGGTCAGAAGCCGCAGGTCACCAACGCCCGCAAGTCGATCGCCCAGTTCAAGCTCCGCGAGGGCCAGGCCATCGGCGCGCACGTCACCCTCCGCGGCGACCGGATGTGGGAGTTCCTCGACCGGCTGCTCACCCTCGCACTGCCGCGTATCCGCGACTTCCGCGGGCTGAACCAGTGGCAGTTCGACGGCAAGGGCAACTACACCTTCGGTCTCACCGAGCAGGTGATGTTCCACGAGATCGACCAGGACCGGATCGATCGCACCCGTGGCATGGACATCACGATCGTCACCTCGGCGACCAACGATGAGGAGGGTCGCGCGCTGCTCAAGCAGCTCGGCTTCCCCTTCAACGACACCCCGAAGAAGGCCAAGGCCAAGGCCAAGGGCCCGCGCTACTCCCGTGGGAAGAAGTGAGTAACTGATGGCAAAGACTGGTCTGAAGGTCAAGCAGTCCCGCAAGCCGAAGTTCGGCGTCCAGGGCTACACCCGCTGCCAGAAGTGCGGCCGTTCGCACTCCGTGTACCGCAAGTTCGGCCTGTGCCGGATCTGCCTGCGCGACCTGGCGCACAAGGGCGAGCTTCCCGGCATCACCAAGTCGTCCTGGTGAGCCGCGCGTACGCGGTGTGCTCCCGCTCCCCGGAGCGGGCCCGCGCCGCGTACGCGGGCCACTGGCGGGCAGCCGCCCGTACGGCACCGCATCCCACGATTTCACACTCCAACGCCGCAGGTCCGGAGCGCCGCTCCGGAAACCGCAGTGAGAAAGAGGCTTCCTGAGCCATGAGCATGACCGATCCGATCGCAGACATGCTGACGCGTCTGCGTAACGCCAACCAGGCGTTCCATGACGAGGCGTCCATGCCCCACTCGAAGATCAAGGCCGGTATCGCCGAGATCCTCAAGCAGGAGGGCTACATCGACGACTACAAGGTCGCCGATCCCGCCGAAGGCGAGGTCGGCAAGACCCTGACCGTGACCCTGAAGTACGGAGAGGACCGCGAGCGTTCCATCGCCGGTGTCCGCCGTATCTCCAAGCCGGGTCTGCGGGTCTATGCCAAGTCGACCAACCTGCCGAAGGTCCTCGGTGGCCTCGGCATCGCCATCATCTCCACCTCGCAGGGTCTGCTGACCGACCGCGAGGCCAAGGCCAAGAGCGTGGGTGGGGAAGTCCTCGCCTACGTGTGGTGACGGACGAGACCGAGAGGAGAGAACACCATGTCCCGAATTGGAAGGCTCCCGATCAGCGTCCCGTCCGGCGTTGAGGTCACCCTTGACGGCCAGCAGGTCACGGTCAAGGGTCCGAAGGGCGAACTCGCCCACCAGGTCGCCCAGCCGATCACCGTCGGCCGCAACGACGCCGGCGAGCTGATCGTCGAGCGCCCGGACGACGAGCGGATGAACCGCTCGCTGCACGGCCTGACCCGCACCCTCGTCAGCAACATGGTCACCGGTGTGACCCAGGGCTACGAGAAGAAGCTCGAGATCCAGGGCGTCGGTTACCGCGTCCAGGCCAAGGGCCCCAAGCAGCTCGAGTTCAACCTCGGCTTCTCGCACCCGGTGATCGTGGACGCCCCCGAGGGCATCACCTTCACCGTCGAGAACCCGACGCACTTCGCGGTGCAGGGCATCGACAAGCAGCTGGTCGGCGAGGTCGCCGCGAACATCCGCAAGATCCGCAAGCCCGAGCCGTACAAGGGCAAGGGTGTCCGGTACGAGGGCGAGCACGTCCGCCGCAAGGCCGGAAAGGCAGGTAAGTGACGATGGGTATCTCCCTGACGCACAACAAGAACGCCGCGCCGAAGGCTGCCTCGAAGCAGCGCCGCCAGGTGCGCGGTCGCAAGAAGATCTTCGGTTCGGCGGAGCGTCCGCGCCTCGTCGTCACCCGTTCGACCAAGCACATGTTCGTTCAGGTGATCGACGACACGCAGGGTCGTACCCTCGCGTCGGCGTCGACGATGGAAGCCGATCTGCGCTCTCTCGAGGGCGACAAGTCGGCCAAGGCTCGCAAGGTCGGCGCACTTGTCGCCGAGCGTGCGAAGTCCGCAGGGGTCGAGCAGGTCGTCTTCGACCGCGCCGGCTACAAGTACCAGGGTCGTGTCGCTGCGCTCGCCGATGGCGCGCGCGAGGCCGGTCTGGACTTCTGAGCAACGACGAGAGGAATAGAAAGCGATGAGTGAGAACCAGGGCCGCAGCGGCGGCCGTGGCGAGCGTCGCGGCCGTGACGATCGTCGAGGCGGCCGGAACACCGAGGAAAAGAACCAGTTCATCGAGCGCGTGGTGACCATCAACCGCGTTGCCAAGGTCGTCAAGGGCGGCCGTCGCTTCAGCTTCACCGCGCTGGTCGTGGTGGGCGACGGTGACGGCACGGTCGGTGTCGGCTACGGCAAGGCCAAGGAGGTGCCGGCGGCGATCGCCAAGGGTGTCGAGGAGGCGAAGAAGAACTTCTTCCGCGTCCCCCGCATCCAGAAGACGATCCCGCACCCGGTCCAGGGCGAGAAGGCCGCCGGCGTGGTCATGCTGCGCCCGGCCGCGCCCGGTACCGGTGTGATCGCCGGTGGTGCCGTCCGCGCCGTACTCGAGTGCGCCGGTATCCAGGACGTTCTGGCCAAGTCCCTCGGCTCGTCGAACGCGATCAATGTGGTGCACGCCACCGAGGTCGCGCTGAAGATGCTGGAGGAGCCCGAGGACGTCGCCAAGCGTCGTACGAAGCCGGTGGCGGACGTGGCTCCGGCCGCGCTGCTGCGGGCTCGCGAAGAGGCCAAGCAGGAGGTGGCTTCCTGATGTCGAAGCTGCAGATCACCCAGATCAAGGGCGTCGTCGGCGAGAAGCCGCAGATGGGCAAGACCCTCCGGGGTCTCGGCCTGCGGAAGATCGGCCAGTCCGTCGAGCAGCCCGACAACCCGGCCATCCGTGGCATGGTCCGTACGGTCCGCCACCTGGTCACCGTTGAGGAGGTTGACTGACCATGGCGATCAAGCTGCATGATCTCCAGCCGGCTCCCGGATCCAAGCGGGATCGGATCCGTGTCGGCCGTGGTGAGGGCTCCAAGGGTAAGACCTCGGGCCGTGGCACCAAGGGCACCGGCGCTCGCAAGAACACCCCGGAGAACTTCGAGGGTGGCCAGATGCCGATGCACATGCGGGTCCCGAAGCTGCGAGGCTTCAAGAACCCGTTCCGCGTCGAGTACCAGGTCGTGAACCTGGACAAGCTCGCGACCCTCTTCCCGGAGGGTGGCGAGGTCACTGTCCAGGACCTGGTCGCCAAGGGCGCCGTCCGTGACGGTTGGCCGGTCAAGGTCCTGGGCGCCGGCGAACTGTCGGTGAAGCTCCAGGTCAAGGCCGACAAGTTCTCGGCATCCGCCAAGGAGAAGATCGAGGCCGCCGGCGGCACCGCCGAGTCCCTCTGATCCACACCTGACTGACGACAAGGGCGGTCCCCGAAAAGGGGGCCGCCCCTGTGGTCGTTCCGGGGCAGTGGCCGTGCCGCCCAGCGCCAGCGGCGTGCCCCGGATTTGGTCCCGAGCTGGCCGGGGCCCACAGTTGATAGAGTCGAGCGGCATGCTCCGTCCGGAGCGTGTCCGACGCGCCGGTCGTACGATTCGTGTCGGCCCGGCACCAGATGTCGTCGTACAAGAGAGGGGCACGGTGCTCTCCGCATTCACCAATGCCTTCCGGACGCCCGATCTTCGGAACAAGATCCTCTTCTCACTGGGGATCATCGTCATCTTCCGGCTCGGATCGGCGATCCCGATCCCGAACGTCAACGTCCAGCAGGTCGACACGTGTCGCGCGCTGGCGGCGGGCGGACAGGCCGGCTTCGCGTCGATGCTGAACATGTTCTCCGGTGGGGCGTTGCTGAAGCTGGCGATCTTCGCCCTCGGCGTGATGCCCTACATCACCTCCTCGATCATCCTTCAGCTGCTCACCGTGGTGATCCCGCGGCTGGAGACGCTGCGCAAGGAGGGTGGCCAGGGCCAGGAGAAGATCACCCAGTACACCCGTTACCTGACCATCCTGCTGGCGGTCATGCAGTCCACCGCCTTCGTCACGCTCGCGGTGAACGACCAGCTGATCCCCGGCTGCACCGGCCTGGTCTACGGCACCGGCCTGTTCCCGATCATCGTGATGATCCTGACGATGACCGCCGGCACCAGCCTGGTGATGTGGCTCGGCGAGCTGATCACCGAGAAGGGCGTCGGCAACGGCATGTCCGTGCTGATCTTCACCTCCGTCGCCGCCCAGTTCCCCAACGGCCTGGCCTCCGTGCGCCAGTCGCGTCCGGGTCAGCAGGGCTGGGTGATCATGGGGCTGGTCATCCTGGTCGGCCTCGCCGTGATGGCCGCGGTCGTCTACATCGAGCAGGGCCAGCGGCGCATCGGCGTGCAGTACGCCAAGAAGATGATCGGCGGTAAGCTGCGCGGCGGCACCTCCACCTACATCCCGGTGAAGGTCAACCAGGCCGGCGTCATCCCGGTCATCTTCGCCTCGTCGATGCTCTACCTGCCGGTCCTCTTCTCGACGTTCCGGCCGACCGGGGCGGCGGCGCAGTGGGTGAGCAAGTACTTCGGCTCGATGTCCCACCCCGTCTACGTCGCGACGTACGCGGTGCTGATCATCTTCTTCGCCTACTTCTATGTCGCGATCACCTTCAACACCGAGGAGATCGCCGACAACATGAAGAAGTACGGCGGGTTCATCCCGGGCATCCGGGCGGGCAGACCGACGGAGAAGTACCTGTCGTACGTCCTCAGCCGACTCACCGCCCCCGGGTCGCTCTACCTGGCGCTGATCGCGTTGATCCCCTCCATCGCGTTCATCCTCTTCCAGGCCAACCAGAACTTCCCCTTCGGCGGCACCTCGCTGCTGATCATCGTGGGAGTCGGCCTGGACACCATCAAGCAGATCGAGTCCAAGCTCCAGCAGCACAACTACGAAGGGTTCCTCCGATGAGGCTTCTGATCATGGGTCCGCCCGGCGCGGGCAAGGGTACGCAGGCCAAGGGCATCGCCGCCCGCTACGGCATCCCGGCGATCTCCACCGGCGACATCTTCCGGACCAACGTGAAGAACGAGACCCCGCTCGGTCTGAAGGTCAAGGAGATCATGAACTCCGGCGGCTACGTCGGCGACGACATCACCAACGGCCTGGTCCGTAACCGGCTCGCCGAGGAGGACGCCGCGCAGGGCTTCCTGCTCGACGGCTACCCGCGCACGCTGGCCCAGGTGGAGGCCCTCGACGGCATGCTCGAGGAGCTCGGCGTCACCCTGGACGCCGTCGTCTCCCTCACCGCGGACACCGACGAGGTCGTCGCCCGGCTGCTCAAGCGGGCCGAGATCGAGGGTCGCGCCGATGACAACGAGGAGACCATCCGGACCCGCTTGCGCGTCTACGACGAGGAGACCGCTCCGCTGCTGGCGACGTACGCCCAGCGGGGGCTGCTGGTCGAGGTCGACGGCCTGGGCGAGATCGACGAGGTCGGGCAGCGGATCGCCGCGGCGCTCGATGCCGTGAGGGCCTGAGTGTTCCGAGGCAACCGCGGTATCGAGATCAAGACCGACGACCAGCTCCGCCTGATGCGCCGGGCGGGGCTGGTCGTCGCCGACCTGCTGGACGCCATCACCGCCGAGGCGCGGGCGGGGGTGACGCTGCGGGAGCTGGACCAGATCGGGCGCGACACCCTCGCCCGGCACGGGGCGGACTCGAACTTCCTCGAGTACGGCGCTGATTCCCGGGGCCACGGTGGCTTCAAGGGCGTCGTCTGCCTGTCGGTCAACGAGGTGATCGTCCACGGGATGCCCAACGACTACGTCCTGGCCGACGGTGACACCCTCTCCGTCGACGGGGGCGCCATCGTCGGCGGCTGGCACGGGGACTCGGCGCGGACGGTCCAGGTCGGCACCGCCGACCCGACCCGGCAGAGGCTGAGCGACGTCACCGAGGGGGCCATGTGGGCCGGCATCGCCGCCGCGCGCCTCAACGGCCGGATCGGGGACGTCGGCGCCGCCGTCGAGGCCTACGTCGAGAACGCCGGGCCGTACGGCATCGTGCGCGAATACGTCGGGCACGGCATCGGTACCGAGATGCACCAGCCGCCGGACGTGCCCAACTACGGACGCCCCGGCAAGGGCCCCCGGATCAGCCGGGGCCTGGCCTTCTGCGTCGAACCGATGGTCACCCTCGGATCGGCGGACAACCAGGTGCTCGACGACGACTGGACGGTCGTCACCGTGGACGGGAGCCCCGCCGCGCACTGGGAGCACACCGTCACCTGCACCCCGAAGGGGGTCTGGGTGCTCACCGCGCCCGACGGCGGCGAGGAGATGCTGGGTCGTCTCGGCGTGCCGTTCGGTCCGCTGGCGGACTGACCGCGCCACCGGCGACGCTGGCTTCCGGCGCGCCCTGCTGGCACACTGGCGGGACGAGGCCCGTCGCACGATGGGCGGGCCGGATCCCGGGGAGGTCCCCGTGTCCCACCACCCGCATGACCCTGATCCGCACGAGCCGGACCACGGCGAGGCCGTCGGTCTGCCGTGGGTCCCACAGCCCCGGAAGGGCGCCGAGCACCTCGGTCGCGACCTTCCCGCCGAGCCGTCGCCCCTCGAGCTGATAGAGCTGGCCGAGCGGCTACGGGCCTTCGTCGCGGCCCACACGACGGCGCCGTACGAGATCGACACGTCCGATCCGCTGGCCCGGGAGGCGTGCTGGGCCCTGGCCGCCTTCGTCGCGGACAAACCGATCCGCGACGCCGCCGAGGTCACCGCGCTGTGGTACGTGGCCCGTCGGCATGCCCAGACCGGGGCGTCCGTACGGCGGCTGGGGAAGCTGCTCGAGCCGGCCGTCATCTGGCTGTCACCCGAGGACGAGGGGGGTCTGCCGATCAGGTCGCGTTTCGCCTTCTGGATGGTCAGCTGTGGTGGGGAACGCGCGCGGTTCGGGCCGTTGCGGGCCGTGGGGATCTACCGGGAGCTGGTGCCGGTGCTCACGGGGCACGGCGTCAGCCGGGCACGCCCGATGGAGATGTGGCGGGAGATCCTGACGGGTCTGTCCGAGCTGTGCGACTGGGCCGGCGGCCCCGGCGGTCGGCACGGCGAGATCGCGGTCGAGGTGGGCCTGGCGTACGCCCGGTTGGCCAGCCAGGTGGGACGGCGTGCGGAGGCGGTGAGCTGCTTCCGCGCGCTGCACCGCCAGCTGCGCGAGCTCGACCTGGCGGCGGGCCGACGTCCGGAGACTGATCTCACGCTGCTGGACATCGAGCTCGATCTGCGCGCGCTGGGGGCGCTCCCGCCCGACTAGATCCGGGTCAGCGCGCGCCCAGCTCGGCCGGCTCGCTGGAGGTGAGCGGCTGGGCCGGGTCGAGGAGCTCCAGGACGTCGCTGCGTCGGGGCTGACCGACGATCCGCTGGACGAGCGTGCCCTCGGCATCGAGGACCAGGACGGTGGGCGTACGCAGGATCCCGAACTTCTCGACGAGGTCGAGTCGGTGCTCCGCGTCGAGGTCCACGTACGCCACGTCGGACCGCTCGGCGGTGACCGCCTCGAGCAGGCTACGGGTCCGGCGGCAGGGGGTGCAGACCGCCGAGGAGAACTGGACGAAGGTCCGGGTGGCGCCGAGTCCGACACCGAGGGTCGCCGCCGTCAGGCGGGGCGCGCGGGGTCCGGCGGCGGCGCGGGCGCGGCCGTCGGTGGCCTTGCGGTAGAGGCCGATGGCGGTCGCGGCCGCCAGGGCGACGATGAGAACGATGAGGCCGGTCACAGGGGATCCTCCCGGGGTCAGGCGGTGCGGTGGGACGTGGCGGCCCGGAGGCGCTGGATGAGCAGGTACGTCTCGCAGCCGAGGCAGAAGTCGAAGGCGGCGTTGAGGAAGGCCGCGACGAGCGCGAAGCCGGTGGCCACCCAGAAGAGGGGCGTGAGCCCGCTCAGGGCACCGACCAGCGCGAGCACGGCGAAGACGAGGCCCACGACCTGGGCGAAGCGCGGCGGTGCCTCGTCCTCCAGTTCCGCCGGCGGAGCCAGCCGGGGCCGGACCCAGGCCTTGTAGATCCAGCCCCAGGGCTGTCGGGACAGACCGAAGACCGCGCCGCCGATGAAGGCAAGCGTCTGGACTCCCAGCGTGACCAGTCCCCACCCGGGCCCGAGCACGAGGGTGGCCGCGAGCAGGACGGAGGTGATGATGGCCCCGAAGCGTGGTCCGCGGGGGTCGATCCGCGCTGACGTCCGGGTCGGGGCGGCGGTGGTGGCCATGGCAGGTCCTCGAGATAGTATCGGTTTGAACTATCGGCAAGCTTATAGGTTGCTTCATTAGAGTCAATAGCGGCGAGGGTGGGGCGGACCGGTCCGTGGCACGTCGGAGGATGGTGAGGGCACCCTCAGACGGGCCGGACGTCATCCGATTGGTACGTTCTGACCGTCTTACCGGCCCGATCAGGGGTCGGCGGCGCGGCAGAATGAGCCGGCAGTGACCACGTTCCGGGGGGAACGTGCCCAGAGGAAGGACTCAGTCCGATGAAGGCAGCACGTTTCGGAGTGGCCGGCGCCATCGCCGCCGCCTCGATGTTCCTCGCCGCGTGCGGCGGCTCCGCCGGCTCGACCGCCGGGGGCAGCAGTCGGCGAGCAAGACCTACACGATCGGGATCACGCAGATCGTGGCGCACCCCTCGCTCGACGCCTCGCGGGACGGCTTCAAGAAGGCCCTCGCGGACGCCGGGGTGAAGGTGGCCTACGACGAGCAGAACGCCCAGGGTGACCAGGCGACCGCGACGTCGATCGCCACCAAGTTCGCCGCCGACAAGAAGGACCTCGTGCTCGCGATCGCGACGCCGACGGCGCAGGCCGCCGCCCAGTCGATCACCGACACGCCGATCCTGTTCACCGCGGTGACCGACCCGGTCTCCGCCCAGTTGGTGAAGTCCCTGGACGCCCCGGGTGGCAACGTCTCCGGGACCACCGACCTCAACCCCGTCGCGAAGCAGATCGGGCTGGTCAAGCAGCTCAAGCCGGGCGCCACCTCCGTGGGCATCATCTACAGCTCCGGGGAGGTCAACTCCCAGGTGCAGGTGAAGATGGCCAAGGAAGCCGCCGCCAAGGAAGGACTCACCGTCAAGGAGGCCGCGGTCTCCAACTCCTCGGAGGTCCAGCAGGGCGCCCAGAGCCTGGGCGGCGTGGACGCGATCTACGTGCCGACGGACAATGTCGTCGTGTCCGCCCTGGAGTCGGTGATCCAGGTCGGTGAGACCAAGAAGATCCCGGTGATCGCGGGTGAGGGTGACTCGGTCAAGCGCGGCGCCGTGGCGACGTACGGCATCGACTACGCCAAGCTGGGCTACCAGACCGGCCAGATGGCCGTGAAGATCCTCACCACCGGGGCGAAGCCGGGCACCATGCCGGTCGAGTCCCAGTCCGACGTCCAGCTGGTGATCAACACCGCCGCGGCCGCCCGGATGGGGATCACCATCCCCGATGCGGTCGCCAAGCAGGCCGGCCAGACCTACAACTGATCCTGGCGGCGGCGGACCGGCTCCCGGTCCGCCGTCCCTGGGGCCGCCGACCGGCGGCGCCGTTCCACGAGAGAAGGAGGAGGGCGGATGATCGTCGCCCTGGACCTGGGATTCGTCTTCGCCGTGATGGCGCTGGGGGTCTATATCTCCTTCCGGATCCTCGACTTCGCCGACCTGACGGTCGACGGGTCGTTCACCAGCGGGGCCGCCACCGCGGCGGCGCTGATCGTCGCCGGGGTCAACCCCTGGCTCGCCACCGGGGCCTCGATCGTCGTCGGCCTGGTGGCCGGTGCGATCACCGGCCTGCTGCATGCCAAGGGCGGGATCAACCCGTTGCTCGCCGGCATCCTGACCCAGATCGCTCTCTACTCGATCAACCTGCGGATCATGGGCCGCGCGAACGTGCCCCTGCTGCGCACCGACACGATCATGACGCCGCTGCGGGGGGCGAAGCTCCTGGGGACGCCGGTCTCGGCGCTGATCTTCCTCGGCCTGGCGCTCCTGTTCACCGCCGTGCTGGTCTGGCTGCTCTCGACCGACTTCGGGCTGGCGATGCAGGCCACCGGTGACAACCAGGCGATGATCCGCTCGCTGGGGGTGAACACCGATCGGATGAAGATCATCGGCCTGGCCCTCTCCAACGGCCTGGTCGCGCTGTGCGGAGCGCTGATCGCCCAGTACCAGGGGTTCGCCGACATCGGGATGGGCATCGGCCTGATCGTCGCCGGTCTGGCCTCGGTGATCATCGGTCAGGCGATCTTCGGGCAGCGTACGGTCCTGATCGCCGCCGTCGCGGTGGTCGCCGGGTCGGTCATCTACCGCCTCGTCATCCAACTGGCGCTGATGATCGGCCTCAACCCGAACGACATGAAGCTCATCTCCGCCGTGCTCGTCGTCGTCGCCCTGCTGCTGCCGCGCTGGGACGTGGTGCGCCGGATCGCCGCCCGACGCCAGGAGCGGCTGCAGAAGCTCACCGAGCCGTACGAGGAACACCACACCGCCGAGGCGGTCACCGCCGGGGAGGAGAGTGCGCGATGAGCACCCCACAGGCGAAGCTCGACCTGACCAACGTCACCAAGGTCTTCTATCCGCACACCGTCAACGAACGCGTCGCGCTGAAGGCGGTGTCCCTCTCGCTGAGGGAGGGTGACTTCGTCACCATCATCGGTTCCAACGGCGCCGGCAAGTCGACGCTGCTGAACGTCATCGCCGGTGTCCACCGCCCGGAGGCCGGCAGCATCCGGATCGACGGGCGCGAGGTGTCGCGCTACGCCGATTTCCAGCGCGCCCGCTACATCAGCCGGGTCTTCCAGGACCCGATGGCGGGCACCTCCCCCCATCTCACCATCGAGCAGAACCTCGCGATGGCGCTGGCCCGCGGTAGCCGGCGCGGGCTGCGCCGCGGCGTCTCCGCCCGCAAGCGGGACCGCTTCCGCGAGGAACTCGCCACGCTCGAGCTCGGCCTGGAGGATCGGCTCGGCGTCCGCGTCGGGATGCTGTCAGGGGGCCAGCGGCAGGCCCTGTCGCTGCTGATGGCCACCTTCTCCGAACCCGAGATCCTGCTGCTCGACGAGCACACCGCCGCCCTCGACCCGCAGCGGGCCGCGCTCGTCACCCGGCTCACCGGGGAAGCCGTCCGGCGCCACGGGCTCACCGCGCTGATGGTCACCCACAACATGGAGCAGGCGCTGCACCTGGGCAATCGGCTCATCATGATGCACGAGGGCGACATCATCTTCGAGATCGACGCCGAGGCCAAGGCCAAGGCGACGGTGCCCGACCTGATGAAGGAGTTCGGCAAGATCCGTGGGGCCACGGAGGCGCTGAGCGACCGTACGCTGCTGGGGTAGGTCTGATCGCCTGACACTCCGGTGAGGGGCGGCGTACCCTACGCCCTGCGTGGATCAGACCAGTGGCGGGGTGCCCGATCATCGAGTGAGGGAGCCCGAGAACAATGGTCGTATGGTGAATTCTGACGTGCATGCCGCGATCAACGTGCGCCTTGCGCTGCTCGGCCTCCCCGTCGCCGAGGGCAGCGCTGGCGGCGCGGAGACCCGGCTCGTCGCGCCCCTGCTCGCCCGGCAGCGTGAACTCGGCCGCCGGTTGACCGACCGGCTGTGCCCGGTCGACTCCCGCATCCAGGCCTTCCTCGATGAGTACCTCGCCGATGCGCCGCTGCGCCCGGCCCTGCCCGCGTCCACCCTCGTGCTGGACCGCGCCGGGCTCGCCCGCGGGCTCTCGCTGCCGCAGTTCGGGGACTCCTTCACGTCGGCGTACGTCCACAGCTACCGGCTGGCCAACGGGGTGCTGCACAACCCGGTCAACGACCGGCGTACCACCGCCGGCGTCTTCCACATCGCCCAGGGCGGCCTGCCGATCCCCGACGACAAGATCAGCGTCCGCAAGGACGTCTTCGCCCGGCTCCTGGACCAGGCCCTGCAGCCCCCGGCCGACGCGCTCGAGCTGCCGTGGTCGGCTGGCTCCGACGAGCCGGCCCGGACCTTCGTCTCCCTGCTGATGCGACCGATCGTGGTGCCCGAGGTGCCCGGCGTCGCGCCGCAGCGGACGATGGAGGTCCGCTTCATCGTCCCCGGCGGCCTGGTCAGCAACCTCGACTTCGTCGAGGGCATCTTCGGCAACGCCGGGGACCCCCAGCTGCCGGAGAACGACGCCGCCCTCGACCCCGAGCACTGGACCGGCACCACGGGCTGCGTGATCCTCGCCCCGCACCTGATCCACCTCACCAAGCGCGAACTGGGCCTGCCGCACTGGAACGACGCCACCGACCGGGAGCGTCGCGACGGCCAGTGCTGGCAGAGCGAGGACGAGCGCTACAACGGGGGCAAGGCCTTCAAGATCTGTGCCCGGACCGCGGCCGGCGTGATCGTCACGGTCATCGCGGACAACTACTTCGGGTACTGCAAAAAGGAAGTGAAGACCCAGATCGGCTATTCGGCCAACCTCGTCGGCGGCGCCGAGGAGGAGCACTCCGGGGGCGCACTCGTCTTCCCGAGCTACCTGGAGGGCCAGGAGTTCTACGACAGGTACGCCGGGGACGACTGGAGCCTCGAGGAGGTGCTCGTCCGGGAGGAGGGTCGCTTCGTCCGCCAGCCCGAGGGACACGCCCTCGATCCGGCCGACCCGACCATCGTCCTGGTGCCGGGCAAGGCGTTCTTCAGCCTGCGGGAGCGGTCCGTCTCCTGGGCCGACGACCACGGTGGCCGGGCCGCCATCCCGTTGCGCGCCGACCGGACCTACATCGGCCCGCACGGCTACCGGGTCCGGATGGCGCAGTCCGAGACCGATCCCACCCAGTGGGCACTGATCGGCACCTCGGCGGTCTCGACGGCCTGTCACAAGCCGAGCACGGTGTCGGGCGGGGGCAAGTCGGAGATCTCCAAGGCCCTCACCGACGCGTTCGTCTACGGCAACGCGTACGTCAAGGACTTCGACCAGGACATGGAGACGGTCGCCTCGATCCTGGCCCGGGACTTCGCCAACCGCTTCGCCGACCCGGCCCGCAACGGCACCGACCACCGCGAGGTGCTGAGCGACCGCCGCAGCATGGGCAGCGTGATCAAGCTGCTCACCCCTTCCGACGACTACACCTGGGAGTACAACGAGTGGTTGCGCTCCATCCCGCAACACATCAAGGAACTGGTGTTCGTCGTCAAGCGGTTCCACCGGCCCGAGTGGGGCGCCGACTGGCGCCGCCATTTCAGTGTCGGCATCATGAACGGCCGCTCCGGCAATGCCCTGCGCCTCGACGGTGACAAGGTCATCGTCAACATGCTGCGGGTCGGTTTCGACCAGGACGGCTCCTGGCGGCTGTTCAGCCTGCGCCCGGATTTCAGCCCCGCCGTCAAGGTACAGACCGAGGACGACATCACCGCGAGCACCGTGGTCCCCGCCGCCGTGCTGGGCCTGCCCGGTGAGCTGTCGCGCAAGATCGTCGCCAACTGCGAGCGGCTGCTCTTCCAGCGGCCCGACGACGCCATCCACCGCGGCTACGACAAGCAGGCGGAGCGCGACATCGCCGGGCTGGACACCTTCCTGTCGAACTTCCAGCCGCTCGACCACCAGGACGCCCGGGACCTGCGCGACGACGCCGTCGGCTTCAGCACCTTCAGCGCGCCGGTCCAGCAGCTCGCCAGCGGGGTCGCCGACCTGGCCGACGACGCGTCGCCGGCCTGGTGGGTCTGCTCCGCGCAGCCCCGGCTGGTCGACGGCAAGCCCTCCAAGAACCCGCGTTACCTCCAGGTGCGGCCCGACATCGCGGACCCGCGGGCCACCGCAGAGGCCGACCTGACCGTCCACCTCAACCGCCGCATCCCCACCTCCCGACCGGCCCCGGTGCCGGTGGACATCGTCGCGGCCGGGCGGCGCAACAACCCGCCGGAGCCGGGCATCCCGCCGCTGTGCGCATTCAATCCGCTGCACTACCTGGAGCTGCCCGAACTCTTCATGGAGTTCATCAGCTCGATGACCGGCAAGTCCCCGTCCACCACCGGGGCCGGCTCCGAGGGGGCATTGACCAAGGGGCCGTTCAACGCGTTGCCGGCGGTCTACGACCTGAACGCCGCCCTGCTGTCGTACGTCCTCACCGGCTACGACGGCTGGTTGTCCTGCGCCGGCTACGTCGGCCCGCACGTACGGGTCGACCACGACATCAGCCTGCTGGTGCCGGAGGTCTTCTCCCGGATCAGCGTGGCCGAGCGCGACGCCCGGACCCTGGTGGAGGGCGGCTTCCTGGAGAAGGTGGAGGACTACGAGTTCGAGGGCCGTACGGTGCGGGCTGGCCGGCTCGGCCACCGGATGACCAAGCGGTTCGCCACCGCCTACTTCGGGCGCATCTTCATGCACCCCGACGTCGTCTTCACCGACGCGATGCTGCGGCCCGAACTGCAGGACCCCGAGGTCTTCGCCGAGAGCGTCGACACCATCGTGCGGACCCACGAGCGGGTGGCGAGCGCCTACTTCGCCGACGGGACCGCCGACCTGGCCTGCCCGCCGCTGCGGGCCGTGCTGGAGATCATGGCGCACGGGACGACCGCCGACGGTCGTACGCTCGAGGACCCCTCGGTGCGCGAGCTGTTCACCCGGGAGAACGTGCTGGCCAGCGAGTGGTACGCCGCGCGCCTCGATGCCCAGCAGGCCGCGCGGATCCGCCGGGCCGCCGCCGCGGTGCGCCACCTCGAGACGTTCGTCGGGGGCGCCGACGCGGCCGAGGTGACCGAGCGGCTGGACCTGACGCAGCGACTGGCCCGGGCCCGGGCCGAGCTGGCCCGCGTCTCGTCGGACGAGTACCGCCGCGGGATGGTGGGCGAGCTCGGCCTCCAGCCGGAACTGGCCTGAGCGTCCGAGCCGGGCGGCCCCGAGGCTAGTGCACCGGCGCGGTGACGCCGAGCTGCCAGGGACGCCCCGGTCGGACCGGGGCGTCCAGCCGGACGTGGAAGGCCGTCGCGAGCTCGTCGGCCAGCGCCATCGGGGTCCGGGCGGCGCAGCCATGCAGGCACAGGTGCCGGGCGAGGAGGCCGCGGGTGTGCTTGGCGTGGTGGCTCGCGCCCGGCACCACGATCCGGACCCAGCGTCGCGCCTGCGCCCCGGTGGGTTGCCAGGCCGGGACGTACGTCGTCGACCGGCAGTCCACGATCAGGCCTTGGCCAGCGGCGAGTGACAACTCGTCGGCGAGCCGGTCGCGCCACCAGGCGCCGAGCCGGCCGACCCCAGGCAGGTCCACGTCCATCGCGAGCCGGTAGGCGCCGACCCGGTCGGTCGGTCGCAGCGCGCCGTACGCGGCCGAGACCACCACGAGCCACGCGTTCGCGCGTCGCCGGGCCGCCCCGCTGAGGGTCGCCAGGTCGAGGGCGTCGTAGAGCACACCGGTGTAGAGGCCGGCGACCGGCGTGGCGGGGCTGTCCAGCACGCCGGTGTTGTGGGCCGCCGCCTCGGCGGCGAGGGAGGCAGGGACACCGAGCACCTCGTGCGCATCGGGGCGGGCCGACACCTGCGCCAGCGCGGTGAGAACGCTGCGTCGGGCGGCGGTGAGGCTGGGGAACGACAGGCCGCCCAGGTCGGTGGGGTGGCCGCTGGTCCGCGGCGTCTTGGTCTCCGACGGGGGAAGCAGGATCAGCACCGGCCCAGCATGCCAGGGGAGAGCCGGAGCGGCGGCGATGTCCCGCCGCCCGGCTAGGCTGGGCACATGAGCAGCAACCTGCCCGTGCCGCGCCGCTACCGTACGGAGTCCGGCGCGCCGGTGCCCGACCAGGAGCGGGAGGATCTCGCCGCGCGGGTCAACGATGCCTACACCGACGGCAGGCTGGACGACGAGGCCTACCACGCGACGCTCGACCGGGTGTTCGCGGCGCGGACGCTGGGGGAGTTGGTGCCGGTGATCGAGGCGGTCGGGCCGGTGCCCAGCTACCAGACCCCGGCGATCGTCGGGTCGACCGGGACGACCAAGCCGGGCGAGCTCGCCGAGATCAAGGGTCCTGGTCGGGCCGGCCTGGTGGTGCTCGGGGTTGGTGCGGCGGCCGTGGTGCTGCTCATCCTCCTGCTGCTGGTCCTGCTCTGATCCGGCCCGCGGCAGCCGGTGCATGGATTTGGGCAATTGTGTCCACCCGGGTAGAGTGACTCCTTGGTCACCTGTGTCGGTGCACCAACGCGCCCATCGTCCGGTGGGGCGGATCTGACGATGTGAGGGTCATGGCAAAGAAGGAAGGCGTTCTCGAACTCGAGGGCACTGTCGTGGAGGCGCTGCCGAACGCGATGTTCCGGGTCGAGTTGTCCAACGGCCACAAGGTGCTGGCCACCATCAGCGGCAAGATGCGGCAGCACTACATCCGTATCCTGCCGACCGACCGTGTCGTTGTCGAGGTCTCCGCGTACGACCTCAACCGCGGGCGCATCGTCTACCGACACAAGTGACACCCGGGTGGGTTCCGGCCCACCCACACCCATCCATCCAGTCGGGCGGGGTCCGTTGACGGGCCACGCCCTGCGCCGATTCAGAAAGACGATCGATGAAGGTTCAGCCGAGCGTCAAGAAGATCTGCGACAAGTGCAAGGTCATCCGACGGCACGGTCGCGTGATGGTGATCTGCGAGAACCCGCGCCACAAGCAGCGCCAGGGCTGACGCCCCGGTCCACGCTCGACGCCTCGCCGCACCGCTCCACAACTGAATATCCCCTCACCACGTGACGGGGACCATGCACACAGTGTGAACGCAACCCCGGGACGTACGTCCCGGATCCACCCTCGGACGAAGGCCGAGGCCCTGCCGCAGCCAGCACCAGGCGGCCAGGGACGCTTCACGCCACACACCTTCGCGGACCACGGAGGTCATGCGGGTCGGGAGACCCGTTCCGTCGTCCGTCCCACGGGAAAGGAACCCGCCACATGGCACGCCTGATCGGTGTCGACCTGCCGCGCGAGAAGCGCCTCGAGGTCGCCCTCACCTACATCTACGGCATCGGCCACACCCGCGCTCTCGCGACCCTCGCCGCCACCGGCATCTCCGGTGACAAGCGGGTCCACGAACTCACCGAGGACGACCTGGTCGCCCTGCGTGACTTCATCGAGGCCAACTACCAGACCGAGGGTGACCTCCGCCGCGAGGTCGCCGCCGACATCCGCCGCAAGATCGAGATCGGCTCCTACCAGGGTCGTCGTCACCGCAGCGGTCTGCCGGTCCACGGCCAGCGCACCCGCACCAATGCGCGTCAGCGCAAGGGCAAGCGCAAGGCCGTCGCCGGCAAGAAGAAGTGACCCTCACTTCCCCCGCTCACTGACTGACAGACTCTTCGAGGAGCAGAAACACACTCATGGCTACTGCAGGCCGTAGCACCGGCAAGAAGGTGCGCCGCAAGGAAAAGAAGAATGTGGTCGCCGGCCAGGCGCACATCAAGTCCACGTTCAACAACACGATCATCTCGATCACCGATCCCACCGGCCAGGTCCTCGCCTGGGCGTCCGCCGGCACCGTCGGTTTCAAGGGATCCCGCAAGTCCACCCCGTACGCCGCGCAGATGGCCGCCGAGGCCGCCGGTCGTCGCGCCATGGAGCATGGCGTGAAGCGCGTCGACGTGTTCGTCAAGGGTCCGGGTTCCGGTCGTGAGACCGCGATCCGCTCGCTGGGCGCCATCGGTCTGGAGATCGGCCCGATCTCCGACGTGACCCCCGTCCCGCACAACGGCTGCCGCCCGCCCAAGCGCCGCCGCGTCTGACCCCGAACGAACTAGCAAAGGACTGAAGAAGAATGGCCCGTTACACCGGCCCCATGACCAAGAAGTCCCGTCGTCTCGGGACTGACCTCGTCGGCAACGACAAGGCTTTCGAGCGTCGGCCCTACCCGCCGGGCGTGCACGGCCGCGGCCGTACCAAGGACTCGGAGTACTCGCTGCAGCTGCGCGAGAAGCAGAAGGCGCGTTTCGCCTACGGCGTGCTGGAGAAGCAGTTCTCCCGCTACTACGAGGAGGCCAACCGCCAGGCCGGCCGCACTGGTGACAACCTGCTGCGCATCCTCGAGTCGCGTCTCGACAACGTGGTGTACCGCGCGGGGTTCGCCTCGACCCGTCGCCAGGCCCGTCAGCTCGTGAACCACGGGCACTTCCTGGTGAACGGCAAGAAGGTCAACATCCCGTCGTACCGCGTCGCCGAGCACGACATCATCCAGGTCAAGGAGAAGTCGCTCAACATCGACCCGTTCGTGGTCGCCCGCGAGACCCATTCCGAGCGCCGCGTGCCGGCATGGCTCGAGGCTCGCCCGAACCAGATGAAGATCTTCGTGCACCAGCTGCCGGTCCGTGAGCAGATCACGGTCGACGTGCAGGAGCAGCTGATCGTCGAGCTCTACTCGAAGTGATCCCGATGGCAGGAGGGGCGGTCCGCCGCCTCTCCTGCCGGGTGGTTCACCCTGGGGGAGCACCTGCCCGGGCGTCTCTCCCGCACCCGGGGCCGTACGGCACCTCGCCGTCGCCCCACTCGGAATCGCGTCTTCAAATAGTGGTGGACGCGGAAAGGAACACACCATGCTGATCGCCCAGCGCCCGACCCTGAGCGAAGAGGTCCTCGACGAGCACCGTTCGCGGTTCGTCATCGAGCCCCTCGAGCCCGGCTTCGGTTACACCCTCGGCAACTCGCTGCGTCGTACGCTCCTGTCCTCGATCCCCGGTGCTGCCCTGACCAGCATCAAGATCGACGGGAACCTGCACGAGTTCTCGACCCTCCCCGGGGTCGTCGAGGACGTCACCGAGATCATCCTCAACCTCAAGGGCCTCGTGCTCACCTCGGAGGAGGACGAGCCGGTGGTCATGTACCTGCGCAAGGCCGGTGCCGGTGAGGTCACCGCCGCCGATATCCAGCCGCCGGCTGGTGTCGAGGTGCACAACCCCGACCTGCACATCGCCACGCTCAACCGCGACGGCGCCATCGACATGGAGTTCGTCGTCGAGCGCGGCCGTGGCTACGTGTCGTCCGACCAGAACAAGGAGACGGAGCACGAGATCGGCCGCATCCCGGTCGACTCGATCTACTCCCCGGTCCTGAAGGTCAGCTACAAGGTGGAGGCCACCCGCGTCGAGCAGCGGACGGACTTCGACCGCCTCGTCGTCGACGTGGAGACCAAGCCGTCGATCACCCCGCGTGACGCGGTCGCCTCCGCCGGTCGGACGCTCGTCGAGCTCTTCGGCCTGTTCCGGGAGCTCAACGTCGAGGCCGAGGGCGTCGAGATCGGCCCGTCGCCGGTCGACGACCAGTACGCCACCGACCTGGCCCTGCCGGTCGAGGACCTCAACCTGTCCGTGCGTTCCTACAACTGCCTGCGTCGTGAGGGCATCCACACCGTGGGTGAGCTCATCTCGCGTTCCGAGCAGGACCTGCTCGACATCCGCAACTTCGGCTCCAAGTCCATCGACGAGGTCAAGCAGCAGCTGGCCACGATGGGCCTGTCGCTCAAGGACAGCGCTCCCGGCTTCGACCCCTACACCTACGCCGGTGCGGGTGGCGAGGACGAGGACGAGGACACCGACTTCGCGGAGACCGAGCAGTACTGAGCACCGCTCCGTACGAGCAGTCCCGGGTACCGCTTCTGATTGAACTGGAGAGACAACAATGCCTACCCCCACCAAGGGCCCCCGTCTGGGCGGCACCGCTGCGCACCAGCGGATCATCCTGGCCAACCTGGCCACCCAGCTGTTCGAGCACGGCAGCATCGTGACCACGGAGGCCAAGGCCAAGCGGGTCCGGCCGCTGGCCGAGAAGATGATCACCAAGGCCAAGCGGGGCGACCTGCACGCCCGCCGCGTGGTGCTGAAGACCATCACCGACCCCAGCGTCGTCCACGTGCTGTTCACCGAGATCGCCCCGGCGATGGAGGGGCGCGACGGCGGCTACACCCGCATCACCAAGATCGGCAACCGTCAGGGCGACAACGCCCCGATGGCGAAGATCGAGGTCATCACCGAGAAGGTGACCCCGAAGGGCGAGGCCGCCCCGGCCAAGGCCGCCGACGTCACCTCCGGGCCGCAGGAGGACGAGTCCCAGGCCGTCGCCACCCAGCTGTCCGAGCCCGAGTCCGGCATCACCGGCGACACCGCCAACGTGACCACGGACGAGGACCTCGCTGAGGAGGCCGAGGTCACTGAGGCCGACGCCGCCCAGGCCGACCTTGACGCCGCCGCCACCCCGGAGGAGCCCGAGGCCGGCAAGGCCACGAAGGCCTGATCAGGGCCTGACCGTCTGCTCCGGACATACACGAGGGCGGGTTCCCCCAGGGGAACCCGCCCTCGTGGCGTTCGTCAGGCTGCTGGCCTCAGGCCTGGACAGCCTTGGTGAGGCGCTCGTTGACGTTGTCCCAGTTGACGACGTCCCACCACGCGTTCACGAAGTCCGCCTTCACGTTCTTGTACTGCAGGTAGAACGCGTGCTCCCACATGTCGAGCAGCAGCAGCGGGGTCTGGCCGACCGGCAGGTTGCCCTGGTGGTCGAAGACCTGGTAGACGCGCAGATCCTGCGAGAGCGCGTCGTAGCCGAGGACCGCCCAGCCGGAGCCCTGGATGCCGAGGGCCACCGCGGAGAACTCCTTCTTGAAGGAGTCCAGGCCGCCGAACTTCGTCTCCAGCGCCGTCTTGACGTCGCCCGTCGGCTCGGAGCCACCGGGTGCCATGTTGGTCCAGAACACCGAGTGGTTGAAGTGCCCGCCCAGGTTGAAGGCGAGGTCCTTCTCCAGCTTGTTGATGACGCCGAAGTTGCCCTTGTCACGCGCATCAGCCAGCTGCTCGAGGGCGGTGTTGGCGCCCTTGACGTAGGTGGCGTGGTGCTTGTCGTGGTGCAGCTCCATGATCTCCGGGACGATGGCCGGGGCCAGAGCGTTGTAGTCGTACGGGAGATCGGGCAGCTGGTAGGTCATGATCTACTCCTTCACGCGGCAGAACGCCGTTCGTTGGCGAGTTTCAGTCTCTTCTCACCCTACCGAGGTGGCCCAGCTGGTCAATGACTCTTCCTGAAGATGGTGCGCGTCGTGGGACGCGATCCGCCTCAGAACCGGTCCTTGGCCTTCCGCGTGTGGTGACCGACGTCCTTCGCGGCGTCCTTGACGTCCTCGCCGGCCTGCTTGACGTTGGCCTTGGTCTCCTGGGCCATGCCCTCGGCCTCGAGGTCCTCGTTGTCGGTCGCCCGACCCGTCACCTTCTTGGCCTTGCCGCCCAGCTCCTCGGCCTTGTTCGATGCCTTGTCTCCGATGCCCATGATGATCTCCTTGAGCTCGTGGTGTGTGGACAGGCACACCTATACCCACCCGTCCGCGGGCTAACCCCGCCGCGACTCCAGCACCCGGAAGCCCTTCGAGCTCGCCAGCCGACGGGTCGGCCACCCCTGCTCCTCGAGCCAACGCTGGAGGGTGTCGGCACCGAGGTTCTTGCCGACCACGAGCACCGCGCGACCACCGGGGGCGAGGCGTCCCAGCCAGGTCAGCAGCAGCGCGTGCAGGGCCTCCTTGCCGATCCGGATCGGCGGGTTGGACCAGATCTCGTCGTAGACCTGCGACGGGTCCACCTCCTCGGGAGCGTACGTCGCCACCCGCTCCCCCAGACCGAGCGAGGCGGCGTTGTCGCGGGTGAGCGCCAGCGCTCGCGCGTTCGTGTCGACCGCATCGACGCTCAGCCACGGGCAGTCCAGGGCCAGACTGAGGGCGATCGGGCCGTAGCCGCAGCCGACGTCGGCCACCCGGCGGACGTCGCGTCCCGGCGGCGGCACCTCCTTGAGCAGCACCGCGGTCGCCGGGTCCAGCCGGCCGGCGGAGAAGACGCCGTTGGCCGTCTGCAGCGTCACCTCCCGGCCGCGCAGCGAGACCCGGATCGTACGGCGGTGCTCCTCGCTGTCGGGCGTGGAGAAGTAGTGGTCGAGGCGTTCGTCAGGCACAGCCGCAGTCTCCGTCCGGGGTGGGGGTGGTCGGGGGCGGGAGTTCCCGCACCGCCCGGGCCCGCTCCGCGCGGGCCGCCAGCTCGTCGTCGGCCGGGTAGCCGACCTCCTCCAGGGTCAGCCCGTGCGCCGGCATCACCAGGATCGATGACTGCCTGCTGGTGGCGTCGCGGACGCCACGCAGCCAGTCGAGGTCCCGCTGCCCGGTCGCCACGGCCGTGAGCGCCCCGATCAGCGAGCGCACCATCGAGTGGCAGAAGGCGTCGGCCCGCACCGTCACCTCGACGGTCCCGTCGCTCGCTGCGGCGTCGTGGCGGGCCGCCGAGCACTCCAGCAGCGTCCGGATCGTGGTGGCGCCCTCCCGCGGCTTGCAGAAGGCGGCGAAGTCGCGCAGGCCGAGGAGTTCCCGGCCGGCGGCGTCGAGCGCGGCCAGATCCAGCGTGCCACGGATCCTGGCGACATGGCCGCGGAGCAGGGGGTCGGCGAAGCTGCGCGCGTCGGCCAGTCGGTAGACGTAGCGGCGCCACTGCGCTGCGAAGCGGGCGTCGAAGCCAGCGGGGGCGGGACGGACGTCACGGACGACCACGTCCGCGGGGAGGACCCGGCGCAGCCGCCGCAGCAGGGTGTCCACCGGGGCGTCGTCGGGGAGGTCGACGTGGGCCACCTGGCCACGGGCATGCACCCCGGCGTCGGTCCGGCCGGCGACGGTCAGCGTGGCGGCCGAGCCCAGCCGCAGCACCTGGCCGATCCAGTGCTCCAGCTCGCCCTGGACCGTACGCCGCCCCGGCTGAGCCGCCCACCCGCTGAAGCTCGCACCGTCGTAGGCGATGTCCAGCCGCCACCGGGTGGTGGCTGGGGCCGGGGTGTCAGGCATGGGCCGGCCCGGCGGCCGGACGGACGTACACCAGGTCGCGGATGACGCGCCCCGCGGCCAGGCCGCGCTGTTCGAAGCGGGTGAGCGGGCGCGCCTCCGGTCGCGGCGCCCAGCCGTCGGGATCGACGTCGCGATGCGCGGAGCCGTTGAGGTGCACGTTGACGAGGTCGGTCCGGCCGTCGAGCACCTCGCGCATGTGCTCGGCGTAGTCCGGCCAGTCGGTGGCCAGGTGCCAGCTGCCGCCGGGACGCAGCCGCGAGGCGATCAGGGCGGCGGTGGCCGGGTTGACCAGCCGGCGCTTGTGGTGGCGCGCCTTGTGCCAGGGATCGGGGAAGAAGGTGAAGATCCGGTCCACGCTGTCGGCAGGGATCCAGTGGGCCAGGGCCTCGACCCCGTCCACCTCGGCGAATCGGACGTTGGTCAGCCCCTCGCGGGCGACCAGGCCCAGGGCGCTGGCCACGGCAGGCCGGAAGACCTCGAAGCCGAGGTAGTTGACCTCCGGATGGCGCCCGGCGATGGCGGCGCAGGCCTCACCGTTGCCGGTGCCGATCTCGAGCCACAGCGGCGCCGTACGCCCCCAGATCGCCTCCGCGTCGAACGGCTGTCCCGGGGCCACGGAGGTCGACAGCTCCCGGTGCGCCAGGGGCAGCACCCACCGCGCCTGGTGCGCCTCCCAGTTGCGCTGCTGGGACGCGTTCATCCGGGTGCTGCGCCGGACGAAGGAGACGACGTCGCGACGGGCCGGGGTCTGCGTCATCGGTGGCTCTGGCGCCGATACGGATTGGCGCGGGGCCGGCGCCGACCGGGCTGGGCGGACCGGGGCTCGTGGGCCGCACGTTCCTCGCGGCGCCGGGCTGCTTCGGCGTCCTTGGCGAGCTGGTCGGCGACCATGGCGTCGACGGCTCGCTGCCGGCTGCGATCCGTCCAGCGGCGGGTGAGCAGCGAGCGCGCGACCATCGTCACCGTCAGCGTGACGGCGAAGGCCGCGATCGACCAGCTCCACTGCCCGGTGTACTGGAGGGCGAGGGCGCCGGCCGCCGCCGAGAGGAGCGCGACCACCCACAGGCCCACCTCACGGATGAGCTTGGCACGGTCGATGCCTCGCCCGACGAGGTCCGCGGGGGAGAGGTCGCCGAGGCGCTTGCGCTGGGGTCGGTCGTCGGGTGCGCTGGACATGGGGCCCAATTTACGGGGCCGTACGCGTGCCTGGTGCGCCGTCCGGGGTCCGCGGATCTGCGGCGGACCCCGGACGGAGCGTTCCGGAGGGGTAGCCGGTCAGCCGCGCTGGTCCATCGGGACGAAGTGGCGGCGGGGGCCCCGGTGTAGATCTGCTTGGGCCGGTAGATCTTCTGCTCCGGGTCGTTGGCGCCCTCCAGCCACTGGGCCAGCCAGCCGGCGGTGCGGGGGATGGCGAACAGTACGGTGAACATCTGCGGGCTGAATCCCAGCGCCTCGTAGATCAGCCCGGAGTAGAAGTCGACGTTCGGATAGAGACGCCGCTTGACGAAGTACTCGTCCTCAAGGGCGATCTTCTCCAGCTCGAGGGCGATCTTGAGCAGGGGATTGACGCCGGTCACCTCGAAGACGTCGTGGGCGGTGGACTTGATGATCCGCGCCCGGGGTCGTAGTTCTTGTAGACCCGGTGCCCGAAGCCCATCAGCCGGGCCTGGCCCGACTTCACGCCCGCGATGAACTCCGGCACGTTGCTCACGTCACCGATCTCGCGCAGCATCCGCAGCACCGCCTCGTTGGCGCCGCCGTGGAGCGGGCCGAAGAGTGCCCCGATGCCGGCGGACACGCAGGTGTAGGGGCCGTTGCCGGAGGACGCGACGGTCCGCACGGTGGTGGTGGAGCAGTTCTGCTCGTGGTCGGCGTGCAGCACGAACAACACCTCGAGGGCGTGGACGAGCCGGGGGTCGGGACGGTAGTCCCGCTCGCCCATCATGAAGAGCATCCGCATGAAGTTCTCGACGTAGGAGATGTCGTCGCGCGGATAGACGAACGGCAGGCCGGCGGAGTGCCGGTAGGAGAAGGCGGCCAGGGTCGGCATCTTCGCGATCAGGCGGCGGATCTGCAGGTGCGGGCTGAGGTGCAGGTCCGCCTCGCGGGACTCCGGGTAGAAGGCGTGCAGCGAGCTGACCGCTGACATCAGCTTGGCCATCGGGTGGGCATCGTAGGGGAACGCGTCGATCAGCTTCTTGACGTTCTCCGGGATGAACATGTGGTGGTTGATGTCGTACTCCCAGGCGGCCAGCTGGGTGCTGTCCGGGAGCTCGCCATAGGTGAGCAGGTAGGCCACCTCGAGGTAGCTGCACTTCTCGGCGAGCTCCTCGATCGGATAGCCGCGGTAGTCGAGGATGCCCTTGTCGCCGTGGATGTAGGCCACGGAGGAGTGGCACACGGCGGTGTTGAACATGCCAGGATCGAAGGACACCAGGCCACGGCCCTCGGCATCATGGATCTGGAACAGATCCTTCGCCCGGATGGTCCCCTCGGAGACCGGAAGCTCGTACGTCTCCCCGGTGCGATTGTCGCGAATGGTCAGAGTCTCTCCCATGGCGGCACGATAGGGTGCGCGAGGGTCCGAAAAGCCTACCGGGCACCGTGGCCATGATCACGCGGTGTGGTAGACACGACACATCAGGGGCCGTCCGGCGTGGGCGCTTGACCGCCTGTTTTGACCGGGGCCTCCCGCGACGGTAATCTATTGCGATGTTGCGCGTGGCGACGCCATGCCGGCGAGCCAGTCGCCCCGGAGATCCGGTGTGGCGGTCGCGGCTCCCCGGCCGCACTGCGTACAGAGAAACGAAAACTACCTAGTGGAAGTGGTCCCCGACCGTGTCTACGTACAGCCCGAAGCCCGGCGAGATCGAGCGCCATTGGCATGTCATTGATGCCGAGGGTGTGACCCTTGGCCGCCTCGCCGTCGCCGCCGCGACCCTGCTGCGCGGAAAGCACAAGGCAACCTTCGCCCCCCACATCGACGGTGGTGACTTCGTGGTGGTCGTGAACGCTTCCCAGATCCGGCTGACCGGCAAGAAGGCCACCGACAAGATGGCCCACCGGCACAGTGGTGAGCCGGGTGGCCTGAAGTCCGTGGCCTACGGCGAGCTCCTCCAGAAGGATCCGCGTCGCGCCGTGGAGCTGGCGGTCTGGGGCATGCTCCCCAAGAACCGCCTGAGCCGCAAGCTGATGGGCAAGCTCAAGGTCTACGGCGGCCCCGAGCACCCGCACGCGGCGCAGAACCCGCAGCCGTACGAGATCGTCCAGATCGCCCAGTGACCCACTGATTGCCGAGGATCAACCAAGTGTCTGAAAACGTCGCAGAGATCGACAACGCCGAGGAGCTCGACTCCTCCTTCACCGAGGGTGATCGGGAGATCGCCTACCGCTCCGAGGGACAGGGTGCCCCCGGCACCTCCGCCCCGGGTGAGCGCCAGGCCATCGTCGCCCCCGGCATGGCCACCGGCCGCCGCAAGGAGGCCGTGGCCCGCGTCCGCATCGTCCCGGGTACCGGTCAGTGGTCCCTCAACGGGCGCAAGCTCGAGGACTACTTCCCGAGCAAGATCCACCAGCAGCTGGTGAACGAGCCCTTCGTCGTCGCCGGTGTCGATGGCGCCTACGACGTCATCGCCCGCGTGCACGGCGGTGGCCCCTCCGGCCAGGCCGGCGCCATGCGTCTGGGTGTCGCCCGTGCGCTCAACGCCGTCGACGCCGAGGCCAGCCGCGCTTCGCTGAAGAAGGCCGGCATGCTGACCCGTGACTCCCGTGCGGTGGAGCGCAAGAAGGCCGGCCTGAAGAAGGCCCGCAAGGCTCCGCAGTACTCGAAGCGCTGATCACTGCCCCTCGGGGCTGACTCACCATGGGTCGACTCTTCGGTTCGGACGGTGTTCGCGGTCGCGCGAACCAGGACCTCACTGCGGAATTGGCGCTCGACCTGGCGGTCGCGGCGTCCCACGTCCTCGGCGAGAGCGGCGCCCAGCGTCGCCTCAAGGCACTCGTGGGCCGCGACCCCAGGATCAGCGGACAGTTCCTGGAGTGCGCCGTGGTGGCCGGACTTGCCAGCACCGGGGTCGACGTCGTCAGGGTCGGAGTCATTCCGACCCCCGGGCTCGCACATCTCGTGCGGGCCGGCGGCGCCGACCTCGGTGTCATGCTCACCGCGAGTCACAACCCGATGCCGGAGAACGGCATCAAGTTCTTCCGCGCCGGCGGCTGGAAGCTGGACGACGCCGCGGAGGACGCCATCGAGGCGCAGCTGCTCGAGCCGTGGCAGCGCCCGATGGGTGCGGCGGTCGGACGGGTGTCCGATGCCCCGCAGCTGGTGGAGGAGTACGTCCACCACCTCGTCTCCACCCTGCGTACCGTCACCCAGGACAACATCTCCCTGGTCGGCCTGAAGGTCGTGCTCGACCTCGCCAACGGTGCCGGGCATCGTACGGCCCCCGCCGCCTTCCGTGAACTCGGCGCCGAGGTCGTCGTCATCAACGGCAAGCCGGACGGCACCAACATCAACGACCGCTGCGGGTCGACCCACCCCGAGGAGCTCCAGCGGGCCGTGCTCGAGCACGGTGCCGATCTCGGCATCGCCCTCGACGGGGACGCCGACCGGGCCATCGCCGTCGCCGCGGACGGGGAGATCGTCGACGGCGACCAGATGATCGCGATCCTCGCCCTCGCCATGCAGGAGCGAGGTCTGCTCAAGGGCCGGGCCGTCGTGGTCACCTCGATGAGCAACCTCGGGTTGGACCACGCCCTCAAGGACCGCGGCATCGACGTGATCCGGACCGATGTCGGGGACCGGCACGTCATGCGGGCGATGCGCGACGGCGGCTACAACCTGGGCGGCGAACCGGTCGGGCACGTGATCCTGCGGGACCTCGCGACGACCGGTGACGGCGCCCTGACCGCGCTGATGCTGATGGCCGTGATGTCCGACAGCGGCGCGCCGCTCGCCGAGCTCGCCTCCGTGGTGCAGCGCATCCCGCAGGTCCTGATCAACGTCCCCGACGTCGACAAGCACCGGGTCGAGACCGACGCCGACGTGGTGGCGGCGGTCGCCGCGGCGAACGCGGCCCTCGGTGCCCGCGGCCGGGTGTTGCTGCGCCCCTCCGGCACCGAGCAGGTCGTCCGCGTCATGGTCGAGTGCGAGGACGCCGAACGGTCCCGGGCCGTCGCCGAGGGACTGGCCGCCGTCGTCGCCGAACGGCTCACCCTGCGCACCACCACCCCGCGCAGCACCGCCCGCGGCTGACCGGGCCGCTCGCCTGCGCCTCAGGACCCGGACGTACGTCCCCGCTCGAAATCGGCCAGGTCATGGGCGGTGTAGCCGTCGAGGCGCATGCCGGCGCCCTCCAACTGCTCCAGGAAACCGCGGACCGACGACCGGACCAGGTGCGGTGCGAGCAGGGTGAGCAGCCGGCCGAAGGTCGGCCAGCGATCCCCGATGGTGACCGCGACGCTGAGTTCGGACCCGTCGGGGGCGAACAGGCCGAGCACCGCGTCCTCGTCGCGGTCGTACCAGACGTTGGCGACGACCGGGTCGGAGGCCGAGGGAACGTCCGCGTCGGGGGTGGCTGTCATGGAGCTTCTCCTGGGAGGGTCGGGGGATCGGGGATCGTGCGAGAGGTCAGATCTTGCGGATCCGGACCCACTTGACCTCATGGTTGGCGCCCTTGCGCAGGATGGCGGTGGCCCGGCCGCGGGTCGGGCGGATGTTGAGCGCCAGGTTGGGGCCGTTGATGGTGTCCCAGATGTTCGCCGCCTGCCGCGTCGCGCCCTCCAGGCTCATCTCGGCGTAGCGGCGGAAGTACGAACGCGGATCGCGGAACGCGGTCTCCCGCAGCGACATGAACCGCTCCAGGTACCAGGTACGGATGTCCTCCGAGGCGGCGTCGACGTACACGGAGAAGTCGAAGAAGTCGCTCAGGGTCAGCCCGGTCGACCCGTCGGCGTGCACCCGGGCCGGCTGCAGGACGTTCAGGCCCTCCACCACCACGATGTCCGGCCGGCGCACCACCAGCCGCTCCCCGGGCACGATGTCGTACGACAGGTGCGAGTACACCGGTGCGGTGACCTCGGGCCGCCCCGACTTCACGTCCATCACGAAGCGCAGCAGCGCCCGGCGGTCGTACGACTCGGGGAAGCCCTTGCGGTGCATGATGCCGCGGCGTTTGAGCTCCTCGTTCGGGTAGAGGAAGCCGTCGGTGGTGACGAGCTCGACGTTCGGATGGTCGGGCCAGTTGCTCAGCAGCTCGGTGAGCAGTCGCGCGGTGGTCGACTTCCCGACCGCGACCGAGCCGGCGATGCCGATGACGAAGGGGGTGCGCTTGACGTCGAGGCGCAGGAAGGTGTTCGTCGAGCGGTAGAGGTTGCCCCGGTGCCGGAAGTGCAGGCTGAGCAGCCGGGTCAGCGGCTGGTAGACCTCCATCACGTCACGCATCGACGTCGGATCGCCCAGACCACGCAGCCGGTCCAGGGTCTCCTCGCTCAGCGGGGAGGGCAACGCGTTGGCCAGCTCCGCCCAGTCGGCGCGGCTGCGGTGCACGTACGGTCCGCCGGCCTCGCCCAGGTCGGGGCCGGGATTGCCCGGTGACAGCGTCGCGTCTGGCATGGGCGCCATTCTGCCCGCTCCCCGTGCCGATGACCCAGTCGGCCGGGTCGTGGCCGGACGTTGGGCGACCTGAGGAGGCCCTGGTCGGTCGGCCGCTAGGCTGTCCCCATGTGTGGAATCGTTGGGTACGTCGGGCCCCGCAGCGCCCGTGAGGTAGTGGTCGAGGGTCTCCGGCGCCTCGAGTACCGCGGCTACGACTCGGCCGGCGTGGCCATCGTGGCGGACGGGCGGATCGCCGCCGAGAAGAAGGCCGGCAAGCTGCTGAACCTCGAGATGGCTCTGGCGGAGAACCCGCTGCCGGAGTCCGGCACCGGCATCGGCCACACCCGCTGGGCCACGCACGGCGGCCCCACCGACAGCAACGCCCACCCGCACCTGTCCGAGGACGGCCGGGTCGCCGTCGTGCACAACGGCATCATCGAGAACTTCGCCGAGCTGCGCGCCGAACTGACCAACGAGGGCATCACCTTCCGGTCGGAGACCGACACCGAGGTGGCCGCCCAGCTGCTCGGCGTCGAGCTGGCCAAGGGCGCCGACCTCGCCGAGGCGATGCACACGGTCGCCAACCGACTCGAGGGCGCCTTCACCCTGGTCGCCGCCGACGCCCAGACCCCCGGCCGGGTCATCGCCGCACGCCGCAACTCGCCGCTGGTCGTCGGCCTCGGCGAGGGGGAGAACTTCCTCGCCTCCGACGTCGCCGCCTTCATCGAGCACACCCGCGAGGCCCTCGAGCTCGGCCAGGACTCGGTCGTCGAGATCACCGACCACGAGGTCAAGGTCACCGACTTCACCGGCCAGCCCGCCGAGGCGACGCGCTTCCACGTCGACTGGGACCTGTCCGCCGCGGAGAAGGGCGGCTTCGACTGGTTCATGCGCAAGGAGATCTACGAGCAGCCGAAGGCGGTCGCCGACACCCTGCTCGGCCGCCACACCGACGACGGCGCGCTCACCCTCGACGAGATCCGCATCTCCGAGACCGAGCTGCGCAACATCGCGAAGATCATCATCATCGCCGCCGGCACCTCCTTCTACGCCGGCATGGTGGCGAAGTACGCCATCGAGCACTGGTGCCGGGTCCCCTGCGAGGTGGAACTCGCCTCCGAGTTCCGCTACCGCGACCCGATCGTCGGCCCGACCACCCTGGTCGTCGCGATCTCCCAGTCCGGCGAGACCGCCGACACCCTGATGGCCATCCGGCACGCGCGCGAGCAGCACGCCCGGGTGCTGGCCATCTGCAACACCAACGGGTCCACCATCCCGCGCGAGTCCGACGCGGTGATCTACACCCACGCCGGCCCGGAGATCGGTGTCGCCTCGACGAAGGGCTTCACCACCCAGCTGGCCGCCTGCTACCTGCTCGGCCTCTACCTCGCCCAGGTGAAGGGCACGATGTACGGTGACGAGATCCACGCCGTGGTGAAGGAGCTGGAGAGCCTGCCGCCGCTGATGCAGCAGGTGCTGGAC
Organism: Raineyella fluvialis; assembly: GCF_009646095.1. Taxonomy (NCBI): domain Bacteria; kingdom Bacillati; phylum Actinomycetota; class Actinomycetes; order Propionibacteriales; family Propionibacteriaceae; genus Raineyella; species Raineyella fluvialis. Next base: position 520,775 of record NZ_CP045725.1, on the reverse strand, counting down.
AACGCCCAGCCGGTGCTCGACCTGGCCGCCCGCCTCGTCGACCAGCCGTCGGTGCTCTTCCTCGGCCGCCACGTCGGCTACCCGGTGGCACTCGAGGGGGCGCTGAAGCTCAAGGAGATCGCCTACCTGCACGCCGAGGGCTTCGCCGCCGGTGAGCTCAAGCACGGCCCGATCGCCATCATCGAGCCCGGCATGCCGGTGTTCGTCGTGGTGCCGCCGCGCGGTCGCGACCAGCTGCACGACAAGGTCATCTCCAACATCCAGGAGATCCGGGCCCGCGGCGCCCGGCCGATCGCGATCGCCGAGGCCGACGACGCGACCGTCGAGGAGTTCTCCACCACGGTGATCCGGCTGCCGAAGGTCTCGACGATCCTCCAGCCGCTCGTCGCCGTCATCCCGCTGCAGCTGTTCGCCTGCGAACTGGCCACCGTGCTCGGCCACGACGTCGACCAGCCGCGCAACCTCGCCAAGTCCGTCACGGTCGAGTAGCGAAGGCGGGACCGCCGGATGACCATCGTCGGGATCGGGGTCGACGTCTGCGAGATCTCCCGCTTCGAGGAGATGCTGTTGCGTACGCCCGGGCTGGTGGAGCGGCTCTTCTCCCCGGAGGAGGCCCGCCACCGCCCGGCGTCGCTGGCGGGCCGGTTCGCCGCCAAGGAGGCGTTCGCGAAGGCGCTCGGCTCACCCGGCGGCCTGGTCTGGCGCGACTGCGAGGTCCGCAAGACGACCGACGGGCAGCCGTACTTCGTCACCACCGGCACCGTCGCGGAGCTCGAGCAACGCCTCGGCATCGTCCGGACCCATCTGTCGATGTCGCATGACGGCGGCATCGCGACCGCGTTCGTCGTCTGTGAGAACGCCGGCCAGGAGTCGTAGGAGGTCATCGTGCTGCTCGTCCACTCCGTGGAGTCGATCCGCGCCGCCGAGGAGGAGGCGTTCGCCCGCACCGAGGCGGGCGAACTGATGGAGCGCGCCTCCGACGCGCTGGCCACCAGCCTACTGCGGGACCTCGGCCACACCGACGGGACGACTCTGCTCGTCCTCGCCGGGCCGGGCAACAACGGCGGCGATGCGCTCTGGGCCGGGGCCCGGCTCGCGGGGCGTGGCGTGCGGGTCTGGGTCCATGCCGTGGTGCCGGGCCGGGTGCATCCGGCCGGGTGGGCCGCCTGCACCGAGGCCGGTGCGACGAGCGTGGACCTGGAGGGAGCGATCTCCCTGATGGGCCGGGTCGACCGGATCGTCGACGGCGTGTTCGGCATCGGCGGCCATCCGGGACTGACGGGCGAGGGTCTGCGACTCGCGGAGGCGGCCGAGCGGTCCGGGACGCCGGTGACGAGTGTCGACCTGCCGTCCGGTCTGGCCGCCGACGGTGCGGCCGCGCATCCCTCCTTCCGGGCCGAGCGGACCGTGACCTTCGGCAGCGCCAAGGCCTGCCAGGTGCTGCAGCCGGCCGCCGAGCGGTGCGGCGAGATCGACGTGGTGGACATCGGCCTGCACTGGGAGGCGATCGGGGAGCTGGGGGCGCCGATCCTGCGCCAGTGGGAGGCGGCCGACGTGGCTGCCCGCTGGCCCGTCCCGACCTGCCGCTCGGACAAGTACTCCCGCGGCGTGGTGGGCGTGGATGCGGGATCGGCGACCTACCCGGGCGCCGGGGTGCTGGTGGCGTACGGTGCCGCTTACGCCGGGACCGGGATGATCCGTTCGCTCGGGGCCGCCGAGGTGGCCCGGGCGACGCTCGCTGCCATCCCTTCGGTGGTGACGGCACCGGGCCGGGTGCAGGCCTGGGTGGTCGGCTCCGGCTGGGGGGACCGCCACGACGGCGCGATCAGGCTGGCCGAGATCCTCGACCAGGAGGTGCCGGTGCTGATCGACGCGGACGGGCTGCGCCACGTGCCCGACGTGACGTTGTCGCCGGAGCACCTGCTCACCCCCCATGCGGGGGAGTTGGCCCGCCTGCTCCAGGTGTCCCGCGCCGAGGTGGAGGAGGACCCGCTGGGCCACATCCATCGGGCCGCGGACCTCTTCGGTGCCACCGTGCTGCTCAAGGGCGCGACCCAGTACGTCGCCACGCCGTGGGAACGTACGGTCGACGTCGCCGTGCCCGGACCGGGGTGGACCGCCCAGGCCGGCTCCGGCGACACCTTGTCCGGGGTCTGCGGCAGCCTCCTCGCGGCCGGACTGCCGGCGGCGGAGGCGGCCGTCTGCGGGGCGTCCCTGCAGGCGCTCACTGCGGCGGCCGAACCGCCCCTGCCGCCCCACGCCCTGGCACAACGGTTCGGGGTGACGCTGCGGGGGTTGCTGGGCGATCGTTGACGGCTCCGTGATCCGAACGGGGCAGAATGACCGGCATGACTTCCGCCGGGCCCACCATCGACCCCCAGACCGCCAGTGCCCTGATCGACCTCGACGCCCTGCGCGCCAACATCGCCGCCATCCGTGACCTCGTCGCTCCGGCCGAGGTGATGATGGTCGTCAAGGCGGACGCGTACGGCCACGGCATGCTGCCGTGCGCCAGGGCCGCGCGGGAGGCGGGGGCGAGCTGGCTCGGGGTCGCCGTGCCGGCGGAAGCGCTGGCGCTGCGCGCCGCGGGGGACACCGGGCGCCTGTTCTGCTGGTTGTACGGGCCGGGTGAGGACCTGACGCCGCTGGTCGCCGCGGACGTGGACGTCTCGGTGCAGAGCCCCGACCAGGTCGAAGCGGTGCTGGCGGGCGCCGTCCGGGTGGAGCGGACGGCTCGGATCCACCTCAAGATCGACACCGGCCTGTCGCGCAACGGCTGCCTGCCCGAGCAGTGGCCGGCACTACTCGCCGCGGCGAAGGCGGCCGAGGAGACCGGGGCCCTCGAGGTGGTCGGCGTTTGGTCGCACTTCGCCTGCGCCGACGAGGTCGGCCATCCGGGCAACACCGCCCAGCTGGAGGTCTTCGAGTGGGCCCTCGAGCAGGCGCGGGCGGCGGGCCTGCGGGTGCCGATCCGCCACATCGCCGCGTCCGCCGCCGCGCTCAGCATCCCGGGATCGCGTTATGACCTGGTCCGGCTGGGGATCGTCGGCTATGGCATCGATCCGGCGGACGGCACCATCGCCGCCGATGCCGGGGTGGCGCTGACGCCGGTGATGACGCTGCGGGCTCGCTTCGTGAACCGCAAGCACGTCGCGGCGGGCACCGGGGTGTCGTACGGGTTCCACTGGCAGGCCCCCGAGGGTGGGGCGGACCTGGGCCTGGTGCCGCTCGGCTACGCCGACGGGATCCCGCGGCACGGGGCGGGGCGGCTGGAGTTCGCGGCCGGGGGCCGCCGGGTGTTCCAGCGGGGCAGCGTGTGTATGGACCAGCTGATCGTCGACCTCGGCGAGGATGCGCAGGATCGGATCGGCGACGAGGTGGTGCTGTTCGGCGCCCCCGATGCCGACGGGATCGTGCCGACGGCCTCCGACTGGGCGCGCTGGTGCGGGACGATCGGCTACGAGATCGTCACCCGCATCGGTGACCGGGTGCCGCGGATCTTCCGCGGCTGACGCTCAGGCGCTGAGCCGCTGCCGGCTGGTCGTCACCTCGGCGATGGCCTCCCGGTAGTGCCCCATCAGGTCATCGCAGAGCCGGCCCCAGGTGCGGTCCTTGACCGACAGACGCGCCTCCACCGAGAAGGCCGCCCGTTTGCGGTCGTCGCCGAGCAGGTCACGGACGTGGCGACGCATCGTCGCCAGGTCGCCGGGAGCGTAGAGCCAGCCGGTACGCGAGGAGTTGACCAGGTCGATCGGGCCACCCTTGGCCGGTGCCACCACCGGGAGACCGGAGGCCATCGCCTCCTGGATCGACTGGCCGAAGGTCTCCAGCTCACCCGGGTGCACGAAGACGTCCATGCTCGCCATCACGCGGGGCAGGGCGGTGCCGGTCAGCTGTCCGGTGAAGTGCGCGGTCGGGAGGAAGGCTTCGAGGTCGGCCCGCAGCGGACCGTCGCCGACGATGACCAGCTTCGTGTCCGGCAGATCGGCCAGCGCCTGCAGGTCACCGATCTGCTTCTCCGGAGCGAGGCGGCCGACGCAGCCGATGATGCGCTCACCGTGCGGGGCGACGCGGCGTCGCCAGTCCTCGTCCCGCTTCGCCGGGTCGAACCGCACCGAGTCGACGCCGCGCCCCCACAGCCCGACTCGCGGGATGTTGTGCTCGAGCAGCTGGGCCCGGGAGTGCGTGGACGGGGCGAGAGTCATCGTGGCCTGCGTGTGGATCTGGCGGACCCGCCACCAGAGCAGGGTCTCGGCGCCGGCGAACCCGTACCGGGCGGCGTAGGAGGGGACGTCGGTCTGGTAGATCGCGACGACGGGGATGCCGAGCCAATTCGCGGCCAGGGCGGCGCGGTGGCCGAGCGCGATCGGCGCCGCGAGGTGCAGGACATCGGGGTGGAAGTCCTCCAGCAGGCGTTCCAGCCGCAGCTGCGTGGTGCCGGAGACCCGGACGTCCTGATAGCCCGGCAGGCCGACGGCGGCGACCGGGATCACCGGGAACCCGGCGTACTCGGACGGTTCGCGGCCCCCGCTGGCGGGCGCGATGACCATGGCCTGGTGGCCTTCGTCGCGGAGGTACTCCAGCACGCGCATCACGGAGTGGGTGACTCCGTTGATGGCGGGGAGGAAGGATTCCGTGAAGATCGCGACCCGCACGTGATGCCCTTTCGTTGACCTCCGGCAAGTCTGCGGGGACCAGATGGCCGGAGGATGACGTACGTCGACGAGCGTCCCAACATCGGGTGACGAGTGGGCGAACGACGTGCACCTCGCGATCCAGTCTAGGAGGAGGGGTGCGGGAGGCGTCGCGGACGTGTTCCGCAGGGTGGTGCCCCGGGGTGGATCACGATTCGTGGGGAGGGCCGCGCGCGAGGTAGCATGAATCACCCGGCAGCGCAGCGTTGTCCGGGAAGTAGTCGCCCAGTGCCGGGCGCATGGGCCGTCTCCACCTCGGGACACCGGGGCGCCCCGTTTCCGCCGGGCGACTGTCGAACATGATGACGCGCCTATCAGGTCAGGACCAGAAGGTCCGGAAGCGAGTCATCCCCGTGCCCTACAACGGACGCCCCTCCATGTCCTCAGGCGGCCCCTCCGGCCGCAAGCCCAAGAGCCAGAAGGCCGACGGCACCCCCAAGAAGCGCTGGTCCCCCGAGGAGCGCGCCGCGCGCGGCCACGGTCCGCGCCACCGCGGTGGCCAGCGTGACGGCGAGCCCCGCGAGGAGCGTCGCGGATCGTACGACCGGGACTCCCGCCCCCAGGGCCGTGGCTACGACCGTGACCGGGGTCCGGAGGCGTACCAGGGAGACGGCCGTTCCTACGGCGAGGACCGCCGCCGCGCCGCGGCCCAGCGCCGCACCCGCAACGACTCCCAGGGTCGCCGCCGCGAGGGCGAGGACCGTGACTTCGGCCGCAAGCCGTACGCCCGTGACGACCGGGGCCGCGACGACCGTCGCCGTGACGACCGGAGCCGTGACGACCGGAGCCGGGACGAGCGTCGGCCCCAGGGTGGCTTCGGCCGCGGCGGTAGCTCCTACCAGGAGAACCGTCCCCGCAGCTCCGCGTGGGGCCGTGACGTCGATGTCGACGGTCAGCGCTGGAACGACGAGAGCGCCCCGCGCCGGCGCCGGTTCGACGACCGCCGCGACGACCGTCGCAACGACCGCCGGCACGACCGTGACGAGGCACCGGCCGCCCCGCTCGATACGATGGAGTGGCGGGAGGCCGAGGACGTCGAGGTCGACACCTCGACGGTGACCGGCGCGAACGGATTCGCCCAGTTGGGCGTCCCGGCCGCCCTGGTCGCCGTGCTCGCCCAGAAGGGCATCACCGACCCCTTCCCGATCCAGAAGGCCTCGATCCCCGACGCGATGGCCGGCCGTGACGTGCTCGGCCGTGGGCGCACCGGCTCGGGCAAGACGCTGGGCTTCACGCTGCCGCTGCTGACCCGGCTGCAGAGCAGCGTGCTGCCCGACGGCAGCATGCGCAAGCCGCAGGCGATCATCCTCGAACCGACCCGTGAACTCGCCATGCAGGTGGCCGACGTGCTGTCCCCGCTCGCGCGGGCCCTGGGCATGCGGTCGCTGCTGGTGGCCGGTGGCATGTCGTACGATCCGCAGCGCCGCGCCCTGTCGCGGGGCGTCGACGTCATCGTCGCGACCCCCGGCCGGCTGATCGACCTGATCGAGCAGGGCGCCGCCGACCTGTCCGACATCCGCGTCACGGTCCTCGACGAGGCCGACGAGATGGCCGACATGGGCTTCCTGCCCGAGGTCACCCGGATCCTCGACGAGACCCCCACCGACGGTCAGCGGCTGCTCTTCTCGGCCACCCTGGACAAGGGTGTCGACGGTCTGGTGAAGCGCTACCTGCACGACCCGACCGTCCACGAGGTCGATTCGGGCCAGGCGACGGTCTCGACGATGGAGCACCACCTGGTGCTGGTCAAGCCTGAGCACAAGGCCACCGTCACCGCCGAACTGGCCAACCGGCCCGGCCGGACCATCGTCTTCGCCCGGACGCAGAAGGGTGCCGACCGGATCTCCGGCCAGCTCCGCGACGCGGGTGTGATGGCCGGTGCCCTGCACGGTGGGCTCACCCAGGGCGCCCGCGCCCGGGTGATGGCCGCCTTCAAGGAGGGGACCGTACCGGTCCTGGTCGCCACTGACGTGGCAGCCCGCGGTATCCACGTCGACGACATCGGCCTGGTCCTCCAGGTCGACCCGCCGGCCGACCCCCGCGACTACACCCACCGCTCCGGACGTACGGCCCGGGCCGGCACCGACGGTGTCGTCGTCACGCTGATCCTGCCCCACCAGCGTCGTGCGATGGTCCGGCTGGCCCACCAGGCCGGCGTCCAGGCGAAGCCGCTGGAGGCGGCCCCGGACGAGGAGTGGCTGTACCGCGCCACCGGCGCCCGCAAGCCCTCCGCCGAGCCGATCGAGGACGCCGCGTACGAGCAGCTCATCGCGCCGAAGCAGCCGGAGCGCCGCGGCGGACGGCGGTTCGGTGGCGGTCGCGGATCGTACGGTGACCGGGGGCCCCGCGGCGACCGCGGGCCCCGTGGTGATCGGCGCCGTCGGGACTGACGTCGGATCGAGCCATTCCCGCGTTCTCCCGCCACGGCTAGCATGGTTGGTCGGTCGTGCCGGATGCCCGGTGCACCGAGAGGAGTCTTGAATGAGTGCTGAGCCCCAGCTCGACCTCGCCCTCGCCGTGGAGGCCGACGCCCCCGCCCTGGTGGAGGTCATCCACGCGGCGTTCGGCGCCCGCCGGGTCGTCGGGCCGCCCCCGGCCGGACTGTCCGAGACGGAGGCCTCCGTCGCCAAGGCACTGCGGGACGGGTTCGGGATCATCGCCCGGGTCGGTGGCCGCCCGGCCGGCGCCGTGCTCGTGGGCATCGGGATGGATGCCTCGACCGACCTGCCGGCCGCCGTGGCCCACTGGCACCGGGTCAGCGTGCACCCCGACTTCCAGCGGCACGGGATCGCGACCTCGATGATCGGCCTGGCCGAGGAACTCGCCGCCTTGCGCGGCTGCTCCTTCGCCCAGCTCGGCGTCCGGATCGAGTTCCCCGAACTGCTCGAGTGGTGGCGTCGGCTGGGCTACGAGATCCTCTCGCGTGGCGACCTCCTGCTGCAGGTCGGCCGTGAGCTGCCCGTCGCCTTCGAGGTGCCCACCGCCGAGGACATGACCCGGCTGGGGGAGTGGCTGGCCCGCGTCGTGCGCGCCGGCGATCTGGTCATCGCCAAGGGCGAGCTCGGTGCCGGCAAGACGACCTTCACCCAGGGCCTCGGGCGGGGCCTCGGCGTGGAGGGCCCCGTGGTCTCCCCGACGTTCGTGCTGTCCCGGGTGCACCGCGCCGCGGAGGGCCGCCCGACCCTCGTCCACGTCGACGCCTACCGCCTCGGCGACGGCGACGAGCTCGACGACATCGACCTCGACGAGACCGCCGCCGGGGCGGTCACCCTGGTCGAGTGGGGTGAAGGCATCGCCGAGCGGCTGAACAGCGACCGACTGCTGATGAGCATCGAACGCTCCGGTGACCCCGCCGACGACACCCGCTTCGTCTTCTTCCGCGGTGAGGGCGAGCGCTGGGAGCAGCTGCACCGCCAGATCGAATCCGTCGCACCCACCGGAGGCCCACTCCATGACTGACACCCCTCTCGTCCTGGCCATCGACACGTCCACCGACATGTGCGTGGGCGTCGCGTCGGGTGACACCGTGCTGGCGACCCGGCGGGACGACGACCGGCGGGCCCACGTCGAGCACCTTGCCGCCCGGATCCGCGAGGTGCTGGCCGAGGCGGGGGCGTCGCTGGGTGACCTCACTGACATCGTGGTGGGCCTCGGGCCGGGGCCCTTCACCGGGCTGCGGGTCGGGATCGCCACCGCCGAGACGCTCGCCTGGGCCGGGAACGTCCGGCTGCACGGCGTCTGCAGCCTCGACGTGGTGGCGTACGAGCACGCCCACGAACACCAGCCGGAGGCCGACTTCGTCGTCGCCGCGGATGCCCGCCGTAAAGAGCTCTACTGGGCTCGCTACGCCGCCGACGGCTCGCGGGTCGGCGAGCCGCAGGTGAGTGTCCCCGCCGCGCTGCCCGACCTGGTCGTCGTCGGCCCCGGGGCCGACCTCTACCCACTCGTCCACCACGGCCGCGTCGACGCCGGCCCCCGCGCGCTCGATCCCGGGCTGCTCGCCCGGGTCGGCCTCGGCCTACCCTCGGCGGGCGACCAGCCGCTGTACCTGCGCCGTCCCGACGCGGTCGCGCCGACGACGCGCAAGTCGGCCCTGGTCAGCCACAAGCGCCTGACGATCGGGCGGGCATGATCCTGCGCCGCGCCACCGCGCTCGACCTGCCCGCGATCATGCAGCTGGAGCGGGCCGGATTCCCCCAGCGAGAGCAGTGGAGCGAGGCATCCTGGCGCTCCGAGGTCGAGGGGGCCGACCGCTTGGTCCTCGTCGCCACCGAGCCGGAGGAGGCGGCACTCCTCGGGGTGATCACCTTCCTGGTGGGTCCGGACACCGCGGACCTGATGCGGGTGGTCGTCGCGCCGGCGTCGCGGGGCCGCCGGGTCGGTCGCGGCCTCGTCCGCACCGGCATGCTGCACCTGCGGACCCGAGGGGTGGACACCGTGCTGCTCGAGGTCCGTCACGACAACGACCCCGCGATCGCCCTGTACACCCATTGCGGCTTCGCCACCCTGCACACCCGTCCCGGCTACTACGGCCCCGGCGCGGACGCCCTGGTGATGAGCGCCCCCGTGGAGGCCGACCTCCCGCCCCTCGCGGGGCCCGCCCTGAAAGGAATGAACGCATGAGCGCACCGCTGGTCCTGGGGATCGAGTCGTCCTGCGACGAGACGGGCGTCGGCATCGTCCGCGGCACCGAGTTGCTGGCCAACGAGGTCGCCAGCTCGGTCGAGGAACACGTCCGCTTCGGTGGCGTCGTCCCCGAGGTCGCCTCCCGGGCGCACCTCCAGGCGATCGTCCCGGCCCTGCAGCGCGCCTTCGAGGCGGCCGGGGTGACGCCCGACGATCTCGACGGCATCGCCGTCACCTCCGGCCCCGGCCTGATGGGCGCGCTGGCGGTCGGCATCTCCGCGGCGAAAGCCCTGTCGCTGGCCTGGGACAAGCCCCTCTACGGGGTGAACCACCTGGTCGGCCACGTCGCCGTCGACCTGTTGGAGCACGGTCCGCTGGATCCCGCCTCGCCGACGATGGCGCTGTTGGTCTCCGGTGGCCACACCTCGCTGCTGCGGATCGGCAACCTCACCGACGACATCGAGGAGGTCGGCACCACCATCGACGACGCTGCCGGCGAGGCGTACGACAAGGTCGCCCGCGTGCTCGGCCTGGCCTACCCCGGCGGTCCGGTGATCGACAAGGCGGCCCAGCTGGGCGACCCGGCGGCGATCCACTTCCCGCGGGGGCTGACGGCGAAGCACGACCTGGTGAAGCACCCCTTCGACTTCTCCTTCTCCGGCCTCAAGACCGCGGTCTCGCGCTGGGTGGAGACCGAACAGGCCGCCGGACGCGAGATCCCGGTGAACGACGTCGCCGCATCGTTCCAGGAGGCGGTCTGCGACGTGCTCACCGCCAAGGCTGTCGCCGCCTGCCAGCACTTCGGTGCCGAGACCCTGCTGCTCGGCGGTGGTGTCGCGGCCAACTCACGCCTGCGCGGGTTGCTGGAGGAGCGTACGGCGGCGGCCGGCATCACGCTGCGCCGTCCGCGTCCGGGGCTGTGCACGGACAATGGCGCCATGATCGCCGTCCTGGGGGCACAGATCATCGAAGCGGGCGCCGCGCCGTCACCGATCCTGGTCGGGGCGGATTCCGGTATGCCGGTCTCGCAGGCGTACGTCGCGCCGGCGGCCTGACCTCCGACGCGATCGTCGGCTGATCCCTCGCAGACCGGCGTATTCTCGGGAGACGAGGATGTAGCGACGCCGTCAGAGGGGCGAGGGCGATGGGGATCCATGCGTTGCCGGTCGACCAACGGATCATCGACATCGATTCGCGCCGCTTCGCCTCGGTCGAGAAGGCCCTCGTCGAGCTGATCACCAACTCCGATGACAGCTATACCCGTCTTGAGCAGCGCGGATTGCCGGTCAGCGGCCGGATCACCGTCAGCTACGAACGTCACCTGAACGGCGCCGTGCTGACCGTGGCGGACTGCTCCGAGGGGATGTCACTGGACCGGCTCCGTTCGGTGCTGTCCTACGGGGGTGCCCACAGCCTGTTGTCGCGGGGCCAGGCAGTGGGCCGCGGGTACTTCGGGCGGGGACTCAAACAGGCCGTCTACGGGCTGGGGCACGGCTGGGTCGAGTCCATCCATGACGGCCGTTTCGCCCGGGTCGACCTCTTCCGCACCGAACTCGGTGGCTACGTCTTCGACGACTGGGACACCGACCGCCCGGCCACTCCCCGGGACCGTACTCGCCTCGGCGTGCCGGCCGGCACGAACGGCACCCTGGTGACCATCGTCGTCGACAACGGCGACGTCGTCATGCCGTACTTCCGGACGCTGGTCACCGCCCTCGGCCACAACGTCTACCTGCGCGACGTCCTACGCCGCCGCCAGGTCGAGCTGGTGAACCGCAACGAGAGCCGGACCGCCACGCCGCTGCGCCTCGGCTACGAGCCACCTCCCTCCGAAGTCCTGATCGGCCCGGCTGACCCCCGTACGTTCATGTACGGGGGAGCCTCCTACGTGTTCACGCTCACCCTGCGCCGCGCCCTGGCGACCGAACTCGTCCTCAAGGGCGACGAGCGCACCAACGGGCTCCTGGTGCTGTCGGGCACCGCGGTGCTGGACTGCCAGTTCTTCCGATTCGAGAACCAACTCGGCACCGAGTACCTCTTCGGGACCGTCGAGTGTCCTGGCCTGGCGTTGATGTTGGCGCGCGGACACCCGGTGATCAGCGACGAACGGGAGGGGCTCAACGCCAAGGACCCCTTCGTCGCGGCGTTCGCGGCCGCGGTGAGTGAGGCGATCGCGCCAGCCGTGCACAGCGAGCGGTTGCGGCTGAGCCACGTCGACCACGCGTCGACGTCGAAGCGGACCCAGGGACTGATCGAGCTGGTGCTCGCGCGGATGAACGAGGTGGCCGTCGACGACCTCGGCATCGTGCTGCCCCCCGGGCCCGGATCAGGGACGTACGGTCCGTTCCCCACCGGCCGCCCGGCGGTGCTGCGCTTCACCACGCCGTTCTACTACCGGACGGTGGGCCGTCCCTTCCACGTCACCCTCGTTGTCGACCGCGAGCAGGTGCTCGACCAGGAACTGCTGGAGTTCCAGTACGACCTGCCGGGGTCGGTCGCCGTCGATCCGGCGGCGGGCTCGATCGCGGTCGCCGAACTCCCGTCCGACGGTCGTTTCTCCTGGGCGATGACGGGTCACGAGATCGGCGCGGACGGGCGCCTGTCCGCCGGCTGCGGCCCGTGGCGCGCCACCTGCGAGGTGGTGATCGCCGAACACGGCTCGGGCCACGGGCTGGGCCGCGGCCCGAGCCACCCGGGGGTGGCACCTCATACCTGGGACCAGGACAACTCCACCGACATGTTCGTCGGGTACGAGTTGCGCAACCTCAACAACGACATCGACCGCGCGGTCTACAGCCCGGACGAACGGCTGGTGCTGATCAACACCGAGGCGCCCACCGTCCGGATGTACATCGACGGGCGCGGCCACTTCCGCGACGGAGCGCGGCTGCTACTGGCCGAGCTCCTGCTGGACGTCATCGCCGGGGAGCTGGCCCGACGCTACGTCGACCGGACCCAGGACAAGGGCAGCACCCGGGCATACAACCAGGCGAAGCACACCCTGGTGCGCCGCTACGGCCTCGACATCCACCGGATCATGGGCGGGGAGTAGGAGCCGACGAGAGACAACGCGGGCAGGTACTGATCGCGGCGACCCTCACACGCCGATGCGGGTCCTTGCCGCTCGGGTGATCCAGAATCCGACGAGCGCCATCACAATGGGCCCGAACGAATAGGTCAGGTCCCCGGGGAGGTAGCCGAAGGCCGAGCCGAGCACTTGGATCCCGGCCACGGCCAGAGCGGCCAAGGCGATCACGAACGTCGGCATGAGGGCGAGCGTCACCGCCGCACCGATCCCGATCAGTGAGAGTGCACCCACGTGCCAGCCGTGGCTCTCCACCCAACTTGCTCCTCCGGGTCCGGCCAGGAAGGCGATCACATCGAGTGCCGCGAACCACGTCAATCCCCGGAGCGGTTGGACGCGCGTCACTGCGGCAAGCACGAAAAGGGCAGCCAGGCAGAACATGATCCCACCTCGGATGATGCGGTCCGCGTCGCTGGAGGCACGGGTCACGAAGTCGATCGATCCGTACACCGAAGCCACTGCACCCACTGTTCCGGGCACCAGACCGGAGAATCGATCCGGCTTCCGGAACACTCCGCACCAGATCCCCACCCCGAGAGCGACCGCGGAGAACGAGGTGACCCCACCCCCTACCGCCTGGACGATCGCACCGACGGCCATGCCTGAGATCAGGACGACCGCCCACATCTGGCCCTCGAGGTCGTAGGAGCGGAGGTCCGCCCACGACTTCGCGGGTCCGTTGCTCCCACGCGCGACCTTGACCATGAACAGCAGCGCCGCAGCCAGGATGACGTACGACAGCACCGCATAGAAGCCCACCATGATGGCTCTACTCTCTCGTGAACGAGGGTGCGTTCAGGAGCAGGTGCCCGACAACGTCGTCGTTCGGTGCTCGTCGGCCTCATAGCGGGCCGGACGTCGGCCGTACCTCTCGATGACCTTGTCCTGAGATGCGGATGCCATGCTGTTCCCCCGTTCAGCGGTGCACCGATCCGGCACTCCGCGGGCGAGATTATCACCCGATAAGGCCGCAAGCCGCCCATCCGCGCGTGTCATGGTCCTCCCCGACGTGCGCTGACCCTGGAGGTGCCAGTGATCAGACCTGCGGTGGGCGCTGCTGCAGGAACTGGTTGACCTGGTCCTGCAGGCGTTGCGGGAGACGGCTGGTGAGCTGCTCCGCCGGCGCCGGGATGTCCTCTCCCGGCACCTGGGCCGCCGCGGCACGTGCCCGGTAGGCCGCCTCCTGCTGCGCGGCCCGGGCGGCCGCCTGCTGCTCGGCGGCCCGCTGCTCGGCGGCCGCCCGTTCGGCTCGGGCATCGCCGTCACGACGGGCGTGCTCCGACTCGTAGCCGGTCAGCAGCGACGTACGGATCTCCTGCGACAGGTCCCGAGGGCCCCGGGGTTGGAGGGCAGCAGCAGGACGTTGGACCGCCCGTTGCGGGCGACGTCCTGCAGCGTGTCGAAGTACTGCGTCATCAGCAGCAGTTGTTCGGCGGTGTCCTCGATGCCGGCGGCCCGCAGCATCTCGTACTGCTCGGCAATGCCCATGGCGATCGCCTTGCGCTGGGCCGCGACCCCCTCGCCCTGCAGCCGCTTGGACTCCGCCTCGGCCTGGGCCTGGGTGACCCGCTTGATCTTGTCGGCCTCCGCCAGGGACTGGGCGGCGTCCCGCTCGCGCTGGGCGGCGTTGATCGAGTTCATCGAGTCGCGGACCCGTGGGTCGGGGGAGATGTCGGTGACCAGGGTGTTGACGATCCGGAAGCCGTACTCGGCCATCGACTGCGACAGCCGCTGCTCGACCGTCGTGGCGATGTCGTCCTTCGACTCGAACGCGGTGTCCAGGGTCAGCCCGGACAGGGCGGAGCGGACGGTGTCGAAGACGTAGGAGCGGATCTGGTCCTCGGGGTCGGAGAGCTTGTAGTACGCGTCGACGACGGCGTGCTGGTCGATCACGTACTGCACCGCGACCGGGATCGTCACGAAGACGTTGTCCTTGGTCTTAGTCTCGATGTTGACCTCGAGCTGCTTGACCCGCAGCGAGATCGGCTTGGTGGTGGTCTCGATGAAGGGGATCTTCATGTTCAGGCCGGGGCCGGCGACCTTCTGGAACTTGCCGAACCGCTCGACCAGCACGTTCTCCTGGGTGTGCACGGTGAAGAAGATGCTGGTGCGCAGGCCACCGAACAGCAGACCGGCCACCAGCAGCACGACGATGATGACGAACAGGATCTCGAAGCCGGGCATGGCGTCAACGGTAGGGGATCGCGGGGCCAGCCGCCCCCTCCAGCAGCTCCTCGAGCGCGGCCTGCAGCCGGTCGCGCAGGACGTCGAGGTCCGGGCAGGCGACCGCGTCGGCCATGATCGAGGCCGTCAGCCGGCCAGCGTACGACACGCTCGCGAAGACCACGGTGATGTTGCCGGTGGCCACCGACAGCGGGATGATCTCGGTCACCGGGCAGCCGGCCATGGTGAGCGGGTCGCCCTGGATGCGCAGGGAGCTGGCGAAGGTGTGCAGGAAGCGTTGCCGCCGTGCCACCCACGCGAACAGTCCCAGTCCGGCCAACAGGCGGGTGGCGGGACCGAGCCAGGCGTTCACCGCGGTTCGTCGGCGGCTCTTGGCGGCTGCGGTCCGTTGCGCGACGAGGCGCAGCCGATCGTACGGGGCGCCCGTGGCCGGCAGGGTGATCGGGACCGTGCCCGACCGGTTGCCGGACCCCGAGTGGCCGTCGTGGGTCGGGAGGATAGGGGGCCGGCCGGAGACCAGGACACCGACCGAGAAGTCCTCGGCCCGCTCCCCGCGGGAGGCGAGCAGGTCGCCCAGCGCCACCACGATCGCGGTCAGCAGCAGGTCGTTCACGCTCGCTCCGGCGGCGTGGGCGGCAGCACGGGCGGCCTCGAGATCACAGCTCACCGCCGCCGAGCGCCGGTGTGGTCCGGTCGGACGGGTCAATGAGCTGGCCGCCACCAGGGGGCGTCGGGCCCGCAGCAGGCTGGCGAGTTCGCGCAGGCCGTCGTGCAGTGTGGCGGGCAGCGACCGCATCGACTGCAGCAGGCCTCGGACAGCGTCCGCGAGGAGCTGCCACCGGGAGGGGGCGGGACGTGGGAACGCGGGGAGCGCCGGGTCGACGGTGGGCGGTGGACCGTCGGTCAATCCGCGCAGCAGCGCCATCCCGGCGACGCCGTCGGCCATCACGTGGTGCGAGGCGAAGACCACGGCGGCCGACCGGCCCTCATCGAGGCCCGAGACGACGCGAGCCGCCCACAACGGGTGATCCGCGGGCATTGGGGTGGTCACGAGCTCATCGGCGACCGCGAGGGCCGCCTCCCGCCCACCCCTGGCCTCGACCACCCGGACGTGCCGGTCGAGTCGGAAGTCGGGGTCGTCGGCCCAGTAACTGCGCCCCTGCCAGAAGGCCGTCCGTACCAGGCGCTGGCGCATCCGCGGGACGCTCGGCAGGCGGGTATCGAGGGCCCGGACGACGTCCTGGGCGGAGAAGCCCGGCTCCGTCCGCAACATCACGACGAGCCCGACCTGCAAGGGGACGCTGCTGCCGGCATCCTCGGCGAGGGACACCAGGTCGTTGGCACTCAGCCTGGCGATCCTGGGGATCGCGAAGGCCGCGGATGCGGGACTGCGGGACACCGACCTCACCCCCTGCCCTGGCACCCCTGTGGGACCCATTGTCGGGCTCGTGGGTTGCGGACCGGGGCTGTTCGGCCCGACCGCAACACGTTCGACACCACCGGTCCGTAGGCTCGGGGCATGGATGTCGCGGTGATCGGGGCGACGGGTGCCGTCGGCCGACAGGTCTGCACCCAGCTGGTCGAGCGCCGGGCGCTGCCCACCACCGCCCGGCTGCAGCTGGTGGGCCGGCGTGGTGGCGGCTCCGAGGCGGCGACGCACGGCTACCGGGCCGACCTCATCGACGCCTACGACGAGATCGCCCCGCTCTTCGACGTCGCGCTGGCCCCGATGAGGTCGTCGCCGACGTGATCGTGGTCGCCTCGGGCGCCACGATCGGGACCAGGCCCGGGCAGCCGGTCGATCGGGCAGCGCTGGCCCAGGCCAACCACGCGATGTTCGCCGCGTACGCGGACGCGCTGGCGGAGCACGGCTCGGGCGACGAGGTCGTCATCGTGGTCACCAACCCCGTCGAACTCGGCGTCGCCACCATGGCCGCCCGGCTCGGCCGTCACCGGGTGATCGGGATGGGCGCCTGGCTCGACACGCTACGGTTCCGGCGCGAGATCGCCCACAGCCTGGGCGTACGACGCCAGCGGGTCGGCGGCTTTATCGCGGGTCAGCACGGTGACGATGCCGTTCCGCTGTGGTCGACGGTCCGCGTCCGGGGCCTGGTCGCGGGGGAGCGTCGGCGGACCGTGGCGTCCCTGCGTGCGGGGCGTGCCCTGGCCGGCTTCCCCGACGAGATCGCTGCTGCCCAGGCCCGGCTGCTGGCGGAGCGGGACACCGGCCGGGCCTTCGCGATGGTCGAGGGATGGCCTCCCGATCTGCGCACGGTCACCAGGCCGTGGCTGACGCACCAGTCGGGCGCCCGGACGGCCGTCGGCACCGCCAACGCCACTGTCGACCTGATCCGGGCGATCGCCGAGGGTCGCGAGATCGTGATGGCCGGACAGGTGGCGCTGGCCGGTGAGGCGCAGTTGGCGGGTGCGCCGGTGCATGGAGTGCTCGGCGTCCCGGTGGTGCTGGGACCGGAAGGCTGGACCGAGGTGCTGCTCGGCGAACTTCCGCCCGACGAGGACGCCCTGCTGGCGCGGTCGGCCCGGCGGATCGCTGCCACCGTCGAGCCGTACGTCACGGAAGGAACGCAAGCATGACCGACCCGTTCGCGCCGCGTCCCTGGGTGGCACTCGTCCAGTGCCTCGACCAGCCGGGGGCGCTGATGGCGCTGGCCTCGGTGTTCGCCGAGCGCGGGATCAACTTCACCTCGCTGGCGACCGGGGCGCTCGACGGTCGGCCGGGCGCGATCGCGCTGACCTTCGACGCGACGGCGCGACAGTGCCAGGTGTTGCGGCGGGCCGCCGAACGCCTCACCGTCGTCCAGTCCCTGGTGCTGCGCCCCTTCGACGACCCGGGTGCCCGGGCCGCCGGGGTGGTCCGGATGCCGTACGGCGTGGGCTTCCGGCCGCCGCCGGGGCTGGACGTCGTGTGGTCGGGAGACTCGGCGGCGGGCGAGCCGGTGCTGGTCGAGGGAACCCTGGCGGACGTGGCGGCGGTGGCCGCTGCCGCGCGGGAGGCCGGGGCGCTGACGATCGGGACGGTGGTTTCGGAGGTGCGCTAGGACAGCAGCACCGGCACGAAGCTCCAGCCACCGACGGGCGGCGTCTCCCGGACCGGGGAGTGCCCCGGTGCGTGGTCGATCCGGGTGGTCGCGATCAGCAGTTCGATGGTGATCACGGCGAGCTCCATCAGGGACAGTGCCCGACCGGGACAGGCGTGAGGGCCGGTGCCGAAGACCAGGTTGTGGGCGGCGTTGACCTGCGGCCGGAACGCCTCCGGGTCGGAGAACGCCCTCGGGTCCCGGTTCGCGGCGGTCCAGTTGAGCACCACGCGGTCGCTGGCGGGGATCGTACGGCCCCGGACCTCGACGTCGCGGGTGATGACGCGACGGTTGGCGACGAACGGATCGTCGATCCGCAGCATCTCCTCCACAGCCGTCGCGATCGCACCGCGGTCGCCGGCTCGGGCCGCCGCCCGCAGGTCCCCCTGCACCGTCGGATGACTGGCCAGGAAATGCACGACGACGCCGAAGGAGACAGCGATCGACCCCAGGTCGCCGGCGGTCCAGTTGCGGAGGATGGAGACGATCTCCTCCTCGTGCAGGGGGCGACCGGCGAGGCGTTCGGCCAGCAGTTCGGTGGTGACACCAGGGCCGGGAGTGTGGCGGGCATGGCTGAGGAGGGCGCGGATGATGGTGTCGAACCGCTCGGCCACCTGCGCGGTGAGTTCGTGGTCGCCCGACCGGGTCGCGGCGTGGTTGTCGGCCATCCACTGGATCAGGGTGTCCTCCAGTTGAGGTGGCCAGCCCAGCCAGGCGCTCTGGGCGCGGACGGCGTAGCGCGTGCCGAGCGCGACCGCGCGGAACGTCTCGTGCCGCGGGGTGGAGGCGATGACCTCGGCGGCGATCGCATGGCAGGCCGGGGCGAGGGCCTCGACCCGCTGCGGGGTCATGTAGCGCTCGACGATCGCACGGTACGTGGCGTGCTCCGCGCCGTCCAGCCCGTTGGGCAGGGTGAGGTGGTGGGAGACCTGGCTGGAGAACGTGGCCGGGTCGTGCGCCGCAGCCACGACATCGGCGTGCCGAAACAGGGTCCAGGTGCCGGCGCCGTCGTGAGCCACGGGACAGGCCTCGCGCATCCGGTCGTACGCCACCCGCTGGTCGCTGAGGACATCGCGGGAGGAGGGGTCCCAGTCTCGGCTCACACTGACCCTTTCATTGATTCGGCGCTCCCATGTTAAATGGGTTGGCGTGGACGCCGGTCCCGGGCCCGCAACACCACCTTGCGCACCTCGTTGAACCACAGCACCACCGACGACATCCCCGCGCACACCAGCCATTGCTCGGGTGTCATCGGGGTGGTGCTGAACGCGGCCTGCAGGAAAGGCACGTGCACGACCATCACCTGCAGCACCACGACCACCCCGATCGAGGCCCACAGCCACCGGTTGACGAACAGCCGGTGGAACGCCGACGTCGTCTCCGACCGGGAGCTCAGCGCGTTGAACAGTTGCGCCAGCACCAAGGTCGTGAAGGCGGCGGTCTGTGCCTCGGCGTAGCTGTGGTGGCCCTCGATGAGGCCGCCGGGGCGCCAGAGGTCGATCGTCAGGAGGGTCACCGCGCCCATCACCAGCCCGACCAGACCGATCCCGAGCCACATCCGTCGATCGATCACCCGCTCGCGCGGGTCTCGGGGTGGCAGAGCCATCACGTCGTCGATCTGCGGGTCGACCCC
The DNA here is from genome assembly GCF_009646095.1 of Raineyella fluvialis. Lineage (NCBI taxonomy): Bacteria > Bacillati > Actinomycetota > Actinomycetes > Propionibacteriales > Propionibacteriaceae > Raineyella > Raineyella fluvialis. The sequence goes on along the minus strand of NZ_CP045725.1, from coordinate 501,455 downwards.
CATCGCCAGGGCGGGCGCGGAGTCGGTGACCAGGTTGATCCAGAGGATCTGGGTGGCCAGCAGCGGCAAGGCCATCTCTCCCGGCGTCTCCGCGTAGAGGCCGATCGGCCTGGCCAGGGCCACGCCGAGGAAGATGGTGAAGACCTCGCCCATGTTGGAGCTGAGCAGGTAGCGCAGAAACTTCTTGATGTTGGCGAAGATCACCCGGCCCTGTTCCACCGCCTCGACGATCGTGGCGAAGTTGTCGTCGGCAAGGATCATCCGGGCGGCGTCCTTGGTGACCTCGGTCCCGGCCCGGCCCATCGCGATGCCGATGTCGGCGGCTTTGAGGGCCGGTGCGTCGTTCACGCCGTCGCCGGTCATCGCCACGATCCGGCCGTCGGCGTGGAGCGCGTCGACGATCCGCAGTTTGTGCTCGGGCGCCACCCTTGCGTACACGGACACCTGACGGACCGCCTCCCGGAACTCGGGCTCCGAGAGCGCATCGAGCTGGGCGCCGCTGATCGCCGGCCCGTCCGGCTCGACGATGCCGAGATCGGCTCCGATCCGGGCCGCCGTGCTCGGGTGGTCGCCGGTGATCATGATCGTCCGGATCCCCGCCCGATGCGCCTGCCGGATGGCGGCCTCGGCCTCGGGTCGCGGGGGGTCGATGATCGCGACCAGGCCGACGTACGTCAGGCCTTGCTCGTCCGCCTCGTCGAGATGCTCGGCGGCGACGTCGGGGGCCGCCCTGAAGGCGACCGCGAGCGTCCGGTACGCCTGGGCCGACAGCGCCTCGACCTCGTCGAGGATGTGTCGTCGCGCGGCCTCGTCGAGCGGTCGGACGTCCTCCCCGACCAGCCGGCTGTCGCAGTGCTCGAGCAGGACGTCGGGGGCTCCCTTGGTCAGCAGCAGCCGGCGCTCCTGGTGGGAGTGGAGGGTGGACATCATCTTGCGTTCGGAGGTGAAGGGGACCTCGGCCAGCCGGTGATAGCCGTCGAGCGTGTCGGCGCCCTCCAGCTTGCGGGCCGCGACCAGGAACGCCGCCTCGGTGGGGTCGCCCTGGATGGTCCAGGTGCCGTCCCGTTCGGTGAGCTGGGCGTTGTTCGCCAGGGACCCCTGCCGCAGCAACGTACGCGCCTCATGCAGCAGGGCCGTGTCGGCGGCGTACGTGTCTGCGGCGGGCGTGCCGAACGGTCTGCCGTCGTGGCTGGCCTCTCCCTGCGGGTGGTAGCCGGTCCCGGACAGGTCGACGGTCCCCGAGGCGGTGACCAGCTTCTGGATGGTCATCTCGTTCTTCGTCAGGGTGCCGGTCTTGTCGGAGCAGATCACCGATGCCGAGCCCAGGGTCTCCACCGATGACAGCTGCTTGACCACCGCCCGGTGCCGGGCGAGCTGCTGGACGCCGATCGCCAGCACCACCGACAGGATCGCGGGCAGCCCCTCCGGGACGGCCGCGACCGCGAGCGAGACCCCGAGCAGCAGGACGTCGACGAGGGCGGCCGGGGAGCGAACGCCGTTGACGAGCACGATCGTGGCCATCACCACCAACGCGATGGCGATCACGATCCAGCCGAGGGTCCGCGAGACGTGGGCGATCTCCCGGTCGAGCGGGGTCTCGGTGTCCTGCGTCCGGTTGAGCATCCCGGCGACGGCGCCCATCTCGGTGTCCATGCCGGTGGCGACGACGACGGCTCTGCCGACGCCGCGGGCGACCGCGGTGCCCTTGAAGACCATGTTGGCCCGGTCGCCGAGCGGGACCGGGGCGGCGAGGACGGCGGCGTGCTTCTCGACGGCGTGCGATTCCCCGGTGAGGGAGGATTCCTGGACGTGCAGCGCGGCCGCGGACAACAGCCGTGCGTCGGCCCCGACCGCGTCCCCTCGGCGAGCAGCATGATGTCACCGGGGACGAGAGCGGCCGAGGGGATCGTCTCGTGTCGCCCGTCGCGCAGCACCGTGGACCGGGCCGCCGTCATCGTCCGCAACGCCGCGACGGCGTCGACGGCCTTGCGTTCCTGGATGTAGCCGATGGCCGCGTTGAGGATGAGGATGGTGACGATGACGAGGGCGTCGACCGGCAGCCCGTCGGCACCTTCGACCACCCAGGCGAGCAGGGAGATCCCCACCGCCACCAGCAGCAGGTAGACCAACGGGTCCTGGAACTGCCGCAGGAACCTGCGCCAGGCCGGCTCCGGTGCGCTGCCCTCGAGTTCGTTCGGCCCATACGTCGCCGCGCGCGTGGCCACCTCGGTGGCGGACAGGCCGTGCTCGGGGAGGACTCCCAGGGCGGCGGTCAGATCCTCGGCGGGCCGCAGCGTGGGATCGCCCAACCGCGGCGCGGACTCTCGTGCGGGACGGGCGGAGGCGGGGTGGGCATCCGTGGCCACCTCTTCAGTCTAGTAATCGGCGGGGGTTGCGGACGGGGCCGCAGCACAATGGACCGGTGGACGACATCGCGTGGCTGGGCACCTCGGAGGGACGTCAGGCGTTGGCGGAGGCGGATGGCCTGCCCGACACCGAGGCCCCGGGCACCGTCACCCGGATGCGGGACCGCTACGGCGAGCGGGCCGCGGCCGTGCTGACCCAGGTGGCGTTGCGGCGTGCCGCCCGGGTGAAGTTCGGTGCGCAGGCAGACCGCTGGTTCTACACGCGCTCGGGGCTCGAGCAGGCGACGCGGCCAGCCGTCGCCGCCCACCGGGCCGCGACCTATGCGGCGGCGGGGGCGGCGCGTGTGCTCGACCTGGGTTGCGGCATCGGGACGGACGCCTGGGCGTTCCTCGATGCCGGGCTCGACGTGGTGGCGGTGGAGATCGACCCGTTCACGGCCTCGGTCGCCGCTGCCAACCTCGCCCCCGCCGTGGCCTCCGGGCGGGCGCGCGTGGTGCAGGGCGACGCCACCCTGCTGCTCGACGAGCTGTGGTTACCGGGCGTATCCGTCTTCGCCGATCCGGCGCGCCGGACGGGAGCGGGTCGGACCTGGAATCCGTCGGACTTCACCCCGCCATGGGACTGGGCCCTCGGGCTGCTGGACCGGGCCGTCGGGGCGGGGGTGTCGGGTGTCTCAAACTCGGACCGGGTCTGCCGTACCGGCTGATCCCCGAGGACGTCGCGGCCGAATGGGTCAGTCACCGCGGCGATCTGGTCGAGGTGGCCCTGTGGGCCGGGCCGGCGACCCCGGAGGCTGCCCGGGCGCTGCCGGGCGCCGGATCGCGAAGCGCCACCCTGCTCGGGGGAGCAGAGTCCGGGCCCGCGCACCGACTGGTCGCCGACGATGCCACCCGGCCGTTGCGGATGCCGGGCGTTGGCACCGTGCTGTGGGAGCCGGACCCGGCCGTCATCCGCGCCGGAGCGGTCGACACTCTGGCGGGGCTGCTCGACGCCGGGCGGGTGGCGCCGGAAATCGCCTACCTGGTCAGTGACGGGGCAGGACCAACGCCGTACGCCACGGCCTTCCAGGTGCTCGAGGTGATGGCGGTGAAGGAGAAGGTGCTGCGTGCCTGGGTCCGGGACCGCCGGATCGGCCGACTGGAGATCAAGAAGCGGGGCATCGACATCGATCCGGCGACATTGCGACGTCGGCTGCGGCCCGAAGGTCCGGAGGCGGCCACGCTGCTGCTTACCCCGACGCCTGAGGGCGCCCGGGCCCTCGTGGTCGAGCGGCTTGCGGAAGGTTGCTACCCTCATCACGTCAATGATCACAATTTCAACGACTCTTGAGGCGGACAACACAGCATGAGCACGACACTCAACGAGCAGCGCAACGAGACCTCGGTGCCGATCCACGAGGCCCTCGCCCAGCGCTGGAGCCCCCGTGGTTACGACGCCGAGTACGTCGTCGCCGCTGAGGACCTGAAGGCCCTCGGCGAGGCGGCCCGCTGGGCGCCGTCCGCGAGCAACCTGCAGCCGACCCGGTTCATCGTCGCGGCGCGGGGGACCGAGACGTTCGAGGCCATCCTTGGCACCTTGATGGACTTCAACTCCGCCTGGACCCCTCGCGCCTCCCTCCTCATCGTGGCCGTGGCGGAACGTGAGCGTGACGGCAAGCGCCTGCGATGGGCCGAGTACGACCTCGGCCAGGCCGTCGCCCACCTCAGCATCGAGGCCACGTCCCGCGGCCTGCATGTGCGCCAGATGGGCGGCTTCCACGTGGACGCGCTGCGGGCAGCGTTCGACCTCGCGCCGGTACTGGAGCCGGTCAGCGTCGTGGCAGTCGGCAAGCTCGCCGAGGCCGATGACCTGCCTGACCTCATCCGTGAGCGCGACGCCGCTCCGCGGACCCGCCGGCCGCTCGAAGATCTCACGATCGTCCGAGACGCCTGACCGTACGGTGCGGCGGTCGACCAGTTCGACGACTAGCCTCCCCCTGTGAGTGAGAACACACGGGGAGGCCGTCCGTCGGCCCCAAGCCCCTCGCCCATGCGTACGCAGGTCGGACTCGTCGGCCCGGCCCTGGCCCTGGTGGCCGTGATCCTGGTGGCTGCGGCGCTGCGTCCGGGCGCGACGTCCGTCGGGCCGGTGATGGCCGAACTCCGCCAGCAGTTCGGCCTCGGAGGCGGCGTCGCGGGTATGCTCACCGCGCTTCCGGGCCTGACGTTCGGGGCGATCGGTGCGGCGGCGGTGGCCCTGTCACGTCGCATCGGCCTCACCGCGGGCGTCCTCACCGGTCTCGTTCTCATCACCGTCGGATTCCTGGCGCGGACTTTCACTGCCTCGGCCCTCACCTTCCTCCTCGCCACGCTGGTCGGCTTGTCCGGGATGGCGCTCGGCAACGTGCTGGTGCCCGCCTGGATCAAGAGGCACGGCGGCACGTACGTCACCCGGCTGATGACCGCCTACAGCGTCACCTTGTTGGTCGGGGCGGCAGCAGCTTCCATGTTGGCCTCGCCGATCGCGGCCATCGCTCCCGGCGGATGGCGTGCTGCCCTCGGCATGTGGGGGCTCGCCGCCGGCGTCGGCCTGGTGCCGTGGACCGTCCTGACGATCCGGGAGCGCCGGGACCGGGCCGACCGGGCCGGGGCGCCGATCCTGGCGCCGAGTGGATCACTGCTCCGCTCGCCCACGGCGGTGGCGCTGTCGCTGTTCTTCGGGATGCAGGCTCTCAACGCGTATGCCCAGTTCGGTTGGCTGCCGCAGATCTACCGCGACGCCGGGCTCTCGGCGACCGCCGCGGGTGGCTTGCTGGGACTGATTTCCCTGCTCGGGATTGTCGGGGGCTTCCTGATGCCGGTCTGGGTCGCCCGTGCGCGCGACCTCACCGTGGGGATCGTGGTCTTCGGCGTCCTCACCGCCGGAGGTTATGTCGGTCTGTGGCTGGCCCCCGCTGTCGTGCCGTGGCTGTGGGCGGGGCTGCTGGGTCTCGGCGGGTGGGCCTTCACGGCGGCCATCGCCATGATCACCGCCCGCACCCACAACCCGCACGTGACCGCGCGCGTCTCCGGCTTCATCCAGCCGGTCGGTTACGTGCTCGCGGGTCTCGGGCCGCTGCTCGTCGGCGTGCTCCACCAGGTGACCGGCGGGTGGGCGCAGGTCCTGGCCTTGTTGATCGGCACCGCCGTCGTGATGACGCTCGCCGGCCTCCGGCTTGCGCGACCGGCGTACGTGGACGACGAGATCCCCGGCGCCGCCCGGGGCGGGGCGGATCACGGCGGGCCTGGATCTCGCAACTCGTAGCGGGCGTTGCGCTGCGGCGTCCGGGCGAAGCCGCGAGCTTGCGGTGGCAGGAACTCGGGGATGCCGTCTGCCGCCATCCGCACCTCCCAGCGAGCCCCCGGAACCGACCGGGGATCCGGCTCAACCATGGCGTGATGGTGGCGGCACAGCAGTACCAGGTTGGGCAGCGCCGAGACACCGCCGCACGCCCAGGGGACGATGTGGTGGACCTCGCAGAACCGGGCCTGACGATCGCAAGCGGGGAAGGCGCAGCCGCGGTCGCGGAGGTGGACGGCCTGGCGCAGATCGCCCGACACCAGGCGCATCGTCCGGCCCACGTCGAGCAGTTGACTCGACCCGCCGAGGACGGCAGGAAGGATGTCCGCGTCGCACGCCAGCCGGCGCAGAGCCCCCGCCGAGACGGTCTCGCCGGAGTCGAGGAGTTCGGCGGTCCCCATCCTGCTGCGGAGCCGCGCCTCGTCGATCACGACGGTGATCCGCGGACGGTCCCCGCCCTGCACGGGTGCCGCAGCCTCCGCCGCGCACTGGTCGACCAGGCTCATCAGGGCATCGGCGCGCAACTGCGACGCGGTCGGGGCGGTGTAGGCAGGGTCGAGCGCCTCGATTTCCTGACTGCGATAGGCCTTCGACACGTACGCCTCGATCAGGGCGATGAACTCGTCCCCCTCGACGGTGGGCAACTTCGCTCGGAAGAAGGTGGCCCCCTGCCCGTCGCGGCTCCAGTCCAGCTTCCGCTTCTTGCGTGCCTCGGCCTCCTGCTGCTCCAGCAACTTCCGCAGCCACTCCTCCGCGACCTCGGGGGCGTGCACCTCCACCGCGTGATTCGCCAACTGACGCAACTGGTCAGGGTCGAAACGGGCGGCGTGCTCGACCACGTCCTGATCGATCGTCGAGGCGGTGACCGGGTCGAGATCGGGCGGCAGGACGGCCAGACCGGCCAGTATGCCGCGGGCCTGCTCAGGTGAGGCCTCGCCTGCTCCCAAGGCCTGGGCCACGGCGGGGTGAGCCGCCAGCTCGGCGGCCGTGCGGACGGTCTGATGAGCCTGGCGAGCCGTCCGCCGGTTCGCACTGCGTAGCCATGCCGGCGTGGACACACCGAGCAGTGCGAGCGTCGTCCCTCGGGTCTCCAGCTCCTGGACCACGACCAGTTCCGCAGCCGTCACCCGGGAGAGGAGGCCCTGGAGGGCCGTCGACGCGGCGAGCAGTTGCCGGTCGGTGAGGCACACCGTCCCGCGCTCGAGGAAGGTGGCGACCTCTCCCACGGCGCGCGCCAGCATCGACGGGGTGGAATCGGCCACACCGCTCGGATCCGGCCTGATCGACCCGATCGGCCCGATCGACCCGCTTCTCTTCATGGTTCCCACGCTAGGGAATCCCTCTGACAATCGAAGGGACTCCGCCGAGCACGGGACGGGCAGGCGCCGGCGATCGTACGCTCAGGCGCAGGAGGTTGCCATGGTCCTCTTTCGGCGTGCCGACGGCATCCGGGTGGACGACATCCCGCCGCTGCGGCGCGTGGTGCCGTTCCTGACGTCGACACGGATCGACTCGATGGTCTACTACCCGCAACGGGTCGACGTCGACCACTTGCTCGACTGGCTGGCCGACTACAACCAGGGTCGTCCCGCTGCCGAGCGGATCACCTTCTTCCATGTGTTCCTGACCGCGCTCGCCCGGACGTTCCACCTCCGCCCGGAACTCAACCGGTTCATCTCCGGGCGTCGGACCTACGTACACAAGGACATCAGCTTCTCGTTCGTGGTCAAGAAGGCGATGACTGACGAGGCGCCGGAGACCCAGGTGCAGGTGTCCTTCACGGGCCGGGAGACGGTGGTGGAGGTCCGGGATCGGATTAACGCCGAACTCGCGCGTGCCCGCGGCAAGGAAGCGAGCGGGAGCGATCGCCTCATCGATGTCTTCGCCGCGTGGCCGGGTCCGGCTCTGGCGGCGGTGGCGTGGTTCGCGTTCTTCCTCGACTTCCACAACCTGCTGCCGCGGTTCCTTCGCGAGGCGATTCCGCTGTATGCGAGCGCTTACCTCGTCAATCTCGGCTCCCTGGGTGCTGAGGCGCCGTTCCACCACCTCTACCAGCAGGGGACCGCCAGCGCTTTCGTCGCCATCGGGGCGATCCGCAAGGAGGCCATCGTCGACGACGCGGATCGGGTGGTCGTCCGCCGGTGCGTGAACATCGTCCACACCCTCGACGAGCGCGCAACGGAGGGGTTCTACGCGGTCCGCTCCGCCCAGTTGCTACAGGGGATGCTCGAGGTTCCGGAGCAACTCCTGGAGCCGTTGCGGGAGTGACGGGCGGTCCTTGGTCCGGATGGCACTCTCCAAGGGCTCTCTGACGCTCGGTACCGGATGATGTCACCATGACGTCCCGCGACCGCTCCCGCCCCGACGCCGCCGATCCTTCGGGATGTCCCGGCGGGCCGTGCTCGGCGGGGCGCTGGCCGTCGGAGCCGCTGCGGTGCTGGCAGCCTGCGCTGGGCCGACTGGCGGTTCGCCGGGGGCGACGAGCAGTGGGGCGGCTGCGGGGTCGGCCGCGTCCACTGCGGCGGCGACGACTCCGCCCAGTGCGCCCACGCCGTCACCGACCGCCGCCGCCCTGTCGCCGCAGCGTCTCACCGAGGTGGCCCAGCGCTACCAGGGTCGTACGCCGAAGGCCTGGGGCCTGGAGGTGGACGGCGTCGTCCTGCGGAGCACGAAGCCGGCCGTCGCGCTGACCTTCGACGCCTGCGGCGGCCCGGGTGGGGCCGGCGTCGACACCGACCTGATCGCACTGCTGCACTCCCAGCGGATCCCCGCCACTCTGTTCCTCAACTCGCGCTGGATCGAGGCCAATCGCGCCCTCGCCGAGCAACTCGCCGCCGACGATCTGTTCGAGATCGGCAACCACGGCACCCGCCACCTCCCGCTGTCGGTCAGCGGCCGGTCGGCGTACGGGATCAAGGGCACCACCAGTGTCCAGGAGGTCGTCGACGAGGTGGCCGGCAACCACGACGTGCTGGCGCGGCTGACCGGCAAGGAGCCCCGCTACTTCCGCCCCGGCACCGCCTACTACGACGACGTCGCCGTGAAAATCGTCCGTGACCTCGGCGAGATCCCGGTCAACTTCGACGTCAACGGGGACGCCGGCGCCACCTTCACCAAGGACCAGGTCATCCAGGCCGTCGGCACCGCCAAGCACGGGTCGATCATCATCAGTCACATGAACCAGCCCAAGGGCATGACCGCCGAGGGGTACGCCGTGGCACTGCCGAAGCTGGTCTCGGCCGGATACACCTTCGCGAAGCTCGACGACCTGATGCTCGCCTGACGACGCCTGTCGGGTCCGGCTCGCTCAGGCCCGGCGAGCCTCGAACTCGAGTCGTACGTAGTCGATCACCGGTTCGTCCATCGCCCGCGCGACGGCATCGACGTACGCGTCCCGGTCCGCCTCGGGCAGTCCGCGCAGGACCGCCCGAGGATGACCGTGGCCAGGTACGGCCGAAGGGTCTCCGCGTCCAGCACCAGTGGATCCGGTCGGAGCCGTACGTCGACGTCCACGAAGCCGGCCGCCACCAGGGCCGTCCGCGTCTCCTCGATGCCGGCGAAGTGGGTGGCGTCAGCGGGATCCGCCACGCCCTCGACGCGCCGGCGGGCCCGGTGGACGCGCTCGAGTTGCCCGGCGCCGCCTGCGTCCGCGACGAAGCGCCCGCCGTGCCGCAGCGCACGGGCCACCGAGGCGAAGACCGCCGGATGGTCGGGCAGCCAGTGCAAGGTGGCGACGCTCATCGCCGCATCCACCGGCTCCTCGAGAGCGAAACCGTCACGCAGGTCGGCCTCGCGGAGCCGCACCCGGTCCGCGTACGGTGCCAGCGTCTCGGCAGCGGCGGTCAGCATCCGCGGGGAGGCATCCAGGGCGATCACCCGGCAGCCCGGATGCTCGCTCAGCAGTACGGCGGCGTCGCGTCCAGTGCCGCAGCCCAGTTCGAGGACGGTCTCGCCGTCGACCGGGTGGAGCCGGTCGAGGACGCCGCGGCCCCAGCCGACGTGGGGGAGCGGCAGCGCCCCGTACGTGGCTGCGTCCCAGTCCCGTGGGGAGGTGGTGGCCATATGTCAGTCCACCAGGTCGGTCTCCTGGGGGTCCTCCCGGGCGTCCTCAGCGGTCTCGTGCCGGGTGCCGGGCCTGTGCTCCGGCGGCGCATAGAGCGAGTAGAGCTTGAGCGGCCCGTCGCCGACGTTGATGACGTTGTGGTAGCTGCCGGCCGGGATGAGGATCACCCAGTCCTCCTCGACCTCCTGGTCCAGGGTGAAGACGTCCTTGGCCGGGCCCATCACCACGCGGGCGCGGCCCTCCTCGATCCGGATGAACTGGTCGTGGTCGTCGTGGATCTCCCCACCGACCTCGCCGCCGGGCTCGATCGCCATCACGGTCATCTGCAGGAATGTGCCGGTCCACAAGGTGTCCCGGAAGTAGGTGTTGGCGAGGGTGGCGGCTTCGATGTCCACCACGTACGGGGCCGGTCCGGAGTCGGTCATGCCGTTGTCCTTCCTCGAGTTCAGCGTCCCTCTGAGCCTAGCCGGGGGCACCGACACCGGGAACGCCCCCAGCGCTCATCGCGGCCGCAGGTCGAGACGGACGCCGGTCTGCCGCTCCGACACCGCCCACAGATCGTCGATGGCCCGGTCCAGCCCGCGCCGGTCGACGCGCAGCCGGACGGCAGGTCCGCGGCTGCTCCACCGCGGGCCGTAGAACTCCCCGCCCGAGGCGTCGGGATCGGTGGCCGCGCGCAGCTGGGGCAGGGCACCGTCGGCGGCGGACATCCCGATCAGCCGAGCGAGGCCCGCCCATAACGGCCCCATCCGGCCCGCTCCACCGCCGCGGACGGCCGTGGGCTGCAGGTCGGTGTAGGCGAGTCCCGGGTGCGCCGCCAGGCTCTGCGCGCCCACCCCGGCCCGGCGGAACTCCCGATCCAGCCCGAGCGCGAAGTGGTAGTTGGCGCGTTTCGCCCGGGAGTACGCGGCCCACGGGTCATATCCCCGCTCGAGCAGCGGATCGGAGGGGTCGAGGCGGCCGCCTGCCTGCAGTCGGGCCATGCTCGTCGTCGTCACCACCCGCGCGGCCGGCGCGGCCAGCAGACCGGGGAGCAGGAGTGACGTCAGGGTCCAGTGGCCGAGGTGATCGACGCCGAACTGGGTCTCGTACCCATCGACGGTCCGCCCTTCGGCGGTGGCCATCACCCCGGCGTTGTTGAGGAGCAGGTCGATGACCGGATGGGCGGCGAGGATGGTCTGGGCGGCGTGGCGCACCGACGCCTGCGAACCGAGGTCGAGCGGCACGATCTCCAGTGAGGCGCCTGGCACGGCCGCCCGGATGGCGTCGGCCGCCGCCTCGGCCTTGGCGGTGTTGCGGACGGCCATCACCACCTGCGCGCCCTTCGCGGCGAGCGCGCGGGCCGACTCGAGGCCGAGCCCGCCGTTCGCGCCGGTGACGACCGCGACGCTCCCGGTCAGGTCGGGGATCGACGCGGCCGTGAACGTCCGCGCACGGCGGCGCCCGTCGCCGGCCGCCGCGGAGATCTCGGCGACCTGGCGACGCAACATCGCCCTGGTGAGCAGCGTCCCGGCGGGCCCCATCACCGTCCAGGCGATCCGCTGGCGCGTCGTCGGCCGGGGGTGGCGAGCCTCGAAGGTGACAGTCAGCCGGGTCCGGCCCTTCGCGGGGGCGGGCTCCACCGCCTCCAGTTCCATCCGCGTGGCGTACGTGACGCCGCCCGCCTCGGTGGTGATCACGGTCCGCACACAGGGCAGCGATTCGGTGACGGTCAGCTCATGGCTCTCCGTACGCCCCAGCATGGTCCGCGTCTCCCGCCAGCGGGTCCCCACGTCGTACGGGCCGTCCGTCAGGCGGACGATCTCGTGGACGCTGGTGAGGACCTCAGCGGCCCGGTCCAGATCGGTGAGCACGCGCCAGACGGCCTGCGGCGGGGCGTCGATCGTGCCGGTGACGCGGACGGCGTGGCCTGCCATGGGGCCTCCTCGGACGGGGCGTACGTGGCCGCCGCCAGCGTAGCGCCCAGGACCGACGCCAGGGCCGACGGCACCGTGAGATGCCGCCGGCCCTGGCCGAGGAGACTGCTGAGCAGCGGTCCGCGCCGCGGGGGCTCAGTCCACCAGGTTCGCCTCGATAAAGCGCTCCGCGTGGGTCTGCTTGTGCCGCGTCTCCCGCGACAGCAGCACCGCGATGCCGCTGATCACGTAGAAGACCGACATGTAGAGCGCCAGGTTCTGCGTCTGGCCGGGGTGGCGGACAAACTGGTCGGCGATCAGCGGGGCGAGGCCACCACCGATGAGCGAGCCGAACTGGTAGGTCAGCGAGACGCCGGTGTAGCGGGCGTTGGCGTCGAACTTCTCGCCGAGGAAGGCGCCGATCGGGCCGTACATGGAGGCCTGCAGGATCGGGTTGCCGACGATGAAGGCGAGGGCGATCAGCACCGGCTGGTTCGTGTTGAACAGGGCGAACATCCCCCACAGGCCCACCGCGGACAGGATCGCCCCACCGATCATCACCGGGCGACGGCCGAGGCGGTCCGACAGCCACGCCGAGGCCGGGATGGCGAACACGTGCAACGCGTTGGAGAGCGTGAGCATCATCAGCGCGTCCTGCCGGGAGACGGCGTGGCCGGCGACGACGTACGGCACTGCCCAGACGGCCAGCAGGCCCTGAAGGAAGAGCGGGGCGCCGACGGCCAGCGTGCCGAGGACGACCTCCTTGCGGTACTTCGTCCACATCTCGACGATCGGGACGTTGGTGTGCACCTCGCCGCGGCGACGGGCCTCCTCGAACTCCGGCGACTCGTGGATCTGCGAGCGCAGGTAGAGGCCGACCAGCACGACGACGAAGGACAGCAGGAACGGGATGCGCCAGGAGGCCCACCAGGCGTCCGTGACGATGAAGTCATGGCGGCCGGAGAAGAGCGCGAGCACCAGGGTGGCGAGCACCGCGCCCATCGGGGCACCGGCGACGGCGAGCGAGGCGCCGAGACCCTTCGATCCCTGCTTCGAGTGCTCCATCGACATCAGCGTGGCGCCGGCCCATTCACCGCCGACAGCGATGCCCTGGATGACCCGCAGGACCACGAGGATGATCGGCGCCGCCGCCCCGATCATCGCCGAGCCCGGCATCAGGCCGATGGAGATCGAGACCAGGCCCATCACCAGCAGGGTGATGAAGAGCATCCGCTTGCGGCCGAACTTGTCGCCGTAGTGCCCGAAGAGCAGACCGCCCAGCGGACGCGCCGCGTAGCCGGTGAAGAGGATGACGTACGACAGCGTGGTGCCGAGCGCCGGATCGAGGTTCGCGAAGAACAGCTTGGGGAAGACGAGGCCGGCGGCCGCGCCGTAGAGCAGGAAGTCGTAGTACTCAACGGCCGAGCCGATGAAGCTCGACGCACGGGCGCGGAAGGACTGGCCGGACGAACCGGTGGCGCCGGTCGTCGTCGACGGGATGGCGGTGGACATGAGTGGCTCCTCAGGATCTCCGTGGCCCGGGTTTCTGGGCCGGGCCACGGGGGTGGACTGCGTTGTCGTCTGGGGGGTCGGGTGGGGGGTGTCAGGCGGTAGGTGTGTCAGGCGGTAGGTGTGTCAGGCGTGAGGTGTGTCAGGCAGTGGTGGCGAACAGGGCGCCGAAGCCGGCGATCCACTCGGGGATCGCGCGGTAGTAGCGCTCCCGGACCACGTACGGTCCGGCGGCGCGCATCGCCGCGGCGGCGGCGACCCAGCAGCGGACCTCGTGGCTCGAGTGCCCGGCGTCGAGGGTCATCTGCGCCGCGGTGTAGCTGTCGAAGTCCTCGACCCGCCCGGAGGCGGCCACGTCGAGGAACGCGTTGTCCCACTCCGGGTTGAGGTCCTGGATCGTGGCCTCACCGGCGGCGAAGGCCAGACCGGTGCTGATGGTCCTCTCCTGGCGCGCGGCCCGGGCCTCCGGCGTCGGGTGACGGGCGTTGAGCAGGAACGCCCGCTGTGCTTCGGTCGCCTCGGCCCAGCGCGGCACCGGCGGATCATGGGACAGCCCGCCGGAGCCGATCAGCAGCACCCGCTCGTCGAGACCGGCGAGGTAGCGGCCGAGGGCCTCACCCATCTGCCGGATCCGGCTCATCGGGACGAAGGGCTCCGCGACACCGTTCACGAAGACCGGCACGGTCGGGTAGCGGTCCAGGCCGCCGAGCACCAGCTCGGGGATCTGCACCGCGCCGTGGTCCAGCTCGGCCCCACGGCTGATCGTCATGTCGATCCCGGCGTCAGCGGCGTACTGCGCCATCCCCGCCGCGATCTCCTCGGGAACCGTGAAAGGGTCAGCGGCCGTGTCGAAGTCCCCGACCCCGCGACCCGCGTAGCAGATCGCGAAGGGCGGCATCAGCTCGTAGAAGAAGCCGTTGTAGTGATCCGGGCCGAACGACACGACCAGGGTCGGGTCGACCTCCTCGACGAAGGCCCGGGCCCGGTCGAACAGCGCATCGACGTCGGCACGCGTCTCGGCGCCGGGGTCGTTGAACCCCATCAGCGGCGTGTGCGACATGCACAGCAGGGACAGCGACATGGTTCAGGCCCTCGCGGTGGTGCTCGGGGTGGTCTCGACCGGCGCCGTCGGGGTGGCCGAGGAGACGGTCGCCAGGGTGGCGTGAGCGGCCTCCAGTGTGGCGTGGAAGGCCTTCGGCAGGTCCTGGGCCAGGCAGGCGGCGGCGACGAAGTGGTCGGGACGCAGGATCACCGCGCCGACGGAGCGCACGTCGAACCACGTCTTCAGTGCGTTGGTGGTGTCGCCGACGACGGTCGACGAGTAGCCGAACTCCTGCTCGGCCCACGGCCGCTGGGTCTCGGAGATGAAGGTGACGAAGGTGCCGCCGAGACGACGGAAGAGCTTGACGTCCTCGGGGTCGAGCAGCCGGGTCGGGTCGTTGCCCCAGGCGGCGATGGTCCACCAGTCGCCCATCACGTCGTCGAGTCGTACGTTCGTCGCCGTCGCCGTGTTGACCCGCGGCTGGATGATCTGCAGGCCGACCGGGGAGTTCTTCTCGACGGTGTTGCGGAAGGGGATGAACCGTCCGCCGCCGACCTTGGCATCCGCGCGGCCCGGGGCCAGCGTCTTCTGGTCGACGACGACGCCGCTGGAGTAGCGCGGGATGGGCTTGAACTTCATGTCGGTGAAGTACTCCTTCACCTGCGGCAGCACGTTCATCGCCGAGGCGGCGGTGTCGCGGAGGAAGGCGATCTTCCGGTCGGTCGGCTTGATGATGGAACCGAACGTCATCGACAGGTCGATCATCGCCTTGGCGTGGTCGGTGCGCTCGGTGGTGTACGTGTCGAGCAGCCGGTCGTCGCTGTGGCCCTTGAGTACCGAGGCGAGCTTCCAGCCGAGGTTGGTGGCGTCGCGGACGCCGGAGTTCCAGCCCTGGCCCATCCACACCGGCATCAGGTGCGCGGCGTCGCCGGCGATCAGCACCCGGCCCTTACGGAACGACGAGGCGATCCGGCCATGGTGGGTGAAGACGCGTCGGCGGATGACATCGAGCTTGGTGGAGTCGGGGACGTGGTCCTTGAGCAGTTCGGCGACGAACGCGTCGTCCTCGACCTTCTCCGACGGCTCGTCGTCGAAGAGCATGAACTCCCAGCGACGCACGGCGTGCGGCAGGCCGATGGAGACGTACGGACGGGCGGGGTCGGCGCCCAGGTAGACGTTCGGCGTGCCCAGCGGGTCGTTGTTCACGTCGACGACGACCCAGCGGGTGGACGGGGACTTCCCCTCGAAGTTCACGCCCATCCACTTGCGGGTCGGGGACTTGCCGCCCTCACAGCCGACCAGGTACTTCGCCACGATCTCGAAGGTCTCGGTGCTGCCGTCCTCGAGCGTGTGCTCGACCGTGGCCGTGACGCTGTCGGCGTCCTCAGCGATGTCGGTGAGGGTGTGGGCGAAACGCACCTCGACACCCTGGTAACGGGCCAGGCCCTCGTACAGGGCGTTGTCGACCTCGGGCTGGAGGAAGCCGTGCTTGCGGGTCCAGCCGTACGGCTCGCCCTTGGGATCGTTGGTGAGGATGACGTCGCCGTGGCCGTTGACCAGCCGCATCACGTGCTGGGGGACGGTGAAGGGGAGCACCTCCTCGGCCAGGCCGAGGGACTGGATCGTACGGAACGACTCGTCGTCCAGGCCGACACCGCGGGGGTAGTCGATCAGCGAGGGCAGCTGCTCGACGACGATCGCACGCACGCCGTACTTGCCGAGGAAGTTCGCCAGGGTCAGGCCCACGGGGCCGGCGCCGGCGATGAGGACGTCAGTGGTCACAGTCATCGGGAGACTCCTTCATCGTTGAGGGGAATGAGCTCCATAGTGGGGTGAGGTGAGTCACAGGGTGTGACCTGTGTCGCGTTCCGGCACGAGGAACAAGGACGCCTTGTCAGCTCACAAGATATTGTTGTGGGTGGGTCGTGGAGGCTGCGGAAGGAGCGGGCGATGGACGGCGACGACGTGGACACGCGGCTGGTCCGGGCGTTCCTGGCAGTGGCCCAGCACGGCACGTTCACCCGGGCCGCCGGGGTGCTCGGCGTCAGCCAACAGGCGGTGAGCCAGCAGGTCCGCCGGCTGGAGGACCTGCTCGGCCAACGGCTCTTCGTCCGCCACGGCGCGGGTGTGGCGCTGACCGCCAAGGGGTTCGACCTGCGGCCCCAGGCGGAGGCGCTGGTGCGGGCGACCGATGTGCTGTTCCGGCGGGCACGGGGGCCGAGGGCGTCATCCGCGTCGGGGAGATCCGCGGCCGGCACATGATGCAGGAGGTCTGGGCCAGCCATCGCAAGCACCGGCCCCAGGACATCGTCAGCATCCAGGACCTCACCGGTGAGGAACAGGTCGAGGCGCTCCTCGCCGGCCATCTCGACATCGCCATGGACCGGCTCACCGCGCAGTTGCCCGGGATCGCCCAGACCCCGCTGCGGTTCGACCCGCTGATGGTGATGACCGTACGGGAGATCGAGCATCCGACGCTGCGCAGCACCCGGCTGGGGGAGGCGTTCACCTCCCGGGAGCGGTTCCGCGGCTGGCAGGCGTTCTGTGCGGTGGTGCAGGACGAGTTGAACGTCGTCTTCGAGCACGTCCCGCACGACATCACGATGCTTGAGGCGATCGGCCAGGGACAGATCCGCGGCGACTACCCGGCGGTCGTGGCGTTGCAGGGCCTGCGGGACTATCCGGGCGCCGAGGGCTTCACCTTCCAATGGTTCGAGGACGTCCAGCCGTACTTCGCTTGGTCACTGCTGTGGCGGGCCGACGAGACGCGCTCGGAGGTGCTCGCCTTCGTCGACACGGCGCGGGACGTGGCGCGGGCGAAGGGCTGGCTACGCCTCGCGGCGGAGGCGGCGCCCGCCTGGTTCCCCTCCGACGGCGTGCTCGGCGCGGCGGACGCCGAGGAGTGGCCGGGGGACTGACGCGGGGATCAGACGGGGGCGAGTCCGTCCCGGGCTCGGGCACTGATCCTGATGGCGCCGATGAGGAGCGCGATCGTGCCCAGCAGGCCGAGAACGGTGCAGACGGTCATCGCCGTGGTGAAGCCGGCGGGGATGGAGACGGGACCGGTGGTCTCGGGCCCGTTGAGGAGCCGGAAGGACAGCGCGCCGAGGACCTTCAGGACGATCATCGCGCCGAGCATCACGGCCCCTGCGACCGCGACGAGGGTGCGCATCATCCGCAGCCGGGCGGCCAGGACCGCCAGCACGACCAGACCGAGGGCGGCCCAGATCAGGGCGTCGCCGACCCCGGACATCACGACCGGCGCTCCGCCGGTGACACCCGCCCGGGAGTTCGCGCGGCGGAGGAGGAAACCCGCGAGGCTTTGGAACGCCGCCATCACCAGGGCGACGGCCACCAACACGATCGCCAGGCGGGCGAGTGCGACGGTCGAGGGTCGGAGCTGGCGCAGTCCCAGCACCAACAGGCCGACCAGTCCGAGCACGTACAGAAGACCGAAAGCCGCCATGCCCGACTCGACGGCGGTCCTCGCGGGCCCGGTGAGTGCCTCCTGGCTGCGGTTGATGCCAGTGGCTGTGGCCAGGATCGAGGTCCCGGCCAGGCCGATGACGACCGCCGCCGTGCCGACCCAGGCCAGCCGCCAGGCCCGCTCGTCATGCCGGACGGCGATGAGCACGAGGACGACGCCGGCGAGGCCCAGCGGGAAGACCTCTTCGGGGATGAACCATAGGGCAGTGAGCGCCTGGGTGAGGGCGCCGTCGATCGGTAGTGAGAGGGCCGACACAGCGGTGGACAGGCCCATCAGTGGCGGGAGGCTCACCAGGGCGACGCCCAGCCAGAGGAGCAGCCGGGCCGTGGCCGTCGCGGGAGCGGCCTGAGGGGTGTACGAGGTCGTCATGATGGCCACCCTCATCGGGCAATGGGAAGTGCTTGAATTGTCCCGCGATCCGCGTGCCGTTGTCCGACGATCCGTCGTAGCGACCGCCTGTCAGACGTGATCGGCCAGGCTCGCTCCCCACTCCCGTGCCCGCTCCAGTTCACCGTCGACCAGAGGTCCGGGGGTGTCGACGACCCAGAACGTCTCACCCCGCTCCACATCCGCGAATCCCTTCGCGGCCAGTGCCTTCGCCGCGGCCTTCGCGGCGGAACCGGGAATGAACGGCTTCTTGACCCTGGTGTCGAACGTCACCACCGCGACGGACCCGCTGGTGGTCGCACCCTCGATCCACTCCCGCAGTCCGGTCGACTGGCGGGCGGCGTCCTCGACGTGGGCCTGCTGCAGGGCGTCCTCGCGGGTGCTCTCCCGGCTCATCGAGAACGCGTGGGTCGGCCCGCCGAGGACGAGCAGGGTGATGTCGTCCGGCAGCGTCTCAGGGGCGTCGGTGACCGGGACGAGGGTCACGGTCTCGTGAGCACCGCCTCGGGCGAGGGCGTCGCTCAGGCCGTCAGCGGCCGCTTCGGCGATGGCTTTCGTGTGGCCGAACATGGACTCGTAGATCACGAGGACACTCATGGATCGAGTCTTCCACCCGTCCCCGTCGCCGTCCGCTGGTTTGCCCCGTCTCCGGACGCCCACTCAGGCCTCGGGGTTTTCCCGGCCGATCCAGCCGCCTACGGTGGTAGGAGGACGAGCACGAGAACGACACGAGCAACGAGGCGCGTACGACCCACAGGGCCAGCGCCGAAGGAGGCCGCGATGACCGACACGTCCGAGATGTCCCGCCACGTCAGTCTGTGGATCGACCAGGCGCCCGAGGTGGTGTACGCGTACGCCGCGGATCCGCGGCGCCTTCCGGAATGGGCGGCCGGCCTGGCCGGTGCGAGCGTCGAGCCTGAGGGCGAGGCCTGGGCCACCGATTCGGCGATGGGCCGAGTACGGATCGCCTTCACGCCGGGCAACCAACTCGGCGTGCTCGACCACGTCGTGACGCTGCCGTCGGGGGAGCAGGTCTACAACCCGATGCGGGTCCTGCCCGGCGGCGCCGACGGCCGCTCCGGGTGCGAGGTGGTGTTCACCGTCCGCCGTCGTGAGGGCATGAGCGAGGCGCAGTTCGAGGCGGACGCCGACGCGGTGGCCGCCGACCTGGCGACGCTCAAGCATCGGGTCGAGGCCGTCTGACCCTGGGCGGGCGTCCCCCTGGGAGGAGTTCGACGTAGCCGTCCGTGCCGTTGACGCGGATCAGTTGACCGTCCTGGATCCGCCGGGTGGCGCCCTCGACGCCGACCACGGCGGGCAGTCCGTACTCTCGTGCCACGACCGAGCCGTGGGTCATCGCTCCGCCGACCTCGGTGACGACCCCCTTGACGGACAGGAAGACCGGGGTCCAGCTCGGGTCGGTGAACGTCGTGACCAGGATGTCGCCCTCCTGCAGGTCGGCGTCCGTCAGGTCCAGGATGACTCGCGCGCGCCCTTCGACCGTGCCGGCCGACGCCGGGATGCCGGCCAGTGCTCCCGCCGGGCCACCGCCGGTGCCGTACGTGGCGGGCGGGACCTCGCCGTCCGAGGTGATCACCCGCGGTGGGGTCAGCCGCGACCACGCGTCGACCTCCGCGCGCCGTCGCGCGATCAGGTCGCGATCCACCTGGCTGGTGCGGACCGCCGCCCGGAACTCCTCGAAGGTCAGGAAATAGGCGTCGTCGGGTCGTGCCAGGACTCCCTTCTCGACGAGGTCGTGGGCTTCGGTCAGCAGGGCCTGCTTGATCACCTAGTAGTGACGCATCATCAGGTGCTTGGGGTACTCGCGGTAGCCGACGAAGTTCCGCAGCCGACCGATCATCCGTACGGTCCGAGCCGCCTTCCGTCGTCCCCCGGACGCCGGCGCAGGGCGTCGATAAGGGTGCGCTGCAACGCGTCCGCTTCGCGCCGGGCCTGTTCCGTGCGGGTCGTCCGGGCGTCGGGCTCCAGGTTCCTGAGCGTGCTGAGGAGCACCGGGACGAGCGTCGAGGGCGCTTCGCTCCAGCGGGGCCGCGTGATGTCGATCTCGCCGGAGCACCGCATGCCGTACGCCTCGAGGAAGTCGCGGAGCACCTGGGCAACAGCATCGCCGCCCGCCACGGACGCTAACGCGTCGAAGAAGGTCGCATCCGGGAGATCGGGCAGCGCGGCCATCACCGCAGGACGGCTCCGGACGGCATCGGCGACGTCGAGCAGGGCCATCCCCATCGACGAGGTGACACTGTTGCCCACCGACTGGGCGAAGGCGTCCCCGGCGCCCTTCCTCCCCAGCCACTTCGCCATCTTCCGGTTGAGCCAGCTCAGCGCGTACATCCCGACATAGACCACGGCCATGCTCTCCGGGGCGGTGACAGCGACTCCCAACTCCTTGACGTCGTCGAGGACGGCCTCGAACACCGCGTCCCCGGACAGCCGCGCGAGCCGACGCCTGAGCTCCTCGAGGGTGGCATCGTGACCCGCGACCAGGGCTGGGATCGTGCCCGGGTCGTTGCGGCGGTAGAGCCGGACCGCCTCGACCGGGAGCCGCCAGGTGAAGTAGCCCGCGTTGTTGGTGAGGCTGAAGAATCGTGGACCCCCCTTCGACAGCCCTTTCAGGTAACCCGGGCGGCGCGCCAGGTCCCGGACGGCACTGTCGATCAACGGGTCGATCCGGCGCAGAGAGGCCATCACCACCCGCCGCCCCACTGGTGCGGCCAGATCCGGTGCCATGTCGATGAAGAACCGGCCGCCGGCTTCGACCAGAGGGGTCGGGCCCAGCTGGGTCTGGAAGAACGACATCCCCAACGGCGTCATCGCGTCGGTCATCATCTGCTGGTGCCCGAAGGACATGTACACATGGTTCGCGCCGTCCTGCGGGCCGGGGACGGGGAAGAGGGTGGTGATCGGGCGGCTCTGGACGACGGAGAACGCTCCCTCCGCGAATGCCCACTCGATGTCCTGCGGGCCACCGAAGTGGGCCTCGATGGTCCGCCCGAGGCCGGCCAGGTGCAGGATGGCGGTATCCGGCAGCTTCTGGGCGCTGCCCTGGACGGCGTCGAGATGCTCTTCGCGTGTCCCGCCCTCCGGCGCCGGGCGGACCGCGATCCCCTGTGCCGACACCGTGCGGTTGAGGATCCGGCCCTCCCGGACGGTGTAGCGGTCGGGGTTCGCGAGCCCGGAGACGAGCGCCTCACCCAGTCCGAGGCCCGCCTCGATCGCGATCGTCTTCCGGTCGGACGTGAGGGGGTCGGCGGTGAACATGATGCCCGCCACCTCGGGGACGACCATCCGCTGGACGACCACCGCGAGCCGTACGTGGCGGTGGTCGATGCCGTGCTGCACCCGGTAGGTGATCGCGCGGTCGGCGAAGAGCGAGGCCCAGCACCGCCTTACATGCTGCAGCACCGCATCGCGCCCCGCCACGTTGAGGTACGTGTCCTGTTGTCCGGCGAAGGACGCCGTCGGCAGGTCCTCGGCCGTCGCACTGGACCGGACCGCGTACGCCTCGTCCGCGCCGAGGGCGGTGAGGCGTCGGCCGATCTCCTCGGCGATGTCGGTCGGGACCGTGATGCCCTCGATGGTGTCCCGGATCCGCATCCCGGCCACCCGGATGCCGGTGGTGTCGTCCACCGCGACCCGGGACAGCCCCTCCAGTAGCTCTCCCAGGGCCGGGTCACCGCTGACCGCCTGCTCATAGGCACCGGTGGTGACACAGAACCCGGCGGGCACCCGAACGCCGCCGATCCGTGACAGTTCCCCCAGATTGGCGCCCTTGCCGCCGGCCGTCGCGAGCATCGTCGCGTCGAGCTGCTCGAGCCCCACCACGTAGTCGGTCATCGCTGTCTCCTGTCACCGCTCCCATGGTGCCCCCGGTCTGCTGGACCATGGGGAGGGGAGAGGAAGAGTCATGGACGAGCGTGCGCCGGAAGCGGCGTGGGACCTCGTGGAAGCCCGTGGGGCGCCCGCGCAGTTGTGCGTGATCCGGGGCGGCGACGTCGTCCTGCACCGGTGCACCAGGACCACGCCCGACCGGCTGTTCTGGTCCTTCTCCGCGGGCAAGCCGATGACGAGCGTCATCGTCTGGCGACTGGTGGAACGCGGCCTGCTGAGCCTCGACGCGCCGATCCACACCTACTGGCCCGCCTTCGTCGGCGGCGGGAAGGAGCGGGTCACGGTACGCCATGTGCTGCAGCACCGCTCGGGGCTCCCGACCACCGGATCCTGGCTGGCGGACGTCCTGGCGATGACCGATTGGGACGCCTCTGTCCGGCGGTTGGAGCGGGCAACCTGTCGCTACGAACCGGGCTCGACGCCTGCGTACCAGTACCTCGTGTACGGATTCCTGCTGGGCGAACTGGCCCAGCGGGTCACCGGGGCGAGGTTCCCCGCACTGCTGGAGGATGAGGTCTGCCGGCCGGCCGGGCTACGGGACACGTACGCCAACCTGGATGCCGATCTGCTCGGACGGGCGCAGCGGATGGTGACGCGCGATGCCGGGGTGCTGGTCGGCAGGTGGGTCAATCGTCGGGCCGTCCGGGAGGCGGTGATCCCGGCCGGAGGGATCTCGACGACGGCGCGGGACCTGGCCCGGTTCTACGCCGCTCTTCTGGTCGCGGCTGACCCCTCGGTCACCTCAGGCCCGCGACTGCTCGACCTCCCCTCACTCACCGAGGCCACCCGCCCCACCACCGAGATCGAACTCGACCGGTTCGCGCACCTCCACATCCGGTGGGCCCAGGGCTTCCAGTTGGGCGGGCCACGACCGGGCCACCTGCCGATCCCGCTGGGCAACACCAGCAGCCCCCGGACCTTCGGACACAACGGCAGCCACGTCTGCCTGGGTTGGGCCGATCCGGATCGCGGACTGGCGGTCGGCTACGTGACCGCGGCGATGACCCGGCCCGATCGGGACATGGCCCACATGCAGCGAGTGAGCGACGCCATCCTGGCGGCCTGCTCGAAGGCGGAGGACTGAGGGCCCATGAGCCGCTACGGTGCGGACATGACCGCCCAGCTCGTCCCGGAGTCGCCGACGTACGTCACGGAATCGGAGCGTCTGGTGGGTCGCCGGCTGGTCGAGCAACTGCCGGACGGGTCGGTCGTCTTCGCGGGGCTGCGCTTCACCGGCCCGTACGACCATGAGGTCGACTTTCTCTGCCTGATCCCGGGCAGCGGGCTGGTGGTGGTCGAGGTCAAGGGCGGCAGTGTCTACCACGCGCACGGCGACTGGTTCGTCGGGGCGGGGGCCACGCGGCGGACTTTCGACATCGAGCAGGGCCTGCGCAACAAGTACGCCGTCCGGGACTACCTCGAGTGTGACGAGCGGTGGCGTGGCCGGACCCGGCTGCGGATCGAGCACGTCCTTGTCACCCCGCACACCGACTGGCCGGACGACTTCCATGCCCCGGGGCTGGAGCGATGGCAGGTGATCGGCAAGCGGGAGATGGGCCGTCTCGGTGCGCGGCTCACCGAGCTGTGCGCCCTCCGGGGCGGCGGCCGCATCCCCACCGACGACGACATCGACGTCGTACGGTCGATCCTGCGGGGTCGCCATCACCCGGTCGAGGACGTCGAGGCGGACGCCGAGGAACGGGAGGGCCGCGCCGATCGACTCACCAAGGAACAGGCCATGCTCCTGGACATCACCCGTTTCGTCCCCCGCACCGAGGTGCGCGGCTGCGCAGGGTCGGGTAAGACCATCCTCGCGCTCACCCAGGCCAAGCAGCTGGCGCGTGGTCACGGCGACCTGGGTCCGCAACGCGTGGCGCTGGTCTGCTACTCGATCGGACTGGCCGAGTACTTCAAGCGCGAGCTGGGCCGGGTCGGCCGCAAGCACCGGCCGGACTTCGTCGGCACCTTCCACGCCCTCGGCCGGCAGTGGGGCGCACCGGACGGCACGCGCGAGGACAGCGACTTCTGGGAGCACCGGCTGCCCGAACAGATGCTGGAGCTGGCCGAGGGACTTCCGTGGCACGAGAAGTACGACGCGATCATCGTCGACGAAGGGCAGGACTTCGCCGACTCGTGGTGGCCGTCGTTGCTCGCTGCCCTGCGGGACGAGGAGACCGGTCGGCTGCACGTCTACAGCGACGAGCAGCAGCGGGTGTTCCAGCGGTTCGGGCGCCCTCCGGTGACGTTGGTGCCGTTGGTCCTGGACCACAACCTGCGCAACACCAAGCAGATCGCCGAGACCTTCCTGCCGCTGGCCGGCGCCCGGATGGAGCTGCGCGGCGATGACGGGCCGCAGGTCGAGTTCATCCCCGCCCGTACCGAGGACGCGATCGAGGCGGCCGACGACCAGGTCGAGCGACTGCTGGACGAGGGCTGGGACCCGGCGCACGTGATGCTGCTCGCCACCGGCAAGCGGCACCCGGTGCAGGAGGAGCGGCAGCGGGAGTACGGCCAGGAGGGGTACTGGCGGACGTTCTGGGAGGGCGACGACGTCTTCTACGGGCACGTGCTCGGCTGCAAGGGGCTCGAGCGGCGCGCGGTGATCCTCTGCCTCAACGAGCACGGCTCCCGGGATCGCGCCAAGGAGCGGCTGTACGTGGGGCTGTCCCGGGCGACGGACCGGCTGGTCGTCGTGGGGGATCCCGAGGTGGTCCGGGCGATGGGTGGGGACGCGGTGGCCCGCCGGTTGGGGATCTGATCGCCGCCGGGCCGCCGCGTCCTGCCTCAGACGGCGACGTCCGCCAGGATCGCGTCCATCTGGCCGAGGGCCTCGCGCATCCCCTCCTCCATACCCATCTGGGCCATCTGGTCGAACTGCTCGCGGGACTGGAAGTGGCTGGTGACGGTCATCCGAGTGCCGGACCCGACGGTCTCGAAGGTCACGACGCCATGGACGGCGCCCATCGCCTCGACCGGATAGCCGTCCTCGTCGGCGAAACCGTCGTCGAACTCCAGTCGGTGCGGGGCGTCGATGAAGCTGATGGTCCACCAGCCGGCAGGCTTCGACCCGTCCGGGCCGGTCATGAAGTAGCTCGCCGCGCCGCCCTCGACGAAGTCGTACTGGGTGAAGGTCGCGGGCCAGGACGGCGGGCCCCACCAGCGCTCGAGCTTGCGGGGATCGGCCCAGAGCTGCCAGACGCGCTCGACCGGCGCATCGAATTCGGTCACGAAGGTGAGGGTGAGGCCCTCGAGATCCTTCTGGGTGGTGGTGACGGTCATGATGTGGGTCCTTCCGGATCGCTGGTAGCTGCTGGTGCTTGTGCTGGGGGTGTGTCGTCGGTGAGGAGATCGCGCATCCGCTCCGTACGGCCCCGCCAGATCTCCTCGTACGTCTCGAGCGCCTCGCGGGCGCGGAGGATGCTGTGCGGGTTGCCGGACACGATCTGCTCCCGTCCGCGTCGCTGTTTGGACACGAGCGTCGCCTTCTCCAGGACCGTCACGTGCTTCTGCACCGCGGCGAAGCTCATCGCATAGCGCGCGGCCAGAGCGGAGACGGACTGCTCCTGGAGCATCACCCGCGCCACGATGTCCCGGCGCGTCGCGTCGGACAGGGCGTGGAACAGGCGATCCAGGTCGTCGCTCATGACTTGATATACAACCATTTGGTTGTATGTTAGCGCGGTCACAGCGCAGAGGGCAAGCAGACTCTCGTCGCTGCTTCGTTCAGCGGACCGGGCGGTGTGACCTGGGTGACAATCAAGCATGGGACTGGATCCTGCCTACCCCTACGTCGGCATCAATGACCTCGAGCACGGCCATGCCACCGTCTACGACGAGCTCCACCGGCCGATCGGCCGGCTCGGCCCGTCCCCGTACGAATCCCCCCACACGAACGTGACCTGCATCCTGCGGGCCTGGGAGTGCCGCGACTGGTACAAACTGCTCAACCCGGTGAGCTTCAGCCCCACGGCCGCGGAGGGGTTCGTCTCCGCCAGCGAGACCAGCCCGGGCCCCTATTCCCTGCCCATCCCGCGGTGTGCCGCCCGTCGCTTCTGCTGGGCCTGGTGGTGGGTCGTGCTGGCCCTGGCCGTGCTGGCGACGGTCGCCGTGGGGATCCTGCGCAAGAAGAATCCGCCTGACCCGCCGCCGGACGTCGATCTCGACGAGGGTGAGCCACTGGATCTGTGAGCGAGGCGCGATCTGGCGAGCCTCATCGCGCGCGCCGCGATCCCGCGATTCTCCCTCCGGCAGGGGCTCGCGGTGGCTAGACTCGGCCCACAGTAGGAGGGAAGTGTTCGACGCGATGAAGTCCGGACGCTTTCCGATATACCTCTGCGCTTATTCGGCTTTCTCAAAAGCCGTGCGGAATGCTGGCCTGAATGCCGCGTCCTGAACGCTCCAGGCATGGCGACCAATAGTGATGGGCCGCTGCTGAAAATCCTCTCAACCGCTGGCGAAA
Source organism: Raineyella fluvialis (assembly GCF_009646095.1). Classification (NCBI taxonomy): domain Bacteria; kingdom Bacillati; phylum Actinomycetota; class Actinomycetes; order Propionibacteriales; family Propionibacteriaceae; genus Raineyella; species Raineyella fluvialis. The sequence goes on along the minus strand of NZ_CP045725.1, from coordinate 475,019 downwards.
CACCAATGGGGAAGCCTAGGCTCACCATTGTTCGGGCCCTCCGCGTTCAAAGGGGAACAGGGTGCGCAAGATCATCAATGATCCGGATCGCTTCGTCGACGAAGTGGTGGAAGCGATCCTGTGGGCCCACCCCGATCAGCTCAAGGCGGTCGATCCCGATCGCCGGGCCCTCGTACGGACGGATGCGGGAACCGACGGCCGCGTCGGGATCGTCACCGGGGGTGGCTCCGGCCACCTGCCGCTCTTCCTCGGTTACGTCGGCCGCGGTCTGGCCTCCGGCTGCGCGGTGGGCAACGTCTTCAGCTCTCCGTCCCCCAACAGATCCACGCCGCCACCGCCGCCTCGGATGACGGGGCCGGCGTTCTCTACCTCTACGGCAACTACGGCGGTGACGTCTTCAACTTCGACATCGCCGCGGACCTGTCGGCGGCCGAGGGGATCCGTACGACCACGGTGCTGGGACGCGACGACATCCTCTCCGCACCGCAGGACAAGGCGGACACCCGCCGCGGTGTCGCCGGACTCTTCTTCGCCTACAAAACGGCCGGTGCCGCAGCGGAGAAGGGGTACGACCTCGACCGGGTGACCCAGATCGCTCAGCGCACCTGCGATGCCACCCGGACGATGGGTGTCGGGCTGTCGCCGACGATCCTGCCGGCCGCGGGCGAACCGACCTTCACCCTCGACGAGGGCGAGATGGAGATAGGCATCGGTATCCATGGCGAGCCCGGCCAGTTCCGCGGGCCCCTGGAGACCGCCGACCAGATCACCGATCGCTTCCTCGGCGAGCTCGAGAAGGAGATCGACCTCTCGGCCGGCCGCCAGGTGGCGGTGCTGGTGAATGGGCTGGGTGCCACGCCCCTGGAGGAGCTCTACGTCATCTACCGGCGGGTCCACCAGGTCATCACCGAGCGCGGCGCCACGGTCCGCGCGGTCTTCATCGGGGAGTTCGCCACCTCACTGGAGATGGCGGGTGCTTCGCTGTCGCTGTGCCAGCTCGACGACGAACTGGCCGAGCTGCTCGACGCGCCGGCCCTGTCGCCGTTCTTCCAGCGCGGCGCGGTCCAGCTCGGCGCCGGAACCCGCCGGACCGCCGAGCATGCCGAGTCGGCCCAGGAGGCGACCGGCGAGACGACCGGCGGAGGCGTCCGTACGGTGCCCTCCCCCGGGCCCCTCCGCGCGGTGGCCCTGACGGTGACCGAGGCCATGCCGCGCCACAGCGAGGAGCTGCGGGAGCTGGACGCCGCCCTCGGCGACGGCGACCTCGGCATCACAGTCGGTGCGGGCGCGAAGGCCGCCCACGAGGCCGTCGCCGCCCTGCCGGACAACGCCGCGCCGGGTGAGGTGCTCAAGGCGGCGGGCGTCGCGTTCTCGTCAGCCAATCCCTCGACGTACGCCGCGCTGGTCGGAGGCGGGCTGATCGGGGCCTCGTCGGCGCTGGGTGACACGGTCGACCTGGCCGGTCTGGCGCAAGCGGCTCACGTGATGGTGGACCGCATCAGGACCCGCGGCGGCGCCGAGATCGGCGACAAGACCGTGGTCGACGTCATCGACGCCGTCGCGACCTACCTGGACGAGGCGGACACCGCCGACGCCGCGGCCCTCGCGGCGGGAGCCGTGCAGGTGGCCGAGCGGGTGGTGGAGCGGCAGGCCGGCCAGACGTCCCAGCGTGGTCGCGCCGCCTGGGTGGGGGAGCGCTCCGTGGGTCATCGCGATCCGGGCTCCGTCGCATTCCTGCGACTTCTCGAACAGATCAAGGCAGCAGTCTCCTGAGCCGGCTACTCCGTCGGCCCGTCCCCCCGGAAGGAAGCACTACCCATGTCAAGGCAATTCAGCCGTCGCCAGTTCATCCATGTCGGGGCCGGAGTGGCGGCCATCGGTGCTCTCTCGGCCTGCGGCACGACCGGCGGCCAGAGCGGCGCCAGCCCGGGGGCCAGCAGCTCCAGCTCCGGCAGCGCCGCCTCGAAGGCCGGCGCGATGGTCACCGTCCCGAAGCTGACCGGCATCGCCTGGTTCAACCGGATGGAACAGGGCGTCCAGCAGTACGCCAAGGACACCGGCAACAACGCCTACTACCAGGGGTCCAGCCAGGCCGATGCGAATGCCCAGGTGAAGGTCATCCAGGACCTGATCGCGTCCAAGGTGGCGGCCCTGCTGGTGACCCCCTTCCAGCCCGACGCCGTCGAGCAGGTGCTCAAGCAGGCCATGGATGCCGGCATCATCGTCATCACCCATGAGGCGCCGAATATCAAGAACGCCCACTATGACCTGGAGGCCTTCCAGAACAAGGACTACGGCATCAACCTGATGAAGGAACTCGCCAAGCGGATGAACCAGACGGGTAATTACATCCAGATGGTGGGTTCCCTCAGTTCGTCGACGCACGTCGCGTGGGTGGATGCCGCCGAAGAGTACCAGAAGGCGAACTTCCCCAACATGAAGCGGGTGGGGGACCGGATCGAGACGTCCGACGACGCGCAGAAGGCCTACCAGAAGATGCAGGAGGCGCTGTCGGCCTTCCCCAACCTGGCCGGTGTGCAGGGCTCCGCGTCGACCGACGTGGTGGGTGTCGGGCAGGCCGTCGAAGAGGCCAAGTTGCAGGACAAGGTCGTCGTCTGCGGCACGTCGACGCCGAAGGACACCAAGGCCCTCCTGCAGAGCGGGGCGATCGACCTGATCCAGTTCTGGGATCCCGGCATGGCGGCGTACGCCCAGAACGTCGCGGCCAAGATGCTGCTCGACAAGCAGAAGATCGAGGCGGGAATGTCGCTGAAGGCCAAGGGCTACAGCAAGATCACCATCGACGGCAAGGTGATCGTCGGTGACAACGCCTGGATCAACGTCACCAAGGACAACGCGAACGAGTATGACTTCTGATCGCGATGCGGAGGCTGGGGTGCCCGCGGCCGGCTCGGCCGAGGGTACCCCTGCACCCCCACCGGACCCCCGTGCCGACGACGGGTCGGCACCCGCCATCCGCTGCGTGCAGATCTCGAAGACCTTCGGCAGCGTGAAGGCGCTGGACGCCGTCGATCTGGTCCTGCGGCGGGGCACCGTCCACGCGCTGGTGGGCGAGAACGGGTCGGGCAAGTCGACCCTGACCAAGATCATCGCCGGCGCGTACGCCCCCGACTCCGGGTCGGTGTGGATCGACGGCGTCGAACTGACCCACCTCACTCCGCGCGTCGCGATCGAGCACGGCGTGCGGGTGATCTACCAGGACCTGGCCCTGTTCCCGAACATGACGGTGGCCGAGAACATCGGGTTCGAGGGCGGCAGATCCGTCCTGGGGCGCGTCCCGCGCCAGCGGGCCCGGGCGGCGGCGGAGGAGGCGCTGGGTCGGTTGGGCAGCCGGATCGACCCGGACATCCGGCTCGGCGACCTGTCCACGGCTGAGCGCCAACTGGTCGCCATCGCCCGAGCCGTCTCCAGCGAGGGCGACATCATCCTGATGGATGAGCCGACCGCCGCCCTCACCCAGGACGAGATCGACTCCCTGCTCTCCTCGGTGCGCAACCTCGCCGCCACCGGCGTGTCCTTCATCTTCATCTCGCACAAGCTGCGGGAGGTCGTCGAGATCGCCGACGACGTGTCGGTGATCCGCGACGGCGCCCTCATCGCCACCGGCCGGGCGAGCGACTTCGACACCGATCGGATCAGCTACCTGATGACCGGCAGCCACGTGGTCAACGTCCGGCGCGCGCACGTCCCCGAGCCGACCGGACGGCCGGTCCTGGCCGCCCGCGGCATCTCCCTCGGTGACACCTTCGCCGATGTCTCCCTCGACCTCCACGTCGGCCGGGTCCTCGGCCTCTCCGGGCTCGTCGGTTGCGGCAAGACGTCGATCGGGCTGGCGATCGCCGGCCTGATCCCGGTCGACAGCGGCGAGATCCGCTTCCGGGGCGAAAGGGTCGACTCGATGCGCGGCCGCCCGGAACTGCAGTACGTGCCGGACGACCGGCTCACCGAGGGGCTGTTCCTCGACTGGTCGATCGCCGAGAACGTGATCCCGAACGACCTGCGGGAGACGCGGGCAGGGCGGGATTGCAGAGCCCGTCGCGGCAACGGGAGCTGGCCGACACCTGGCGCGGTCGCCTGGCCATCAAGACCCCCACCGTCGAAGCGCCGGTCAGCTCGCTGTCGGGAGGCAACCAGCAGCGGGTGCTGCTGGCCCGCTCGTTCGCGCCCGCGCCGGTGGTCGTGATCTTCAACAACCCGACCGTCGGCGTCGACGTCGGCTCCCGGGCGGCGATCCACGACCTGATCAGGTCCGTGGCGGACGACGGCGCGGCCGTGCTGTTGGTCTCCGATGAGCCCGCCGAGGTGCTGTCGGTCAGCGACGACGTCGCGTTCGTCGTCGACGGCCGACTGGTGGCCACCCATCCCGCGACCGAACTGACCGAGGAACGCGTGATCGACATCAACCAGAGCGGGGTGGCGGCATCGTGAAGTCTCTGCTGGCGCGACGGGAATCCCTGCTGGTCGGGGTCATCGTCGTGACGATCATCATCTTCGCCGCCCTCAACCCGAGCTTCCTGCTGCCCGCCCACGTCTTCGGCATCGCCCGCAGTGCCGTGGTGCTGGGGCTGATGGCGTTGGGCGTGATGACGGTCCTGGTCACCAACGGCATCGACATCTCGATCTCGGCGACCGCCGTGGTGGCGATGTACCTCACCACCGTCACGCTCAATGCCGTGAACTTCCAGGGGACCGTCCTGGTGGCGATCCTGGTGGGCTGCCTGATCGGGGCGTTCCTGGGTCTCGTCAACGGCGTCCTGGTGGCCTGGCTGAAGCTGCCGGCGCTGATCGTCACCATCGGCACGCTGACCCTCTACCGTGGTGGTCTGCTGGCCTTCGTCGGCACCGAACGCATCCGCGTGCTCCCCGCGCACATGGCCGAGTTCGGGCAGGCCTCCCTCATCTCCGTGGAGACCGGAGGACGTACCGCGTCACTGAACATGGCCGTGCTGGTCTGGCTCGTGCTGGCGGTCGTGCTCGGCATCGTCCTGACGCACAGCTGGTGGGGGCGCTACCTCTACGCCATCGGTGACAACCAGGAGGCGGCCGAGCGGATGGGCGTACGACCCGACCGGGTGCGGATCTCCGCCTTCGTGCTGTCCGGCCTGCTGGCGGGGCTGGCCGGCATCTACTACGCCTCGATGAACCGAGCCGCCGACCCCTCGACCCTGGTCGGCTTCGAGATGTCCGTCCTCGCCGCCGTGGTGCTGGGCGGGGCCAACGTCACCGGCGGGCGCGGCACGGTGCTCGGCACCGTCCTGGGCGTACTGCTGATCACGATCGTGGGCAACTCGCTCGTGCTGGTCGGCATCCCGTCGGCGTGGCAACAGGTCTTCGTCGGTGCCTTCCTGCTCTTCGGCGTGGTGATGCCCGCAGTCAGGGACCGGCGCCAGAGGATCAAGCGCGGAATGGTGGTGGCGGACTGATGGAATCCCGCTTCGGCCCGAAGGCCCACATCTGGTCGCTGGTCGGCCTGGTGGTGGTGCTCACCGTCCTGCTCAGCGCCCTCGCGCCGCACATCTTCCCGACGATCACCAACCTCCAGTCGATGGCGGTGCAGATCGCGCCGCTGGGACTCCTGGCGTTGTGCATCGCGATCACCTTCCTGATCGGGGGATCGACCTCTCGTGCGTGAATGTGGCGAACGGCTCCGCGATCGTCGCCGCGCTGACGATGAACACGCTGGCCGGATCGATGGGGCCCGCTGGCGCCACGTCCGTCGCGCTGCTGCTCGGCCTGCTGGTCGGCGCCGTCGCGGGCCTCGCCAACGGCGTGGCGATCGCGGTGCTGCGGGTGCATCCGATCCCCACGACGCTGGGCACGTCAGCGGTCTTCCTGGGCATCTTCACCGGCATCACGAAGGGCAGCACCGTCTTCGGCCAGGGCACGCTGGGTTGGGTGTCGACGAAGACCCTCGTCCTCCTCCCGCTGTCGTTCTGGGTCTTCCTGATCGCGGTGGCGCTGCTTCTGGTGCTCACCCAGCGCACCAAGCTCGGCTTCCGGCTCTACGCGATCGGTGAGTCCACAAAGGTGGCCCGGTTCGCCCGGATGTCCGTCGAGCGCGACCAGGTCGTCACGTACGTGATCTCGGGCCTGCTGGCCGCCGTCGCCGGACTGCTGCTCTTCTCGGGGGTGAACGCGGCGAACGTCTCGTTCGGGTCGTCCTACCTGACCCAGGCGCTGCTGATCGCCGTCATCGCCGGCATGAACCCGTACGGCGGCTCCGGCCGGATCGGGATGGTGATCCTGGCGGCCATCGCCGCGCAGGAACTGCAGACCGGGCTGAACATGGTGCTCGGCGGCTGGAGCGGAGCGTCCTTCGCCTCCGACTTCGCCTGGGGTGTCCTGCTGATCGCGATCCTCGGCGTCTCCCGGTGGCTGGGCCGGCGGACCATGCGGCGTCGCCACGAGATGGCCACCCAGGCGGTGGTGGAACAGGGCCAGGAGGTCGGGGCGGGAGGCTGACGCCGGTCCCGATCACAGCGGGAAGCTGACCCGTGCTCCCGGCGCGACTTCGGCGACCTGCCCGCGGCAGACCACCTCGATCGGTCGCTGCCTGCCGGGGCCCGCCAGGACCTCCGCACAGCTCCCGCGGACCCGTACGGTCAGGGGGTGCTCCCGGTAACGGATGGTGAACTCCATCGTGCCGAGGGACTCGGGCCAGAACGGGGTGAGGTGCAGCTGGTCCTGCCGCAGCTCCAGCCCGGAGAAGCAGCGCTGGAGGAGATCGACGCTGCCGGCCATCGAGGCGAGGTGGATGCCTTCGCGCGTCGTGCCGCCCTGGAGATCGGCCACGTCGGACTCGAGTGCCTGGCCCACGAACTCCAGGGCCCGCAGACGCTCGGAGCGGGCCAGCACCCAGCCGTGGACGACGGCCGACAAAGTGGACCCGTGCGAGGTCCGATCGAGGTAGTAGTGGATCGTCCGGGGGATGTCCTCGGGGGCGAGCCGGTAGCCGAGGTGTCCGAGGAGCTCCCGGAGTTCGTCGGCCGAGAGCAGGTAGAAGAGCATCAGGGCATCGGCCTGTTTCGACACCTTGTAGCGGTTCACCGAGTCGTTCTCCGCCTCGAGGATGCGATCCAGACGCTGGATGTCTGCGTACTTGTGCCGGTAGCCCTCCCAGTCGAACTCCTCGAGGTCCTCGTAGCCCTCGAACTGGCTGATGACACCGTCGTGGAAGGGCACGTAGAGCCGGCGCGCCACCTCCTCCCACCGCTGGAGCTCCTCGCGTCGCAGCGCCAGACGCTCCACCAGCTCGTGGCGTTCCTGCGCCGGCAGCAGACGCAGGGTCTCCAGTCCCTTCCGCAGCACCCAGGAGGCCATCACGTTGGTGTACGCGTTGTTGTCGATGCCGTCCTGCTCGTGACCCGGATAGCCGGTGTGGAACTCGTCGGGTCCCATCACCCCGCGGATGACGTAGCGGCCTCGTGCCCGGTCGTAGCTGGCGATGCTGGCCCAGAAGCGCGCGATCTCCAGCAGCATCTCCGCCCCGTAGTGGACGAGGAACTCCCGGTCGCCGGTGACCTGGTAGTACTGCCACACGTTGTAGGCGATGGCGATCCCCACGTGCCGCTGGCGCAGGGTGGGATCGGGCAGCCACCGCCCGGAGATCGGATTGAGGTGCAGGCGCTGGTTCTCCTCCCGCCCGTCGCTGCCGGACTGCCACGGGAACATCGCACCGGCATAGCCGGCCTGGTGGGCGGCCACCCGGGCCTCCGGCAGGCGGCGGTAGCGGTACCGCAGCAGGGACCGGGTCAGCAGCGGAAGCCGGAGGTTGAGCACCGGGAAGATGAACAGCTCGTCCCAGAAGATGTGGCCGCGGTAGGCCTCGCCGTGCAGGCCGCGGGCCGGCACCCCGACGTCGAGATCGACGGAGTTGGGGGAGACCGACTGCAACAGGTGCAGCAGGTGCAGCCGCAGGATCTGTGTCACCGGGCCGTCGTCGGCCAGGTCGAGGTGGAAGCGTTCCCACAGGTGTGCCCACACCAGCACGTGGCGTTCCAGGAGGTCATCGAACCGACTGAGCCGAGGCAGCCAGGTGGCGGCTTCCGCCGCGGGCTCGGAGACGGCCTGGTCCCGGCTGGTGAACACCGTGACGATCTTCTCCAGCGTCACCGGCACCGATTGCCGCGCCTCGAGGGCCAGCTGGTAGCCGACGACCTCGCCCTCCTCCACGAGGTGGCGCTCGGTCCCGACGCGATAACCGTTGCCCCAGACCTCGATCCGGGCGGCCATCGCCACCCGGATGCCGGACTGGTTGGTGACCATCTCCAGCAGCACGGAGTCGGGGGAGAGCTCGGCGGTGCGGAGGAGATCGAGGTGATCCCCGGACAGGGCCCGGTAGCGCTCGACCAGTGCGTTGGTGACGGTGCCGTCCAGCACCGAGCGGATCTCGAGGCGGCCGGACCAGTCCTCCGGAACGTACGTGACCTCCAGCGCGCAGGCGTGCTTGTCGTCCATGCTCACGAGGCGGCGTTCGATGATGGCGGTGGTGTGGCCCGCCTCGTCACGGACCCGGAACCGACGGGTGAGGACGGCACGGCGCAGATCGAGCTTCTGCTGGTAGTCGAGGATCTCGACCGCGGCGAGGTCGAACCACGGGCCGCCCTCGATCCGGAAGCTCGTCGACAACCAGTTCGGCAGGTTCACCAGGCTCTCGTTCTCGACGACCCGGTCGTCGATCCGGTCCTCGAGCCGGTTGTAGATCCCGGCGCCGTACGTCCCCGGATAGTGGATGCCGTCGGCGACGGACTCCGCGGCGGCCCCGCGGGTCGCCAGGTATCCGTTGCCCACGGTGCACAGTGACTCCCGGCGGCCCTCGTCGTCGGGGTCGTAGCCCTCGTACCGCACTGCCCAGGGATCTGCTCCGGGCTTCGTGTGCTGCTGCGTCTGATCCGACATCGGTCGCTCCTCAGCGGGTGCTGCTGGACTCCATGGTGGCAGGGACCCGAAGGGGGCGGCAGGCGCTTCGGACTCGGGCGTCGGTGTTCGCCTCCGCGGTACGCGACCGGCGGCTACACGCTGGGCAAGGCCACGGTCGGCCTCGATCTGCAGAAGTTCGCGCTCGGGACGTGACCGTTCCGCAAGACTGTCGTCCATGACCGAGTTGCTCGCCCCGCGGCTGACGAGCTTCGTCGGGCGGGAGTCGGACGTACGCGCGGTCGCCGACCTCCTCGCCGGACATCGCCTCGTGACGATCAGTGGGCCCGGCGGCCTGGGCAAGACCAGCCTGGCCGGCCAGGTCCTGCTGGGGGAGAGCCGCCCGATCGCCGCGATCGATCTCGCGACGATCAGCGACGGTGACGAGGTGGCAGCCTTGGTCGCCCGCGTCCTGCGCGTGGCGGAGCAGTCCGCGCGATCCGCCCAGGACCAGGTGATCGGCCACCTGGGCGAGCGCGCCCAGGTGCTCTACGTCGACAACTGCGAACATGTCCGCGACGCGGTCCGAGACCTCGTCGTCGCCGTGCTGCGCGCCTGCCCGAACGTGGCGGTGCTCGCCACCAGCACCGTACGACTTGACGTGCCGGGGGAGTGCCTCTACGACCTGGCACCGCTCGCGGTGCCGGACGACAGCGGCGGGGTGGACGAGCTGCTGGGGTCACCGTCCGTCCGCCTGCTCGTCGACCGGGCCCGGCAGCTGGTGCCGGAGTTCACGGTCACCGCGGCCTCCGTCGACGACGTACGGCACCTGTGCCGCCGGCTCGATGGCATCCCGCTGGCGATCGAGCTGGCGGCGCTGCGACTGAGGGTGCTGTCCGTCGCCGACCTGAACCGGCGTCTCGACGACCGGTTCGCCGTCCTCACCGGCGGCAGCGCGCAGGGGCCCGAGCGGCACCGGACGCTGCGTGCCCTGGTCGACTGGAGCTACGAGCGCTGCTCCGACGAGGAGCGGACGCTGTGGGCGCGACTGTCGGTTTTTCCCGGGTCGTTCCGACTCGAAGCCGTGGAGGCGGTGGGCGCCTACGGCGACCTGGCCCGGGAGCGGGTGCTCGACGTGCTGGCCGGGCTGGTGGAACGGTCGATCGTCGTGGTGGAGCGGGTCGGTGAGCAGGTCCGCTACCGGCAGCTCGCCACGCTGCGCGACTACGGTGCGGCGTTGCTGGCGCAGCGCGGCGAGACCGAGGCGACGATGGCCTACCTCCTCGACTTCTGCATGACCCGCAGCCGGGAGATGGTCGAGGACTGGTGCGGTCCGGAGCAGGCGGAGTCTCTGGCGATCTGGCGACTCGAACACCCGACACTGCTGGCGGCCTTCGCGTGGGCCCTGGCGCGCCCTGCGATGGTCGACGCGGCGGCGGAGCTGTTCAGCCTGCTGCGCTACCACTGGATCGCGGGCGGTCAGCTGAGCGACGGCCGGCGCTGGGCCGACCGGATCCTGGGCCTGGCGGGCCTGTCGCCCGCCCGCCGGGGTCACGTCCTGGCGGTGGCCTCCTGGGTGTGCCTGATCCAGGGCGATCGGGACGTGGCGGCCCGCCACCTGACCGAGGCCCAGGACCTCGCCGCTCGGGCGGCCGATCCGGTGCTGCACGCCTACCTCGACTCGTACGGTGCCCTGCTGCAGATGTTCGGCGGCGAGTTGGAGCAGGCCGTCGCCGGCTACCTGCGCTGCATCCCCGTCTTCCTCGACGCCGGCGAACAGGCGGCCGCACAGACCGCGCTGTTCCAGTTGGCGATGGCGCAGACCTACCTCGGACGCCACGGGGAGGCACTGGACACCTGCCGACGCGAGATGGCGATCGGCCTGCCGCGCGGCGAGCTGTGGGACCGGGCCTACGCGGAATGGGTCACCGGTGTGTGCGAGTGGCACCTGGGCCGGTTCGACCGCGCCGAGCAGGCGGCCGCGGAGGCCCTGCGGATCCAGCGGTCCTTCGAGGACGGCATCTGCATCGCGCTCGTCCTGCTGCTGATCGCGTGGATCCGCGGCAAGCAGGCCCGTCCCGACGAAGCCGGCCGGGCCGCGGCGGCCGCCGAGCAGGTGTGGGCGCTGCTCGGCACCCGGGTCGAGGCGTTCGGCCCCCACTTGGCCGCGGAAGCCGCACGCTGGACCCCCGCCGTACGCCCCGACGACCGGCGTCCCGCCTCGAGCAAGCTCGCCGCGGTGCGCTTGGGTCTCGACCTGCTGGCGGGCGACGCGGATCCCACGGCCGCTCCGGTGGCGATCGCGGGGCTCTCCCCACGGGAGAACGAGGTCTATCGGCGCCTGCTGGAGGGCCAGAGCAACAAGGCGATCGCCGAGGACCTCGTCGTGTCCCCCGGACGGTGGAGGGCCACGTCCAGCGGATCCTCACCAAGCTGGGCCTGTCCTCCCGCGCCGAGGTGCCGGCCTGGCACCGCGACCACCCGAGCGCCGGGACGACGGGCACGCTGCCGGCGGACACGTAGCCGTGCCGGGGTGATGGCGTAGTTCTACGCGTGTGCGGGGCCATACCCGGGCGTGAGGCTGGTCACATCGACAGAGTCGTCGAGCCGAAGAAAGGGACCACCCACATGACCGATCGCCAGGCCACCGGCCGTACCACCGCCTCCGGGCGCACCGCAAGCGCCGACCACGACGTCATCATCGTCGGGGCCGGCTTCGCCGGTATTTACGGCGTCCACACGTTCCGCGACCAGATGGGGCTGGACGTCCTCGGCTTCGACGCCGCCGACGACGTCGGCGGCACCTGGTACTGGAACCGCTACCCGGGTGCGCGGGTCGACATCGAGAGCGTGCACTACTCCTACTCCTTCGACCCGCAGTTGCAGCAGGAGTGGCACTGGACCGAGAAGTTCGCCGCCCAGCCGGAGATCCTGCGCTACCTCAACCACTGCGCCGACCGCTACGACGTCCGGCGCAGCTTCCGGTTCGGCACCCGCGTGGTCGCGGTGAGTTGGGACGAGGAGGCCAGTCACTGGCGCGTCACCACCGACAAGGGCGAGACGCACACCGCCCGCTGGTTCGTCTCCGGCGCGGGCACCCTCTCGGTGCCGAAGACCCCCGAGTTCCCCGGCATCGAGAACTTCGCGGGCGAGGTGCTGCTGACCGGTAACTGGCGCGAGGACCACGACCTGGCGGGCAAGCGCATCGGCATCATCGGCGTCGGTTCGTCGGGCATCCAGGCGATCAGCACGATCAGCAAGCTCGCCGAGGAACTCTTCGTCTTCCAGCGCACCCCCAACTACGCCACCCCGATCGGCAACCACCCGACCGACCCCGTCGAAGAGGCGGCGGACAAGGCGCGCTACGCCGAGCTGCGCCAGGCCTCGCGGAACCACTTCCTCGGCGTCCCGTACGCCGACGTCCAGCCGTCCGCGCTGGCGGCCTCGCCCGAGGAGCGCCGGGAAGTCTTCGACGATCGGTGGAACAAGGGCGGCTTCCGCTTCTTCATCGACTCCTTCGGGGACATCCTGAGCAACAAGGAGGCGAACGACACCGCCGCGGACTACATCCGCGAGAAGATCCGGCAGCGCGTGGTCGACCCGGCGACGGCCGAGCTGCTCTCGCCGACCGACTACCCGTACGGCACCAAGCGCCCGCCGCTGGAGATCGACTACTACGAGGCGTACAACCGCCCGTCCACCCACCTGGTGGACGTGAAGTCGAACCCGATCGCGGCCGTCACACCCACCGGCCTGCGGCTGTCCGACGGCACCGAGTACGCGTTCGACGTACTGATCCTCGCGACCGGCTTCGACGCCTGCACCGGACCGCTGCTCGCGATGAACGTCACCGGCCGCGGCGGGGTGACGCTGGCCGACGAGTGGGCTGACGGCCCGCAGACCTACCTCGGGCTGACGATGGCCGGCTTCCCGAACTTCTTCGCCGTGACCGGTCCGCAGAGCCCCTCGGTGCTCTACAACATGCCGCTGGCCATCGAGGACCACATCGACTTCATCGGCGACGCGATCGCGTACATGAAGGAGCATGGGCACGCCGTGATGGAGGCCACCGCGCAGGCCCAGGAGCAGTGGGTGGCGGAGACGAACGCGCTGTGCGAGTTCACCCTGCTCCCCGAGTCCGCCTCGTCCTGGTACATGGGTGCCAACATCCCGGGCAAGCCCCGCCGGGTGCTGGTCTACCTCGGTGGCGCCCCGCGCTACCGGGCCATCTGTGACAACGTGCAGCGCAACGACTACCGCGGCTTCGCCTTCGCCGCCACGAGCGCAGGGCTGGCGGCCGCCACCTCCTCGCCGGCGCTCGACCCCTGCCTGATGTTCATCGTGGAGGCGCTGCGGGCGCAGGGCTTCACCGGCTTCCCGAACGCCGGTGTGGAGGGCAGCCGCGCCGCCGTCGAGGGCTTCGTGGACCTGCAGGCGCCGCGCAAGGAGGTCGGGGCGGTGATCGACCGGTCGTACGGCGCTGATCCCGAGCAGCACTTGCGGATCTTCGTGCCCGAGGGCGAGGGACCGTTCCCGGTGCTGGTCTACGTGCACGGCGGCGGCTTTGTCACCGGCAGCATTGAGGTGGTCGACGAGCCGGCCCGTGACCTGGCCTCGCGGGCGGGTGTCATGGTGGTCGCCCCGACCTATCGTCGCGCTCCCGAACATCGCTTCCCGGCCGCCCACGACGACGCGTACGCCGCCCTCGCCTGGACCGCGGCCAACATCGAGGCGTACGGGGGCGACCCCGGCCGGCTCGGGATCGCCGGTGACTCCGCCGGTGGGCTGCTCGCGGCTGCCGCGGCGATCCGGGCGCAGCAGGAAGGACCGGAGCTGTCGGCCCTGTTGCTGGTGAACCCCCTGATCAACCCTGTCGCCGACACCGCATCGCGGCGGGAGTACGCCGAGGGGTACGTGATCGAACTGGCCGACCTGGCGTGGTTCGGCGCGCAGTACCTCAACGGTCCCGAGGAGGTGGCCGACCCGCGGCTCGCCCTCGACGCCGCCGACCTGACCGGTCTGCCGCCGACCCTGATCCTCGCCAGTGAGTACGACACGCTGCGCGACGAGGCCGAGCAGTTCGCCGAACAGCTCCTCGCCGCAGGGGTGGAGACGAGCGTGGAGCGCTTCGACGGGATGACCCACGACGCGTTCCTGCTCTCCGGCGCGGTGTTCCGGTGCGTGGAGCAGCGTCTCGCGGCGGCGGACTTCCTCCGCAGCACCCTGGTGGAGAGGGCCGAGGAGTACGACCTGCAGACGGTCACCGCGTGAGCGACGCCGTCGTCGCGAGGGCCGGCCCGTGCTCGGGTCGGCCCTTCCGTGTCCTTGCCCGGCGATCTACCCTGGCGGTAACGACAGGTCGCGATATGTCGCGACGCGATCAAAGGGGAACGTCATGTATCGCCATCATCACCCCGGCCCCAAGGGCCCCGGCTTCCAGCCTCTCTTCGACATGGCCGCTCGCTGGGAGGGGTTCGCCGGCCCGGGTCCGGGTTCCTTCCCCGGCGCCGGTCGCGCCCGCCGCCGCGGCGACGTCCGTTCGGCCATCCTGCGCCTGCTGGCGGAAGAGCCGATGCACGGCTACCAGATCATCCGCGAGCTCTCCGACCGCAGCGAGGGTGCCTGGAAGGCCAGCGCGGGCTCGGTGTACCCGACCCTGCAGATGCTGGCCGACGAGGGACTCGTCGACGCGGAGGAGTCGGGAGGCAAGAAGGTCTACCACCTGACCGACGCCGGTCGGACGGCCGCCGCCGAGTACGAGGGCAAGCGGGCTCCGTGGGAGGACACCGGCCCGCTCGGTGGATCCCCGGCCGCCGCGCTGAACGAGTACCGCCAGGCCGCCGCACACCTGGCCCAGGCCGTCTTCCAGGTCGGCACCACCGGGTCGGAGGCCCAGCGGGCCGCCGCACAGGAGATCATGGAGTCCGCGCGCAAGCAGCTCTACGGCATCCTCTCCCAGGACTGACCGACGCCCGCGCCCAGTCCTGTCCCGCCACGTCCGGAGGTCGCATGAAGGAGTCGGTCCTGCGCGCCCGTTATCGGCGCATCGTGTGGTTCTTCGCCCGGGTGACGGCGAGCTTCATCTGGTGGGAGATCGTCGTGCGGCGGCTCGGGCTGGGGCGGCTCGCGGATCGTACGAGGACCCGGCGCAACGCCCGGACAGCCGCGCGGTTCCGGCTGCTCGCCATCGCCATGGGTGGCCTGATGATCAAGGTCGGCCAGTTCCTGTCCGCCCGCCTGGACGTCCTGCCGGTCGAGATCACCCAGGAACTGTCCGGGTTGCAGGACCAGGTGCCGGCCGAGGACTTCGCGGCCATCCGCGAGGTGGCCTCGGCCGAGCTCCCGCTGCCGCTCGCGGAGCACTACGCCTGGTTCGACGAGGAGCCGCTCGCCGCGGCCTCGCTGGGCCAGGTGCACCGGGCGCGGCTGAAAGAGGCCGACGCCGCCGAGCTGGGCTTCGGTGACGTCGTCGTCAAGGTCCAGCGCCCGCACATCCAGCGGGTGATCGAGGTCGATCTGTCCGCGCTGCGGCGCGTGGCGGGATGGCTGACGCACTACAGGCCGGTCGCCTCCCGGACCGACGTACGAGGGCTGGTCGAGGAGTTCGCCACTACCACGCTGGCGGAGGTCGACTACCTGGCGGAGGCGAGCAACGCCGAGACGTTCGCCGCCAACTTCGCCGAGCACCCCCAGGTGTCAGTGCCCCGGGTGGTCTGGGAACTCACGGCCCGCCGCGTGCTCACCCTCGAGGACGTCAGCGCGATCCGGATCGGCGACCACGACGCCATCACCGCCGCCGGCATCGAGCGCGGCGAGGTGGCCACCGTACTGGCCGACACCTACTTGCAGCAGATCTTCGTCGACGGGTTTTTCCACGCCGACCCGCACCCGGGCAACCTGTTCGTCACCCCGCGACCGTACGCAGTGGCGGGGGAGCCGGACTGGACGCTGACGTTCGTCGACTTCGGAATGGTCGGCCACGTGCCCGACGCCCTGCGGGAGGGACTGACCGAGGCGCTCATCGCCGTCGGGACGCGGGACGGCGCTCGTCTGGTGCACAGCATGCAGACCCTCGACGTACTGCTGCCCGGCGCGGACCTGCCACTGATCGAACGTGCGACGCTGCAGGTCTTCGAACGCTTCGGCGGGATGAGCATGAACCAGTTGCGCGGGATCGACCACGCGGAGATGATGCGGTTCGGCCTGCAGTTCCGTGAGCTGATGCTCGACCTGCCCTTCCAGCTGCCGGAGAACCTGCTGATGCTGGGGCGCTCGATCGGGATCCTGTCGGGGATGTGTACGGGGCTGGATCCCGACTTCAACATCTGGGAGACCATCACTCCGTACGCCAGTGAGCTCGTGGCGGCGGAGGGTGGCTCGGCCGCCCAGACGGTGCTCGCCGAGGCGGGCAAGATCTTCACGCTGGCGCTGGGCCTGCCGGGGCGTACGGATCGCGTCCTCACGATGGCCGAACGCGGCGAACTGAGCCTCCAGACGCCGCTGCTGACCCGGCAGGTGCGCCGGCTCGAGCGGACCATCAACCGCACCAACGGGATCCTCGTCTTCGCGGCCGTGCTGGTCGCCGGGGCCCTGGTGATGGGGACCGACCCGATGCTCGGCCGGTGGCTGATGGGTCTGTCGGTCCTGCCGCTGGTGTGGGCGATGGTGGTGGGGCGGCGTGGGCCACACGGGCGGCTCTGAGCCGAGCGATGCGGTCCGTCGGCACGCCGCCAGGGGCTGAACCGTGGCGCAGGCAGGGTACGACTGAGCGACCATAGGGCAAACCTATGGCCGGTCACTCCATGGCATGGGCTGCGGCGGATGCGCCTCAGCGCAGGGCGGGGATGAGCTGCTGGAGGCCGGCGATGATCATCGCGACGCTGATGGCGGCCAGGATCATGCCCATCAGGCGGGTCATCACCGTGCGGAGCGTCTCCGACATCCGCCTGCCGATCGCCGGGGCGAACCAGAGGACGACGAAGAGCGCGGCGAGCACCACGAGCAGCGCGACCGCGACGGACACCATGCCGCCGATGCCTCCGGCCTGACCGGTGAACACGATGATCGATGTGATCGTGCCGGGTCCCAACATCATCGGGAACGTCAGTGGATAGAACGAGATGTCGGCGTCGCCCTCGGTTGTCTGGCCGCTGGCATCGGCCGCTGTAGTGCCGTCGGAGCCGGCTGTGGCTGTGCCCGATGTCGAGGGCGTTCCCGTCGCGGAATGGGCCGCCGCCATCGCGGACGGCCGCCGGCTTCGCATCTCGGCCTTCTCGCTGTTGGAGCCCTCGTGGGCCGAGCTGCCGCCGTGCAGCATGCCGAGGCTGATGGTCATCAGCACGATGCCCCCGGCGACCCGGAAATCATTCACCGTGATGCCGAAGAACGACAGGATCGCCGAGCCGGCGGCCATCACGACGGCGCTCATCACCAGGCTGTAGAGCACCACCCGGACTCCGGTCCGGCGCTGCTGGGATGGACTGTCGGCGGCGGTCAGCGCCAGGAACATGGGCAGCGCGACGAACGGGTTCATGATCGCGAAGAACCCGCCCAGCGCCTTGACGAACAGGGTGACGTCCATGAATCCACCGTAGGAGCCAGGCCTGAGGTATCGCCGTGGGCGCGCTGTCGTTCGACGCTCCACCGATGGCCAGCGGACAGGGAAGCCACGTCCTGGCCCCGCCGTTCACCCCACAGGGGTTCACTCGTGCCGATGATCCGAGGATCATGGCGACTACCAGCCGCACGACCGAACCGAAGAAGGGTGAACCATGGCCAACCCGAATGTGCACGACATGGCGCGCAACCTCACCGAGAAGGCCGCGAGCGAGGACGCCGGCCGGGCCAGCCACACCCTCTACGGCGGCCACGACAAGGCCCTGCGGCAGACGTTGATCGTTCTGCAGGAGGGCCAGGAGTTGGCGGCGCACGAGAGCCCGGGGGAGGCGACGCTGCTGGTCCTTGAGGGTCGCGTACGCGTGAGCGCCGGCGACGGGGAGTGGGAGGGCGCCGATGGTGACCTCGTCCCGATGCCGCCCTCGCGGCACAGCGTGGCAGCGCTCAGCGACGTCGTGATGCTGCTGACGGTCGTCAAGTAGGCTGCGCTCGCCCGCACTACCCCGGCGTCACTCCGACCCGAGCCGGGATGCCAAGGTGTCGAGATCGGCCCGGATCCTTGCCACCACCCCCGGCGTCGAGGTGTCCAGGGACGCCAACTGGGCGATCAGCAGCTCACCGGCCATGGTGGAGACCGGGAGACCGCGCCGTTCTGCCTCGGCCACCAATGCCTCCCATTCCTCGACGGGCAGCCGGACCTGGAGCGTCTTGTCCCACCGGCTCTCCCGCCGCGGTCGGTTCCCCGGCGGGATCCGGGCGTCGCCGAAGCGCTCGACGACGTCGGCGTCTGTCGGGGTGGAGCCGTCGCTGATCTGCATCGGTTCGCTCCTTCTGGTCTGCCCTTCTGGCTGCCCTGATCGGCACGGGGCACAGCGTTCATGGCGCGTGGCCTCATCGGCAGTCTAGGGCGGGTCGGACGCGCTTCCGGGGATCAGCGGTAGGTAGTTCGCAATTGCTCCATAGGGCAAACCTATGACCCCTCCGTCCATCAGTGGGTCGAGCGTCAGCTGCTGCTGCTCGGATGGACGGTGTAGAGCTGGACGCCGCGAGAGGTGACGGATTCCTGCTCCTCGGCCGACAGCCCGTCGTCAGTGATCACGCCGTCCAGCGTTGCCAGGGGAGTGACACGGTAGCGCTCGAAGGCGCCGAACTTCGTGCTGTCGGCGAGGAGGAGGGACCTCGCCGACGCCTCGAGCGCCGCCTTCTTGAGCAAGGCGGTGTCGGCGACGGGGACCGTGACGCCGAACTCCGCGTCCCAGGTACCGGTGCTCATCAGATAGAGGTCGATTGCCAGGCTGCGTACTGTCGCCGCAGCGAGCGGACCATTGCTGGACGAACGGTCGCGGTCGATGACGCCACCGGTGTGGATCGCGTCGATGTGGCGGTATGGACCGAGTGCCTCCACGGTGTGGAAGTCGTTGGTGACCACCGTGATGCCCGTACGGTCCGCGAGGTGAGGAACAACGGCCTCGCAGGTCGTGCCGGCGTCGAGGAAGACCACCATGCCGTCGTCGACGTGGCTGGCGGCGGCGGCCGCGATCGCCTGCTTGCTGGGCATCTCGAGGGTGCTGCGGGTGGAGCGTTCGCGGGGTGGTTCACGGGGCGTACGCTCCGCAAGCCGCACCCCACCCTGGACGGCGACGACACGTCCCTCGGCCTCGAGGGCGGCGATGTCGCGGCGGATCGTCATGTGCGAGACGTTGAGCGTGTCGGTCAGGCTCCGGGTGCTGAGGACGCCCGCGTCCTGGAGTAGACGCAGCAGCTCCTGTTGACGCTGCTCAGGGATCATCGATCCGCTCACGTGAGTCCTTTCGGGTGCGGCCACCCCAGGTGGTCATCGCTGACAAAATCTGTGAATCCGTGAGCCATCCTAGACGCCCCTCTAGCCAAGGTGTGAAGAAATGTTCTAGAGTGAGCATCAATGTTAACCAAGTGGGATTCATGGAGCGCCATCGTGCAGACCGGTGCCCTCCTTATTGTGCGTCTGCCCAGCGCCGACGAAGCGCTTGAGGTGGCTCATGCAGCCATCAAGGGGGGCATCCGTGCCCTCGAGATCACCCTGTCCGTGCCGAACGCGCTGGGCATCATCAGCGAGCTCAGCCAGCGATATGCCTGTGACGGTGTGCTGGTCGGTGCCGGGACCGTACTCGACGCGCAGTCCGCATACTCCTGTATCCAGGCCGGGGCGCGTCTGCTGGTGAGCCCCAACCTCAACCCGGAGATGCTCAAGGTCGCCAACCGCTACCAGGCGCTGAGCATCAGTGGTGCCTTCACCCCGACCGAGATCACCGACACCATGGAGGCCGGCGCCGACATCGTGAAGCTGTTCCCGACCGCTCTGGGTGGCCCGGCGTACGTGAAGACCGTCCGCGAACCCCTTCCCTGGGCGCCGATCCTCCCCGCTGGTGGTGCGGACGCCGCCAACGTTCACGAGTGGTTCGATGCCGGGTCGGTCGCGGTCGGTGTCGGCAGCGCCATCACCAAGGCAGCACGCGTCGACGGCGACTACCAGCGGGTCACCTGCGCAGCCGAAGAATTCCTCAGGGCCGTGGCTGCCGCCCGATCGACCGCCTAGCCACACCCCCAGTACCGTTCAGTCACAAGGAAGTGTCATGAATCAGTCAACACATGTCGACCGTGGAGCCACCCCGCTCAGCGGGCCTGATGCCCCGAGCCACGGACCGATGAACAAGGTGCGCTGGGCCATCGTCGCCCTGCTCGTCGTCGGCGGCGTCGTCAACTATCTCGACCGGTCGACCCTCAGCATCGCCAACACCACGATCGCCAAGGAGTTCCACCTCGGCCCCGTGCAGATGGGCCTGCTGCTGTCGGCCTTCTCCTGGCCGTACGCCATCGCCAACCTCCCGTCGGGCTGGCTGGTCGACAAGTTCGGGCCCAAGAAGATGTTCGCCTGGGCCGCCGGACTCTGGTCCATCGTCAGCATGTTGATGGCGATCGCCGGCTCGTTCGGTGCGATGTACGCGCTGCGGGTCCTTCTCGGGGTTGCCGAGTCCCCGTTCTTCACCTCTGGCCTCAAGGTCAACCAGCGCTGGTTCAACCAGGAGGAGCGCGCCGTCCCGGTGTCGGTGGTCAACACGGGCTCCCAGATCGCCAATGCCGTCGCCCCGCCTCTGCTGGTGGCCATCATGCTGGCCACCAGCTGGCGAGGGATGTTCATCATCATCGGTGCGCTCGGCCTCGTCGTTGCGGCGGTCTGGCTCCGCTTCTACCGCGATCCGGCCCTGCAGGAGTACCGCGCCATCCATGGCCGCGAGCAGGCGGCGGCCGAGCCCACCACGCAGGCAGATCGGGTCGGCTGGGGCGAACTGTTCAAGCACTCGAACACCTGGTTCATGATCCTGGGCGCCTTCGGCATCTTCTACACCGTCTGGGTCTACCTGACCTGGCTGCCCAGCTACCTGCAGAAGTCGCTCGGATTCAGCCTCACGACCATGGGCTGGGTCGCGATGCTGCCCTTCATGTGCGGCATCGCCGGTGTCCTGGTCGGTGGTTGGCTGTCGAACGCCCTGCTGCGGCGTGGTGTCAGCACCGTTCTCGCCCGCAAGATCCCGATCGTCGGCGGTGCCGCCCTTGCGGCCGCCGCTGTCCTGCCGGCCGCGTACGTGACCAATGTCCCCGGGGTGATCGCCCTGCTGTCGATCGGCTACTTCTTCGCCCAGGTCCCGATCGGGTGCCTGTGGACCCTGGCTGCCGACGTCGCTCCCGCGGAGCAGGTGGCCTCCCTGGGGGCCATCCAGAACTTCGGTGGCTTCATCGGCGCTGCCGTGGCTCCGGTGGTCACCGGCGCCATCCTCGCCGCGACCAAGCAGTACTCGCTGGTCTTCGTGGTCGGCGGTGTCCTGCTCATCGTGGGTGCCCTCTCCTACGGCCTGTTCGTGAAGGATCGGTCCCACCGGACCGCCTGACACCCCACCTCCGCCCCGGCCGGCAGATCGCCGGCCGGGGCGGCAGTCAGTCAAGGAGAAACATGCCCACACTGCTGTTCGTGGTCGGGCCTGCCGGCAGCGGCAAGTCCACCTGCGCGAAGTCCATCGCCCGACGGCTCCGCGCCGCCTACGTCGACAAGGACACTGTTGCCACCGGATTCACCGAGGCGCTGCTGGTCCAAGCGGGAACCGACCCTCACGAACGGGACAACAACGCCTACTACCAGGACCACGTGATGGACCTGGAGTACGAGACGATCCTGCGGATCGCCACCGACAACCTCCTGCTCGGCATGTCGGTGGTGCTCGACGCCCCCTTCGGCCGTTACCTCGGCGACGACCACTACGTGATCGGCGCCGCTGAGCGGCTCGGGTGGCCAGAGGACGTACGGCTCGTGGTGGCCCACGTCCGGGTCGACGGCGAGGTGATCCGCCAGCGCCTCGTCGGCCGAGGGCTCGAACGTGATGCCTGGAAGGTGGGGCACTGGGGCGAGTTCTGGTCCACCGCAGGTGACGTGGTGTGCACCTGGCGTGGTGCTGAGCACCTCAGCGTCGACAACAACGGCGACGAACCCGACCTGGACCGATTCGAGGCGGAGCTGCATCGGTGAACCGAGCCTGACGCCGGGGCATGGTCCGCAGGCATCCATAGGGCTCAGGCATCCATAGGGCTCAGGCATCCATAGGGCAAACCTATGACGCCGTGGTGGTAGGGAGACTCTGGGCGCTGGGAGACTTGGCGGCGTCGCGAGGCGTCTTCAGCGCTGGGCGTGTCGTACGGGTGCGAGGGCCTCTCCCCACGCGACGACCTGGTCGAGCATGGCGTGGAGGACCTTGATGTTGTGCTCCCGGGGCGTGAAGCGGCGATGCTCATCGAAATCGCTCGCGAACGGCAGCACCACCTGGGCGCGGACATCGGCCATCATCAACTCGCCGGCGATGCCCCGGAGGTGCTCGACGGCGCGTACGCCTCCGTGGGTGCCGTACGAGATGAAGCCGACCGCCTTGTGATTCCACTCGCCGTACAGGTAGTCCAGCGCGTTCTTCAGGACGGCGGGGACGCTGTGGTTGTACTCGGGCGTGACGATCACGAACGCGTCGAAGCCGGCGACGGTCGCGGCCCACTGTCGGGTGTGCTCGTGCTCGTAGCGGCCCCGCGATGGTGGCAGCGGTTCGTCCAGCAAGGGAAGCGGATGGTCGAGCAGGTCGATCAGTTCGTACGTGGCATCACCGCGCTGGGACGCCAGTTCCAGCGCCCACTCGGCGACGTCCCTGGCGTGGCGGTGGGGCCGCGTCGATCCGACGATGATTCCGATCCGTGTCATCACACCTGCTCCCGTCTTTCGCGCGCACAGTAATTGTCCACGCCCCTCGAAAATCGCCGCGACGTCCGCGCGGGCCGTGTCGGGTGTGACGATGGGTGCATGAGTGCGGGGTGGGAGTTCTGGATCGACCGGGGCGGGACGTTCACCGACATCGTCGCGCGTCGGCCCGATGGGCGTCTGGTGACGGCCAAGCTGCTGTCGGAGAACCCGAGCCGGTACCGCGACGCCGCCGTCGCCGGGATCCGTGCCCTGCTCGAGACGCCCGACGACGCGCCGGTGCCGGCCGCCCAGGTGGAGGCGGTCCGGATAGAGGCGGTGCGCATAGAGGCGGTGCGGATGGGGACGACCGTGGCGACGAATGCCCTGCTGGAGCGCAGGGGGGAGCGCACCCTGCTGGTGATCACCCGCGGTTTCGGCGACGCGCTGCGCATCGGCTACCAGAACCGTCCCCGCATCTTCGACCGTCACATCGTCCTGCCCGAGCAGCTGTACGAGCGCGTGGTCGAGGTCGACGAACGCGTCACCGCGCAGGGGACGGTGCTACAGGCGCCGGACCTCGACCGGTTGGGCGACCAACTGCGTCAGGCCCACGCCGACGGGATCCGTGCGGTCGCGGTGGTGTGCCTGCACAGCTATCTCCACCCGGCCCATGAGCGGGCGATCGGTGCGCTCGCCGAGCAGGTCGGTTTCGACCAGATCTCGCTGTCCTCGGAGGTCAGCCCGCTGATGAAGCTCGTCCCGCGCGGCGACACCGCGGTCGTCGACGCGTACCTGTCCCCGGTGCTGCGCCGGTACGTGGACCAGGTCGCCGACCAGCTGCGAGGCGTACGGCTGATGTTCATGCAGTCCAACGGTGGGCTGGCGGAGGCGGGGCATTTCCGTGGCAAGGACGCGATCCTGTCCGGGCCGGCCGGGGGGATCGTCGGCATGGTGCGGATGTCGGCCCTGGCCGGATACGACCACGTCATCGGGTTCGACATGGGCGGCACCTCGACGGACGTGTCGCACTACGCCGGGGAGTACGAGCGGGTGTTCACCACGCAGGTGGCCGGGGTGCGGCTGCGCGCCCCGATGCTGGACATCCATACGGTGGCAGCTGGCGGTGGCTCGATCCTGCACTTCGACGGCAGCCGCTACCGGGTCGGCCCGGACTCGGCGGGAGCCGCTCCGGGCCCGGCCTGTTACCGCGGCGGTGGTCCGCTCACGGTGACCGACGCGAACGTGATGGTCGGTCGCATCCAGCCAGCGCACTTCCCGGCGGTGTTCGGTCCTACCGGCGACCGGCCGCTGGATGCCGAGATCGTCCGACGTCGCTTCACCGAGCTGGCCGCGGCCATCCGCACGGCGACCGGCGACGACCGTACTCCCGAGGAGGTCGCCGAGGGATTCCTGCGGATCGCCGTGGCAAACATGGCCAACGCGGTCAAGAAGATCTCGGTCCAGAAGGGACACGACGTCACCCGCTACGTGCTGACCACCTTCGGTGGCGCGGGCGGGCAGCATGCCTGCGCGGTCGCCGATGCGCTCGGCATCCGCACCGTGCTCGTCCCGCCGATGGCCGGCGTGCTCTCCGCGCTCGGCATCGGCCTGGCCGACACCACCGTGATGCGGGAACAGTCCGTGGAGGTCGGCCTCGAGCCCGCCGCTCTGGGACGGTTGGCGGCCGTCGCGGACTCGCTGGAGCAGGCCGCGCGTGCCGAACTCCTGGCCGAGGGAGTCCCGGAGGATCGGATCCGGGTGGTTCGCCGGGTCCACCTGCGCTATGACGGGACCGACACCGCGATCCCGGTCGACCTCTCCGGGCTCGACGCCATGACCGCGGCGTTCGAAGTGGCCCACCGCGCGACGTACTCGTTCCTGATGGAGCGTCCGCTGATCGCGGGAGCCGTCTCGGTGGAGGCGACCGGCCTCACCGAGCAACCCGACCTCTCCCACCTCGGCGACCCCGACGCCGATGCGGATGCCGACAGCGCCGAGACCGCCGACGCCACGCCGGCGACCGTTCGGGTCCACCTGGGTGGGGCGTGGCGCGACGCGCCGCTGCGTCACCGGGAGCGGATGGTGGCGGGGGAGACGGTGGCCGGGCCGGCGATCATCGCCGAAGCCAACGCCACCACCGTCGTCGACGCCGGCTGGCGGGCGACGCTCACCCGGTCGGGACACCTGATCGTCGAACGCGTGGTGGCGCCCGCGCAGCCCGAGGCGGGGACCGAGGCCGATCCCGTCCTGCTGGAGATCTTCAACAACCTCTTCATGTCGATCGCCGAACAGATGGGCTTCCGGCTGGAGGCGACCGCGCAGTCGGTGAACATCCGCGAGCGGCTCGACTTCTCCTGCGCGCTGTTCGATCCGGACGGCGACCTGGTGGCGAACGCCCCGCACATCCCGGTCCATCTCGGCTCGATGGGCACCACCGTGAAGGAGGTCATCCGCCGTCGCGGCACGGCGATGCGGCCCGGTGACGTGTACGCGGTCAACGACCCCTACCACGGTGGCACCCACCTGCCCGACATCACCGTGGTGACCCCGGTCTTCGACGATGCGGGCGAGCACCTGCTGTTCTTCGTCGCCTCGCGCGGGCACCACGCCGAGATCGGCGGGATGACCCCCGGATCGATGCCCGCTGACAGTCACGAGATCCACCAGGAAGGGGTGCTGTTCGACAACTGGCTGCTGGCCGAGGACGGACACTTCCGCGAGGAGGCCACGCGCCGCCTGCTCCTCGAAGCTTCCTTCCCGTCACGCAATCCCGAGGCCAACCTCGCGGATCTACGTGCCCAGATCGCCGCCAACCAGAAGGGCGTCGACGAGGTCCGTACGATGATCGACCACTTCGGCCTGGACGTCGTGCAGGCTTATATGCGCCACGTCCAGGACAACGCGGAGGAAGCCGTACGCCGCGTCATCGACAGGCTCGAGGACGGCGACCACCGCTACCTGATGGATTCCGGCGCGACGATCGCCGTACGTGTCAGCGTCGACCGCGCCGACCGCAGCGCCACGATCGACTTCACCGGGACCTCGCCCCAGCTGGACACCAACGGCAACGCGCCGTCGTCGGTGGTGACCGCCGCCGTGCTGTACGTGTTCCGGACGCTGATCGCCGACGAGATCCCCCTGAACGACGGCTGTCTGCGCCCGCTGCACATCGTCATCCCGGCCGGGTCGATGCTCGCGCCGACGTACCCGGCCGCGGTCGTTGCCGGCAATGTCGAGACGTCCCAGGCCATCACCGGTGCGCTGTACGCCGCGCTCGGTGTCCAGGCGGAGGGGTCCGGCACGATGAACAACGTCACCTTCGGCAACGCGCGGCACCAGTACTACGAGACGCTCGGGTCGGGGTCCGGCGCCGGGGAGGGATTCGACGGGGCGTCCGTCGTACAGACCCACATGACCAACTCGCGTCTCACCGATCCCGAAGTCCTCGAATGGCGCTTTCCCGTGCTGCTGCGGGAGTTCGCGATCCGGCGCGGCAGTGGTGGTGCTGGACGATGGCGGGGCGGTGACGGCGGCGTGCGTCGACTCGAGTTCACCGAGCCCATGGTCGTGAGTACGTTGTCCGGTCATCGCCGGGTGGCCCCGTACGGCATGGCGGGTGGGTCACCCGGGGCGCTGGGACACAACTCCGTGGAGCGAGCCGATGGCACGGTCGTCGAGCTCGCCGGGTGCGACTCGACCGAGGTCGGACCGGGCGACAGCCTGGTGATCGAGACTCCGGGCGGTGGTGGATACGGAGCGCTCTCGATCCCCCGCGGGGGAGTGTGATCGATAATTCTTCTATAGGTCTTCCCTATGTATGCGAGTTGGGATGCGGACTTCCCCGGGATGTCGACCCAGGTGCCGCAGCACGCCGTTCGCCACGAGCGGTGCGTCGTCGGCGGCTCCGCGCAACAGCGAGGAACTCTGCGTCCGCATGAAGAGCGAGCCGGAGAAGAACAGGCCGGCCACGACCGAGGAGGCGCCGTCCGTCTGGAGCGGTAGGCCCATCTCGTCGAAGGCCTCCGCGGGTCCGATCCACGTGGCGTACGCGGGCCGATAGCCGGTGGTCAGGACGATCGCCCCGACCTCACCGAGATCCAGTTCCTGGAGCCCATCGGCGGTGAAGGGGCCCGGGCTCGGCAGCGTCGGTGGGGTGATTCCGCGGGCCTGGCAGCCGCGCTGGATCAACTGGCACATCATCGCGTAGCGCTGGTCGCCCGACTCCACGCAGTCGACCAGGTCTCCCGCGAACCGGGCCATCCCGTCCTGGACATCGACCAGATGGCCACCCAGCCCCGCGCCGGCTGCCTGCAGGGTACGCGTGGTCAGGTCGTGCCCGCCGTCACGGCCGGTCATCTGGCCGCCACCGGCCAGCCGCATCCGCGGATCGGGCAATTGGTCGGGGCGGGTGTCCATGACGCCCGAATCGAGCATCCAGTCGGCGAAGTCCCGCCCGTCGGCGCGTCGGGGGCCCAGGGAGCCTTCCCGCAGGCGAGCACCACGCGACGTCCGGCGATCAGGAGGTCCTCGGCGATCTGGCATCCGCTCTGCCCCGACCCCACCACCAGCACGGTTCCCTCGGACAGGGTCCGCGGGTTGCGGTACTCGCCCGCCTCGACCACCTGGATGCCTTCCGGGATCGCGCTGACCCACGCCGGACGGCGCAACCGTTGGAAGGCGCCGGTTGCCACGACCACGGCACGGCTGACGAGTTCGTCCCCGTCCGTGGTCCTCAGCTCGAACCGGCCGTCAGGTCGCGGACGGAGTGAGGCCACCTCCACGCCGGTCCGCACCGGGGCGGAGAACGAGGTCGCGTAGTCCTGGAGAAAGGTCACGACATCGTCGCGGGCGAGGAAGCCGTGCGGGTCGGGGCCGTCGTACGCGCGTCCTGGTAACCGGACGAGGTGGTTCGGTAAGACCAGGGTGAAGGAGTCCCAGCGCCCCGCCCAGGAACTGGCGACGCTGTCCGTACGCTCCAGGACGACGTGGTCGACCCCGGCGGCCGCCAGTTCGTGGCTCACCGCAAGACCGGCGTGACCAGCACCGACGACAACGACATCGAGACTCTCGCTGGCCATGATGACTCCTGCTCTCAGCGGCGCCCCCGACCCTGCCGACTCCGATGATATGACGCACGTCACATGCCGTCACGTGGTCGTGGTGGCCAATGTCCAGGGATCGTCGACTTCTGGCGTGTGTCAGACGCGGCCCCTACCGTGGAAGACAGCTGGGAACGCCCGAAGGAGTCCGTGATGCCCGACCCGTCCACCCTGCCCTGCCGTCTCACCGTCCGCATCGGCCGGCACCGGCCGCGGACCTGGCGCGGCTGCAGCACAGGTTCGGGGCGGGCGCAGTGAACGGCGTCACACCCGCCGGCCCGGAGAACGTCATCCCGTTCCCAAGCCTTCTTGAGCCGCCGCCTCGACCGGTGCTCCTGCCTCGTCGTGAGGACCGCGTGACCTACGTCGTGCGTGTCGATCTCGATGATGTCGAGCCGCCCATCTGGCGGGAGCTTCGGCTGGCCAGCGACCTGACGCTCGCCCGGCTCCACGAGATCCTGCAGGTCACGATGGGGTGGACCGACTCGCATTTGCACCACGTCACCATGGGAGCCGCCGCGCCGGGCACGGTCCAGCCCTTCGTCACTCCCTACGACGAGGAGGAAGGGGCGGAGGGGATCCCGGAGGCGGACGTTCGACTCGACCAGGTGTTGGCGTCCGTGGGGGATGCGCTGTCGTACGAGTACGACTTCGGCGACAACTGGCAGCACACGGTGCGCCTCGAGTCGGTCGAGCCGCGCGCGGCCGAGGACCCGCAGGCGGTGTGCGTGGCGGGTGCGCGGGCTTGTCCACCCGAGGATGTCGGCGGGATCGGCGGCTACGGCGAGATGCTGGAGGCCCTGGCCGGTGCCGATCCTGGGAATGAATGGCTGGCGGACCTGCTGGCCTGGCTCCCGGACGGATACGACCCGGCGGAGTTCTCTGTCGACCGGGTGAACGCGGCGCTGGCGAAGGGCGTGGTACCCGACCTCAACCAGTGGCATCCCGCTCTCGCTGACCTGCTGTATCGAGCGGGCGGTTCGGGACTGTCACCGGTGGGTGAGCTGATCAAGGAGGCCACCCGTGGCCCGGTCGAGCTGACCGCGGAGCAGGTCACGGCGGCCGTCCACCCGTACGCGCATCTGCTCCGCACCGTGGGAGACGGGCTGAAGCTGACCGCGGCGGGCTACCTGCCACCGAGGATCGTGGCGGCGCTCGTCATCGAATTGGGCCTCGACAGGCTCTGGATGCGTAAAGGTAATCGCGAGGACTCCACCTTCCCGGTCCTCGCGCTGCGGGAGTCGGCCACGTCCCTCGGGCTCCTGCGCAAGAGTCGAGGGACTCTGCTGGTCACCAAGGTCGGGCAGCAACTGGTGGATGACCCGCGGGAGCTCCTGCGACACATCGCTTCCCGCCTCCCGCTGGGGCGGCCGGCGGAGCGCGACGCAGGACTTCTGGCGTTGTTGATCACCGCCGCCGGGCTCGACGAGTATCGAGCGGGAGACCAGCTCGCGCCTCTGCTGGAATACCTCGGCTGGAGTGTGGCTCAGGGCGACATGCGCTACGCAGCGATCGCCGCTGCCGGTCCAACCATGCACGTGCTTGATTCGCTCACGGGATGGATGGGGGGCGACCGCGCGCTGAAGGCCGACGTCGCCAAGGGAGTTCTCAGCGTCGCAGTGGTGCCGGGGTCTCGCTCCACGCGATGAGCTGGTCGAGCATGACGTTGAGGACCCGCACGCTGTGCTCACGATGTGTGAAGGTGTGACCAGTCTCGAAGTCGGGAACGGCAGCACCACCGGTAACGTTGAGGCCGGATGGCATAGGGGAGACCTATGGATGGGCGGGCGACGAGGTCCCTCCCTGTCATCCCGCGGGAGGCGATCCTCAGAGTCGTACGGTGACCTCCAGGTCGACCGTGTCCCCGACTTTGAGTGCGCCCATCATGAAGCTGAACGGCTTGATGCCGAATGCCGACTGGGTGATCTGGGTGATCAGCCGATACTGCGATTCCGCAGCCGTGATGCGGAGGATCTGTGGCTGCGTCCGGCCGTGCAGGGTAAGGTTCCCCTCCAGCGCCAGTGCGTCCCACGTCCCCTCAGCCTTCGTCGAGGCGAAAGTGACCTCGGGATACTTCTGCACCTGGAGGGACTTCTGCGAGCTGGTGAAGATCTCCAGCGCGTCCTTCACGGGCACCAACTTGCCGGGGATCCGACTGCCCTTGATGGCCAGCGACCGCAAGTCGGCAGTGACCTGGAGCGCGGTCTCGGTCGGTTCCTGACCGATCGTGAGGGATGCGCTCCAGCGATCGATCCGGAGGGCGAGTTCGTGGCCCATGCGAGCCATCGGCCCCTCCACCCTCGTGAGGAGCAGGAGTTCTCCGTCGTCCTGGGTGAGCGTGCGCGTTCCTGGTGTGAGCGTCATAACAGCAGTGTCCCCGGTCGACGCATCGAAAGCCCTGCGCCGGGCCGAGTGAGCTACCCGCCGCCCGGGGGCCCTCAGGCCCGGACCGTCACCACGCTGCCGTGCTCGTCGACATAGTCGGCGTCCGGATCGTCGAACCAGTGGCCGTTCTCGCCGAGGTAGCGGAAACGCAGCGTCGAGCCGGGGTGAACCGTGACCGCGGCACTGAGGGTGCCGTTGCTGCGGCGCCGAAGCACGTGCGTGCAGGGCGTCCAGTTGTTGAAGTCGCCGACGACGCTGACCTTTCCGGTTACGGCGTCCGCGGGAATCGCGAACGTGAGCCTGAGGGCGGAGGTCTTCCGGTC
This sequence comes from Raineyella fluvialis, assembly GCF_009646095.1. Taxonomy (NCBI): domain Bacteria; kingdom Bacillati; phylum Actinomycetota; class Actinomycetes; order Propionibacteriales; family Propionibacteriaceae; genus Raineyella; species Raineyella fluvialis. Next base: position 444,468 of record NZ_CP045725.1, on the reverse strand, counting down.
ACGGGCAAGCCTGAGCACTGTCGTGCCTTTCTCTGTTCAAGGGGCAAGGTCACGGTCACCGATGACAGCGGTGGGATTCTAACCGGGCGGGGTCCAGGCTCGAGAATCCCACCGGGTACCGCGCTGACCGGCCTACTCGGGTTGCGGCCCCGCGATCGATGCGGCGGCCACTGCCTCTGCCCGGCTGATCGAGGCCTGCCCGGCCTGCTCGATGTACTGCTGCGCCTCGGCTGCACTGGCGAACGCCGGCGCGAGTTCCACGCCCGAATCGTGCGCCACCAACTCGGCGAGCGCGTGCTGCATGTGCGACACCTGGGCGGCCAGGTGGGCGGGGAGTGTCGACGGGGCGGGGCGGTGACGCCCGCCAACGGATCGTCGGTCCGCGCCGTCTCCAGGGAGAACACCGCGCCGAAATCCGGCGCGGCTGCGTCGCGGGCAGTCAGCGCCGGAAGCCCCCACCGACGTTCGAGCGTGGCGAGCACGCTCGTGTGGTCGAGGGGGACGTCCGTGGGTGAGCGGAAGACCGTCCCGGCGGGGATCAAGGGGCTGATCAGCACCGTCGGGACACGTACGCCGAAGCGGGTGAAGTCGAAGCCGAACTCCCCGATGCTGGCGTCGGGCGGTGTGGCACCCCAGGGCGGCGCCACGTGGTCGTAGCAGCCGCCGTGTTCGTCGAACGTGATCACCAGCCCCGTCGTCGGCCACTGCGGTGACGTACGTACGGCGTGGTAGGTGTCCAGCAGCAGTTGTTCGCCGCGCGCCATGTCGTAGTTGGGGTGCTCGCTGTTCCCGCTCGAGGACCAGTTCGGCTCGAGGAAGGTGTACGCGGGGAGCGTCCCGCCGGCACAGTCGTGCTGGAAGTCGGCGAACTGCCCGAAGTGGTCCGGCGTGGCCCCCGCGGTGTCGGGGAAGTCCCGCTGGGTCAACGACGTGGCGTCATAGCCGCAGATCCTCCACCTCTGACCGGCCTGCTCCAATCGTCCGAAGATTGACGGCACGGTGAACACCTTGGTGTGGTTGTCCAGATGACCCTGGCTCGTGCCGGCGCTCACGAACGCGCGGTTGGGCATCGTCTGGGTGGGGACCGAGCAGAACCAGTGATCGCAGACCGCGAAGCCCCGCGCGAGCGCCGAGAGCACGGGCAGGGTCTGCGGCGAGTGGCAGTTCATGATCCACTCGGGTTTCGTCCCCGGGACCACGTACCAGTGACGCTGCAGGTTGTCGGCGATCGCGGTCGCGTAGTTGGTCACGAAGCCCTGCATGGCCGGGCGGGTGCCGGCCGCCGGGGCGGTGCTCGACCCGAACAGTTGCTCGTTCGTGTTCACGTAGCCCTCGCCGGGGTCGGCGCCGGGCATGAAGTAGACGCTCGGGGTCGACGGCGTCATCCGTACCACGGTCACGGGGTTGCCCGATGCGTCGGGACACGATTCCTGGCCGGTCAGGCCTTCGAACGGTTGGCCGGTCGGCGAGATGTTGCCCGCGTCCGCGTAGAGGAAGCCGAGCATGTGGTCGAACGAGCGGTTCTCGAGCATGAGGACGACGACGTGGTCAATGGCGGCGAGTCCGGACACGATGCTTCTCCCGACGTGAGTGTGTGACCAGTGTCACTCTCCTCGTCGGGCGCTCGGAACCCCCTCACCGGTGAACGCCCGGCAAACGTGATGTTTGCCTCGGCCGGGGCTCGGCGCCCCAGGCCTGGAGGCTGGCTCCGAACCCTACGCGTCCGGGGCGGCGGCGCGTGCTCGCCGCTCGGCCTCTGCCCGGCGACGCAGGGGTGCCAGGGCCTCACTCCACGCAACGACCTGGTCGAGCATGACGCCGAGGACCCGCGACGCGTGCTCCCGGGGTGTGAAGATGCGGTGGTTCTCGAAATCGGTGGCGAACGGCAGCACCACCTGCGCCCTCACATCGGCCATCATCAGCTCGCCGGCGATCGCCCGGAGGTGCTCGACGGCGCGTACGCCGCCGTGGGTGCCGTACGAGATGAAGCCGATCGCCTTGTGGTTCCATTCGGCGTACAGGTAGTCCAGCGCGTTCTTCAGGACGGCGGGGACGCTGTGGTTGTACTCAGGGGTGACGATGACGAACCCGTCGAACCCAGCCACCGTCGCCGCCCACCGTCGCGTGTGCTCGTGCTGATAGTGCCCCATCGAGGGAGGCATCGGCTCGTCCAGGAGCGGCAGGGGATGGTCGCGCAGATCGACGATTTCGTACGTGGCGTCGCCGCGCAGCGACGCCAACTGCAGCGCCCACCCAGCGACGTCATGGGCGTGGCGGTGGGGCCGCGTCGATCCGACGATGATGCCGATCCTGGTCACCGGACGTACTCCCTTCTCTCCCAGGGTAGGTCCGCTGTCCACGCCATCCCTGTGGCGATCCGCCCGCGACCGGGCGCCCTGTACAGGACCCGTTGCCTGTTGCCCTTGTCACCTCGACCCGGATGGCATAGGAGAGTTCTATGGAACCGCAGAAGGACCTCCTGTCCGGCCGTGTTGCTGTCATCACCGGGTCGACGCGCGGGCTAGGCCTGGCCATGGCCAGGCTGCTGGGCCGGCACGGCGCCACGCTGGTGGTGGCCTCGCGGTCGGAGGCCGATGTCGTGGCGGCGGTGGACCGGCTGAGGGCCGAGGGGATCGGGGCGTACGGACGCCGATGTGACATCGGGGAGTGGGGCGACGTCGAGGCGTTACGCGATGAGGCCCTCGCGCACGGAACGCTCGACATCTGGGTCAACAACGCCGGCACGTCAGGGGTGTACGGTCCTACGGCGTCCACGCCGGTCGACGACTTCACCCGGGTCGTACGGACGAACATCCTCGGCACCTTCCACGGGGCGAGGATCGCGCTGCCGGTGTTCCTCGACCAGGGCCACGGAGACCTCGTCAACGTGTACGGGCAGGGGGATCGCGGCCCGGTGGCGCTGCAGAACGCGTACGCCTCGAGCAAGCGCTGGGTGCGCCAGTTCACCGAGACCCTGCAGGCCGAGACGAAGGGGACCGGGGTCCGGGTGCACGGCATGAACCCTGGCCTGGTGGTGACCGACCTGCTCGGCAAGGTCACCGCGCAGCGGGGCTACGAGTCGCGGCTGACCGGGCTCCAGGTCGTCGTCGGCCTGTGGGGACAGACACCGGAGGTGGCCGCCCGTCCCCTGCTCGGGCTGGTCACCTCCGGCAAGGCCGACTTCCGCGACCTGACGCGGCGGACGATCGTGACGCGTGGCGTACGCAACCTGCTCGCCGGACGCGTACGCCGCCGCAACCGGATGCCGATGGACATCACGGTGCTGGACGTGGACCGATGAAGTATCTCGCCGGCCCGCATGAGCCGAAAATCCCGCGGGCGGTTGCCGGTCGCAACGGCGCCGTGAGGCGCCGACGCGAGGCGCCGGATCCGATCATCCCCGTGGCCATCAGGCAGTCCGACGCGCTGGGCGAGGCCTCGGCAGCCGGCGCCGAGGAGGTCCTGGCATCCCTCGGCGTGTCGATGGTCAAGGGACTGTCCAGTGCCGAGATCACCGAACGTCGGGCCCGCTGGGGTCCAAACGCCGTGGCTACGCATCGGGCGCACGTCGGGCAGGTGCTGTGGCGCCAGGTCCGCTCGCCGCTGCTGTTGCTCCTGCTGGTCACCGCGGCGGCGTCCTCCTTCCTCGGGGAGCACAGCGATGCGGTCATCATCGGAGTGATCGTGGGGCTGTCGGTGGGCCTCGGCTTCGTCAACGAGTACCGCGCCGAGCGTGCCGCCGCGGCCATGCACGCGAAGATCCGCCACACCACCGTTGTCCGCCGTGACGGGGTGCTCAGCGAGGTGGACGTGACCGACCTGGTGCCGGGTGACCTGGTGACGGTGAAGATGGGTGATGTCGTTCCGGCCGATCTCCGGCTGGTCGAGACCTCTGACCTCGCCTGTATCGAGTCCATCCTCACCGGTGAGGGCCTGCCCGCGGACAAGTCCACGACCCCGGTGCCCGCAGGGACGGCTCTGGCGGAGTTGACCGACTGCGCGCTGATGGGCACGGTGGTCTCCTCCGGGGAGGGGCGGGGGGTCGTTGTCGCCACCGGCTCGCGCGCCGTGTTCGGCCGGATCGCCGCGGGCCTGAGCGCGGCCGAGGTCGAGACCGGCTTCCAGAAGGGCCTACGGCGGTTCTCGATGTTCCTCGTGGAGGTGGGTGGCGTGCTTACCGCGCTCGTCTTCGTCATCAACGTCCTCGGGCACAAGCCACTGCTGGACGCCCTCATGTTCAGCCTGGCGATCGCGGTCGGGATCACCCCGCAACTGTTGCCCGCCGTCGTGTCGACCAGCCTGGCCGCTGGTTCCCGGCACCTGGCCCGGGTCAAGGTGCTGGTCAAGCGGCTGGTCTGCATCGAAGACCTCGGCGACATGGCACTTCTCCTCACCGACAAGACGGGCACCCTCACCGAGGGCCGGATCCGGTTCATCCGCCAGCGCGCCTGCTCTGGCGTCGATGAGACGGCACTGACCCGGCTGGCCCTCCTGGCGACAGAGAGCGACGTTTCCGCGGGGCGTCCGGTCGGCGGCAACCCGCTGGACCAGGCCCTGTGGGACGGCGTGCCCGGCGACGTCACCAACCTCGCCGGCTGGATGAAGGGGGACCTCGTGCCGTTCGACCACCGACGCCGGATGACGTCCGCCGTGGTCCGAGACCCGGGCGGGGCAGGTCTGCTGGTGACAAAGGGGGCGCCTGAGGCGGTCCTGGACCGATGCCGGGAGGTACCCGAGGATCTTCGCCGTGCCGTGGAAGAGGAGTTCGCCCAGGGCAACCGGGTGGTGGCCGTCGCGTCCAAGCGCTGGGATCTCGCCCGCGCCCCGAGGGCCGACGACGAGCACGGCCTCTCCCCGGCCGGGCTGCTCGTCTTCCTCGACCCGCCGAAGGCCGGCGTCGGAGCATCGCTGGGCCGCCTCCGGGAACTGGGCGTCGACGTGAAGATCGTCACAGGCGACAATCCCGTGGTCGCCCTCAAGGTCTGCCGGGACATCGGCCTCACCGACGGCACCGCCATCACCGGCCCCGAACTCGCCGGCCTCAGCGACGACGAGTTGGCGGCCAGGATGCCGGGCATCACGGTGTTTGCGCGGGTCAGTCCCGAGGACAAGGCGCGGATCGTGCATGTGGGCCGGTCCCGTACTGGTGGTGTGGGGTTTCTCGGTGACGGCGTCAACGATGCGCCGGCACTCCACGCCGCCGACGTGGGTATCTCGGTCGACACAGCCACCGACGTCGCGAAGGACGCCGCGGACGTGATCCTGCTCGAGAAGGACCTCGATGTCCTCGCTGACGGTGTCACCGAGGGCCGCAGAATCTTCGCCAACACGATCAAGTACGTGATGATGGGCACGTCCAGCAACTTCGGCAACATGTTCTCGGCGGCGGGTGGCTCGACGTTCCTGCGGTTCCTGCCGATGCTGCCGGGCCAGATCCTGCTCAATAATCTGCTCTACGACGCCGGGCAGCTGGCCATCCCGACCGACCACGTCGACGAGGAGAGGCTGCACCGGCCCTCACACTGGGACATCGGCTTCATCCGGCGATTCATGCTCGTCTTCGGCCCACTGAGTTCGCTCTTCGACTTCGCCACCTTCGCCCTGATGCTGGGGCTGTTCCACGCCGGGGAATCGTTGTTCCAGACCGGCTGGTTCGTCGAGTCCCTGGCGACGCAGGCACTGATCATCTTCGTGATCCGTACCCACCGCGTCCCGTTCCTGCGCAGCCGTCCCAGCCTCGCGCTCACCGTGACGAGCCTGGCCGTGGTCCTGGTCGGCGCCGTCCTGCCGGCCACGCCGGTGGCGCGCCTGCTGGGCTTCACACCCTTGCCCGTTGCCTACTTCGGGATGCTGGTGGGGCTGGTGGTGACATACCTGGTGCTCGTCGAGCTCGGCAAGTACTGGTTCTACCGGGTGGCGGCGATGCCGACCCCGGCGCAAGCGCCCAAGGGCGCGGTGGTCCGACCACATGCTCGGCGGGTGCACCGGCGGGCGGCGCCGTTCCATGTGTCACCGTCGAGGTCGGGACGGCCGCGGACGAGGTGAGAGAGGATCCGCGGCGTCGCCCGGCGCCAGGAGGTCCGGAGGAGGACACCACGAACGCCTTCCCCTGCGGGGGCTGGCAGGCGCCGTACATGGACGCGACCGTCGGCCGTGATGCCAGCAATCGCTGCGCCCGGGGGTGCGAGCTGACTGACTGTCAGATCGCACCCCCGCGTTGCGGGTGGGCCCGCCGAGGGCGAATGACTCAGATCAGCGGATGCAGCGCCTCGCCGATCGCCAGCAGTCGCTCATCGGTCCCGATGCCGCCCTCGATCGTGACGGCGATCGGCAGCGTCCCCTCCTGCCTGGACAGTGGGAGGGTCAGCTGCGGCGCGCCGGCCAGGCCGCCCGGAGCGACGTTGCGGGTCGCCGTGGGGAACATGTCCCGCCGCGTGCCGTTGTGCATGATCGTGTCATCGCTGCCCAGCAGCGGCGGCAGGTTCGGCGTCGTGGGATAGAGGATGGCGTCCAGGTCGTGCTCGGCGAATGTCTGCTGGTAGAGGCGGCGCAGCCTGTTGCGGACGCCGGCGTCCGCCTCGTACTGCTCGGCACTGATGGGCTGATCGCGCATCAGGCGCAGCATCGCGGTGACGTCGGGGGAGGCCGTCTGCTCGGCGATCTGTGCCAGCGTCAGCCCTCGGTAGGCCTCCTCGGCCTCGTTCAGGTAGGCGCGCAGGTTGATCGGGGTCTCGTAGAAGACCATCGAGAAGCCGGCAGAGGCCAGCTCCATCGCGTCTGGGACACCGGTCTCGACGAACCGCACGCCTTCCGCACGGAGCGCAGCGAGCGCCTCGTCGACCGCGGCGGCGACCTGCGGGTCCAGGTCATCGAAGAACTCGGTCGGGATGCCGATGGTCAGTCCGCGCGGCCCTGTCTCCGTCGGAAGGACCGAGGTACGGGTGATCACCCCGTCGACGGTCCGTACGTCGGTGACGGTGTTCGCATGGATGCCGATGGCGTCGCGGGTCCAGGTCAGGTGCACCATCCCGTCGCCGGCGTAGCGCCCGGTCGAGGGTCGGAAGCCGACGACGCCGCAGTAGCCCGACGGCGTGGTGACCGAGGCGCCGGTGTCGGTGCCGAGGGCGAACGGCACGGTGCCGGCGGCGACGGCCGCGGCCGAGCCGCCGCTGGAGCCGCCGGAGACCCGCTCGGGATCGTACGGATTGCGGGCCGGGCCGAAGCGGCCGTTGTTGGAGGTGAGCCCGAAGGCGAGCTCGTGCATGTTCGCCTTACCGATGGCGACCGCGCCCTCGTCGCGCAGGGCGCGGACGACCGAGGCGTCGATCCTCGGGTAGTGGCCCTCCAGGGCGGGGGTCCCGGCGGTGGTAGGCAGCCCGCGCACATCCACGTTGTCCTTCACCGCGTACGGCACGCAGGCCAGTTCGCCCTCCTCGGCCAGCTCCAACCCGTCGACGGGGAGCACCGAGATGTACGTGTTGAGCGCCTCGGTGGCCCGACGGGCCGCGGCCAGCGATTCGACGGCCAGTTCCTTGCGCTCGCCGATCGGCAGGTCGAGCCAGTCCTGGATCGTCCGGCGGGTGGGCGAGCTGGTGATGGATGGGGTGGTGATGGATGGGGTGGTGATGGTCTCGGTCATGGCAGTTCCTTCGATCAGGGTGGCGGTCGGCGACGCAAGGGGGTCAGAGGGGACGCCAGTCGAGGATCACGGTGCGGGCCTCGGACGTGCCCTCCTCCATCCGGCCGGAGAGGGTCATCGTTTCGCCGTCCCAGCTGACCGTGCGGCGCAGGGACTTGCCGACGAAGTTGGGGTAGACGCTCATGTCGACGTGGTGGACGACCTCGTCGCCTTGTAGCTCGTACGTTCCCGCGTAGCACATGGAGGTGGTGTAGGCCATCGCCTTCTCGGCGTCGTCGGCGTCCCACTGGCCGCCGGTGACGAAGTTCGGCCTGTCGGCGCTGGTGGCGATCTCGTACATCCGCCCGTCGCGGTAGGCGATCAGGCCCTGCGGGTTCTCGCCCATCGGGTACTGCAAGCGGCCGTCGTCATACTCCTGGCGCCAGTCGACGAGTCGCCAGGTGATGGCGAACTCCTCGGGCGTGATGGGCCGGGTGATCGTGTGTTGGGTGATCGTGTGCTGGGTCATGGGTGGTGCCTTTCGGTCAGCCGACGCGGGTGCGCCGCGTGGCGGGGATCCAGGTGTCCTGGTGGATGACGTCGTAGCCGCCCGGTCGTACGTGCACCGGGTAGGAGAGCCCGTCGGCGGCGGCGCGGATGCGCATCTCGCGCGCCGTGGCGCGCAGGTCGGGCGGGAGCCAGGACCGTTCGTGGCCCCACAGGCTGGGGCCTTCGGTCAGCTCGTACGGTGACCAGGTGTCGACGTCGATCCACCGGCCGCCCCAGCCGTACTCGAGCATGAAGGGGGAAGGAGTACGGGCGTAGAAGGACAGCATGTGGTCGTTGGAGTGCCGGCCGATCGTGACGCCGATGCCTTCCTCCGTGCCCTCGGCCAGGTCGAGCCCGGCGCCGACGTCGTCGAGGTGGGCGACCTCGACCATGACGTGGTGCACGCCGGGTGCCTTCGCCGCCACGATGGCGAGAGTGTGGTGGCGCGGGTTGAGGTGGAAGAAGTACGCCTCGAACGGCCGCAGCTGGTAGTCGGAAAGCCGGAAGCCCAGCACCTCCTGGTAGAAGCGGATCATCGGCTGCGCGTCGGCGGCGAGCAGCACCACGTGGCCCAGGCCGAGGACGCCGGTGCGAAAGCCGCCCATCGTCCGGCCGGGGGAGAAGGGCCGGTCGGCCACCTCGGGGCCGTGGAAGACCTCGATCCGGTTGCCCTCGGGGTCGCGGAACCAGATCCCGCGGGTGATCCGTCGGTGGTCGCGGGTCGGTGCGTCCAGCTCGAGGTGCGGCACCTGCTGCTCATCGAGCCGGCGGGCGACCTGCTCCAGCGCCTCGGCGTCGGAGACCTCGAAGCCGTAGAAGCCGCGCCCGCCGTCGTCGGAGACCAGGAAGCGCTGCGAGCGATCGTCCATCCGCAGCGCCAGGCTGCGGCGGCCGGACTCGACCGGCTGCATGCCGGCGACGTCGCGGCCGAAGGTGGTCCAGTCGTCCAGCCGGTCAGAGGAGACCCCGACGTAACCGAGGGAGTCGAGCAGCAACTCGGATCGGTCAGCGACCGGAAGGGCGTGGTCAGGCATGGTGGTCCCTTCAGGGGTCGTGGGGTGGCTGCTCACGGCACCAGGCCGCCGTCCAGCGACGGGACCGTGTCGGCCAGGCCGAGCTCGGCCCGGGTGCGGGTGAGCGTGTCGATCACGGCGTACGCGATGGCGCGCACACCCTGCATCACGTCCTCGACCGACGCGACGCCCATGCCGCCCAGACCCTCGTTCAGCTCCGCCGGTGCCGAGGCCGGCGGCCAGGGGTAGCCGACCCGGGCGGTCGGGATGCCGAGCCGGCGGATCATCGCGCCGTCGGTCTGCCCGGCCTGGTACGGGGTCTCCGTGTACGGCTCGCCCGAGACCTGTTCCCAGCCGCGCTGGGCGGACTGGATGATCCAGTTGTCGTAGTCCGTCATGCCGCCGGGCAGGCTGCCGTACATGTCCCAGTCGACCTCGATGTCGCGATGGCGATGGCGCAGGCCCTCGATGAACTCCGCGAACTGGGCCCGCACCTCGGCCGGTGACGTACGCGGGTTGATCCGCAGGTCCAGGAAGATCTCCGTGGTGGCCGACGGGAAGGCGGGCTTGTCGGGGTCACCGGAGCGTACGGCCGCGATCCACGCCTCCGGAAGGATCGTGCCGGCCGTGTTGCGCTCGGTGTACTGCGGCAGCCACGCCTCGATCTCCTCGATGACCGTGGCAGCCGGGACGATCGAGGACCGGAAACCCGGCGTGCCGCGGGTGATGCCGGCGTAGCCGAACGTCCCCCGGACGCTGACCCGGATCCACGCCATACCCGGCTCCTCGGGATAGACCCCGGGGCGTGGCTTGAGCAGCAGGCAGTAGTCCGGGTAGAGGCCGCGCATGAGCAGTTGGTAGATGCCGGTGCTCATGCCGACGTGGTCGCGCTGGGAGTTCAGCCACGGCATCCCGCCGCCGGCGAAGCCGATCGACAGGTCGCCGAGCAGCTCGATGCCGGCGTCCTTGATGGCGTGCACGACCTCGACCAGGCCGGCCACCATGACCTTGGGGTTGGAGGCGCCCAGCCCGATGACCAGGCCGTCCTCGACCCGGGCCTGCGGCACCATGTCGGCTCGCAGCCCCGGCCCTACGGCCGGGACGTCGCGCTCGGGCTCGATGTGGGTGTCAATGGGGCAGTACAGCAGCAGGTTCGCGCCGGTGCCGCTGCCGGGCACGACGCCGTAGACGTTGCCGGTCGCCTCGGAGATCGGCATGTAGTGGGCGTCGATGCCGACCTGTTCGGCCAGGTGCAGGGCGGTGAACTCGGAGATCTCGCGCTCGGCGCCGGTCGGGCTGTGGATGTCGACCAGGTCGACCAGCAGCCGCTGCATCCGGTCGCAGTCCAGCCGGGCCACGACCGCGTCGTACATCGCCTGGCGCCGGTCGTCGAGGGGGAGGGGATGGGTGGTGACGCGCACGGGGGTCCTCTCAGTTGTCGCTGGGCAGGAACTGCTCGGCGCGGATGTCGTGTGCCGCCAACCCGTAGCCGCCCAGCGTCTCCTGCGCGGCACGGATCATCGGCGGGGGACCGCACAGGTAGGCGACGGCGTCCGGCGCGACGTCCTTGGACGACAGCACCGCCAACGGAGTGCCGGATGGGAGGTCCTCGCGGCCCGTGTTGTCCATCAGGACCGTACGGACCTGCAGCGTCGGCATGAAGGACGCGCGAGCCGCCAGCTCCTCCTCGTGGAAGAGCTCCGCCTCACGGTTGCATCCGAAGACCAACAGGACCGGCGGCGCGGGGACGACCGTACGGAGCCGGTCGAGCATCGACAGCATCGGGGCGAGCCCGGTGCCGCCGGCCATCAGGATGGTCGGCCGCGGGGCGGGCTCGAGTACGAAGCCGCCCAGGGGTCCCTCCACCTCCAGCGTCTCCCCGACCCGGGCCCGATCCCGCAGGTAGTCCGACATCAGTCCGGAGGGCAGGATGCGGATCAGGAAGGTCAGCCGGAACCGCTCGTGCTCGCCGGAGGCCATCGAGTAGCTGCGCCATTGCTCTGTGCCGGGCACCTTGATCCGGCAGTACTGCCCGGCGGTGAAGCCGAACTTCATCGACTTGGGGACCTTCAGCTCCACCTCGACGACGGTGTCGGCGACCCAGGTGAGGCGCGCGATCCTGGCCTGGAACAGCACCGGAGGGTTGGCCTCCAGGAGGGTGGACGGGTAGTCCATCTCGAACGACGAGTCGCAGAGGGCACGGGACTGGCACAGCAGCCGCTGGCCCGCCGCGACCTCGTCCTTGGTCAGCACGCTGATCTGCCCGGACGGCATCTCGGCGGCCCCGTCGACCAGGGTCGCGGCACAGGTGCTGCAGGTGCCGACCTTGCACTGGCTGACCAGTTCGTAGCCGGCCCGCTGGGCGGCGGCCAGGATCGGCTCGTCGGGGCGGTGTCGAACTCCCGCACCTGTCCGTCGGTGAACCGGAGCGAGACGTGCCGGGTGTCCACGGCCTGGGTGGTCTGCACGGTCATCGCCGTGCCCTCTGCGATCGTCATGTCAGCGTCCCCTCAGTCCTCGTCGAGGTACGGCGACTGGAAGAAGCCACGTCCGTGGGTCGCGGCCTGCTTGCGCCAGGCGACCACGGAGTAGTCCATGTCGGAGAGCACCTCGTTGTTCCAGCCGTCGAAGCGCTGGTAGTGCTCCTCGGTGGCCTCGCGGGCGAAGACGTCGTTGTTGTTGAAGTCGAGCAGGCCCAGCGGCTTGTAGAAGTTCTCGTACTTGAAGTCGAACTCCTTGCGTTCCGCCTCGGTGGTGGCGGTGTCGGCGATCACCTCGAAGTACATGTGGTGGTGGTCGTCGATCGGGACGTAGAACTCGTACTGGGTGATGCCCGGGATCGGCCAGTTCTCCACCATCAGCGTCGCCGGCAGCCAGCAGCTGACCCGGAACGGCTCGTACATGGTGCCGCCGCGCGCCTTGATGTCGACCATCGGGTTCTCGAAGACAGGCTGGTAGTTCTCCGGCAGGTCGTAGCGGTTCATCACGCCCTTGGGGCCGTCCTCGATGTCGATGGACTCGGTGGCGTCGTCCTTCAGCGCCTTCATGCCCAGCGGCATCGCCCGGTCCAGGGCCACGACGATCTTGTTGTCCCAGTGGACCAGCAGGTGGCCCGGGTCGAGGCCGTTCTCGGCGGCCAGTCGCCAGTTGCCGTAGAGCTTGCGGCGCATGCCCTTGGTGATGATGTTCGGGTTGCGGAAGTGCGGGGTCTTCTTGTCGGTGACCAGCATCGGCAGGTCGGAGTCCAGCGGCGGGGGCGTGTAGTCCTCCTCGCCGACGAAGACGAAGATCAGGCCCGCCAGGTCCTCGGACGGATAGGTGCGTACGCCGACCGTGCCGATCAGCTTGTCGTCGGGGGAGCCGACGATGGTGTCCAGGTTTCCGGACTCGGCGTTGTAGGTGTAGCCGTGGTACCAGCAGGTCACGGTCTTGTTGGCGAAGCACATCGGCTTGGCCGACAGCTTCACGCCGCGGTGCAGGCACCGGTCGGCGATCGCGTGGACCTGGCCGTCCTCGTCGCGGGTGATGGCGATGTCGTGGCCGCCGATGGTGACGCCGACGACTCCGTTGACCTCGACCTCATCGCTGAAGCAGGCCGGGTACCAGTGGTTCGCGAAGCCCCAGTCCGCCTGGACGTACGGGCCGTACTGGCGGGCGACGCGTGCAGAGTTGCCGATCGCCGTGTTCGTGGTGGTGCTCTCAGAGCCGGTGATGGTCACGTGGACCTCCTCTTCGTGAGTGGCGCCGTTGCCCCTCGCTTGACGACAACTGTGTCCTGGGCCACACCGAAAGTCAATAGAGATTTCTGTAAAAATCTCTTGGATCTCTCGGCTACTCTCGGCTGAGACATGGGCCCGGCCGCCCGCACCAACGGACAGGCCCCGCAGGTCACAATGACCTGCGGGGCCTGGGCTGCTCGGGGACCGGTCTCCTCCGGACGGGAGGGTCAGTCGAAGATGCCGTGCGGGTTGAGGATGGCCGCGCTGCGCGCCGAGGACTCGTACAGCACCGTGAGTCGCGTCAGGCGCCGGGAGATGCCCTCGAGGGTCTCCCCGGAGATCTCGTCGGGGGCCATCTGGTCGACCAGGAGTCGGGAGCGCAGGACGGCGTACCGGTCGGTCCAGTCCGTGCCGGCCTTCGTTGTCTCGTAGTGGGCCGAGACGCCCGAGCGCGTCTTCTTCACCAGGCCGACCGACGCGAGTTTGCGCAGGGTGTATTGCACGTTGGGGAGGTCGTCGCGGTTGACGAACCGCGCGATAGTGGTGGCATCCTTCGGCCGCTCGTACATCCGGATGACGTGCAGGATCGTGATCTCGTTGTACGACAGCTCGGGCTCCCCGATCAGCTGGGAGATCTGTTCGACGTAGCGCTCGAAGGCGGCGCTGGCCGCCATCAGGGCGAACTCGACGTTGGCCAGGTCGGCTTCGGGTGGGGTGCGGCCGAGATGCCAGGTGGCTGAGGGCGTGGCGTTGTCGTCACGCGCCGGACGGTTGGCGTCACTCGAGCTGGACATGCTGTCAGTCTTTCAGAACTCACCGGTCAGGGGTCGGGGGCTGTACGGGGAAGCTAACGGTGATTGATTCTCGATTGATATTACATGCATCGCGGCACGTGGTGAACGGTGCAGTCTGCATCACACCCCAGCGCTGACCGTCCGTCGACCAGGCCTGCGGAGTGAGATCTCGTCACCTCGGCCCGACGTGGGTGATGGCTCGCCAGGGATTCGGGATCGTCGGCAACTTACGTTACCGTAGGTATATTCCGATCCTTGGAGACCTCGTGACACCCCCCACTCGACCCATCATCATCCAGGGCGGCATGGGGATCGCCGTGTCCTCCTGGCGCTTGGCGCGGGAGGTGTCCCGGCGTGGACATCTGGGCGTGGTCTCCGGCACCGCCCTGGACGGGGTCCTGGCCCGAAGGCTCCAGGACGGCGACCCGGGCGGACACCTGCGGCGCGCGCTCGAGGCGTTCCCGTCGCCCGCGATGGCCCAACGGGTCCTCGACCGCTATTTCCTCGAGGGAGGCCGCCCCGAGGGCCGGCCGTACCGTCCGCATTCGAGGTTGACCATCTCCCCGAGCCGCGAGGCCATCGAACTCAGCCTCGTCGGCAACTTCGCCGAGGTCTGGCTGGCCAAGGAGGGGCATGACGGACTCGTCGGCATCAACTTGCTGGAGAAGGTCCAGACGGCCACCGCCTCGGCCACCCTGGGCGCGATGCTCGCGGGTGTCGACTACGTGCTGATGGGAGCCGGGGTACCTCGCGAGACGCCGAGGCTGCTGAACGACTTCGCCGCCGGTCGGGCCGGACACCTGACCATCGAGGTGACCGGAGCCACCCGGGTCCACCGCGCCTCGCTCGACCCGGTCACCTACCTCGGCGACGACCTGCCGCCGCTCAAGCGCCCGGCGTGCCTGGCGATCGTGTCCCTGCACGTGCTGGCCAGCTACCTGGCCCGCGATGAGGAGATCCGTCCGGACGGATTCGTCGTCGAGGGGCCGCGGGCCGGCGGTCACAGTGCGCCGCCGCGCGGCAGGATGAGTCTCGACGCCCTCGGCGACCCGGTCTATGGGGCCAAGGACGAAGCAGACCTGGCGAAGGTCGCCCAGACCGGCCTCCCGTTCTGGCTCGCCGGCGGTTGCAGCACCCCCGAGAGGGTCGCCGAAGCGCTCGCGGTGGGAGCGGCCGGAGTGCAGGTGGGCTCCCTGTTCGCGCTGGCTGCCGAGTCAGGTCTGCGTCCGGACCTTCGTCAGCAGCTCTTGGACGACCTGGCGGACGACACCCTGTCCGTACGCAACGACCCCTTGGCCTCACCCACCGGCTTCCCGTTCAAGGTGGCGCCGGTCGAGGGGACGCTGTCGCAACCCGACGTCTACGGTGCGCGCGAGCGGATCTGTGACCTCGGCTACCTGCGGGTCCCTGCCGAACGACCCGATGGGTCGGTGGTCTACCGGTGCCCCGCCGACCGGGTGGACATGTACGTGAAGAAGGGCGGCCAGGAGGGCGACACCGTGGGACGCAAGTGCCTGTGCAACGCCCTGTTCGCGGACGTCGGGCTGGGCCAGTTGCGCAAGGACGGTTACGCCGAACCGGCGGCGGTCACCTTGGGCCAGGACCTCGAGGGCGCCAAGGTGCTGCAGCGCCTGCATCCGGACGGCTGGACGACCGGCGAGGCGCTGGACTGGTTGCTGACGGGCGTGGGGGGCGCCTCTGGTGACAGGTAAGGCGCGCACGAGCGACCGTTATCAGCCGCCCACTCTCTCCGATCTCACCCGGCTGTCGTCTTGCTGAGGAGACGCTGGATGTGGAGACCGAGGTAACCGACTTCTTCGTCGGGCAATTCGAGGCCGTACTGGGTCTGCACGTGCCGGCGCATCTGATGGGCAGTCTCGATGGCCTCGGGGTACTTCGTACGGATCTGGTCGTACAGGAAGCCTTCGTCGGAATCGAGAAGTCGGCCCGTGAACAGCCTGTCGGCGAAGAACTGGAGGTGGACGACGAATCGCCGCTGGTCGAGGTCGGTGGGTGCGAGCGAGCGCCCCGAGCGGTAGGAGACGATCGCGACCAGTTCGGAGATGAGGGTCGCGGCTCTGAGGGCATCGAAGGCCGAGTGAGGGTCGTTTCTCGCGTTGACCAGGTGGAAGGCGATGTTCGTCGCCTCGTCCTCGGGGAGGTCGAGGCCGAGTCGTTCGTTGACGGTTCGCAGGACTTCGGTGCCGACACGATATTCGTCGGGGTAGTAGGTGCGCATCTCCCAGGTCAGACGGTTGACCACCCTCATGCCCTGCTTGTGGCGCTCGGCCGCGAAGTGCAGGTGGTCGGTCAGCGCGAGCAGCAGGTGTGGGTGCAGTTCCACCTGGAGGGCCGCCTGCGCGGCCGCGATGATGTCCCTGGCGAGGAGGACGTACGCGGCCGAGATCGAGCCCAGGAGGTCGACGAGCGCCCGGGAGTCGGGGTCGTCGACCGGGAGGAACACCCGGTCGACGACCTCCTTGTCGATCATCTCGCCGGTCTTGCGTCCGTAACCGATGCCGCGTCCGAGCAGGATGGACTCTCGGCCGGCGTCATCGCTGACGAGGACGACGCTGGAGTTGAGCACCTTGGTGATGCGTTGCGGTTGTGGCATGTCCGTGGTCCGGCTCAGGAGCTGGCGAGGTCTCGGCCGTTGCTGGCGATGACCCCTTGCAGCCACGTGAAGGAGTCCTTCCTCGACCGCTCGAGAGTGCCGTTGCCGAGGTCGTCCTGGTCGACGTAGATGAATCCGTAGCGCTTGGACATCTGGGATGAGGAGGCACTGACGAGATCGATGGGAGCCCAGCAAGTGTAGCCCATCAGGTCCACTCCGGCCTCGATCGCCAAGGCCATCTGCTCGAAGTGGGCCCGGAAGTAATCCACGCGGTAGGGATCGTGGATCGTCCCGTCCGGCTGGACGACGTCGGCGTACCCGAGCCCGTTCTCCACGATGAACAGGGGCTTGCGGTAACGGTCATAGAGCTCGATGAGCGAGATGCGCAGACCCACCGGGTCGATCTGCCAGCCCCATTCGCTGCTGGGTAGATACGGGTTCTTCACTCCGACGATCGTGTTACCCGGCGTGCGCTCCGCGTCCGGATCCACCGACTCGGTCGCCGACTGGTAGTAACTGAACGAGACGAAGTCCACCGTGTTGTCCTTGAGGACCTCGCGGTCCCCGTCCTGCCAGGGGATCTGGATCCCGCGGCGCTTCAGTGACGCCAGTTCGATGGCCGGGTACTCCCCGAACGCCTGGACGTCGGCGAAGAAGTGGTTGTGCAGGTTCTTGGCCAGCGTCGCTGCCACATCGTCCGGGTGGCAGGTGCGGGGGTAGGTGGTCAGCTTGGTGAGCATGCACCCCATCTGCCCGCCCGGGACGAGCTCGCGCAGCGCACCGGTGGCGAGCGCGGACGCCACGAACTGGTGGTGCGCGGCGCGATAGCACGCCGCCTCCAGACCATCCGGGCACAACTCGGCGATCAGCCCGCCTGACGTGAACGGATGGCGCATCACGGAGTCGATCTCGTTGAAGCTCAGCCACAGTTCCACGAGGTCGCCGTACTCGCTGAAACAGGTCTTCGCGAATCGTACGAACAGCTCGATCACCTGCCGGTCCGCCCAGCCGTTCAACCGGGTGGCGAGCTCGAGCGGCATCTCGTAGTGGGAGAGCGTGACCAGGGGCTTGATCCCACGGTCGCGCATGCCCTCGAACAGGTGCCGGTAGAAGCGGACACCCGCGGGATTCGGTTCGCGTTCGAATCCGGTGGGGTACAACCGGCTCCAGGCGATGGAGACCCGCAGCACTGTGAAGCCGAGCTCCGCGAAGAGGTCCAGATCTGCGGGCCAGCGGTGGTAGAAGTCGATGCCGCGCCGCTTCGGGTAGTACGTGGTGTCGCTGGTCGCCATTGCTTCGGCGATGCCGGCCAACGTCACGGCGTGGTGGGCCGCGTACTCGGTGTTGGAAAGGGCGGGCCGATACATGGCGACGTCCGCGACGGAGGGACCGCGCCCATCGACATCCCAGGCACCTTCGCACTGGTTGGCGGCGATGGCGCCGCCCCACAGGAATGCGTCAGGAAACGACGGCATCGGAGGACCCCTTCTTCTCGACGTGGAACAGCGGGTCGCCATGCTTGGTCATCATCCCGGTCGTCAACCCCGAGATGTCGAACTTCCTGGCGTTGGTCACGACCAGTGGCGTGGTGGTGTCGTAGCCGGCCGCCTCGATCGCGGCGAGGTCAGCCGACAGCAGCAACTGCCCGGCGTCGACGCGATCGTCCTTGCTGACGTGCATCGTGAAATGCTTGCCGCCCAGTCGTACGGTGTCCAGACCGACATGGAGGAGTAGTTCGACCCCGTCGTCCGAGGTCAGGCCAATGGCGTGGTGAGTGTCGAACAGCATGGTCACACGGCCTGCGATCGGGCTGCGGAACTCACCGGATGCGGGGCGAAGGGCGAATCCCTGGCCGACGACTCCGCCGGCGAAGACCTTGTCGGGCACGTCGGACAGGGCAACGACCTCGCCGTCGACAGGGCTGAGCACATCACCCGGCGCGACGTCCTTGAGCGGGGCGGCGCCGCGGGCCCGGAGCGTCACTGAAACCGCGTCGTTCCAGAGGAACAGGGAGACGACGAAGGCGGTGGCGAAGGCGATGCCTGCGCCGACGATCGCATTGACGATGTTCCGCGGGTCATCCGCGTTGATGAACATCGACATGCTGGCCAGGCCCGGGCCGACGGCCACGTAGGAGGACACGTGGGTGACTCCGAGCCACGTCGCACCTGCCGCGGCGCCGGAGAGGACGCTCCACAGGGCGCGCTTGTTCTGGATCGTGATGCCGTAGAGGGACGGTTCGGTGATGCCGAACAAGGCCGAGATCCCGGCCGAGACGGCGGTCGACCGCATCTCGGTGTCCTTCGTTCGAAGGGCCACGCCGAAGCTCGAACCCGCCTCGGCGATGTTGTGGGCGAGAGAGGCCGGGTTGTACAACATCTCGGACTTGGCGGTGCTGAGCTGGTTCACGACGTAGGGGATGAAGGCCTTGTGCATGCCGATCGAGATGATGAACGGCAGGGCAACCGCAAGGAGCGGGAACGCGACCCAGCCGAGGGTGTGGTAGATCCAGAGCACCCCTTGGGTGAAGTACGTGCCGGCCCAGAAGCCGAGCGGGCCCAGGAACAGCAGCGTTGCCGGGACGGTGATCAGCAGCGCCACCATGGGGACGAAGAAGATCCGGATCGGCTTGGGGGTGACCTTCGTCAGGACTCGCTCCAGGGTCGCCAGCAGCAGCACGCAGAGAATGGCTGGGAATACCTGCGAGGAATAGGTGATGTTGGGAATCGGAATCCCGAACACCGAGGTGCCCTTGGCAATCGCTGCCGTCATCGACGGAAGCACCATGACGGACGCCGCTGCCATGGCGACCAGCCGATTGGAGTTCAGCTTCATGGCTGTGGTGACGGCGACCATCAGCGGCAGGTAGAAGAACACCGCATCACTGATCGCGACAAGCGACGTGAAGGTGGGGTCCGTCTTGGACAGGCCGAACATCGTCGCCAGCAGCATCAACGACTTCAGGACGCCGGCTCCCGCAATGGCCGGGATGAGCGGCTGGAACACGCCGACGATGAAGTCCAGCACCTGCGCACCCCAGCGCGGCTTGGCTGCGGACTTGTCCGTCGGGCCGGACGCCGGGCGCCCGCCGGTGCCCAGGATCCTGTCGAGTGCCTCGTGCACCTCAACAACGTCGTTGCCGACAACCACCTGGGGCTGGTCACCGACGACTCCCATCACTCCCGGCACAGCCGTGAGGCGCGGACGGTCCGCCTTGCTCGTGTCGGCGAGCGTGAAGCGCAAGCGGGTCGAACAATGCTCGACATGGGTGATGTTCCCCTTGCCACCGACGGCGGCGAGGATCTCTGTGGCGGTTTTCGTGTAATCCATGGTGGGACCTCCTTTGGTCGCACGGACGCGGCCGTTTCCGGGCAACAAAAAAAGGACCTGAGGGAAACACCACGTGTGTGGTGCAACCATCAGATCCTGCCCGCATTACCGGTCACATGTCTGCGAATGCTGAAGTAAGCGTCGCATCCGAGGGAGGAGATGTCAACCTGCGCTGATCGTCGCGTTCCTGAACTGCGACGGGTCGAACGTCCGTCGGAGCCTTGACAAGCCACCGTGCTGCTTGGACGGTGGTGGTGCCTGGGTAGCCATCCTCGGATGCGCTGCCCTGCCGCGTGACCCCCTCTGGAAGGAGCCGGCCATGGCCGGACGCATCACGATCGACCTGTTCACCACTCTCGACGGCGTCGCGCAGGCGCCGGGAGGCCCCGACGAGGACACCTCGAGCGGCTTCCCGTACGGCGGCTGGCAGGCGCCACTGATTGACGAGACCGTCGGCAGGGTGATCGGCGAAGGCATCGACGCCATGGACGCACTGGTGCTCGGCCGCCGGACGTACGACATTTTCGCTGCCTACTGGCCTCAGCACACCGAGGGCGACGAGGAGGGCGCGATCGGCCGCAAGTTCGACCAGATCCCGAAGTACGTCGCCTCGCGCGGCACGCCCGTCCTCGACTGGCCCGGCACGACACAGCTTGGACCGGATGCCGCCGCCGCGGTCGCTGCCCTGCGTGATCGGCACGAGGACATCCACGTGATCGGCAGCGTCGACCTGGTCCACACGCTGCTGAGTGCGGAGGCGTACGACGTGCTGGCGCTGTGGGTCTATCCGATCGTGATCGGGCAGGGCAAGAAGGTGTTCCCCGACGGTGCGTCGCCCGCGACCCTCCGCCTTCTCGCCCCACCGATCGCGTCCGAGAACGGGGCGGTGCTGCTGCGCTATGGGCCGGCGGGTCCCCTGCGCACCGGCGACATGACCTGACCGATCGGTCGTACGCTCACCGTCATGTACCGCTACGTCGCGCTGCTGCGGGGGATCGCGCCGAGTCTGCCGAACATGACCAACGACAAGCTGCGGGGCGTGTTCGAGTCGCTCCGGTTCGAGCAGGTGGGCTCGGTGCTGGCCAGCGGCAACATCGTCTTCCGGACGAGCGCCTCCGACGTGCCGGCGCTCGAGCAGCGGATCCAGCAAGCGCTCAACGATCGGCTCGGCATCGCCGGCGTGACGATCATCCGCGAGCACGCCGAACTGCGTACGCTGCTCGACAGCGATCCTTTTCCCGGGCTGACGCACGGCCGGGGCACCTACCTGACGGCGACGTTCCTCAAGGACGGTGCCATGGCACCGGAGCGACTCCCGGAACAGGCCGACCCGCAGGCACGGATCGTGGCGTACGACCGGGCGGCGCGCGCATTCCTGGCCGTCGGCGACAACAGCACCCCCGGCACGACCCCCGACTTCATGAGCTGGCTGGACCGGACCTATGGCAAGGACATCACCACCCGCACCTGGCTGACCGTGCAACGCATCGTGAAGAAGCTCGAGGCCTGAGCTTCCCGAGCCCGAGAGGGTCATGCAAGCATGGGGGCCGTGGGCGCCATTCTTCGCTTCGATCATGTCGGGATCACGGTGGCGGATCTCGACAGCACCGTGGAGTTCTTCGTCGGACTGGGCCTGGAGATCGAGGGCCGGACGTTCGTCGAGGGCGAGTTCATCGACACGGTGATCGGTATCCCCAGCTCGCGGACCGAGATCGTGATGCTGCGACCGCCCGGGGGCGGCACCTCGCTGGAACTGTCGAGCTTCTCCCGACCGGATCACCTGCCCGGCTCGCCCGCCGCACCGGCCAACGAGCTGGGCCTGCGCAGCGTGGCCTTCGAGGTGGAGGATCTGCCGGCGACCGTCCAGTGGGCGCAGGGGCGCGGTTACGGGCTGGTCGGGGGGATCGGCGAGTACGAGGGCGTCTGGTCCATGGCCTACGTCCGTGGCCCCGAGGGCATCATCGTGGCGCTCGCCCAGCGCCTCGACTGAGAGCTCAGACCGCCCGCCCCGTGGTGTAGCGCACCTGCTGGGTCAGGTGGAGCTGTCCGTCCGGGCCGCGGTCGGCTTCGAGGACCTCGCCGATCCGGGCCAGGAGGTCGTCCTGTTCGGCTGCGGGCACCACGTCCCAGAACTGGCGCAGGCCCAGGCTCATCGACCACTGTCGCCAGGCCCGAACATCCGGCAGGACGATCTCGAGGGGTTCGTCATGGCTCTCGACGTCGACCAGGCCGCAGCCGGAAAGCAGAGACGTCATGGTCTCGATGGTCGTGAAGGGTGGGCGGGACGCATTGGTCCGGGGGTCCGGGATGTCCGGGGCGTACGCGACCAGCAGCAGCTCGGCGGCCCGCCACGCGGCATCCTGACCGCCGAAGGTCGTCAGTCCTATCCGCCCGCCCGGGCGGAGGAGCTCGGCCCAGTCCGCCAGCGTCGCCTCGGGCGTCGGGTCGAAGAACAGCACCATCGAGGCGGTGACCAGGTCGTACGAGGAGGCGCCTAGCTGGTTGGGGCCGGCAGTGCCCTGGCGGATCTCGAGATTCGTCACCCCCCGCTGTGCCGCGTCTGCGGTGAGGTGGGAGACCATGGCGGGGGAGAGATCCACGGCCGTCACGCGGCCTGTCGGGCCGACCGCCTCGCACAGCGGGAACGTGACGGCTCCGCGTCCGGCCCCGATGTCGAGGACATGCTCGCCGGCAGTCGGCTGGATCAGCTCGACGAGCCGGGCGCCCATCGGGGTGAACCAGGGCACCGGCCCCTGGTCGTAGACCGGGGCGAGGGTGTCGAAGAGCCCCGCTACGCGGGCGCGGGCTTCCGCAGGGGTCGGCATGGGTTCATCGTGACGGTTCGAGCCGTGGGGGTCCAGCCCTTCGACCCGTGGCTCAGGTTGGTACCTCAACCAGGGACGTCATAGGGCAGTCCTATGGAACCGTTGCAGGACATGCTCGGTCGGCTGGCTCGGGTTTGTCACGGGGACGCCGGGGGGCGGGCGAGCCCCCGCCCCACGCAGTGAAGCGGGCACCCCGCACCTTCCGAGGTTCTGGAAGGTTCAGCGTAACGCGGGTTGACGCTCTGGATACGTGACCCCAGGCTCGGGGGCCTGTTGATGGTCGCTCGACTCACCGCTGTCGCCGCGATCTGACCACCAGGGCCCCGATCACCGTCACCCCGATCGCCGCCACTGTCGCGGCGACCATCGGCGTCCTTGACCGACGCGTGTCCGGCTGCGGCGCTGAAGCCCCCTCCAGCAGCACGTGGCCGGCGATTCCGTCCACGGTGATCAGATCGCCGGTGGCGATGCGCTTGGTGGCCGCTCCGGTGCCGAGGACGGCCGGGATGCCGAACTCGCGCGCCACGATCGACCCATGGCTCAGCACGCCGCCGACGTCGGTCACCACGGCCGCGGCCTGGGCGAAGAGCGGCGTGTACGCGGGGGTGGTGATCGAGGCCACCAGGATCTCGCCGGGCACGAACGACGCGAAGTCCGCCGGCCCCTTCAGCACCCGGGCGTGACCGGTGACGCGGCCACCCGAGCCGGTGGTGCCCTTGAGGACCGGCCCTTCTTCCTGTTCGCGGGCGGGCAGGAAGCTCTCCCACGCCTTCATCGCGCGGCTCTCCGGCAGGTACTGCGGCGGAGTGGCCAGCGCCTGCCCGCGCCAGGTGGCCCGGCGGGTGGCGATCGCCTCGACGCGACGCGGCAGGGTCTCGCCGGCGTCCGCGCGGATGCCGAGGTCGACCAGTTCGGCGAGGGTGAGCCAGAAGACGTCGTCCGGCACTGCCAGGGCACCCGCCTCCATCAACCGTCGCCCGGCCTCGCGTACGAGGAGCCGGATGACCGGCCAGGCGAGCCCCATCGCGGCGAGCGCGTCCTCCCGGACCGGTGCCCAGTGTTGGGCGGAGGTCAGGCTGCGGCGAGCGAGGGCCCCACGGACCGGATCGAGGCGTCGGAACAGCTCCCGGGTGAGGCGTTCGCGTTCGTCCGCATGCCGCTGCTGGCGCTCGAACGGGTCCGTCGCCGTGCCGCCCAACTGGTAGCGCAGGGCCTGCAGGACCGGTGTCGGGTCGTCGGCCGGGACCGGGTTCATGATGTCGAGGTTGTACGTGGTGTGCCCGTACGCGGCCAGATGCCCGTCCAGCCGCGTACGCCACTGCGACCACACGTCGGCGTCGATCCCGGCCGGGGGAGTAGTGCCCAGCGGATCCGTCTCCGGGGCGAGCAGTGCCGCCGTGAGCGCGGCGTCCTCACGGCACCACGCGGCGAGCGTGGCCAGTGACTTCTCCACCGTCATGGGGGTGGAGTCGAAGCCGAGCAGGTAGTCGGTTGCGGCGGCGTCGCCGGGACGGCGCAGCGCGCGGTCGTAGAGGCCCGTCCAGGTCATCTCGGCCATGGACGCGACGGGAATGATGGTCTGCACCGTCGTGTAGTACAGACAGCCGGCGTCGACCAGTTCCTGGGCGCCGCGGACCAGTTCGGCGGCGGGAAGGGCGGCCGGATCACGGTCGGCCCAGGCAGCGACGGCGTGCCGGTAGCGCGGCAGCTCCCGATCGCGCCACCGGTTGAGGACGAATCCCTTCTCACCGATCACCCGCATCAGCGCCGGGCTGAGCGACATCATCGCCCCGAAGGCGCGGCGGCTGTAGTCGTAGAAGGCGTACCCGTTGATGGTCGGGAAATCGACGTCGAGTTCGGCGACGCGCGGCGACAGTTCGCCGAGCAGGCTGCTGAGCCCCCGGGGGACCGCGGTCCGGACGAGGTCGGCGAACAGCGGGCTGAGCGGGTCGGGCATCTGTTCGACGATGCTCGCCCGGAAGTAGAGGCTGCCGTGGCGGGGGACCGGCCACTCGCTCGGCACGTCGCCGGTCGGTTCGGGCAGCGCGGTGATCGGGCGGGCCTGCACCAGCTGGAAGGTCCCGTCGTGCAGCACCCATTCGATGTCCTGCGGAACGCCGAAGTGCTCGGCGACTCGGGTTCCCAGGGCGGCGAGCTCCCGCGACTGGCCGTCGGTGAGGGTCTGTTCGTGGCGACGTGCGGTGGGGGTGGCGACCTCGTCCGAACCGGCGTCGGTCTGCACGGTCATCACCTGCTTGTCGCCGACCCGGACGGTCACCTTGGGGCCGTCTGCGCCGTCTGCGCCGTCTGCGCCATTGCGGACTACGTACTCGTCGGGCTCCACGCGTCCGCCGACGACCGACTCGCCGAGCCCCCAGGCAGCGGTGATGACGGTCTCGTCGCGGCGTCCGGTGGCGGGGTTGGCGGTGAACAGGACACCGGACACGTCCGCCGGGACGAGTCGCTGGACGACGACGGCGATGCTGAGCGGGCCCTGGTCATCGCCGGAACGGTGGGCGCGGTAGGCCACTGCCCGCGGCGTCCACAGCGACGCCCAACAGCGGCGGACCGCGGCCAGGACCTCGTCCGCGCCGCTGATGTTGAGGTAGGTCTCCTGCTGGCCCGCGAAGCTCGCGCCGGGCAGGTCCTCGGCGGTGGCGGAGGAGCGTACGGCCACTGAACCTTGGCCGAGCGCGGCATACGCGGTGGTGATCGCCGCGGCCAGCTCCGGCGGGAGCGTGGCGTCGTCGAACAGGGCGGCGATCGCGGCGGTGTCGCCCGTCCCGGCGAGGGCAGCTGCGCGGTCGGTGAGGTCGTTGTCGGCGACGAAGCTGTCGTACGCCTCGGTGGTGATGACGAACCCGTCGGGGACGGGAAACCCGGCCCGCATCAGTTCGCCCAGATTGGCCCCCTTGCCGCCGGCCGAGGCGATCGATCCGGCATCGGCGAGGGGAGTGACGTACGCATCCTGTCCGGACATGGGTTGAGCGTAGTCCCGGGTCGGCCCGTGGGGCCCGGGGTTACGCGGGGCCTGGGGTCAGGCGGGGCCTGGGGTCAGGCGGGGCCCGGGGTCAGGCCGGGATGCCGAAACGCTGGCGGCCCCGCTCCTTGGCCTTCTCGGCCTCGACTTCACGGTTCTTCGGCGGCGCGGTGGTCACCAGCGCATCGAGGAGCCGTTGGGTGGCCTCGGCGATCTCGTCGACGGCGCGGTCGAACGCTTCCTCATTGGCGTGCGAGGGCTTCGTCGACCCGCTGACCTTGCGGACGAACTGGATGGCCGCGGCCCGGACCTCGTCGTCGGTGGCCGGCGGCTCGAAGTTGTGGAGCTGGTGGATGTTGCGGCACATGGCCCCAGGATAGGTGTCAGGCGGTGTCGAGGACCTCGTGAAGTTTCGCGGCGAAGGCCTCGGGCTCCCCGCCCTGGCCGTGCTCGCCGCCCAGGAATCCGCCGTGGTGGCTGGGGAAGATCGTCAGCGGTAGACCCAGCATTTCGGCGAGGGCGGCCGCCGTACGTCCGGTCAGGGTGTCGGCGGACTGGACGCCGGCGGCGATGACCAGGCGGGTGGGTGCCGATCGGAGGGCGTTGATGTCCGGCCGGTAGCGGGTCACGGGGTTGGAGACACCGGACAGCAGCGGGTCGTCGCGCCGGCCGTCGTCGTCGGCAGGCATGCCGAACGAGGCGGGGTCGGGAGCAGGCTGGGCGGCGTACGCGTCGGTGAACTCGCCTCGCCACATGCTCATCGCGATGAAGTGCGTCATGCCGGCGCCGAAGCCCTTGGCGTGGTAGGTCTGCTGGAACGCCTGCTCCGCCGCGAAGGCGCGGTCGGCATCGGGGAGCACGGTCAGCAGCGGGGGCTCGTGGGCGACCAGGGTGGCGACATCGTCGGGGTGCGCAGTGACCAGGGCCAGACCAGTGACCGCCCCGCCGCTGCTGGCGAACACCTCGACCGCTCCCGAGCCGAGGGCGCCGATGAGGGCATGCAGATCTTCGGCCTGTACGACGGGGTCGTTCTCCGTGTGCCCGTCGTCGCGTGTGCTGCGTCCCAGGCCGCGCGGGTCGTAGGTGACCACGGTCCGCTCCGGGAAGTGCGACGCGAGGGTGGCGAACCCAGCGGCCCCCATCGGTTGGCCGATCATCAGCAGCGGAGGGCGGCTGGTCGTCGGCAGCGCGCCGCGGACGTCGTAGGTGAGCGTGGCGCCCGGCACCCGCAGGGTGCGCGTCGAGATCTCTGACATGTCGGTCTCCTGCCTCGAGGGGAGGTGGTGCGGTCTCCATCATGGACGCCATGTCGCGGTGGTCGCCAGACTGCATCGAGCCCGAGGCGCACGACGTGATGCGTGGCCGAGCGGTTGGGACCGTCCACGGCGGTCGAGCAGTCAGGATGATCAGTTGCGGCGCAGAATCAGCACTCTGGTGGCCCGTTCGCGGGAAGCGTATGTTGTTTCTGAGAACGAATACCTCTCCGGTAAGTCTTCGCAGCGCGAGGATGTGGAGGTCCGCGATGACTTCACGTGGATGTGGTGTGACTCTGGTCACTCTCATGGCCGTTCTCGCCATGGTGCTGACGGGATGCGCGCAGCGCGGCCCCTCCGCGGGTCCGGCCGGGCAGGACGCCTCGACGTCAGCGCCGACCCCGTCCTCGCCCTCCAGTGGTGGGCAGTCCGCGAGCCCCAGCGCCACAAGCTCGGGTGTCGGGGGATCCACCGCGCCGGACGGCCCTCAAGATCCCAAGCAGTCGCGTGTCCGCACCGGGCCGGTGGCGTCCTTCGGCGGCCCGGCGTACGGGGATCAGGGCGTCGAGGTGACCGGGAAGGGCACGTGGTGCGACACGATCGCCGTCTTCTGGGGCGGAGACATCCCCGCGGGTGTCACCTTCCGCTTTGACAAGGCGGTCACCAAACCGTCCACCGGACTTGGCGTCCAGCCGGGCGTCTGCGGGACCAAGGGCGCCGACCGTACGTGCCTCGGCCTCACCTTCAGGTCCAGTGACAAGGACGCTGTCTTCTGCAGCATGGTCCTTCGGCCGACATCCGGCTTCAAGGACGGCACCACGATCACGTTCGTGGGCACCCTCACCTGCCCCACGGCCGCCGTGTGCAACCAGGTGGCGGCCCGCAAGGTCACTCCCGGTCCGCCCATCGTCGTGACGACACCGTCGGACGACTCGACAGGCACGGGGGATGGGTCCGCGGGGAGTCCGTCCGCGGGGAGTCGGTCCACGAGCGGCTCGTCCGGTGCCTCGTCCATCGGCAGTGCGACAACCGGGGGGTGACCATGCCTGATCGCTCGTCCCTCCCGGCTTCCCCCTCCGACGCCGACGACGTGTCCGCAACAGGCCCCGTGCCCGACACGGCCGCAGTGTCCGCAAGGGAGGCGGAGCCGACGCCTGATGGCGCCGGGCAGGGGCCGGGGTTCGAACGGGTGATGGGGTTCATCACGTCGTTCGTCGCGCCGCTCACCCTGATCACCTCGCTGCTGTTCTACTTCGGGTACGTGTCCTCGCGGGAGTACTTCCGCTACTTCGGGGTGGACGTCGACCTGCTGGGGCTCAGCCCGCGCGAGTTCGTCATGCGCAGCCCGGGTGCGTTGTTCGTGCCGGTGATGATCCTGCTGCTGCTCGCGGCCGCGCTCAGCATGGCGCACCGGCTGCTGCGTCGCCGTCTCCGCTCCGCCGCCGCGCCTCGGCAGCACCGGGTCGTCACCGTGATCGGCGTGGCGGGGGCGATCCTTCTCCTGGCGGGCCTGACCCTGGCCTTCCTCTTCCCCGTGCTGGGGACATGGCCGTTCTACCCGTTCGTCACGCCGCTCGTCCTCGCCGTGGGAGCCGGACTGGCCGCGTACGCTGCCGCGATCGCTCGCACGCTCAGCGGGGCGCGGGAGGGCCGCACCCTCGTGGTGCTGCTGGTCCTGGTGCTCGTCGCCGGAACGTTCTGGACGGCAGCCACCGTTGCGCAATGGTGGGGCCTCGGACAGGCACGGGCCCTCGCGGCCGACTTCTCGACACTGCCGGCTGTGGTCCTCGACACGCAGGAGCGACTGTCGCCCGGGAACAACGCGATCAGCCTGCAGCAACTGCCCGTCGACGACCCTGCCCAGGGTGGGTCGGCCACGACCACGAAGTATCACTATCGGTACTTCGGGCTGCGCCTCCTGGTCTACGGCGGCGGTCGCCTGTACCTGGTCCCCGACAACTGGTCGCCTGATGCGTCGACGATCGTGGTCCCGTACGACGACAGCGTGCGGCTGCGGTTTCGCTTCGCGCCGGACATCAACTCGCCCCGCTGACATCCTTCGCTCACTCGGCGACTGGCGGCGCGCGGTGGACGAGGACATCTGAACTCGGCCGCGGCCTCGGCGCCCTCCTCGTGGTCCGTCCCGACCAGTACGTCTCACAGGTCTTGCCGCTGGACGCGCCTACGAGGAGCTAGTTCTTCAGCAGCTTCATGACGCCGCAGAACTGAGCGGAACCGCCGGAGCGTGATGGAGGGCCCCGCTGACCTTCCGGACGAACCGGATGGCCGCGGCACGCACCCCGTCCTCGGTGGTCGGCGGCTCGGAGATGTGGAGTTGGGGGATGTTGCGGCACATGGCTCGGTCCGGTTGGCCATACCTTCTGTGGCATATCCGCGCCGGAGTCTCGGCGAACCAGCCGGCATCAAGCCTGCGCGGTGTCGCGGAACCCGTCCAGCATGGCGTCCCAGTTCTGCTTGAACTGGTCCGCCTCCTCCTTCGAGTGAGCGCCGGACTGGACGAGTGTCAGCGTCGTGGTGTCGCCGTCACCGGACAGCTTCCAATCCAACCGGTGGTAGTTCTCGGGCTTGTCCTCGGCCCCGGACAGGCCGCTGAAATGGGTGTGGACAAGGCGCTTGTTCTCCTCGACCTCGACCACCTCGCCCTTGTCGGTGTACGTCTTGCCTTGGTACTCACCGGTCCAGGTGACGGATGCACCCTTCGTCCAGGTGCTCGACACGGTGGTCCCCAGCATCCACTTCGAGACCAGCACGGGGTCGGTGAGAGTGGCCCAGACCCGGTCGGCAGGCGCGTGGATGGTGCGCCTCACCGTGACATCGAAATTGCTCATAGGTCCTTCTCCGATTCAAGCGGTCGGACTTCCGTTGATCGAACCAACGTAGGTCAGCCAACGTTCTGTCACCAGCCCCGGACGAGCTCCCTACCGCCCGGTCAGTAGTCGACGGACGTCCGTGAGGACTGCCTACCGTCGGTGGACCCGTTGCTCAGTGCGGGAGAGGCGCCGCTCGCGACCTGTCGACGCCAGCCGATCTCGGGACTCCTGCATCTTCGCGACCCGGACGGTACTTCGTGGGGGCAGTTGGATGTGCTCCTCCGCTGCGATCCCGCTGACCAGCTCGCGGGCGCGCTCCACCTCTGCGTCCACCTCGGCGCCCACCAGCAGCACGGTGTTGACCAGCCAGAGGGCGAACACCAAGCCGATCACCGCGCCGATGGCGCCGTACAGGCTGTAGCGGGCGAACCGGGTCAAGTAGGTCCACAGCAGAAGGCCGGCGACCGCTATGCCCAGGACGGCGATCACTGAGCCGGGACTGATCCAGGTGAACCTCGGACGCCGGACGTTGGGGGTGAAGTAGTAGAGCAGGGTCACGAGCGTGGTCATCAGCGCGAGAACGACCACCCACTTCGCCCAGGCCCAGACAGGCAGGAAGGTCGTCAGCAGGAAGTCGAGCAGCCTGCCCAGCCCCAGCGGCTCGGCGATCGGACCCAGCAGCCCGGAGACGATGGGTTGGTTCAGGGCGAGCGAGACGAGGATGAGGACGACGCCGGCCAGCATGGCCAGCGAGACCAGCAGCATCGTGCCGGTGTGCCGGAGCAGGCCACGCCCCTCCTCGCGGCCATACATGGTGTTCATGCACCGGGAGAATGCCGTGACGTAGCCGAACGAGGACCACAGCCCGGTGGCGACGGCGATGGTCAGGGCGATCGCGCTGCCGCTCGCCGAGCCCGTGATCATGGTGACGAGGTCCGCAACCGGGCGCTGGTAGTCGACCGGCACGTAGAGCGTCGTCAGGTCCGCCACCAGCGAGGTCAGCGTGGCGGCCTTGCTGGTCAGGATCAGGGAGACGACGGAAAAGATCGCCAGCAGGACGGGGGCCAGCGAGAGCACGGTGAAATGCGTCAGCATGGCCGACAGGTCGATACCGCTGGCCGCCGAGAACTCCTTCAGGGCACGCTTCAGCGCGTACGCCCAATCGGAAGGTTCGAGCCTGGGCGGGCGACCGGGCTTGGCGCCGGCCGCCGGCGCGCCGGAGGCCTCCGGAGTCGTGTCGACCGGCTCGTGGGATGACACGTGGCGTCCTCTCGTCCGGGTCGGTTCAGTGCTGGCGCGGGACCGCGCGCCGCCAGGTGAGGTAGGAGGTGACCATCACGCCGCCGGAGCGCATCGGATGTGCGGTGGAGAGCTTGAGTGTGTCGACCTGGCCGGTGCTTCGGCCCGCACCTCCTCGTCGGTGGCGTCGAACCAGTCGCCGGAGGCGAAGGCGGGGCGTCCGGGCGTCATCAGTTGGGCGGACATGTAGCCGTCCGGGGTGTACAGGATGATCCCCTGGGGATGCTCGCCCATCGGGTAGCGGTCGGCGCCGCCGTCGACGGGGCGCTCGACGTGGGACACGAGCTTCCACGCACCGATCAGCTGGTCACGCAATGACTCGGTCATGATGCTCCTGATGTTCTGGGTCCCTGTGCTGTCGATGATGGACTCCATGCACGTTCGGGTCCACCGATGAGCCTTCCGTGCGAGCAAGGAAGGTGCCCGTCGGCCGGCCGACAGGTAATGACAGCGCCGATGATGGCGCCGTGACGGGGGGGCGGTGCGGGCGGCTTGCGCCCCCTGTTGGCGGGCGGCATCGCGGCCAGGCCGGTCGTCGCTTGTCCGGACGCTGAATGAGGGTCGCCGGGATGGTGAGCAGAGCCCGGGCCGTCCGGATCACCTCGGCGGTCGCTTGCTTTGATTTGCTGGGGCAGGGCTACTCAAGTGCTACGCCGTGGCTACAGTGGAGGATATGAGGACAATCAGCCAGCGCGAGATGCGGAACGAGAGCGGTCGGGTGCTGCGTGAGGTCGAACAGGGGGAGGTGTTCACGGTCACGCGCCGAGGCGCACCGGTCGCGCGCCTTGTCCCTTACCGGGACACCGCGACGGGATACCGGCCAGCTCGCCGGTCTCCGGTGTTCTCCGTGAGTGAACTCGTGCACTCCTCGGTGTCCTCGGACGACATCCTGGCGGACCTGCGCGAGGAACGATGAGCCGGTGGTACCTGGACACCTCGGCGGCCCTGAAGCTCGTCCTGGCCGAACAGGAATCGGAAGCCCTGATCCAGGCGATCACCTCCGAACACCCGACGCTGGTGGCCTGCTATCTACTGGAGACCGAGATGCGGCGGGCCGCACACCGCACCCCGGAACTCTCGCAGCGGCAGGTCACCGACCTCCTGGACCGCATCGACCTCTACGAGGTGACACCGACAGTGTTTCTCCAGGCCGGACTCCTCCCGGGTGAACACCTGCGTTCCTTGGATGCCCTGCACCTGGCGTCAGCGATCGGGACGGGCGTCGACTGTCTGGTGACGTACGACGCCCGGATGGCGGAGGCGGCTCGAGCAGCTGGGCTCGTGGTCATCGCCCCGGGACGGGATCCCGATAGCCCAGCACGCGGAGCAGGTCAGTAACCGCGCCGAACCCTGCGCTCCCGGGGTTTCTCCAGACACCCGTACTTCTCGGTCGTCAGGACGATGGTCGCCGGATGGGCAACGTCACCGTGCAGCTTGAGCAGCCAAGGGTGGCTGCCGATGGCGAATTCCCTCGCGAGCACCCTGAGACCTCCAGAGAGGCCAAGGCCACGACTGAAGTCTGGCTGCCGGCTTGTCGGCCCACGTCAGCCCCCGGTTCAGGGGGACGGCAGCGTTGGGGACCAATCACGAACGGGGTGCGGGCGCCCCTCTGGTAGCCGTCCCATTCTCGAGTCTGACTTTGTGCTCGCAGGCGGGGAAGCGGCTGCAGCCGAGGAACTGACCGTAGGGGCCGGTGCGGAGGACGAGAGTGCCCTGGCCGCATCCAGGACAGGTCCGGACCCTCGTGGGCGTACGAGCGCCGTCCTGCACAACGACGTTGGGATCGTCGAGGAGCTCGACGACGAAGGGTGACTCGGCACCGGCGACGGTGAAGATCGTGACGGCGCGGCGAGCCCGTGTCAGGGCGACGTAGAAGAGGCGTCGCTCTTCCGAATGGGGGAAGCCGTCATCGCCGGCGAGGACGAGTTCGAGGACGGGGTCATCCTGGATCTGGCTGGGGAAGCCGTAGGTTCCCGTGGTGAGGTTCGGGAGGATGACGTAGTCCGCCTCGAGCCCTTTCGCGGCATGGATGGTCCGGAAGGTGACATTCAGGCCGCTGAAGCGACGGCTGGGGAGAAGCGTCTTGTCACCCCTGTAGCGGCCGAGGACGTCGACGGTGCTCCGAGGCGCTCTTTCCGCCAGGTAGGTGAGATGTCGCTCGATGGCTGGCCGCAGTGCTTCGGGCGCATCGACCCGGATGATAGTGACCGGCGGCAGGTCGTCGGGCTGCGAGGAGGCCTCCCGGCGCTGCGCGACGACGTGCTTGGGGATCTGGGCCGGGTTGCGGCTCACGAACCTGCCAGCAATGTCCGCGATGGTCTGCGGATTCCGGAAGGTGGTCGGCAGATAGAGGGTTTCTGCGGGCCCGAACATCTGCTCGAACTGCGTCATGGCGGTGATGTCAGCGCCGGCGAAGCGGTTGATCGCCTGCCAATCGTCCCCGACAGCGAGGAGATACTTCTCCGGTCCCTGACACAGGGCTCGGACGAGTCGCCCCCGCGACTGGCTGGTGTCCTGGAATTCGTCGACGAGGATCAGGCCATGGCTGCTCAGTCCCGGGTCTCGCTCGAGCAGATCGGCCGCTTGGAGGAGCATGTCGTCGAAGTCGATGGCGTCGGCCGCCCGGAGGTCCTGCTCCCAGCGGTCGTGGACCTGCCAGTAGAGCTGGAGGAACATCCGCGTCCGTGGACTGGGCTTGTCGCTGAGCCGCGCGGCGAGCGCCTCGCGGCTCAGCGAATTCGCCTTGACATGGGACATGAAGGTGCGAATGAGCCGTGCAAGACGTTCATGCTCCATCGGCCGTGCTCCGGCCTCCGGACGTGGCCGGTCGGGATTCCAGTCCAACTCCAGGCCGTGGCGACGTGGTGTGGCCGAAGAAGATGGCCCAGACGTTCGTCGCCTCGGGGCCGTTGGACGAGCCCGCGATCGCGGCCCTGCACAGGCGGCTCGTACGGACCTTCCCGGCTGCCTGAGCGGCGACGTCGGTGCCCCGGCCGTGCTCAGAGCTGGAGGGCGCGCCAAGGGCTATCCAGCCAGGAGCGCGCAGTTGGTGACGACGGCGGTCCAGAAGACGGTCTGGAACGGCTCCTTGCGCGTCCTGTGGCGGTAGACGTGCCGGCCACCTCGGTGCGTGGGGCCACGGCGTTGTTGAGCGCGTCGACGGCCTTGGCGGCTGGAGGTTGCGCGGCCCCCGAACCCATTCATGTCCGCGCCGCGCGCCGCTGGCCCCCCGGGCCCTTGCCGCCTAGATTCGGGGGTACGCCACCGAAGGGACGCCACCGATGCCGCACACCGAGTTCTCTGTCGTCTACACCGCGCACGCCACGCACCACGCGGCGCCAGAGTTCATGGAGGCATTCAAGCTGACGCTCGAGATCGCCCAGGAGGCGTACCGGGCCGGCTCGGCGACGTTCGTGCCGGGCACGGGCACCGGGGGCATGGAGTCAGTGGCGCGCCAACTCGCCCCTGGTAAGCGCTGCCTGGTCGTACGCAACGGGCTCTTCTCGTTCCGGTGGTCGGCGATCCTCGACGCGGCGCAGATCGCCCGCGAGGTGCGTGTCCTCAAGGCCCGCCAGGTCGAGGACGCTCCCACCGCCCCCTTCGCTCCGCCGCCGGTCGACGAGGTGGTCGCCGCGATCACCGAGCAGCGCTCCGAGGTCGTGTTCGTGCCCCAGGTCGAGACGTCGGCAGGCATGCTGCTTCCCGACGACTACCTCACCCGCGTCGCCGAGGCCACGCACGCGGTCGGCGGACTCCTGGTGGTGGACGCCATCGCCGCCGGCCCGCTGTTCGTCGACATGCCCACGGTCGGGGCCGACGTCGTCATCTCCGCCCCGCAGAAGACCTGGAGCGGAACGCCGTGCGGGGCCATGGTGATGATGACGGACGCAGTGAAGGCCGGGCTGGCGCCGACGAGTTCGTTCGCCCTCGACCTGGCCTACTGGACCCGCGTCGCCGACAGCGGCCGCGCGATGAAGGTCGCCTACCACGCGACATTGCCGACCGACACGATCATCGCCAACTCCCGCATGATGGCGGCGGTGCGCGACCTCGGCTTCGACACCGCCCGGGCGCGCCAGTGGGAGCTCGGCACCCGGGTGCGCGGCGGCCTTGCTGACCTCGGCTACCCGTCGGTCGCCGCCCCAGGCTTCGAGAGCCCGAGCGTCGTGGTGGTGTACGCCGACGACGCCTTGGCCACGGGCGACACCGGCGGTACTGGCATCCGGGTGTCGAACGGCGTCCCCCTGCAGCTCGGCGAGCGGCCGGACTATCGGGCCGTCCGGATCGGCCTGTTCGGGCTGTCGAAGCTCACCGACGTCGACGGCACCGCACGGGACCTGCTCGGCGCCTTCGCGGCCCTTCGTCGGGCCTGAGCCAGGACGGGACCGGCCGGGGCATCGGCGTCACCGGTGAAGGCGACCCCTCGGGCACTGACCGAATCGAACTGCTCGGGCCTCTGGGCCTGCTGCATGATCCGGTGATTGTTGGTCAGATGTCGAGCATCCGCTCAGCACTTCGAGAAGGACTCTTCACTTTGACCTGAGCGGCGTCCCGAGTGGCGACGCGCTGAGGGCGCGGAGGTAGCAGCCTGAAGGTCGTTACCGGCGATGGAGGTCTGGCGGACGTTGTCGCCGTCGGCGGTGTAGGGCCGGTACTGCAGCGACAGCGGGTAGAACGTCTTGGTGCCGTGGGGCGTTCTCGATCATGCCGGCCTTGCTGAAGTTGGTGCCGTTGTCGGGGCTGCGCATCCCGACCAGCACCAGGTCGACGCCCTTCAGGTCGGTCGCCTGGAAGCCGACCACGTTGCCGTCGGCGTCCTTGACCTCGGTGTCGGTGCGTACCTCCTTGAAGTACTTCTTCGCCACCTCGACCGACAGGGTCGGGCCGCTGGTGGTCTCGGCGCCGCTCCACGGTCCGGCGAAGCTGGTCGCCTTGCTGGAGGGGATGTAGACCGTCTTGTTCTTCCACGCCGCCAGCGGCAGCTTCTTGATGGTCCTGTCCTCGTTCTTCAGCATGACGATTGAGTCGAGCTGGGCCTGGTAGCCGGCGGTGACCTTGTCATCCGAGGTGACGATCGACTGCGAGGCGCCCAGGTCTAGGTACGGGTTCTCGTACAGGCCGGGGGCGAAGAACATCTTCAGGATCCGCTCGGCCGAGGCCCGGAAGCGCGCGTCCGCGCTGCCGTTGTCATGCTCGGCCGCCCACATGTCGTAGGCCTCGAGCACCGGCACCTTGTTGTGTTCCCGCCGAACAGGTCGACGCCGGCCTCGAGGATCACGCAAGGCGTTCGGCGACCGTGAGGTCCTCCATGCCCCAGGCCATGCCGAACCGCACGTTCGGGTGCTGGTCGCCATGGTGACGCCCCAATCGGTGCAGATGACGCCCCCGTAGCCGTTGTCCGGGCGCAGCAGGTCGATCTTGGCCTGGTCCTACGCCGAGCCGACCCCGCCGCACGGTTGTAGGTGACGACGGACTCGGCGGTCGCGCGCGGGTCGGAGCTGAAGTTCACCGGTACGTACGACCGGCCCTCGTCGGCGCGGAACTCCACGCACGCCTGCATCTGGTTGTTCCCAGGCGACGTTGGCGTTCACGTTGTTGGAACCGGCGTTCAGCACGTTGCGAAGCTGGTCGTTCGCAGAGTAGGTCGGCTCGGTATCGGTGAGGCCGGCCTCGGGGAAGCGCTCGTGGCTCCTGATCAGCATCAGGCCCGCGATCTGCTCGATCGCCAGCCCCTGGGCCAGGGCCTCCGCCCGCTCTTCGTACGTCCTGCGCCACTCCTCCCACGCGTCGAGGCGCCGTCGACGTCCATGAACGCGTACGTGCACGGGCCGACGGCGTCTTCCAGCAGGGCGACCCTGCTGTCGGGGCTGTAGCTCAGCGTCGCTCCGTCGCCGGGACTGTCGACGACAATGTGATCATCCTGCCGTCGGTGACCTCGCTGGAAGTGTAGGTCCCACCCTGCGCTGGCGGTCAGCGGGGCCGGATAAGCGAGCAGTACGGGAGAGGGAAACGCCTCGCCACAGCCATGTCTGTCCCGAAATCCGGCCACCTGAACCAACTCGTGTCAGACCCGGCACGGTGAAGATTGAGGCTAGTCCGTGCCGCCCTCAGCGCCGGGCGGCACGGACTCATTCGGTGGATGCAGTCATCTGCAGGCGAATCGGCAGCACCGTGTGACCTCAGGCCTCCCAGTGCCTCGCGGCCACAATATCAATCGCATCTTCTGACGTTTGTTCGAGGAAGCGCTTAGATGAATCTCCTTTGAGCTTGTCCACGATCTTGGCCATGCGGACGGCGCGCCGGGAGTCGTCGAGTGACTCGGCCTCTGCAACTTGATTCATTACTGGCTCTTCGCAGTTGAGGGTGTAGGTGCGCACTGAACTGGGGCCGACTCTGGGACATGGGCGTGAAGAAGGGCCCTGGGTTGGAAGATGGAGGTTCTCTACGCCGTCATCGCCAAGCCCAAGGCCCGTATGTCCCAGCCTACGTCACCCCTGTCCACTCCTTGCCTGGACGAGTTCTGCCGCCTCGATCGTCTCGGCCTGACGGTGGTCGGCCAGCAGGTCGCTCCCGACCACACCGTTCTGGTCTGCCACGTCGTCGCGCCCGGTGACGTGTGTCCCGCGTGCGGGCAACGCGGGACTGCCCGCGACATGGTGACCCGCCGACTGGCGCATGTCCCGTTCGGCTGGTGGCCGACGATCCTGCACGTGCGGGTGCGCCGCTACCGGTGCTCGCAGTGCCGCAAGGTGTGGCGCCAGGACCTGCGGCCGGCCGCCTCGGCGCGGGCGAAGCTGTCGCGTGACGCGGTGACGTGGGCCTTGCGCGCGTTGGTGATCGATCGGATGTCGGTCGCCCGGATCGCCCAGGCGCTGGGCGTGGCGTGGAACACCGCGAACAAGGCCGTCCTCGCCGCAGGCCGCCAGCTGTTGATCGCCGACCCTGCCCGTCTGGGCGGGGTGGAGGTGATCGGGGTCGATGAGCACGTGTGGCGCCACACCCGCCACGGCGAGCGCTACGTCACGGTGATCATCGACCTGACCCCGATCCGTGACCACACGGGCCCGGCGCGCCTCCTCGACATGGTCGAGGGACGTTCGAAGAAGGTGTTCAAGGCCTGGCTCGCCGACCAGACCGCAGCGTTCCGCGCCCGGGTGGAGGTCGTCGCGATGGACGGGTTCACTGGCTTCAAGACCGCCGCTGTCGAGGAACTGCCCGACGCGGCGGAGGTGATGGACCCCTTCCACGTCGTCGCCCTCGCCGGAGACAAGCTCGACCAGACCAGACAGCGGATCCAGCAGGCCACCCGCGGGCATCGGGGCCGGTCGGGTGACCCGCTCTACGGCATCCGCCGGGCGTTGCGGACCAGCGCCGGCCTGCTCACCGACAGGCAGATTGCCCGGATCGGAGCGGTGTTCGCCGACGACGCCCACGTCGCCGTCGAGGCCACCTGGGGCGTCTACCAGCGGGTGATCGAGGCCTACCGACAGCCGTCACGGGCCGACGGCAAGCAGATGATGACAGCGCTGATCGCCTCGATCTCCCACGGGGTCCCGAAGGCGTTGGGTGAGGTGATCACGCTGGGACGGACACTGAAACGCCGCCGCACCGACATCTTGGCCTACTTCGACCATCCCGGCACCTCGAACGGGCCGACGGAGGCGATCAACGGCCGACTGGAACACCTACGCGGCACCGCCCTCGGCTTCCGGAACCTTGTCCACTACCGGCTACGAGCACTGCTCGACACCGGGGGCTTCAGACCCCGACTCCACTCTCTTTTGTGAAGAGCCTCATTACTTCATGGAATGCGTCAACGTCCATTCTCCGCCCCAGGGAGACGCCCAGCAGTCCTGGAAAGACGTTCTTGAATGTGGTGCGCACGTCAGCCGCCTTTGGTGCCAAGGTGAGAAAATTCAACAGAAAATCGGGGCGCATCATGTATTGGGCGTTATGCTTCCGCACCAGGTCCCTGGTGTGACGCAGAATAGACGTCTCACCCGTAAGCCACCAAGTGCTAAGCCCAAATTCTGTGGCGCTAGCGTCCTCGCGACGCTTCACGCGACGGCCATAGACGGCTGAGGCGAGTAGGGCATCATTGCGGGCCAGCACGTCGTTCTTCTTGGATTGGGCAAGAGCGGCACCAAGGCGATCAACCTCTTTGGCGTCATAGTAGTGGGCAAGTTCATCTTCCGAGCGATACTGCATGTTGAATGCGAGACACAGGTAAAGGCGAACATCTTTCAGGGTCGAGTCGTGGTGCAGGTCGGGGTAGTCGCAAAACATGTTTACAAACCCCTGCCAGTTTGAAGGCCGGGAAGAGCCGAGGTCTGTGTTTATGTGCGCATAAAGGAATGCTCGCAACATGATGTGAGGGACGTTTCGAATAATTTCATATGGTAGATGATCTTCACTGCCTGCAATGTGGTTCCTGTATTCGTGATCGCAGACCCGAAGATGGCTACACACCTCATTAAGGACTGGTGCTGTCAATATAAGCTTGGCGCCTTGTTGGGCTGCAATGGCGAGCGTGTTTCGCGTTACTTGGTCGGCTGGGGGAAGGAAGTGTTCACTAAGGGCGCGTAAGAGAACATCAGTTCCCACGTAAAGATAGAAGTCGCCGGCCAAGTTCTGGAAATATTCAATCAGGCGGGGTTCTGTGTTCAGGGTGAAGAGGAGTGAGTAAGTCAAAGAAAGCTTGTGCAAGTATTCCCGCTCGACGGGGTCTGACTCATAGAGGACGCCCCGCAGTGCTCCCAGCGCTGCCTCGCCGACGAGACCAGCGTGGCTACCTGTTTGGCCCCGTTCTGTGAGAGCTTTCTTGATGGCCTCCGTAATGGTCGGGAAGGGGCGAATTTCGTTGTCTCTCTTTTCGAGGAAACTTGCAAATTCTAGTCCTTGCGTCTCAAATGTGACTTGGATAGCACGTTGAGCCACGTCGACAGCAGCGCGTAAACCAGTATCGCCCAAACCGGGGCGCCTCTCAGATGTGATGCGAATCTCCATGCGTTCGCGAAATCCTACTTGCAATGCCTCA
Organism: Raineyella fluvialis; assembly: GCF_009646095.1. Taxonomy (NCBI): domain Bacteria; kingdom Bacillati; phylum Actinomycetota; class Actinomycetes; order Propionibacteriales; family Propionibacteriaceae; genus Raineyella; species Raineyella fluvialis. The sequence goes on along the minus strand of NZ_CP045725.1, from coordinate 404,606 downwards.
TCCGCTGCACTCTCAGATTCGATTCGACTCCGAGTCTGGTATGGCAGGCAGTAGGCGTCCTTCTTCTGGTGAGCCTGGATGGCCCGCCCTCCGGGATAACTCTTGGCGGACATTGCCGCTAAACGTTTCTTCAATCGTCGATCAACCATCGCCTTCACGCCGGGGAGTTCGCCGGCAATCCGCTGCAGAATCTCTTCTTGGGATCGCAAAACCCCTTCATCAGGGTCAGTCCCTTCAAGAGCCCATAGAATTAGCGCATCTGTCATAGAATTTACCAGGTGTTGGTTGCCGTCGTGGCGAGAGAACTCTTGCGCCAAGAAGACGAAGACGGCTGGAGATTTAACATGCTGTGAAACCGGCATAATGGTCGACCTGCCGACCCCTTTGAGGAAGTCTGTATGTGAGCGCAGGTGGTAGTCGAACGCCGCCATCGTTTGAGGTCCGTCATTGATGTGGCTCTGAATGTAATTTCGATCACGGATAGTGACCGTTACATCTAGTTCGTCCGCAAGGGCTGACTCTAGTTGATCCGTGTATCGAACGACGTGGGGGTTACATAGACAAGGCTTCGTGGCTCGCGGCCGAATTCGCGAAGTCGTTTGATCGTTCGACGAACTTTCTTTTCGATCTCCGACTCAATGCTGGCTTGATAGAATCTATTGGGGCGCGTGGCGTCCTCGTAAACTGGGGTCTCATATGCATCAGCCCCTCCGTCTTTCATGCCACCGAGGGGGGCAAATGTGCTGCCCGCAATGGCGGGGTAGAGCTGATTGACAAATAACTCGAACGAGTTACCGTCAGCGCGATCAAGGGCGACCTTTAGCAGGTCTGGATGGATAGGTTCAAGACTCATTTTCAACCACCGTGGCAGTGTGACGTTTGAAGTTCCACAAGAAGCGGTCCGGCCTCTTTCTTCGGACACGGGAAGACGTAAGGTGCTGGCACTGAGTTTCGGCAAGTCTGATGCATCCGTGCTGACGTGCCTCGATGCAGACCTAATGGGCACCAACAGCTACCTCTTCCCCGATCCGCTGTCGGCTGGGACTTCGTCTTCGTGGCCACCGATCATCTTAACGCCACGCCTCTGACATGTCTCGAAAATTCGCTTGCCGAGTCGAAAGAGTCTGCGCCGCTCCTTGAGGCTCGGCCTACGAGGTCACGGATCGATAGGTCGGGGATCTGAAAGCATTCCGCCCGTTGCTGCTTCAACGAGTTCTGTACTTCGTCGTTCGTTCTTGCAGGCCTAGCTATCCTCCTCCCTTCGCCGTGACAGGATAGGTGCAGCTCTACAGTGCTCTCCGGCGTGTCCAGGACCATGCCGATTGGAAGTGACTGCCGAGTAGCTCGAACCGAGCCTGGGGTATTTCGCGTGGAGACGGGCCGCCTCGGTCGTGCATGGGCCCGTTTGCTTGCTGCTCCCCTTCAGGGTTGGCGGCCCTTCTCCCGCAAAGAGGCCCACAGCAGAAGCTCGTCCGGACTGCCAAGGCCTCGTCCTCGTTTGGATTGAGGTAGACGAGAAGAATGTATGTAAGGAGCTTTGGGGCTCTTCGCAGTTGAGGGTGTAGGTGCGCACTGAACTGGGGCCGACTCTGGGACATGGGCGTGAAGAAGGGCCCTGGGTTGGAAGATGGAGGTTCTCTACGCCGTCATCGCCAAGCCCAAGGCCCGTATGTCCCAGCCTACGTCACCCCTGTCCACTCCTTGCCTGGACGAGTTCTGCCGCCTCGATCGTCTCGGCCGACGGTGGTCGGCCAGCAGGTCGCTCCCGACCACACCGTTCTGGTCTGCCACGTCGTCGCGCCCGGTGACGTGTGTCCCGCGTGCGGGCAACGCGGGACTGCCCGCGACATGGTGACCCGCCGACTGGCGCATGTCCCGTTCGGCTGGTGGCCGACGATCCTGCACGTGCGGGTGCGCCGCTACCGGTGCTCGCAGTGCCGCAAGGTGTGGCGCCAGGACCTGCGGCCGGCCGCCTCGGCGCGGGCGAAGCTGTCGCGTGACGCGGTGACGTGGGCCTTGCGCGCGTTGGTGATCGATCGGATGTCGGTCGCCCGGATCGCCCAGGCGCTGGGCGTGGCGTGGAACACCGCGAACAAGGCCGTCCTCGCCGCAGGCCGCCAGCTGTTGATCGCCGACCCTGCCCGTCTGGGCGGGGTGGAGGTGATCGGGGTCGATGAGCACGTGTGGCGCCACACCCGCCACGGCGAGCGCTACGTCACGGTGATCATCGACCTGACCCCGATCCGTGACCACACGGGCCCGGCGCGCCTCCTCGACATGGTCGAGGGACGTTCGAAGAAGGTGTTCAAGGCCTGGCTCGCCGACCAGACCGCAGCGTTCCGCGCCCGGGTGGAGGTCGTCGCGATGGACGGGTTCACTGGCTTCAAGACCGCCGCTGTCGAGGAACTGCCCGACGCGGCGGAGGTGATGGACCCCTTCCACGTCGTCGCCCTCGCCGGAGACAAGCTCGACCAGACCAGACAGCGGATCCAGCAGGCCACCCGCGGGCATCGGGGCCGGTCGGGTGACCCGCTCTACGGCATCCGCCGGGCGTTGCGGACCAGCGCCGGCCTGCTCACCGACAGGCAGATTGCCCGGATCGGAGCGGTGTTCGCCGACGACGCCCACGTCGCCGTCGAGGCCACCTGGGGCGTCTACCAGCGGGTGATCGAGGCCTACCGACAGCCGTCACGGGCCGACGGCAAGCAGATGATGACAGCGCTGATCGCCTCGATCTCCCACGGGGTCCCGAAGGCGTTGGGTGAGGTGATCACGCTGGGACGGACACTGAAACGCCGCCGCACCGACATCTTGGCCTACTTCGACCATCCCGGCACCTCGAACGGGCCGACGGAGGCGATCAACGGCCGACTGGAACACCTACGCGGCACCGCCCTCGGCTTCCGGAACCTTGTCCACTACCGGCTACGAGCACTGCTCGACACCGGGGGCTTCAGACCCCGACTCCACTCTCTTTTGTGAAGAGCCAGCTTTGGTGAATATTGGTAATGCGAATATCCGTCGAAAGACGCCTGTGGAACGGCGCCAGCATTTTGAGGCGGTCTAGGACGAACAGGGCACCTTCCCGGCTCCGCCGACGATCCGTTAGGCCCGTGTGGAGAGCCACAGGCTATAATTCAGGCGTCGCGTGTATGCGGGTCGCTGCGAGTCTAACTTCCGCTCACGAGGCAGGAATGCTGCGGCGCCTCTCTGTTAGGTCTGCGTCGTTTCTAGAGGATGGTGACCTAGGTTACCGATCGTTTTCCTAAACGATGATCAACTCCACCGATCCGGGTGGTTCACCGGTGCTGGGAGGTGTGCAGCTCTTTCTGTTTGTAATCTCTATGTCTCACAAGCAAGTTCGCAGACTTGCGAGGAGGGAAAAATGTGAGAAGTTGAGAAGGTGGCGAGGTGCAATCAAGTGGTCGACGGTCTGCCGACTTCCGCTCACGGATCTGGCGTCTACCCCCTCGGCAGCAGCTCACTCGCCTCCCCGCTCCACGTCACCACCAGCTCATCCCTGGCCCGCGACGCTGCCACGTACAGCAGCGACCGTTCCCGCAGCAGCGCATCCTGCTTCTCGTCGACGGAGTAATCAGCGCCTCTGACGATCTTCGGGATCGACTTCTCGCTCATCCCGAACAGCAGCACCTTCGAGAACTCCGTGCCCTTCGCCCGGTGCATCGTCATCGCCACCGGCGGGCCGGGCTTGACCGCTTCCCGATCCACGGGGCGTACGTTGACTCCGCGCTCGCCCAGACCACTGACCACCCGGTCGCGCTGGTACTGGTCGCGTACAAGGATCGCAATCGTCTCCGTACCCCGTCCCTCTTGCGGCGCCTGCTCGGCCCAGCCGCGGATCAGGTTGGCGGCCGTATCCAGCTCCCCGTTCATCGACCCGCACGCGATCACCTGCGGTACCGGCCCTCGCCGCGAGGAGTGGTAGCGGCCGGTCTCCTCGGGCTGGTCCTCCAGGTCGGCGTAGGTCCCGCCGTCGAGCACGCCGAGGGCGAAGTGCAGGTTCTCCGCAGTCGTCCGGTAGTTCAGGGTCAGGCGCTGCGACCGGCCGACGATCCGGATCCCGTACTGGCCCAGCACGAGCTTGTGGCCGTAGATCCGCTGATGGGAATCCTCGGCGATGAAGAGGTCGTTCGGGCCCTCGCCGACCAGAGCCCGCAGTAGCTGCCAGTGCGCGGGGGAGAGGTCCTGGCCCTCGTCGACCAGGAGGTGGTCGGCCCGGTGACCCTGTCCTTCGGCCGCCTGCTTGGTCAGGTGCGCGGCCGCGACAGTCGCGGCCTCGGCGAAGTCGAGCGTGCCCTCGACCCTGGAGCTTGCCCGGTAGGCCTCGATGACCTGCCACACCGCAGCGCGTTCCTTGCGGTTGAGGCGTACGCCCCGGCCGGGCCGGCGGACGCGCAGATAATCGGCCTGCGCCGTGATGTGCCCCGGCAGGACGACGGCCTCGTACTCGGCCTGCAAGAAGTGGGGGGTGTGCAGGGCAGCCGGCAGGTCGGACCCGGCCGTGGCGATCGCCGCCTTCCAGGCATCGCCGGCTGTGCGCTGCTGGACGTGGGAACTCGGGGCTCCGAGCACATCGTCGACGGCGGCGCTGATTTCGGAGCCGGCCGACTTGATGGCCGCGTACGCCAGCGCGTCGACGCCACGGACCAGGACGCCGGGATCTCCCAGTTCCTGAGCCCGGGGCAGGTCCGGGTCGAGTCGACTCAGGTCACGGGCCAGGGCGTCCGCGAGGTTCGTGGTGAAGGTGGTCAGGACGATGCGCGCCTGCGGATTGGCCTTGGCGAGTCGCCGGGCGCGGTGCAGCAGGACCACGGTCTTGCCCGTGCCGGCGCCGCCGGAGAGCCGGAACGGGCCCTGGTAGTCACGGGTCACGTACTTGCGCTGCTCGGGGTGCAGCCAGACGCGCCAGGCGCCGAAGTCGCCCTCTTCGATGATCCGGCGCAGTTCGTCGTTGTTCTCCACGAAGGTGAACGCCCCTTGTGAGGCGGGCTGCCGCAGACCGTCGAGGATGGCCTGGTCGCTGTCGTCGCGGCCGGGCGCCTCGGTGATTTCGAGGCGATCCTTGACCTCGGCGACTGTTGCGCCGGCCGCCAGTTCCAGCAGCGCGTTGCTGCGCCAGTCGACGAACGCGCCGGCCAGGTCGAGGATGGCGTCCTCGTCCGCACACGCCAGCACCCGCTCGGCGAGGGCCTCGTCGAGGCCGAGACCGTTCACCAACTCGGCGCGGGTGGCGGCGACCTGCCAGGGCCTCCGGGTGGGGACGATGGCGCTCTCTACCGAGGCTGCAGGGCCGGGCGCCGGGGCGGGCGCTGTACCGGCTGTGGCCCCGAGGACCGGCGCCGTCCCAGTGACAGCTGCCGGCCCGGTGGCAGGAGAGGGCCCGGCGTCCGCCGTGCTCGTTGCCGCGGTCGGCGCCCCAGGGGAGGGCACCCACGTCGAGGTGGCCGGCTCCTCCTTTGGAGTGGTTGCCTCGATGACCTCCATCAGGCCGTTGACCGGATTGGTCTTCAGCTTAGTCCGCTGCGCGATCCTGATCGCGTCGTCGTGGTTCCAGATGCCGTGGAAGACGTACGAGACGTCGTTCGCGCCGGTCAGACGGAACAGCACCGCACGGAACTGCAGGTCGACCCGGCCGGTCCGTACCCGAGGATCCGCGCTGTTCTTGATCGGCTCGATATGCAGCCCGGGGGCGCTGTCGTCCTCGGTCAGCTTCTCGAGGAAGGCGAAGGCCTTGCTCCGCAGCCGCGGATCGATCCTGCTCAACGGCTTGATCATGATCAGATTCGACTCGGCCATCAGACGCCCTCCTGCCCTCGTTGCGCCGGTCAGCGGCGCCGCTGAGGGCCGCCTCGATGTCGGTGGCTTCCGGCCCGAGCACCGTCCAGCCCCGTGTACGCAGGTCCTCGACGTCCTGCTCGACCAGGTCTCTCAACACGACCACGTGCTCGACCTCCCACAAGAACATGGCGGGGATGCCGGTGTCGCCGACCTCGTCGCCCATCGCGTCGGGCGTACGCAACCCGGCCCGGGCCAGTTCCTCGCCAAGGCTGCGCTCGTCCTCCAGTGCCCCGTCGAGAATCGTTTTCCAGCCAGGAGTGAACACCTCGGCCCGGAGACCGCCGGTCCCCGACGCCGGGACCGAAGCGGCCGGCGCCGGTCCGGACGCTTTCTGCGCCGCGGCCAACTTCATCCGCTCCAGCGTGGTGATCGTGGTCGGCATCTGGCGGCCCTGCAGTCCGTTCGCGACGGTCAGCCAGTCCCACCAGGCATCGGGGAACCCGGCCGACCCGACCGCCGAGGGCCGATCGTCGACCATGGCGACGACCTCGATGGAATCGGCTGGCATCAGCCGCGAGAACACCACGAGGGGACCCCGGTGCCACCACCAGGCCGGCACCGTCTCGCCGACCACGACGCCGGGCGAGCCGCCCTGCAGGATCCGGCGGGCCTGCTCGGCGGCGGGTTGGTTCGCCGTGACGACCCCGCTGACAGCCTGGGTTGACGTTGCGAAGATCATCGGCAGGTGGTCCGCCATCCGACGCTGCGCATCGGCGTACGGCGCCCGGATCCATCGACGCAGGAAGGCGAACGGGCCGCCGGTGACCACCGCGTAGTCGCCGGACTGGTACTGGCCATGGTTCGCCACCACGCCGGCCTGCGCCTCGTCGAACCACTCCGGCGCCGCGACGGTGATCCGCTCGTCGGCCCGTCGCTTCTCCTCAGTGCTCACATCCGCTGCGGTGACGCTGAGGACCAGATAGCCCGCCTCGGCCAGCGCGGATCGCTTCCCGGCATCATCGGCCAGCCGGTTCACGGCGACGCTGGCGTGGTAGGCGAGCCCGTCGGTGAAGATCGCGACCGGCGGGACGTTCGTGTCGTCGGAACGCAGTACGAAGTCCGGCTTCGAGTTGAGGACGGGCACCTGCGGCTCCAGCGTCCAGCGGCGGGGACGTACGTTCGCCCGGATCGTGTTGCCCCAGGTCCCGGGCACGTCCTGGACGGTGGCGTTGAGGTCCTCCAGCAGCGCCCGGAACAGTTCGGCGAAGCGCAGCTCCAGCGGCGACATCGACGGATCCGCCGGCGGCCGCTCGACCGTGACGTCCCAGACCAGGTCCGGCTCGGGTTCGTCGAGGCGTCCTGCGGTCAGGATCGCTCCCAGGTGCCGCTCGGCGGCCTGCCGGGACACCCGGTCGATGTCGCGCCCCGCTGCCAGCGGCAGCAGGCAGCGGTGGCAGGCCAGCCGCTCCTCGTCGCGACAGGGACACTCGGCGACCTTGCGCCAGGCCTGGTAGAGCAGGTCGTGGACCCGTGCCGGGTCGGACAGCTCGGCCAGGTAGCCGGTTCCGCCGGGCACAGTGTCGTAGAGCACCAGCGCCTCGCGGGTGCCCAGCTCGGTGCTGACCGGGTCCGGCACCTCCGCGACGCCGATGTGGTCGGGCGCGCCGCCGAACTGCTCGCGCAGCCCCAGCTTCAGTGCCGCCGACAGGCTCGGGATCGCGAACGGGTCCCCGGTCGTCACCGAGATCGGCAGCGGGATCATCGCTCCTTGGGTCTGCAGCGTCCGCGACAGCGCGATCTCCTCGACGTGCTCGTCGCTGCTGGTCCGGTAGGCGCACCACGGCCGGTGCTCGTTCCGGCTATTGCTCTTTGCGGTCAGGTCACGGCAGCCGCAGCCGACGCAGACCCGGAACAGCGGCGCGACCATGTCCTTGCCGGCGATCCGCCGCTTCTGCCCGAACTCGCCCTGCTCACCGACGTTGAACCAGCGCAGTGTCATCCGGCGCAGGTACTTCACACCGAAGTCGTAGCCCTTGACATACCACTGCTCGGCGACTTCGGCCGGGTCGACGTCGATCGCCGGCACGATCCCGAACCACACCTGCCGCCGCTCGTCGGAGCGGTCGGAGATCAGCGCCTCGTCGCGCCGTACGGCCGCGGTCACCCGCTTGAGCTCGACGACCGGCACGTGGTTGCCCGTGTCGCGGGTGGAGGAGCTGCCGCACCGTGGGCACGGCTGGGGATCCTGCTGGTGGCCGCTGAGGGCCATGTCCTCCACGTAGCCGCACTCGCTGCACATCGCCATCGCGCGGATCGCCGACGCGTTCGGGCCCAGGTCGACCGCGTCGATCGCGACCTCCAGGCCGTGCACGTAGAACGTCGCCCCGGGGGCGAACTCCCGCAGCGGCGTGGCCCCGCCGGAGCGGTCGACGCCGAAGGAGTCCGACTCGTACGTCTGGCTGTCCGGGTCGAGCCAGGAGACGGAGACGTCCAGGTGCACGCTGTCATCGACCAGGGTGTAGTTCGGCAGGATGCCGTACGCCTCGAGCGTGCCGATCCAGTGGTCGGTGGTCAGCTCGGCGATCTGACCGTTGGTCATCTTCAGCGTGGCCTCGGCGATCCGCAGGTCGCGCTTGTCGTCCTCGGTCGCGGCCGGGACCTCGGCGCGCTGGCGCAGGTCGGGGATCTCCTTCTGGATCGTCAGCTTGCGCTGACGCAGCTCCTGGACCGTACGGGCCCAGCGCCCCGACGCCCCGACCACCATCGCGGCCAGACCGCTATTGCGCGGTGCCTCGCCGGGGGTGGCCCAGGCTCGCAGGTTCGCGACGGCGGCCGGCAGCAGGTCGTCGAAGGCGCTGAGGAAGCGCTCGAGCAGCGGCCCGGCATTCTGTTCGGCGTACGTGACCAGGTCGCCGAGGAAGGTGCCCGGCTCGGTCGAGGCCATCACCGCCTCGGCCAGCCGCGGATGCGCCCGCCCGGGGTCTCGAGCGAACTCGTCGAGGATGTGCGCGAGGTACTGGCGCTGGAGCATCTCCTCGGCGCTCAGGTAGGTCGCCGGCGGGCGGACCGCGCCGTTGATCATGGACAGCGGGTCACCGAGTCGGGGCAGGTGTTCGCCGCGGCCGGTGACGAAGGCCATGTCCAGCGCGTTGCCGGTCAGGCGGCCGGCGCGCCCGACCCGTTGGACGTACGAGGCGACCGTACGGGGCAGTGAGGCGAGGAAGACCGCGGACAGGTCGCCGATGTCGATGCCCATTTCCAGGGTGGGTGTGGCGACGAGGACGTTCGGCGCGCTCGAGTCGGCGCGGGAGGACCGGAAGGCGCCCTCGCGGGCCAGGCGCTCGGTGTCGGGGACCAGGCTGGTGTGTTCGCGGGCGACGACGCGGCGCATGTCGGAGGAGTCGTAGAGGTGGCGGTAGTAGTTGTCCTCGATGGGCGCCCGATCCAGGGTGCCGGAGCAGCGGACCATCAGGCAGGGCGCGCCGACGAGCTGGTCGACGGTCTCGGCCGTGCCGGGGTGCTCGGTGTGGCAGACCGAGCAGTGCAGCCGGTACCGCCCGGCCTGCAGGCCGGGCAGGTCGAGCTCGGAGACCAGCACCCGGTCAGTCGGGATCGCGTAGACGGTGGCCGAGGACTTCGTCGTCGTGGCGGTGAGGATCCCGGCGTCGGCGAGCCGCTGCAGCAGCGCCTTGCTCAGCCGGGCGCCGAACTGCGGCGTGACACCGAGGGTCTTGTTGGCCCAGCGGGAGTACCAGCTCTGCGGGCTGGTGACCGGGTCGAGCAGCGGATCGCCCTTGAGCTGGGCGCCGCCGACGCGGGGGAACCCGGGGGCCGAGCGGCCCTTCGGGAAGGCGGGCATGCCCTGACCCTTGGGCCGGCCGCCCCAGATCATCCAGCGGTTGCCGTCGTTCTCGATGTACTTGTCGAACCACTTGTGGGCGATCGAGCCCTGGGTGCGCATGTGCTCCAGCACGCCGCGGACCCAGCGGACGAGCATGTCGTCGGGGCGCTGGTCGAGCGGGGTGAACAGGGCGGGCTCGGTGTCGGCCTGCTTGATCACCTGCCGGGCGATGTTCGCCAGCGCGGCGGGCATCCCGGCGTCCACCTGGGCGGCGACCGAGCCGGTGAGCTCGAGGGTGCGACCCAGCCGGGCCTGCAGGCCGAACTCCAGCACGGTGTCGAACAGCAGCCGGGACTCCACCCGTCGCGTCGCCGCCACCCGGGCCGGACCGGAGGCATCCGTACGCCAGAAGGCGGAGAAGTCGTCGCGGCCGACCACGTCGGGCGGCAGCAGCCGGTAGCGGCGGAACGGGTCCTTACCGGCGTCGGAGAGGACCGTCGCGACGAGCGACTTCAGTGTGGCCGGTTCGGGACCGATGCTGGCGCGCAGGGCGGCGCGCAGCGTCAGGGTGTGCGAGCGGGACTCGATGAACCCGGCCCGGTGCGCGGCGTCCTGGACGCTGTCGGTGAAGACGAGGGCCTTCTTCTCGGCGGGGTCGAGGTTGTCGGTGCCGAACAGGCCGGACAGCGTCACCGAGAGCTGGGTGGCGATGGCCGAGCCGAGGAAGCGGATGCCGTCGTCCTTCTGGCAGGCGGGGCAGGTGTCCTGGCGGGAGGCGTCGTCGGCGTTGTCGCCCCAGTGGGTGAGGACCGGCAGGTAGTCGCTCTCCTGGCGCTCCTCCTCGCCCGGGTCGGTCCGGGTCAGTTCGCGGCCGCGGACGGAGAACCAGCCGAACTCGCTGTTCTCACCGGGGTTGGCGGCCAGGTGCTCGGCCTCGGAGCTGGTGGCCCGGATCAGGGCGCGGAAGCGGCCGTTGCCGGCGGCGTGGTCGGCGCGGATCCGCTTGTCGTCGTGGTCCAGGCCGGTCCCGGTCGGGCCCAGCCCGACACCCCAGCCGGACCGGCCGCAGTGGCGGCAGTAGACGGCGGGGAACGCGACGGCGCCCGGGTCTCCGGTCACCCCGCCAGCGGCTCCGGTGACCACGCCGTCGTCGGACCAGCGATAACCGGGGGAGGTGCTGGCCAGCCGATCGATCCGGGTGAGTTCGCGGACCCACAGGTGGGTCTCCATGGTGACGAAGCCGCGGCCGAGCTGGGCGCGCAGGTGGCTGAGTGCGCCGACCAGGTCGGTGAGGAACTCGGTGGCCTGCGCCACCAAGTCGGGGCCTGCCCCGGCCAGCGGGACCAGTTCGGTGGCCAGGCTCGCCAGGCTGGTCGCGTCGACCGCATGCTCGATCAGGGAGCGCACCAGCGGGTGCGCCTTGGCGAGGGCTTCGAGGTCGGCGAGCGCGGTGAGCGGCTTGCGCTGGGCCGCGGCGCTGGGGTCGTCGGGCTGATAGAGCCCGTTGAGAACGGTGACCGCGAGATCGTGCGGCTCAGGTGCCTCGCCGAGCTGGGAGACAGCGGCATTGATCGTCCGTAGGAGGCTGGCCTGCACCGGGGCGGGGGAGATGTGGTGAGCAGCGACGCGGGCATGGGCTCCGGCGCACCACTCGTCGAGGCTGACCCGGGTCTCGGTGACCACGTCGTCGGCGCTGAAGGGTTCGCCGAACACCGTGGTGGCGAAGCCGACCATCTCGGCCGGATCGCCCTTGTCACCGAGCGTGGCGGAGGTCGCGACGGGGGTCATCCGGCCCAGCGGGCGGGTCAGTTCATCCTCGGTGTGGGTGCTGGGTGCCCAGTGGCTCTTCAGCGTCAGGCCGAGGCGGCGCAGCAGCATCGCGACGTCGGTGCCCTGGGCCCCGTCGTAGGTGTGGAACTCGTCGAGCACCAGGTAGGTCAGGCTCTCGGCGCTCTGGCGCCAGATCGACTGGTCCTCCTCGCGCAGCAGCAGCTGGTCGAGCATCTTGTAGTTGGTCAGCAGGATGTCGGGGGCCGAGTCGCGGATGATGCCGCGGTCGGTGATCAGGCTGTCCTCGCTGACCCGGGTGCGGGGCTTGCTGTCCTGGCCGGTGTAGAGGGCGGCGGTGACACCGGAGAGCCCGTTCGCCGGGTCGGCGATGAGCTTGGCGAGGCGGAGCGCCTGGTCGTTGGCCAGCGCGTTCATCGGGTAGAGGATCAGCGCCTTGGTGCCGGTGACGCCTCGGTCGTGGGCTCGCAGCACGTGGTCGAGGATCGGGTAGAGGAACGCCTCGGTCTTGCCCGAACCGGTGCCGGTGGTGACCAGGGTCGGCAGTGGCCGGGGCTTGTCCGGCCCCCGGTCGAGGGTGGTCAGCCGCGACCACGCCGTCGCCTGATGGGCGTACGGCGGGTAGGGCGGCTGCCACTCCAGCGACGGTTCGGCGTACTTGGGCGCTGCGCGGTAGGGGAGGCGCATGCGCACGTACGGGCCCTTGAAGATGCCGTCGTGCTCGTCGCTGAGGAAGTCATCGAGCGCGCGCCGGGCATCGGAGTCGGCGAGGGCGAACGTCGTGGTGAGATAGTCCCGCAGCCCGCGCTGAATGTCGCGGGCCTGGAGGGTCGGCAGCAACTCACTCATGAACGCTCTGCCAGCCGCCGCTCGAACTCGGCATATGCCTGCCGCATGTCGGCTTCACGATCGAGCACCCGGAACGGCAACTCGTACGTGTAAGTGTTCCCGGCTTGGTTGGTGGCGGTGCGCTCCTCAGCGGTGATCCGGTTGCCCTTGTTCCGCCACACGGTGAGCACCGAGTTCGGTACTTCGCGGCCGTTGGCGTCGTAGAGGTACTTGTTGTGGTCGTAGCCGTAGAGGACCGCGAACTGGGTGCGGTAAACCGTGCAGAGCTGGTCGGCGGTAACGCCCAGCATCAGCGCGACAAGGGCGTCGATCTCCACGAGCGCGTTGCGCCGGTCCTCGGCGATCCGCAGTGGCGAGGACACCGACCACTCCGGCCCGGCAGCACCCAACGCCGGACGGTTGGGCCGTTCCACACCGCCCGCCCATGCCTCGGTGGCGTACGCGTCATCCCAGAGCTCGCGCCACAGGCCCGCGTACGCGTCAGTGAGGCAGTTGAGACGGAGCGTGCGGAGCAGAAGTGCACGAAGGCCTGGGGAGTCCTCGCGCGGCTTAGGAAGTCGACGGATTACCCCGCCATTGATGTGATCTTTGACCGATGATCGAACGGCCAAGTCGGCAGTTAGGGATGCGGCGAGTCCTTGCGCTATAACCAATTCGAGGGCTCCCGTGGGCCTGAATGTGTTCACCGCATGAACGTGTGCGGGCCCAGGTGGAATAATGGCGGAAATGAGTGTGCGTTCGTTGCTGTTCTTTGCCATTTCGCGCCATGCAATGCGATAGAAGTTACGCGCTGGGCCTGATTTCCATTGTGTGTACTCGGCATCGTAGCCAGCGGGGTCCCCGGCAGGCTTGTACGCCGTCACGGGCAGCGCTTCTGGGGGGAGGGTCTCCAAGTCGGTCAACGACCAGTCTTGGTTGTTCCTCATTGTCGGGTTGGGCGACTTGAAGAACGGCGTTGCGACGTGCAGGTGGGGACCTTGTAGAATCACCTCACGCCATGAGTCCGGGGCTCCCCAGCGAGACTCGAAGCGGCCCTTCCTGCGGTCGATACTCTCGTCCCAACCGCGGGAGAACTCCAAGCCAAGCGATCCGATCCGGTCATTTCGAGCGAGTTGGGTCAGCACATCGGCGACGGCGGTGTTTACTGTGGAAATCATGCGGGTTTCCGCGATAGGAGTCCCGTTCTCCTCTAGGACTTTGTGCCAGGACTCAAGTACCTCTTCTGTGACATGGATGATGCGTGAGCGGTGCGGTCGGAGGTCCCACGTTCGGGTACTCGGGTCCTTGAAACCGGGCTGCTCCCCTTCGCCGCTGTGGTGTAACGAGCGCTCGACGGTGTCAGGGTGGAAAATAGACGATGCTGACAGGAACTGCACTTGTCCCTGGGGTGTCCCATAAATGTGAACTCCGTAAATGCGCTTGTCATCAATTTCGTAGAGCAGGAGTTCGTTGATGAACTGCCAGTGACGGCGAAGTCGGGCGTAGGTCTCCCGTCGTAGCCGTCCGGCCTTTTCATCTGTGAAGTGAGACTCAGGATGAACCAGCGCCACGATCCCCGTCATCGACGAATGTGCCCACGTTTGCGACATGAAGCATCGGTAGAGATCGGGCTGGAGACCTGCCAAGGTCGGATAGTCGACAACTGAGCCGGTGTACTCGGCCAAGACGACCGTGTCAGTTGTGGCACCTAAGACCAAGTCGCGGAGGCCTGGGAGTGCCAGTGTCGCGTCACGGCGGGCTCGCTTCTCAGCCTCGCCGGGCTTCAGGGCGAGTTGCCACCACGGGTCACCTTCCGCCAACAGGGCCTCGACATCCGTGCGGGGCCGCACCCAGGGCGGGTTGCCGACCTGCAGGTCGAAGCCGCCGGAGCCGAAGATGGTTGCGAAGTCCAGGTGCCAGTGGAAGAAGCCCTGCTCGGCGGCGACATCATCGCATACCTGTAGCCAGGGGTGCTGCTGCTTGACCTCTGCGATCGGGCGGGCGCCCGCGCCCTTGATCTCGAAGTCCTCTTGGGCCGCGAGTGTCGCCCACGCGTTGTCGGGCCGCAGCATGTCGGCGCCGTGCTGGGCGGCGCGGCGAGTCTGCTTGTTGGAGCCGACGAGCTGGCCCAGTGCGTCGATCCACTCGTCCAGGCTGGGCGGGTCGATCTTTGGCCGATCGTCCTCGGTCCAGACTTCCTTACCGTGTAGCGGCCAGAACCATAGGGCGCACCAGGCGTCCATCACCCGGCGCAGTCGCCGGTAGGCGCCGTCCTCGTCGGCGAGGGATTCCTCAATCTGCTCGCGGGTGACAGTGGAGCCAGGGAGTTCCTCGTCGAGGCCCCAGAGCTTGATGCTTCTGCGAGACTCCTGCTCGGCCACGACCAGCCGCCGGTAGGCGAGCATCCACAGTGCCTCGACTTGGTGGGCGATCTCCTCGAGAGCGTTGAGCTGCTTGGTCGTCAGCTTCCGGGTGATCGACTTCCGCCATGCCTTGATCTGCTTGACCCGCTCGGGGACGAGTTCCTTGGCTTCCTTGGCCTCTGCGGTCGAGCCCCAGTCGTCTGCCGGAAGCAGGAAGTGGTGAATGCAGCTGCCAAGGTCGATGTCGCGGGTGTCGTCGCGCAGTTTCTCGGCGATCCCAGTGAGCGGGATGTCGGTGGGAGGTATGGTCAGCCAGGCCCGGGAGGTGATCTGGTCGCGGCTGTACACCGCGTGCCGGGCGCCGATGAGGGAGTTGCCGCGGCGCAGGTGGAGGCCGAACCACGGAGCCTGCAGGTCCTTCGACATGGAGTCGAGCCACAGCGTGATCTCGGCGAACTCGACGGCCTGCGTGTTCAGGTCCACCCCGTAGATCTGGTGCAGGGCGATCGAGGCCTTGACCTTCTGCAGCTCCTGTGGGTACTGGTCGGGGTCGATCCGCTCGCCCAGCTCCTCCTGCCGCCGGCTGAGGTACTGCTCGGCGAGCTGACGCACTGCCTCGACCGCGAACGCGCCGGAGCCGAGCGCTGGCTCGCAGACGGTCAGGTCGAGGATGTCGCGGGCCGGCGTACGCTGCCCGTCCTGGTCGAGCAGCTCCTCCAGTGCCTGGGAGACGACGAACCGGGTGATGACCTCGGGGGAGTAGTACGACGCGGACTGCTGGCGCTCCCGCCCGGACAGCCGGAAGACGAACGTGCCGCGGTCGTGCATCACCGGCTTGGTCTCGCCCGTGATCGGATCGGTGGTCGTGACGAAGTCCGACTCGGCGATGTCGTGGGCGCGCTCGACCGGCACCACCCACGAGCCCTTCTCCGCATTGGCGTTCTTCGCCACCTCGTACAGGTCGGTCTCGGCGAAGAAGCCGGTGTAGGACATCAGCCCCTCGTAGACCGCGCCGAGCTGGTTGATGCCGAGGTCGACGTAGGAGATGAAGCCGCGGTCCTTGCCCTTCTGCTCCTTGCTCAGCAGCAGGTGGCGCAACACCTGCTGCAGGGCGGCGTTGCCGAGCTTCACCTCGCCGATGTGTTCGATCGCCTTCGGGAGGAACAGGTCGGCGCGCAGGCTGTTGAACTCCAACCCCTGGGCGCCTGCCCCCTCGTCCGTATCGGCGTCGGCGGTTGGCGCGTGGTGGCCCTGGTCGACCAACCGGAACAGCACGCCGAGCGAGTCGTACAGGTGGGTGCCGGTGCGGGCGTGCGGGGAGCCGAGCTCAACCAGGGTGAGGTCGCGCAGCCGGTCCAGGCTGTAGCCGTCCTGGTACTCCGGTGCGCCGACCGGCAGCACGCCGAGCTCGGGGGAGGCCTCGGCGTACAACAGGAACAGGAGCCGGTAGATGAACCGCAGCGACTGGCGGGCCAGCGGCTGGGCCTGGTCGGCCGGCAGTGGGGCAGTCCCTTCGCCTTGCGGCGCTGCACGACGTCGTTGGCGATCAACTCGACCGACAGCCGCACGCCCTCGCGCAGGTCCTGGCTGACCCCGACGGTGTGCTTGATCGACTCCTCGAGGATCTTCGTCCACCAGATCGCGCCGTCGGCGTCCGGGGCCAACGAGTCGGCCGCCAGGCAGGTCAGGGCCTTGTCGATCTCACCGCCGCGCTTGGCGTCGTTGCGGTCGGCGACCGTCTGGAGGTCGACGGCCAGGTAGCGGCCCTCGGGCCAGCGGCTGCGCTCGGCGACGACCAGCCAGCGCCCGGCCATCACCAAGGCGAACTGGGGCCCGTCCTCGCGGACGAACAGGTGTGACAGGGTCCGCGACACCGAGGTCAGCTCGTCCTTCTCGCTGATCGGGAACGGGCACAGCAGGGTCTTCTGGTCCTTGGGCAGCAGCTCGTCGAGCGCATCAACGGGCTTGGCGCCGATGATCACGAACGGTGCGTCGGCCGTCACGCCAAGCGTGTTGTAGAAGCGGACCGGTCCTGACTGTTCGATGTGGAACTCGCCGGTGGCGTAGCCGAGGATCGTCCGCAGATCGCGGTAGAGATCGGTGATCCGCTGCGCGGTGGTCGCGGGGTCGGTGTTCCCGTCGGTGTAGAGCGCGGTGAGCGCGTCGAGAAGCTTGCTGCGGGAGGACGTGAACCTCGACCGTGGCGATCCGTCCGGACCGTCGAGTTCCTCCCACTCCTTGCGCCGGATCAGGACTTTCTGCTGGAAGCTCTCGCCCTTGGCTTCGGCGGTGAAGAAGTGCTCGGAGATCCAGTCCTCGACATCGACGATGGCATCGCTGGTCGCCATGGCTCAGGCCTCCGATCCGGTGAAGAGGGTGGGGCCAGTAGCCATGGGTGCCGCAGGGGGAGCGGCGACCGGATGGTCGGCGGGCAGGATCATCGCCAGCGGTCGCAGCAGTTGCCGGTCCGGGGCCATCGAGGCCAGCAGCTTCTTCTCCTCGGCCACGCCGATCCGGCGCTGCTTCACCTCGGAGCGCTTGATCAGCACGTCGGACTCGTACGCGTCCATCCAGGCATCGGTGCGCTGCACCCAGTCATCGACCCGCTGCTGGGTGCTGTCGGCCGCGGCCACGAAGACCTGCTCCAGGTACGCGTCTCCGTCGCGGACCGCAGCGGGCATCAACGCCTGCAGCTTGTCGATCCCGGCAGGCGCGCCCGGGTTACTGGCCGAGCCGGTCAGCCCCACCGCCTCGAGCATCTCCTGTGGGGTGCCGTACGGAGTGACGAAGCCGTGGGGGCTGTCCGGGTCATAGAACTCGACGGCCATGAACGAGGCCGCGACGACCTGGCCACGCCGGTTGGTGAGCGTGCCCAGCAGCAGGACCGTGGGGACATCGACGGTTCCGCGGAGCGCGAACACCTCGTTGCGCGACAGCGAGGCCAGCGCCTGGTCGGCGGCCCAGTCCAGCACCGGGTGCAGCGGCCCGAGGTAGTGGGCCTCCGGCCACGACGTATGCGAGCTGGTGTCGACGAGGGCCTCGGCGAGCACCTCCTGGCCGCGGGTGGGCGTGGTGACGAGCTTGAAGTCCTCGAGCACCTTGCGGTCGGAGAGGTAGGTGGCGGGCAGCACCTCGAGGCGCTGGCGCAGGTCGGCCGGGGGAGCGAACTCGGCGATCCGGTCCTGCGGGTATTCCTTCCAGCCCACCCCGTTGGCCTGGGGCCGGGCGGCCGGCGTACGGAACGCCTCCTGCAGGGCGTCGCGCAGGAAGTCGACCTGCTTGGTGTAGAGCAGGGTCCGCGGGTGGTTCGCGGCCGAGGCGGTGGGCTGGGCGGGTGCCTTGCTGAGCCGGGCGAGGAGCCCCGCCAGGCCGCCGCCGCTGGCCACCGTGGCCACGTCGGCGACGACCTCGTCGAGGTCCTGCTGGCCGGCGAGGACCTTGAGGATCTCCTCCTCCTCGGCCTCCACGGAGTACTTGCCCATCAGGGAGGCGGCATCGCCGAGCGCCTTGTGCGCCTGCTCCTCGCGCTCCAGCAGCTTGGTCAGCACGACCAGATCCCCGGAGAACGTCTGGGAGCTGGGCTGCAGCAGCAGGGTGGTGATCTGCGGGGAGACCTTCTGGCCGTAGCGGTCGATGCGGCCGTTGCGCTGCTCGAGGCGGATCAGGCTCCACGGGATGTCGTAGTGGATCAGTTCGTGGCACTGCTTGTGCAGGTTGACGCCCTCGGAGGCGACGTCGCCGGTGACCAGCACCCTGATCGGGGAGCCGGCTTGCTTGAACGACTCGACGACCTCCTGCTGGTCCACGTCGGTCAGGCCGCCGTGCAGCACCGTGACCTGGTCCTCGGCCATCCCGAACTCCTTGCGGAGTCGTTGTTGCAGCCAGTGCAGCGTGTCGACGCGCTCGGCGAAGACGACCGCGCGGGTGCTGGAGTCCTTGGCGACCCCGATTGCGCGGAGGTAGGAGACGAGACGGCCGTACTTGCCGCCCGCGGTCGCGTACGAGGCGTCGTTGAGCTTGTCGAGGCGGTGCAGGGCGTCAAGTTCGCGCTGCTGGTCCGGCGCGGGGTGGGCCTGGAGCGTGCGGATCCGGTTGTGGATGCTCGCGCGCAGGGCGGCGGGGGAGGACAGGAACGCCTTGGCCAGCGTCCAGGGGAACAGTTGGGTGACCTTGCCCGAGTAGGGCGAGGATCCCTGCGGGTGCAGCCAGACGCGGTCGAGCTCGTCGGCGACGGCGTCCTCCTGCGCGGAGGCGGGGATGAGGAGGTTCTGCGGCTCCTTGCGCTCGGCCCAGTCGGCACCGACGACGTTGGCGACCTCGGGGCTGTGCCGGTGGCGGCGTACGACAAGGCGTTTGACCTCGTCCTCGCGCAGTCGGCCGTCCGGGGTAACCGCGGTCGGCTCGAGCAGACGGATCAGCTCGGCGAACGACTCCTCGCGGCCGTTGTGCGGGGTCGCGGAGGCGAGGATGAGCGCGTCGGTGCTCGGGGCGAGGATGCGGGCCAGCCGGTTGTTCTGGGTCGCGGAGTTGGTGACGTTGTGCGACTCGTCGATGACGACGGCGTCCCAGCGGTGGCCGCGCAGGTCGTTGGCGAACCGGTCCTGCTTCAGCGTGTCGATCGAGATGATGACCCGCCGGTAGAAGGTGAACGGGTTGCGGGTGGCGGGGAGCTTCTGCTTCACCCGCTGCACGCCGACCGAGTCGAGCCGTACGAACGGCAGCGCGAAGCGGGTCCACATCTCGTGTTGCATCTGCTCCAGGACGTGGCGCGGGCAGACGATGAGGATCCGGTCGCCGCGGCCGCGGCGGACCAGCTCGGCCAGGATCATCCCGATCTCGAGCGTCTTACCCAGACCGACCGCGTCGGCGAGCAGGATGCGGGTGCGGAGGTTGTCGGGGGAGAGCGCCTTGCGCACCGCGGACTGCTGGTAGGCGAGCGGGTCGGCGAGCATCTGGGTGGAGACCACGAGCTTGTCGTCGCTGAGCGGGACCGGGGTCTTGCGCAGCGTGGCCTCGAGCCAGAGCTTGGTGCGGCGGTACCCGGGGGAGGCATCCGGGGTGAGCATCGCCTGCGCGGGGTCGAGGACTTGGATGTCGTCGAGCGAGTCGTAGAAGCTGGCCGTGGTGCCCTTCACCAACGCCCCGAGGCCCTGGACGTGCAGGAGCTGGCCGTCGTTGGTCACGTCGACGGAGGTGACCAGCCATTCCTCGTCGCGGACCACCACCGTGACGCCAGGGGCGATGGGTGGCCGAACGGGTGGGGCTGGGACGGGCACGACGCTCCTTTGACGATGGCGATATTCGCACCCTACCGAGCCTGGGTCCGGCCCGGGTCAGCCACTCGGATGATGCGGTTGGCCGAATGATTGACCCGGTGGCACTGAGAACTGTCAGCGTCATCTCCTAGACTCCTGAGAAAATCATGAGAACACGGGCGGGGTGCCAGATGGATCCGGTGGGAGTGCGTCGAGGACTGCAGGACGCATTGATGCGCAGTCTGGACAGCGAGGCGCACTTGGGGTCGGAAGCGCTGGTCCGCGAGCGTCGCGCTCTACTGCATGACGGAGCGGATCTCGTTCAGGAACTGCTGTTGGAACCGGTCCTGCCGTACGACAGCACCGCGCCCATCGGGCCGATTGCCCGAGCTACCGGCCTGACGGACCAGGAAACAGGGTTGCTTACTCGGGCACTGTTCAGCAGCCCGCCAGAAGGATTCAAGCTGCGCCAGCACCAAGCAGATTCCTGGCAGATCGCGGCAACCGACCGTGGACGCCACAACCCGATCGTCACCTCTGGCACGGGCTCCGGTAAGACTGAGGCTTTCCTGTTGCCCGTCTTGAGTCGCCTACTCCTCGAAGGCCGGACCTGGCAGCGGCCACATGGTGTCGAGCGGTGGTGGGAGGTCGAGCAGAGGCCGCGTTGGCGGCAATTGCGCCCGGAGAGCCCGGACAACGCCATGCGCACGATGATCCTCTACCCAATGAATGCCTTGGTCGAGGACCAGATCGTTCGCCTGCGGCGGGCATTACGAACGATCTGGGATCTCGGGGACCCGAGATCTGGTTCGGTCGCTACACATCAGCGACGCCGGGGAAGGGGAACATTCCGGGCAATCGTTCCATGGATTCTGTGTCGGAGGCTGCCGCGGAGCTGCGGCGTCAAGCGGCGGATTACCAGTTGTTCCGTAACCAGGGTGACGCTGCCTTCTTGGCACAGTTCGCCGATCCCGGGCGGGTCGAGATGTCGACCCGCTGGGACATGATCACGGCGCCGCCCGACATCCTCGTCACCAACTACTCCATGTTGCATGTGATGCTGATGCGTCAGCGCGAGGACGAACTCTTTGCGCGGACGAAGGCGTGGCTCAAGGCCGATCCGAGCCACGTGTTCACCCTGGTGGTGGATGAGCTGCACCTCTACCGTGGGACATCCGGCGCGGAGGTGGCCATGATCATCCGTGCCCTCGCGGATCGCCTGGGCCTGTCGGCGAGCTCATCGCAGTATCGGGTAATCGGCACCAGCGCATCCTTGGAGGCCGATCTCGCCGACCAGGAGGACGACGGGTCCGACAGCGACCATCTGACGTACCTCGAGCGGTTCTTCGGAGTGTCACGGGACTCGTTCACAATTGTCCCGGGGCTGCCGGCCCAGGTTTCCGCCGACCTCCCGCTGGACCCTGTAGCCGTCCGGCGCGATATCGAAGCGGGCCGAAAAGTGCGAGGAATCGACCGCGCTCTGGCAGCGGCCTGCACCTCTGGTCAAGCGCGCGCCACCCGTGTCGGCAAACTGGAGCAAGTCTTGTTCGGTTCAAGCGAACCCGAACTGATGCAGACCCTGCTCGAGCAGCTTGCCTCGGACCCCGGCGAGGACCAGATACCGTTCCGGGCACACCTGTTTGCCCGAACGTCGCGGGGAATCTGGGCCTGCTGTAATCCGTCGTGCAGCGAGATCGACGACGAGTTTCTCGCCGGCCGGCCCAAGATCGGCACGTTGTACGCGGAGCCGCGCTACTTCTGCCCCTGCGGGGGGCGCGTGTTCCAGGTCCTGCTCTGCCAGGAGTGCGGTGACGTCAGCCTAGGTGGCTACATCATGAAGAACGCGGACGGTCAGGGGTGGTTGCTCTCATCGACACCCCCGGAAAAGGCGCGCGAGGGTGGCTTCATCCGGGCCGAGAAGGCAGAGGACTACTGCTGGTTCCGCCCAGGCAGTGTGCTCACCGGCCAGTACTCCTCGAGGGACACCACGTGGTCCTTCATCGCCGGCAGTTACGACTCCAGAATGGGATTCGTTGCCCCAGGCCACGACTGGCCCTCGCCCGCCACCCTCGTGCACGCCAACACGAAGAATGGGCCGTGGAAGGGCACGGCCCTGCCGCCCAAGTGCCCGAACTGCGACCAGACCAGACGACAGGTCGACCTGGCCGGCGACGGTACGGTGTCCAGCCCGATCGAGCCTGCTGCCCAGGGCACGAAACGGACCGTTCAGTTGGCGGTGGAGCATGTCCTGCGAACCGTTGCCGTCGAACCGGACGACCCGGGCACGGTCGTCTTCGCTGACGACCGGGACAGTGCGGCTCGGACAGCGATGACGCTCAACCAGGACCACTACGACGACCTGATTCGCCAGCTCGTCCGAGAGGACCTGGTCACCGGCGCCAAGTCCGCCGACATCGATCTCCTGCGTGCGGGCGCCTACAAGGAATTGACAACCGAGGACCAGCTCCGTCGACTGGCTGAGCTCCGCACTGATCCGGACTTCGACAGGCTCTTCAAGGCCTATGCCCTGACCAGCATGGAAGTGGCTGGAGACCACGAACTGGCTATCATCAAGGAATGGGAGTCGGCAGGTGAAGGACTCGCCTGGGGACGACTGATCTCCAGCCTCGAGAAGCGGCTGGTTGGGCTCGGGGTGCCGCCGGGCGGCGTACGCCCGAGCATCACGACCCTCGCGGATGGCTCTACCTGGGAACGAGCCTACGATCCTCCGAGCAGCGACCTCTGGACGCCGCTACCGCCGACGACCGCGGCCGATCACCGTCGTCAGTTCCGGCGGACCCTGATCACCTCGATCATCGAGGCCTTGACCAGTACCGGCGGGCGCGACCTGGAGGAGACCGGAACCGCGGTCCTGCGCCTCGCGGACGAGACCGGTGTCGAGGAGAGCATCAGGCCTGTCGTGCGTTCGGTTCTCCGGCTCTATCTGGCCTCGGGCTACCTGTTGCCCGCGCAGGGCGCGGCCAAGACCGTCGACAAGCGTCCTCGGCCGGTCATCAACTACCTCACACGCGCGGCTGCGCGGCTGCGGATGAAACCCGACACGCTTACGGCTGCAGTCTTCACCGCGATGAAGCCGGTCATGGCCGAGGGGAGCCTTAATCTCGATGGCCTCGACGTGCCGCTCGCCGTAGAGCTCCCCACCGAACGCTGGATCTGCCGGACGTGTGGTCGTGCTCATGCGCATGAGTCCGGTGGGACGTGCATCCGAGAGAAATGCTCCGGCGTACTGGACCAGATCGCGTACGACCCGGCCACACCCGACGATTCTGACTACTACACCTGGCTTGCGCGGCAGCCCCCTCGGCGTCTGGTGGCGGCAGAACTGACCGGTCAGACCGATCGCCTGGAACAGCGTCGTCGGCAGCGACTCTTCCGTCGGGCGTTTCGTCCGGATGTGGAGAACCGCCTCACCAGCGCCATCGACGTACTCAGCGTCACCACGACGATGGAGGTGGGTGTCGACATCGGCACGCTGCGGGCGGTCGTGATGGGGAACATGCCCCCCCAGCGCTTCAACTATCAGCAGCGCGTCGGGCGAGCCGGACGCGGAAGGGGGCCGAGCAGCCGTTCTCGTATGCCGTCACGGTGTGTCGTGACCGCGGCCATGACGAGTTCTACTACGGCGATCCGGAGCGAATGACCGGCGACCCTGTGCCTGCGCCCTTCATCGACACCCCCCGCATGACGATCGTTCGCCGCGTCGTCGTTGCCGAGTTGCTCCGTCAGGCATTCGCCTCTCTGCCGCTCGAGGCCACCCAAGTGTCCGGGGCACCCTCGACGCATGGCCGATTCGGCTCGGTGAAGCAATGGCTGGGTCTCGACGAGTCCGGTGCCAAACCCAATGGCGAAGCGGTCCGGAAATGGCTCAGGGGGAGCCGCGAAGTTCTCCGCGTCGTGGAGCGCTTCATCAAATACACCGGACTGAGTCCCACGGATTCCGACGCCATGCGCAAGTGGTTGCAGAACCGGCTGGCGGATGAGATCGATCGGATCGCCAACGACCCGATCTACAACCAGGCGCTGCTCAGCGAGCGCCTTGCCAATGCTGGCCTGTTGCCGATGTTCGGCTTCCCGACCAAGGTCCGTACCCTCTACTTCGACCCGCCGCACGCGGACGGACCTCCCAAGGCTGTGGCGGACAGGGCTCTGGACCTCGCGGTCTCGATGTTCAGCCCGGGCAATGCGGTGATCAAGGACGGCTGGTCGTACCTCGCGGATGGCTTCGTTGCTCTCGATCCCTTGGCACCCGAGAGCCGCCCCAAGCGCCTTGGCAATCCGCTGGGGAGGCCGGTGGAGATCGAACGGTGCAAGTGTGGTTACGCCAGCCATGCCTCCACCGGCGGAGGCGCATGTCCGGTCTGTGGGGACCGCACGACACGGAGCTCGCTCTACCAGCCGAGCGGCTTTCGTGCCACGATGCGCGATGACCACGTCCGGCGCAACGCCGGCTCAGGAACAGGCGCCGCCGACCTGGCCTGGACCGACCTGGGGCGGCGTACCAACATGGTCGACGCGGTAAAGGTCTGGCAGCTGGAACAGGCCCAGTTGATCGTTGTCAACGACAACCGCGGCCGCGAGTTCGAGTTCGTGGATGACCACTTCGGTTCCGTGGGGGTCCATTCGGGAGGTGACGGAGTCCGCTCGCCTCGACGAGGTGTCATCGGCGACATCCGCACCACCGATGCGGTCATGCTGATGCTGGACAAAGTGCGGTTGCAGGGCGGAGTGGTGAACACCCACCCAGAGGAATGCCCGGCGGGCCGATCGGCCATGCAGTCGTTCGCCGAAGCCTTGAAGCTGGGCTGTCAGGCGGAGCTGGACGTTCAACCACAGGAGCTGTCAGGGGGTATCCAGTCGCGAGCGACGCTCAACGGGATGCGCACCGCAGCGGTCTATCTCGCCGACACTCTGGAAAACGGCGCAGGTTATGCCGTCGAGCTCGCCCAAGGCCCGATTCTGCGACGCGCCCTCTCGGTGATCGCGGACCGGCTCAGCTCGCAGTGGCAGGCCGATGATCACCGAGCCTGTGACTCATCTTGCGCTGACTGCCTGCGCTCCTGGGACAACCGATTCGTCCACGGGCTCTTGGATTGGCGTCTGGCCTTGGATGTTGCCGATCTTGCCCTCGGCCGCCGTCTGAACCTGGACCGATGGCTGGGCCTCGCGGCAGAGAGTGCAGCGCATTTCGTGAGGGTCTACGGGCACATTCTCGAGGAGGACAACCACCAGGTCGAGATCCTCGACGCAGGGGCACTGACGGCAGTCGTGGCCGGACGGCGGGCCGTACTTCTCGGCCACCCGTTGTGGTCTCGCAAGCACCGGCTCAACCGCCTCCAACTCGATACCGTCCGCGCACTTGAGCGGCGCGGACTGACCGTCTTCATGTCCGACGTACGGGAGAGCCGTAGAACGCCCGACATGATCTTCAGCTTGCTGGCACCGGCCGCCGCTGGGGGTCATCCAGGCATGCAGTCCCCTGTCGTCCTCCCGCCGGCTGCCGAGGCAGAGGGAATCGATCTCGACCCGGACTGGGCTGATCTGGAAGGCATCGTCGACGAGCGCATCCGTCCATTGGTTGTGCACCTGGCTCAACGCGACGTACCGATGCCGGAGGCAGGACTCGAGGTCGGCGACATGGCCTGGCCGGTCGACCTCGGCTGGCCGGACGCACGAGTGGCAGTCGTCCTCGAAGCCGACAGCGACCGGGACTTCTGGTGCAGCCAGAACAACTGGAGGATCGTCCGGGCACATCGAGTCAATGGTGATGACTCGGCTCTGGCCCACGAGGTAGAAGAGGTACTGCGATGAAAGGCGCCGGCGAATCGAGAGGTACGTGGGGCGTTCGGGACGACTGGCGTCCACTGAGCGAGCGGTGGGCAACGTACGCCGCTTGGAACCAAGCCATCGCCGATGTGATGTTCCCCGAGTTGGACGAACCTGCACCGGTCTACCTCGACTTCGAGGACGACAGGATGGAGGCGCTGGCGTCGGCTGCAGGGGTGGCGCCGGGTGAGGTGGAAGCGGAGCTTGCGGCCGCTGTCCTCGGCGTCCTGGACCTGACGGAAGGGCCTGCCGCCGTCTTGCGGACGATTCGATCACGCACCCGGAATTGGTACGGGCAAGGGGACTGGCAGAACCCACCGCCGATGCTCGCCTTCCTGAGCGTGCTCTGCATGGCAGCAGAGAAGATGGCGGGCAGCGACGAGTATGCCGCCAACAACTTCTATGGCCGCCTCACCAGTTTGCTTGGGCTTCCAGCCAAGTCGACGAAACTCGAGCAGGGGTACCGCGGAGACGGGAGCTACCTCTGGAACATGCTCAAGGCCTGGCTCCTGCACTGCGACGGACGTCGGGGACTGCCCACTGTCGAGGCGTCGACGCCGCGGTTCGTCGGCTACCCGATCACCCAGGCGATGATGCGGGCGGGCGACCGGGAGCGTCTGATCGACTTCTTCGAATCGGCTGGGCTCCCTCCTGGCTCGAACATTCCGCCCCAGCACCTGGAGGGGCTGTTCGACTCATGGATCGGGCAGAACCCGAGCCCTGCTTCGAAGAATCTCCAGCGGCTGTGGCAGAACCCCGGATCAGGACGACAACGCGTCCTGGACGCTGCTGCCGCGGCTCTCGGGACGTGGAACGGGCAGACGGCCCGTGCCACCGACGAGCACGGCGCGGGCGGTCGCCTGCGCTTGTCCCTGGCGCTGTCGTCATTCCCGAAGAAGCGGCTGGGAGTCGGAGTCCTGGCGTTCCTGCCGGATGCGACCAATGGTCGGGACGCAACCCTGGTCGCGGCTCAGGGCGAGGTGCCGGTTTCTCTGTCACCCAGCATTCCGGGAGCGTTGACTCTGGGCGAGAGCAGCGCTGTCAGTGCACAGTCGTTGCTGGAAGCGGACCTCGTCATCCGCGACGCTCATTCCGCACGGACTCTCACTCGTCACCCCCGCCGCCTCGTCCTGTTCCGACAGGACGAGATGACGGCACGCTGGACCGAGACAGAGCACGCCCTGCTCACTGAGGACCTGCGTTTGCTGTGCTTCGATGAACTCTTGCCCAGTGTCCGCCGAGTGCTCGATGAGGCCGCCCGCCCGGCTTGGCATGAGCAGCCCGACGTTCCCGGGCTCCCGGACAGCTGGACCCTCATCACTGACGTGCAGCTGTTCGATATCCCTCGCAGCGTGGCGCAGTCAGGAGTTAACGACTTGCAGGGGCTCGTCCCGGTGACAACGAGCCATCTGACTCTCGCAGGAGGCTTTCCGCTCCCTGGAGCTACGCGCGGCTCGTGGCACGTCGGCGAGCCGCCTGAAATCCGCGCCGTCAGTGACGCCCAAGGTGGGTTCGCGGTCCGACTTGAGGACATCACGGGGGATCTGGGTCTGGAGGATGACTCTGAGCTTCGGACGATCGACTCCTGGGGCGATGACGGGAACGGTGTCCTGATTGTCGACCTAGCGTCCGCCGAACTTGAACCGGGCGACTACCGGATCTCGATGTGGCCTGCCGGCAGCAAGGAGCCGGAGTCGACCTACCGCATCCGACTCGCGAGTGGTGACCAGCCTGACCTGCGTCAATGGGCTGTGAGCGATCCCGTCGAGCTTGATCCCACCCGAGGACTCGGCGTCATGGGGGTCGACCATGTGGCGCCGGAGTGCAATGTGCGCATTCATCCGGCGAGCGACGCCCTGCGCTCTGGCCCACTGCCGGCTTCCCCGAGTTGGAGCGAGAAGCATTCCGGAGCAGTGAGCCGTGAGCCCATACGCCTGACTGCCGTTAATCCTGACTCCTGCCTGTACACCGGCAAGCATCGGGTCACGGTTGACTACGTCCCACAAGACGCCAAGGGACGACCGCTGGTGGCCTGGACCACGGGACGGTGCGTGGGTTGTGGACTCACACGTCGGTACTCGACCAGTTACTGGTCGAACCGAGCTCGCTATGCCCGTGCCAAAGAAGCCGCCGAGCGTCCGCGTCACGACCTCAGGCAACTGCCTGTTCCTGACGCGCCGACCGACCTCTGCTGGGACCTGGCCCTGGACGGGCTCTTCTACACGGGTGGCGGCAGTTGGTCCCACTTCGAGCGCGTCGCCCGCCACATCCAGTCGAGTGGGCTAGTAGTCGACCAGTTCGCGCGCTTTCTTGAGGCACTAGGACACGTCAACATACGCCGCGACTCGCGTTCGCTGCGTCCGGTCGCTTGGGAGATCTGCCCGAGCACGTTGGTAAGAACTGCCCGAGGCTACTTCCTGAGCGGGTACTGGCCGGACTCGCTGACGAACAGCCAGGCGGATGTAGCTGGCACCAGAGCGGTCCTGGCACAGGAGGCCAATCCGGAGGGCCCCGAATCATGGTTCCTGCGTGGGGTCCCGGAGAACGTGCTCGACGAGGTCGTCGTTCTCGAAGACGGGTGGTCACACCTGGCGCTTCAGCTCCCGCCCATCAGCGCTGTGGTGGCGGAATTGCCGCGACAGACACTCGGTCTCGAAGGACAGCTCCGGTGGTTCGACCCGCGCGAGAGTCGCTGGCTCTCGGCGGGCGATGCCGGCGGGCGTGGCGCTTACCGCGTTTCCCGCTTCACGACCATCGATTTCCTGCGGACTGAAGAGGATGTCCGGAACGACACTGTGGCCCTGTCGACCGTTCAGCTATCGAAGCATGCAGCGCCCTTGGTCACGGGCAACCGGCCACTGTTGGCTTATGACCGTACGTCGGCCGAGTTGTCCGTGCCGCTCGGCGCGGAACTTCCTGGCTTGTACGGTCGCGCCGTGGTGATGGCCTCCGGTCTGCTGCCGTACAGGAGGGGGAGAAGTATGGTCTACCGCGATGTGCAAGTGGACCTTGCGGAGCATCTGGCATACCTGTTCACCCACTAGCGGAAGGCTCTGCTTCCGTCTTCGAGCGTGGGCGATAAATGCGGGAGTAGCGACGCACGTCCTCAGCCTGAAGGCGCTGTGCCCGGCCACCGCGGAATGGCGGACGTCCGGCCGACGAACGTCCGGCAAGGGCCATGTGAATGACTATGGTGTCAGACGTAGCTGCTCATCGAGCGGGTACCGCATGACCTTGTGAGGAGAGTCGATGACTGAAGTGCCTACATGGGAGCAGTTCATGGCACCGATCCTTCAGGAGCTCTCCGATGGAATCGTCCACAAGGCTCGGGACCTGCGGGAGGTCGTCGCCGATCGTCTCGGGCTGAGTGAACAAGCGCGTAAGGAGCTGATCCCTTCCGGACAGGCACGGTGGGAGAACCGCGCCAACTGGGCGCTTTCCTACTTGGGTCGTTTCGGAGCGGCCTACCGGCCCATCCGAGGCAGTTATCAGATTACTGACTCGGGGCGGGCGTTGTTGGAACAGCGTGCGACAGGCATCACCGTCCACGACCTCAAGACCCTGCTGCCCCCGACGATCACTGCGATCACCTCGGGGATGGAAGCGGTAGAGGACGTGTCAGAGGTGGACACGGAAGAGATCGACCCAGTAGAGCAGATCGAGAACGGCGTTGCCCGCCTCCAGGCGACTGTTGGCGCCGATCTGCTCGTGCGCCTCCACTCTCAGGATCCCGCCTTCTTCGAACAGGCGGTGCTCGACCTACTCATGGCCATGGGATACGGCGGCGCGGAGGGAAAGGCAACACGAACGCAGCTGTCGAACGACGGCGGGATCGACGGCATTGTTGACCAGGACGCCCTGGGGCTCAGCCGCATCTATGTTCAAGCGAAGCGCTACGCCCTGGATGCCAGCGTTGGGAGACCTGAGGTACAGGCCTTCGTCGGGGCGCTGCACGGCAATCAGGCCAACCAGGGCGTCTTCATCACTACGGGACGGTTCGCTTCGGGCGCACGTGCATATGCCGAGTCGGTGCCCACTCGTGTGATTCTTATCGATGGTCAGCGGCTCGCGTCGTTGATGGTGCGATATGGAGTCGGTGTCCAGGTCCGGCGGACCGTGCAGATCGTCGAAGTCGACGAGGACTTCTTCGAATAGGCCGCTCTTTGGTTGCGACCTCTTGGTTTGAAGGGAGGAGGGACAGTTGTCATCCGTTGCGTGGCTGGACACCTCTGCCGAGGAACAGCGTCGGGTCCGTGAGGTTATTGCGCTGTTCACGCAGAAAGACACGCTCGACGAACTCGGCATCGGGCAGATCCGCGACGTCTTCAGCGATGCGCTGTTCCCCGGTATCACTACGATCCAGACGCGTGCGAAGTACTTCCTGCTCGTGCCGTGGGCGTACGTCAAGGAGAGCAAGCCCGGACGGAGTGCAGCTGAGGTCAGGGCTCGCGTGCAGCAGTCGGAGCGAGCACTCGTCACCACGCTCACCAAGCTGCCGTATCAACCGGGGTCATTGGTGCCGTCGCCGGCGTCAAGGTGAAGAACTTGCCCTCGACGATCTACTGGAACGGCCTGGTGACGTTCGGGATCCTTCGCCGGGACACCGGGCTCGACCAACTAGCCAGCACCCGTCAGCAGCGCGAGGCCGCTGACGAACTGGCGAGCCGCAGCAGGAATGACTGGCACCCGACGCTACCGCCCGTCCCGCAGGACTTCCCCTCGACGCTCGATGGGGGCCTGGACATGACTGCCACCGAGGCCACCTGGCTGCGCGAACGGATTCTCGACAGTGTGCCCGACAGTCTGCTTGCCCACGTCGTGGCTTCCGACCAGCCGCCGATCCCCGACAGCGCGTACCCCTGGCGCGACGAGACCTGCCAGTCAGCCTCGGATCCGGCTGCGCGCTTCCTGCACCATGCGCAGCTCTTCTCACTCGCAGTCAAGGGCGCTACCCGTCTCTATAACGTGCTGCTCGCCGAGGCCTACGAGCAGGCTGGCTTCACCACTGTCCGGGCAACTGTCGAGGACTACCGCGACCAGTACTTCGCGTGGCTCGACGAGCTGGGGGACCTCCGTCACCAACTCCACGCCTGGGACCAGCAGGACTTCTGGGTATCGGTTCGCGCCAGGAACCCGCGCATCTCCCTGCGGACCCAGGCGTTCGTCGACCAGTGGGTCGGTGCCATGCTTGACGGCATCGTCACCAACGGAGTGAGGAACGAGTCCCTCCGCGTGCTGATCGCCAACCGCGAGGCTGCTTTGAAGGGCAAGCAGGCGCGGCTGGCCAACCAGAAGCTTCTCGGCCAGTGGGGCGGCGGTGGTGGCGGTGGCCTGGACTACCGCTGGGGCACGGTGAAGACCATCGTGACGGACATCCATGAGGGGCTGGCACGTGTTTGAGCCCGACAGCCGTGTCGTCCTGATGGACCAGCTCCGCCCACCCGCCGGCTACCGGCTCGAGGCCGCAGTGACGACAACGTTCACCCTGCACCTGCCGACAGCGCTGGTCGCCCCGCTCGCCTTCGCCTCGTACGACATGCGCACACGCGAGGACCCGATCGCCGCGCTGGAGGCGGTACGAGCCTGCGCCGACCGCGTCGACATCTTCTGCCAAGCCGGCCAGATCGCCGTCCCCCAGCAGGCATCCGACCTGATGGCTTTCCTCGAGCCGATGCTGCACCCCGTCCACCGTCCGCGGCCCGGATACCTCTTCCATCCCAAGATCTGGTTCCTGCGCTACACCGCGGAGGACCTTCCGGACGCCTATCGACTGATCTGCTCGACCCGGAACTTGGCTGACAGCCGCGCATGGGATGCCGTCGTCACTCTCGAGGGGATCGCCGGCGGTCGTCGCCACGACAGCAACCGGTCGCTGGCCCGGTTCCTCCGACAGCTGCCCAACTGGGCCGTCACCGACCTGGCGCCCGAGCGACTCGCCCGGGTGAACGACTTGGCCGACCGTGCCGAGCGAGTGGACTGGTCCCTGCCCGACCACGTCAGTGAGATGCACTTCCACGCCTTCGGTGTGCCTCGCCTTCGGGCTGAGCCCGACTTCACCGGCTACCGCCACCTCGTCATTTCCCCCTTCCTCGACGCCGCCGGCATTCGCCACGTCAGCGGTGCCAACACCAGGGACGTGGCACTGGTCTCCCGCCCGGAGGCGCTGGATGCCCTGGGGCCCGAGTCCCTTGCCGGCCTACGACGTCCCGGCGGGGAGGCGGTTTTCGTCCTCGACCCCTTGGCGAATGCGGACATCACCGCGGTCGAAGCGACGACGACAGAGGCAGGAGATGCCAGGTCCGCCCAGCCGGGCAGCACGAAGGAACCCGGGTCCTCGGCCAGCGAACTGGTGGGCCTGCATGCCAAGGTCACCGTCGTGGAGCGCAACCGCGGTGAGACCCACGTCTTCATCGGCTCGGCCAACGCCACCTCGGCCGCCTACGGAGGCAACGTCGAGTTCGTGGTCGAACTGGTCGGCCGGTCCCAGCACCTGGGCGTCGACGCCATGATGACGCTGCCGGACGACCCCCAGACGAGCGCCAACCTCCGAACCCTGCTGCAGGCGTACGCCCCCGGCGCCGACCATCCGATCCCGGAGGAGGACGCCGCGGTCCGCGACCTGGAGAACCTGCTGCGTACGCTGGCCGCGGTTCCCTTCGGAATCACCGTTGAGCACGTCGACGGCACCTACCAGCTGCACCTGACCAGCGAGACCGAGCTGGCCATCCCGGCTGACCACGTCGTCCAGCTCGCCCTGCTCACACAGCCCGGGATCAGCCGCACTCAGACCGAGTCCGGTCGGACTGACGCGTGCTTCCAGGTCGTGCTGCCCGACATCACGCCGTTCGTCACGATGCGCGTCACCGATCCCCACGGCGTGACCGTCAGCACCGTCGTGCACGCACCCCTGGAGAACGACCCGCCGAACCGGCTCGACGAGGTGCTGGCCCGCCAGGTCGATACCCCTGAGAAGTTCCTGCGCTTCCTGTCGCTCCTGCTCGGACTCAGCGATCCCGCCGCCCTGTGGACTGCGACAACGGGGCCCGACGGACAGTCCGGGGGCGCCTGGGATCCGGCATTCGGGGGAAGTACTGGCATTTTCGAACTCGTCGTCCGGGCACTGGCCGACCGTCCGGAAGCACTTCGAGACCTGGACCGGTTGGTCCGTCGTCTCCGGGCGACCGACCAAGGGCGCAACGTGCTGCCGCAGGGCTTCGACGAGCTTTGGGCGACCGTGATGGACGTTCTCGAGCCGAGGGAGGCGCGACGATGAGTGAGCGCCGAGCGTTCGTGGCCCAACCCGTCCTGGATGGCCTCACCAGCTTCCAGCGCAACACCGTCGAGCACGTCATCGACCGCTTCTACGGTGACGACCCGACAGACCGCTTCCTCGTTGCGGACGAGACGGGCCTGGGCAAGACCATCGTCGCTCGCGGCGTCATCGCGCGCACCGTCGAGCGACTGCAGCGCAACGACCACGTCGACCGGATCGACGTCGTCTACGTCTGCTCCAACCTCGACCTGGCCCATCAGAACCTGCGCAAGCTCAACGTCACCGGTGGAGCCCAGCACGGCATCGCCAGCCGGTTGACCTTGCTCGCCAAGCACTCGCGCGACTTCACCCAGCCCGGTGATGACGGCCTGATGAAGGCCGTCAACCTGGTCTCCTTCACGCCAGGGACGTCGTTCAGCAGCAGTTGGCGGTCTGGGACGGCGCAGGAGCGGGCGATGCTCTACCTCCTGCTCGAGAAGAAGATGCGGCTCACCGGCTGGCGGGCGAAGGGGGCGCTCCAGGTGTTGCAGGGCACCGTATCGACCTCGGGACGGTTCCGGGACTGGTACGTGAGCGATCTGCGTAGGCAGCTCACCCACGGCCGCGCACCCATCGTCGAAGCTCTAGACGATCCCGAACTTCCCGACTGCCTCGACCCCGCCATCTCCCGTCCCTTCCTCGCCGCTGCGGCTGCGGGGGAGCGCAGCCTGCTCGATGAGTTCGAGGACCTGCTGCAGGATGTCCGCTACAGCAAGAAGTGGGACGTCGCCTGGCCCTTGGTCGCCCGACTGCGCGCACTGCTGGCCCGGGAGAGTGTCCGATTGCTCACCCCTGACCTCGTGATCCTCGACGAGTTCCAACGGTTCCGGGACCTGCTGGTGGAGGACAGCGAAGCCGGCGAGCTGGCCCACCACCTGTTCAACTACAACGAGGAGGGCACCGACCACCGGGCCAAGGTGCTGCTGCTCTCGGCCACGCCGTTCAAGCCGTTCACCTACGCCGAGGAGGCCCAGAGCGGTGACGACCACCACCGCGACTTCCTCGAGATCGTCCGCTTCCTGGCCGGAGGCCGGGAGGGTGCGGTCACCGACGGGATCGCCGAGGCACTGCGGGACTACCGCAACGCCGTGGTGACCGGTCGTGGTGCGGCCGACCTCACCCACCAGGTCCGCGACCGCCTGCTCAGCGTGATGGAACGCACTGAACGGCCGCGTCTGCTGACCTCCACCATGACCAGCGAGCGCGCAGTCCCGCTCGCCCCGCCACCGGCTGACGACCTGCGGGGATACGTCGCCATGCAGCAGGTCGCTCGCCAGGTCGGCGCCCCGTTCCCGGTGAGCTACTGGAAGTCCGCACCCTATTTCGTCAACTTCATGGACGGCTACAAGGTCGCCGACCAGGTCCGGGCCGCGCTGGCCGATCCATCACGCGCTGGCGAGGTTCGTGCCCTGCTGGACCGGACCCAGCAGATCGACTTCGGAGCCCTCGATGCCTACGAGCCCATCGACATGGGCAACGCCCGGCTACGCGAGCTGGCCGCCCGAACCGTCGACCAGGGCTGGTGGAAGCTGCTGTGGGTGCCGCCGTCGCTGCCGTACCTGACCCCGAGCGGGCCGTACGCCGAGGAGTTCGCGCAGGACGTGACCAAGCGCCTGATCTTCTCGTCGTGGACAGCGACCCCGGGTGCGGTCGCCTCCCTGCTCAGCTATGAGGCCGATCGGCTGGGGGCTGGCGAGACCTACCGGGGCATGACGGCGAAGGAACGGGACAAGGACCGGCACAATCGCCGCAACCTGCTCGGCTACCGGATGGACCCTGAGGGTGAGCGGGAACGACCCTCGTCGATGTCGACCCTGGCGATCTTCTGGCCGATGCCGGGCCTCGCCCGCGTCGGGGACCCTCGGCGCCCCGATCTGCATCGTGGAGAAGAGAGCAAACACCTCGACCCGCAGCGGTTGCATGCCACCGTGGTGGAACGGCTGCGTGACGATCATCGCGTCGATCTCCCTGACACAGCCGGCCAGCGGGCGTCTCACTGGTACGAGGCGCTTCGGCGCCCGGACTCGACACCGGAGGGTCTGACCGCTGACCGGGTTCAGGATGCCGCCAGCGGCTCCACCGGTGATGACCAGGACTCGGGCCCGGGCGGATCCGACACGAGCAGGCAGAGCAGCGAGCGCCGGTTCCGACACATCGAGCTGGCCCTGCGGATCCGCGGCCAACAGCAGGACCGCACCGTCACTGACGAGACGCTCGACCTGATCGCCCGGGTCGCGACCCACAGCCCTGGCAACGCCGCCTACCGCGCACTGTCACGCATCGCCGCTACGCAGCCGCAGGTCACCGAGACAGGACTCTGGCAGGCAGCGGCACGCATGTCGTCGGCCTTCCGCACCTTGTTCTCCAGGCCCGAGACCGTCCTGTTGCTCGACCAGCTCATCCCCGAGCAGGTGCCCTACTGGCACAAGGTGTTGCAGTACTGCGCCTGGGGCAATCTGCAGGCAGTGCTCGACGAGTTCGTCCATCACGTCCATGCCGCCCAGGGAGGTGCCGCCCTGGACGACGACGGGCTCATGGACGTCGCGCGCTCCGTCGCCACGGCACTCGAACTGCGCCCGGCCACGTACGAACTGTTCGATCCCGATGATCCCGGTAAGCAGCAGAGGATCCGAGCGCGCTTCGCCCTGCGATTCGGCAGTCGACGCGCGACTGAGGAGAGCAACAGGCAGCCGGTCGTCCGCCAGGCCTTCAACAGTCCGTTCTGGCCCTTCGTGCTGGCCACCACGAGCGTGGGACAGGAGGGCGTCGACTTCCACTGGTGGTGCCATGCGGTGATGCACTGGAACACGCCGGCCAACCCCATCGACTTCGAGCAACGGGAGGGCCGCGTTGACCGCTTCGACGGCCACGCAGTGCGCCGCAATATTGCGGCACGGCACCGTAGGGCGATCCTCACGAATGAGGAGCCGAACCCCTGGCGGGTGGCGTACGAGTTGGCCGAGGACGAGCGGGAACGGCTGGGAGAGTTCGCTCCGCATTGGGTGTATCCCGGGCCGGCGCGCATCGAGCGCCATGTGGCGCCATTTCCGCTCAGCATCGACTCCGCGCGGCTGGACGAGATCAAGCGGGACGTGGCGCTGTACCGACTGACCTTCGGGCAGCCACGGCAGGAGGACATGCTCGAGCTTCTGAAGGTGCACTACTCGGAGGCGAGTCCGGAGGAGTTGGAGAAGCTGCGGCTGGACCTGAGCGCGCCGATGAGCGATCGGTGGGATGGAGCAGCTGGCAAGGCCCATCGTGTGACCACCGCGGGACCTCCGGCGACGCTCGTCCGAGCCGAGGCCGATACTGTTGCCATCACACATCCGTTCCCGATCGAAAGTGGCAGTGACTGACATGGCGCCGAAGGTGAAGGAACAGAACATTGCCGTTTTTGGGGAAAGCGGCAGCGGCAAGACCGTCCTACTTTCGTCGTTCTATGGCGCGACCCAGGAACCCTCATTTCTCAGCAGCAACTTGTACCAAGTACTGGCCGACGACACCAGCCAGGGCCTTCGCCTGCATGCCAACTACCTCAAGATGAGCAAAGCTGCGCAGGTTCCGCCGACCAATCGTTTCGATGCGGTTCCGTACTCCTTCACGATCAGGCCGAAGGATGGGGATGGGGCGGCGGCCGCCCCATCAAGTTCGTTTGGTGCGCTGCGCTTGGTCTGGCACGACTACCCAGGCCAATGGTTCGAGCAGGATCCGAGCAGTGACGAAGTGTCCCGGCGTCGGGTCGAGACCTTCACCAAGCTCCTAAAGTCCGACGTCGCTCTCGTGCTGGTCGACGGGCAAAAGCTCCTCGACTACGCGGGTGAGGAGGAGAAGTACTTCAGGATGATGCTCGGGGGTCTGCGCGTCGGGCTGGAGAAACTCAAGGACGACATCTTGGCGGATGGCAAGCCACTGGAGGAGTTTCCGCGCATCTGGATCCTCGCCCTCTCAAAGGCGGACTTGCACCCTGAGTTGGATGTCCAAGGGTTCAAGGACCTGCTCGTTGAGAAGGCTGCGGGTGACATCGTCATGCTGCAGCAGACGCTCAAGGGTTTCGTCCAGGCGCCCGAGGCCTTGTCGCTCGGCGAAGACTTCATGCTGCTGTCCTCGGCCAAGTTCGAGCCTGGCAAGATCGAGGTGACTGAGCGGGTCGGCCTCGACCTCATCCTCCCGGTGGCCACGATGCTTCCTCTTGAACGGGTCGCACAGTGGGCAGAAAAGGTCGATATGCCTCTCAGGATGCTGGGGGGACTGGTCGACCACGCCAACGAGTTCGCCGTGGTTCTCACAGGTGCGGCAGGAACCTTGCTCACCAAGGTCCTGAGCAAGGTTCCCAAGGTTGGCCCGGTCCTCGCACCACTCGCCGTTCCCGCGCTGGCAGAACTCATCAAGTCGGGTGGGGCGAAACTCGAGGAGATCCATGCGCAAGCGCTCGCGAACAGGGACTATCTCACGGCGACCCTCACGCAGTTTCGGCTTGACTTGGACCGCGGTGTGAAGGACCGCTTGCTGGTCAAAAGCCCGTGGTAGACCTCATTTGGGCCACCCGCGGCCGGTCCTGGGGATTTCGCTTCCTCCTGTTTGGAGGCTACTCCGATCCGCTGTCAGCGTATGAGCGTGCCTTCGCGGGCATCGAGGATGACGTCGAGGTATCCCGACGCGCCGAGGAGCGGGTGGCGCTGCGCTTTCTCGATCCGCTGAACCGCGTAGACGCAGCCGGTCGCATCATCCCTCATGACTTCGTCGTATGGGGACCGCTGGCCGACGACATCCACTCCGTCGAAGATGGAATCCAGAAGGTCTGGCCCTTGGTTGTTGACGTCTACGCCCGAGTGTGGATGAACGAGAAGGCGCCTGTAGCCAAGGAGATCCAGTCAGCCATCGACACCGCCTAGCTGCGTGCCAGGTGATTGACGCCTTGGAGTTCACCCCTCCAATAGGCGGCTCATTAGGACACGTTTCGATCAGTCAGCATCGGGCAGACATCGCCCAGGGGCACTGAGCGCAGTCGGGCCCAGTGGCGTGGCACCAGCCTCGCCCGATCAGCCAGGCGGGCAGGTCCAGGTAGCCGGGCCGAGCGGGGTACAGGGATCGCGCGGCCCGGGTGACTTCGCGGATGTCGTCGCGATCGACGAGCCCGGTGCGGAGGAACACCCGCCGCACGTGCACGTCGTAGGCGACGTTGGTTCCTTGGAGTTCGGCGAGCTCGATGCCGAAGTGGGTCACGAGCAGTTCCACGGCCATGGCTGCCTTCTTAGGTCCGATCTTGCGGAACTTCCGGAGCCGTGCGTCGACCTGGGCAGCCGTGGATCCCGGCGCCCAGAGCCGGCTCGCGTCACCGCCGTACGTGGAGCACACCCGGTCGGCGGCATCGACGATCGCCTCGGCCATGATCTCGACGAAGCGGTGGAGCGCCGGCGGGCCGGCCACCGCCGCGCGGACGTCGTCGCGTTGGTCGCGCACTCGCCACGGATCCAGGTGTCCCAGGCGCTTCTTCAGCTCGAGTGGGCCTCCCCATGCCCGTTCGGCCCGGATGCCTTCGTCGAGCACGACGCCGAGGAGGAAGGCGAACGGATCAGTCTGCAGTAATTCGTCGGCCTCGGCCGTGTCGGCATATCCGAGTCGCGATTCATGCAGCTTCTCGTTGCTCTCGCGGTAGGCCACCAGGGCAGCAGCAACGGCCGCGTCCCGGGCTTCGCGCACGTGGTCGTCAACCGAAGCCACCGTTACGGGAGCCGCGGTAGTGGCCGGTCCCCCACCTGCGAGACGGTGGCGTCTGACTTCGGCTGCCAGCCATGCGCCTTGTTCGCCCTGGCGCAGGCCGACCAGAGGCTCCTTGAGCCGGGCTCCGGCCTGCTGGAGGTGCGGTCTGATCGCATCGGCGTACGCGGCGGGTGCCAGGACGAGCACCGACTTGCTGTTCAACGGGCCGACCTTGTGCATCAGCTTCGCGACGACCCAGGCTCCCCAGGCGGAGCGGTAGTCCGGGCCGGTCTCGGCGAGCGCCAGGTCGTATGGCGCGAGGACCTCGTCCGGCGGCACTAGACCGTGCTGGGCAGACAGGATGAACCACGCTCGTCCGGCATCCTCGGCGATCGCGCGACGCTTGCGGAAGCTATCCGACGTGTAGAGATCCGCGGCGGCGCTCGGAGCTGACCGCTTGGCCTTCCC
This sequence comes from Raineyella fluvialis, assembly GCF_009646095.1. Taxonomy (NCBI): domain Bacteria; kingdom Bacillati; phylum Actinomycetota; class Actinomycetes; order Propionibacteriales; family Propionibacteriaceae; genus Raineyella; species Raineyella fluvialis. Next base: position 365,408 of record NZ_CP045725.1, on the reverse strand, counting down.
ACACGAGACAAGGGCAAAGGGCTCTTCACAAAAGAGAGTGGAGTCGGGGTCTGAAGCCCCCGGTGTCGAGCAGTGCTCGTAGCCGGTAGTGGACAAGGTTCCGGAAGCCGAGGGCGGTGCCGCGTAGGTGTTCCAGTCGGCCGTTGATCGCCTCCGTCGGCCCGTTCGAGGTGCCGGGATGGTCGAAGTAGGCCAAGATGTCGGTGCGGCGGCGTTTCAGTGTCCGTCCCAGCGTGATCACCTCACCCAACGCCTTCGGGACCCCGTGGGAGATCGAGGCGATCAGCGCTGTCATCATCTGCTTGCCGTCGGCCCGTGACGGCTGTCGGTAGGCCTCGATCACCCGCTGGTAGACGCCCCAGGTGGCCTCGACGGCGACGTGGGCGTCGTCGGCGAACACCGCTCCGATCCGGGCAATCTGCCTGTCGGTGAGCAGGCCGGCGCTGGTCCGCAACGCCCGGCGGATGCCGTAGAGCGGGTCACCCGACCGGCCCCGATGCCCGCGGGTGGCCTGCTGGATCCGCTGTCTGGTCTGGTCGAGCTTGTCTCCGGCGAGGGCGACGACGTGGAAGGGGTCCATCACCTCCGCCGCGTCGGGCAGTTCCTCGACAGCGGCGGTCTTGAAGCCAGTGAACCCGTCCATCGCGACGACCTCCACCCGGGCGCGGAACGCTGCGGTCTGGTCGGCGAGCCAGGTGTCGGCGTACGACCTCATGTGTCGTGGTGGGTACGACCTGATGTGTAGGTCGGTTCCGGCGAGTTAACCCCTTGCTCGCCCGTGTGTGGGTGGGCCACCCTTCGATTCGTCAACCGCCAAGAAGACGAGACCGAAGGGTGGCTTACCCCCATGATCCTGGATGAGGAGTCCTGGATGAACATCCGCCGTTTCCGCGTCCTGCACCAGGCAGGCGCGACGTATGCCGAGATCGCCCGTGAGTGCGGGTGTGACTGGCGCACCGTCCGTAAGTACCTGACGGCCGACGCTCTGGTCGGCCCTCCGAAGGCCCCGCCGAGGGCGGGGACCCAGCCGGCGCTGATCACCCCGTTCGTCTCGGTGGTCGAGGGCTGGCTGCGCGCCGATATCGGGTTGAAGGCCAGCGTGATCCATGAACGACTGGTCGCGCAGTACGGCTTCACCGGCCACTACCAGCGGGTGAAGATGTTCGTCGCGACGGCCCGGCCCCGGATCAGCGCCGAACTGGACGCCGACGACGAGAACCGGCTGACCGGCCTGCACCGTCGCTTCGAGACCCAGCCCGGGGTGCAGGCCCAGGTCGACTGGGGCGATGAGGGCGATCTGCTCGCCCATGTCGGGATCGGACACGTGTACTCCTTCCACATGGTCCTGGCACATTCCCGCGACCCGTTCTGCCTGTTCACGACCAGCACCGACCTGGCCACGTTCTGGGAGGCCCACCGCGCCGCGTTCGACCACTTCGGCGGGGTCCCGGCCCAGATCGTCTACGACCGCACCAAGACCGTGATCAAACGCCACGTCGCCCCCAGGGCGCCGGTCCCGCTCCATCCCGAGGCCGCGGCGTTCGCCGATCATTACGGCTTCGACATTGATGTCCTGGCCGCCTACCGGCCCACCGGCAAGGGCAAGATCGAACGCCAGGTCGACATCGTGCGCGACCACGTCGTCGCCGGGCGCCGGTTCGACTCCCTGGCCGAGCTCCAGACCGCTTTCACCGACTGGCTCGCGATCCGCCGCGCCCAGGTCCACCGCACCCACGGTGAAGTCATCGCCGTGCGCGCCGAGGCCGACCGCGCCGCCCTCGCGCCGATCCCGCCACACCCGTATCTGGTCTGTGAGTCCCACCTGCGCCGCGTCGGCAAGGACGCCCTGGTCTCCTTCGAAGCCAGCTTCTACTCGGTGCCCGCCGCCCGGATCCGGCCCGGCCAACGCGTCGCCGTCCGGGCCGGCGCCGACACCCTCACCATCCACACCCTGACCCCCGACCCCGACGGCACAACCCTGCTCACCACCCACACCCGCGCCACCCGCCGCGGGCAGTGGGTCATCGACCCGGCCCACTGGGACGGACTGCCCGACGGCCACACCCGCGCGACCGTCATCGAACTCCCCACCCGACCCGCCGCCGCGAGCGTCGACGGCGCGGGGACGGGCCCGCTCGCAGCCGTGGTCGCTCATCACCGTGCCGATGTTGCCGTGGCCCGCCGTGACCTGGCCGCCTACCAAGCCCTCGCCGCCGGACGGGGACGGGCGTGAGCAGCCTGACCGTCGACCGGATCCGCGCCAACGCGACCCGGCTGGGCCTGACCCACCTCACCGACACGATCACCGAACTCACCGACCGGGCCGAGACCGCCCAGATGGGCTACCTGGACTTCCTCGACCTGCTGCTGGAAGAGGAAGCCGGGATGCGCGAGGCCCGCCGGTTCACCAACGCACTGAAACTGTCCGGCCTGCCCCACCACAAACGCCTCGACGAGTTCGACTACGCATTCCAGCCCGACCTCGAGCCCCGCAAGATACGAGACCTCGCGACCCTGGAGTTCGTCCGCGCGAAGTCGAACATCGCCCTCCTCGGCCCGCCCGGGGTCGGGAAGACGATGCTCGCCGTCGGCCTGGCCGTCGCCGCCTGCCAGGCCGGGTTCTCGATCTACTTCACCACCCTCGACGACCTCGTCCGCCGGCTACGGACCGCGGAGACGACAGGCCGGTTCAACCGCCAACTCCAGACCTACCTCCGACCCTCCGTCCTCGTCGTTGACGAGGTCGGCTACCTCCCCTTGGACCGCGACGAGGCGAACATGCTGTTCCAACTCGTCTCCCGCCGCTACGAACGCGGCTCCCTGATCATCACCAGCAACAAATCCTTCGTCGAATGGGGCAGCGTGCTGGGCGACGAAGTCCTCGCCACCGCCATCCTCGACCGCCTCCTGCACCACTGCGACGTCATCACCATCAACGGCCCCAGCTACCGACTCAAAGACCACCACGCCCTCGTCAACGACCCCGACCACCTGACATGATGACCACGCCGGAACCGACACGTCAGCCCGTACTCAACACGACACGTCAGGCAGTACCCCGACACCAGGCCTTGAACACCTTCTTCGAACGTCCCTCGACCATGTCGAGGAGGCGCGCCGGGCCCGTGTGGTCACGGATCGGGGTCAGGTCGATGATCACCGTGACGTAGCGCTCGCCGTGGCGGGTGTGGCGCCACACGTGCTCATCGACCCCGATCACCTCCACCCCGCCCAGACGGGCAGGGTCGGCGATCAACAGCTGGCGGCCTGCGGCGAGGACGGCCTTGTTCGCGGTGTTCCACGCCACGCCCAGCGCCTGGGCGATCCGGGCGACCGACATCCGATCGATCACCAACGCGCGCAAGGCCCACGTCACCGCGTCACGCGACAGCTTCGCCCGCGCCGAGGCGGCCGGCCGCAGGTCCTGGCGCCACACCTTGCGGCACTGCGAGCACCGGTAGCGGCGCACCCGCACGTGCAGGATCGTCGGCCACCAGCCGAACGGGACATGCGCCAGTCGGCGGGTCACCATGTCGCGGGCAGTCCCGCGTTGCCCGCACGCGGGACACACGTCACCGGGCGCGACGACGTGGCAGACCAGAACGGTGTGGTCGGGAGCGACCTGCTGGCCGACCACCGTCAGGCCGAGACGATCGAGGCGGCAGAACTCGTCCAGGCAAGGAGTGGACAGGGGTGACGTAGGCTGGGACATACGGGCCTTGGGCTTGGCGATGACGGCGTAGAGAACCTCCATCTTCCAACCCAGGGCCCTTCTTCACGCCCATGTCCCAGAGTCGGCCCCAGTTCAGTGCGCACCTACACCCTCAACTGCGAAGAGCCGGGCAAAGTCGTAGGTCTCAGTGAGTGAGGGGGCCATTGGCGTGGAGGCTGGCGGGTGGAGCTTCTCACGGATCGGCCTGTCGGATGGAGCCGATCCTTCGCGGATCGGCCTGTCGCGCGCAGCCGACTCGGACCCCGCGCCACCGTAGCGAATGTACTCGCCCCTCCCGACGCGTGTGACGAGTGGGGTGCGCCGGGCGAAGGCGCCGCGCGTCTCGATGGAGGTGTCCGCTGTAGCCAGCTGCAAGTGCGTGCTAACCGAATTCGGGTTGGTCTCAGGATGGTGGGTCGCGAACCAGCGCAGCACATCCTGCCTGCTGAAGGGCTCGGGTAGTGACTCGACTGCCTCCGCCAGCATCTCCCAGATCGTCATCGTCAGGCCTTCGCCCCGAGCAGTCCGCGGGTCTCGGCTAGAACCTGCCTGACGGCACCCCGGTCGACGATGACATTCGCGCTGGGAACGCTGGCGAACAGGGCGTCGTCCATGGCCCGGGCGCCTCCTCATTGGAGTCTTCGGATGTCACCAGTCTGCGCTAGCTGCCGACTGTATGGAGGTGGAAAAGGACATCTCCTGCCATGCCAGCCCGGTCGGTCACTTGAACCTAAGCCCGTCAGTCCGTTCGATCACCTGCCGGAAGCGTTCCACGTGCGCGGGTGGACGTTGCTTCCGGAACGTTGTGAGTTGGGCGGGCGTGTACTCCCGTCGCCCGCTGGAACCACTGCCCGAACCGCCCGGCCAGCGCAACCGCCCGGATCGATGGACAGGTGCTCACCGGCGGCCGCGACGGCGTCACTCCCGGCCCCGGCCAGGGACGTCCCGCCTGCCTCCCTGCATCGGCCGGGACGTCCCTGGTACGACGGTCAGGTGAAGCGCCCCCGTGCGTCCGCGCCGATAGACCGCGGGATCGGGTCACCGGTGGGGAACTCGCGGAAGTAGCGCCCTTCCTTCATGACGCCGACGATCTTCGACTTGTCCTGGAGGATGGTGATGTCCTCCAGGGGATTGCCGTCCACGAGGACCATGTCAGCCGCGTAGCCCGGCAGGATCTTGCCCAGGAAGTCGGGCTGCATCATGATCTCGCCGCCGAGTGCAGTGGCGGACAGGATCGCCTCCATGGGAGTGAAGCCGAGCAGGTTGACGAAGTGCTCGAGGTCGCGTGCGTAGGTGCCGTGCGGTGTCCAGGCGAAGCCGTAGTCGCCGCCGGGCAGGATGCGGATGCCGCGGCGCTTCATCTCCTTCAGCCCCTCGATCGCGCACTCCAGCTCATACTTGTAGCCGGCTGCCTCAGCTGCGGCCGGGGATATCCGAAGTCGCCGGCCTCGTTGAGCGTCGCGATCAACCAGTTCAGTCCGGGCGCCACGAACACCGAATCCTTCCGCTCCTCGAGCATGTCCATGCCCTCGTCATCGATGAAGCTGGCGTGGTAGATGATGTCGGCGCCGTGGCGCAGGGCCAGACGGACGCTCTCTGCGGCGCGGGCATGGACAGCCACCCGGACGCCGCGCCGGTGCGCCTCGCGCACGGCTGCTTCTACCTCCTCGTCACTGAAGTAGTTGTCGGCCGCGCGGTTGCGTCCGGTGATCTCCTCCCCGGACATGGACAACTTGATGGTGTCCACACCCAGCGAGATCGTCTCGCGGACCACCTTCCGCATCTCTTCGGGACCGTCGGCGAACTGTGTGATGCCGCTCACCAGCTGCCCTCCGGTGACCGCGATCTCCATGCCGTTGGCGAGGTAGCGCGGCCCTTGGATCTCGCGCCTGTTGATCGCGTCACGCATGACGACGTCGAGCCGGGACTTGGCGCTGGCGGCGCCGACGCACATGGTGTAGCCGTGATCGATGTAGATGCGGGCCGAGCGCATGGAGTGGAGCACATGCTCCTCGACGGGGAGCGTGGCGAGTGCGTCGAGGTCGCCCTCGTTCCAGGTGAAGTGGGTGTGGGCGTCGCACAGACCCGACATCAGGGTGTGGCCGCGTCCGTTCACGCGCTCGGCCCCCTCCGGGGCCTCACCGGTGGGCACGCGTCGGACGTCGACGATCCTCTCGTCGGCGACCAGCACCTCGCCGGGGAACGGCTCGCTGCCCGTGCTGTCCAGTACCATGACGTTGCTGATGAGAATGGGCTGACTCTTGCTCATCGTGGTGATCCTCTTCGTTGAGTTATCGGGGTTGGTTTCTGTTGTGGTGCGGAGGGAATGTCGATCCCACCTTGGTGGGGTGGACGTTGGCGCGTCCGTCCCATCTCCTGCCGGGGGTTCAGCCGAGGAAGGCCTCGATTGCCCGCAGAACTTCTCCGGGTGCCTCGATCACCGTCCAGTGGCCGATGTCCTCGATGACGTGACACTCGGCGTCGGTGAATCGGGTGGCTAGTTCCTGGGCGATCTCCGGTTTCCCGACCGCATCCGCTGATCCGGTGAGCAGGAGTACGCGGCCGGCGACAGGGGACAGGTCAGGATCCTCCGCTGATGCCAGGGCTTCGCAGGCCTGCGCGTAGTTCTCGGGGACCTGACGGGTCAGCATTTCGCGGACGCATGCGCCCACCAGCGCGTTCGCGGCGCGCGACGTGGGGGCGGTACCCGACCGGACGATGGCGTCGGCCACGGCGCCCATGCCGGTGGCACGCACGGTGGCTGCCCGCTCGCGGGTGGCTCGCCTGGCGGCGTCGTGCTGCGCCGTGACGGGGCCCAGGAGCACCATCGATGCCACTTTGTCCGGGTGGGCGGCGCCGAGGTGCTGTGCGATCAGCGTGCCCATCGAGTGGGCGACCACGTGGGCCTGCCCATCGGCGAGTTCATCGATCAGGGCCGCAGCCTGGTCCGCCAGGCCTTCCACGGTGATCGGTTCCTCGAGGGGCGAGCGGCCATGGCCGTTGAAGTCATAGCGGATCACCCGGTGCGTCGTGGCCAGACGCTCCACGATGGGCTCGTAGAAGTTGATGGTTCCGCCCAGGCCGTGGATCATTACCAGCGGTGGGCCCTCCCCGAGGACTTCGTAGTGGACCTTCGGTTCGCTCATCGCGGCGACCCGACCCTGTTGCGCATCGTGCCCAGCCCCGTGATGGTGATCTCCACCTCGTCACCCGGCTGGAGGAACTTCGGCGGTTCGAATCCGATCCCCACGCCCTGAGGTGTGCCGGTGGCGATGATGTCCCCGGGACCAGCGTGATGCCGGCGCTGAGGGTCTCGATGATCGTCGGGATGTCGAAGATCAGGTCGGCGGTGCTCGCGTCCTGCCGCAGCTCCCCGTTCACCGAGCACTGCACCTGGAGCGGGCCCGGGCCGATCTCGTCGGCCGTGACCACGTACGGTCCCATCGGACAGAAGGTGTCGAGGCTCTTGCCGATCAGCCACTGCTTGTGCAGCTTCTGCAGGTCACGAGCGGTGACGTCGTTGATGATGGTGTAGCCCCACACGTGCTCCATCGCCTGGTCACGGCCGATGCTGCGCCCGCCGCGTCCGATCACGACTCCCAGCTCCGCCTCGTAGTCCAGACCGGAGGTGAGCCCTGCGTGCGGTTCGATCTCGGCGCGGGCGCCGGTGATGGACGTGTAGGGCTTCGAGAACACCACTGGCGCCTCGGGGATGCTCGATGTGGACGCCTGGGTGGCGTCGAAGCCTGACCGGGCGAACTCGGCGGCATGCTCGGCGTAGTTGCGTCCCACGCAGAAGATGTTGCGCGGGGGACAGGGATGGGAGCGATCAGGGCCGCCTCGGGCAGGTCGATCGCCTGGTCCGCCTGGTCGAGTTGGAAGGCGTCGCGAACGCTGTCCCAGTTCTCGACGAGGCCTCGTACGTCCTGCGGCCCGTCGGGGAGTGCGAGCTCGAGCGGGAGGACGCGTTCGTCGTCCATGACGATGCCGGTCTTCGGGCCGTCCCCGGTCTCGTACGCTACGAACTTCATGAGTGCTCCTATCGGTTATCGATAATCGGTACTCAGAGCCTAAGGGGTGGCCGGCAATGTGGCAAGGGTCACATTCGAAGGTGCTGGCTGCTGATCAGTCGTGGGGTAGACGGAGGTAGTGCTGCTGGTGTTCCTCGAGCAGTCGACCCACGGACTCAGGGGTGCCGGACCTGAAGGCTTCGAGGATGGGGACGTGCGCCTCTGCGGCCTGATGGAGATCGAGACCCGTACGCCGGACGGTCGCCAGAGTCCTCACCCCGATCGCCAGGTTGTCCCAGATCCCGATGAGGATGCTGTTGCGGGAGGCGAGCACGATGGCCCGGTGGAATTGCGTGCTGGCCTCGACCAGTCGGGTGGTGTCGTCCGCCTCGGCGCCTGCCCGCATGTCCGTGAGCGCGGCTTCCAGTGCGGACGGATCGCGGTGCACGTCTGCATAGGCGGCTATGCCGGCTGCCCGTTCCAAGGCTCCGCGGACCAGGTACACCTCCGCAAGGTCGTCGTGCGAGGCGGCGCGGACGAATGTTCCCCTCCGTGGCCGGATCTCGACGAGCCTCATGGCTGCCAGGGTTCGGAGAGCCTCACGTACCGGAGCCTGGCTGACACCGAACTCCTTGGCGAGCTGCAGTTCGACGAGGCGCTCTCCTGGCGTGTAGGTGCCGTCGATGATCCGTTCCGTGATCACTGCCTGCAGGCGCTCGGGGAGGTTGGCGTAGTCCACCGTCTAAGCCTGCCAGAACTGCTCCGCCTGCCCCGAGTGATCCTTGAGGGCGTGGTGTATGCGTGCTGGTGGTAGCGGCAGGCCGGGACGCGAACCTCGTTTCCTGCAGCCTTGTAGACCAGTCGATGTTCGTCGGTGATGCGCCGGGACCAGTAGTCGGCGACGTCGTGCTTGAGCGCTTCGGGCTTGCCGATGCCCTCGTTGCCGTTGCGCTGGATGTCTGCCAGGAGAGTGTTGATCCGCTTCAGTACCCGTCGATCCTGTGCTTGCCACCACAGGTAGTCCTCCCAGGCGTTCTCATCCCAGACGAGGAGCACGTCAGTCCGTCTCCACTGGATCGTGCTGCTGACCGCCACCGCTTTCGAGGCGCTCCATCGCGTCAAGGAGGCGTCGTGCGTTGGCCGGGGAACGCATCAGATAGGCGGTCTCGCGCAGCGACTCGTAGTCCTCCAGGGAGACGATCACCACGGGCTCGTGTCCGGCGCGGGTGATGACGACCTCCTCGCGGTCGTTGACGACGGCATCCAGGACCTCGGCGTAGCGGGCCCGGGACTCGGTGTAGCTCATCGTCTTCATCGTGACCCCCTGTACAGAAAAGTGCACGCGATGACGGTGAGGGTCAAGGTCGCACTCACGGCAGCCTGGCCCGGTCGAATTCCAACTGCAGGCGTGGCCGTCGACGGTGCGTGGCGCGGAGTTCGGCGATCAGCTGGTCAATCTCGGCCACCTGGTCAGCTTTGCGGGCAAGTGTACGCATCCTGGCGAGCCGCCGAGCCGCGGCGCGGTAGCGCTTGGCATCCGCGATCTCGAGGTCCGCCACGACCCGCGCGGTGTGCACCGCGAGGGCTGCGACCGGATCGATCTTCTCGTACGCGGTGGCGAGCTCGTCCCACAGCTGGGGGTCGTCCAGGCCGAGCGAGTGGGCCAGCGTCCAGGCCAAGGGGACGTCCGCCAGGTGGTGCAGGGTGAAGGCGACGGCCTCGCGGGGATGCTGCTCCAGTCCGACCATCACCGCGTCGCGATGGTCGGGCCAGGCATCGCCGGCCGCCTTGTGTACGGCACCGGCGTGGCCGGCCGTGGGCCAGCGTCGGAACACCTCGAGCCTCGCAGCCAGCTCATCCTGCGGGCGGTGCTCGGCCAGCAGCGTGCACCAGTACGCGGCCGCGGCAACCGACTGGTGGCCCGGACCGAACTCAGTGGCCTGCCGTGCCCAGTCGATGGCCAGGTCGAACTCGCCGACCTCCGCGAGGGCTTCGGCAGTGTCGGTAAGCCAGGCGGCGACCCTGCGGTCGCGCGCGTGGGTCGCGATGATCGCCGCTACGTCACGGTCCCAGACCGCGAGCCGTCGCGCGTTCCAGGCCAGCGTGAACCGTACGTGACGATCGTTGGCCCGACGCTCCCAGCTCTCCGGGTCCGTCGCCCGCTGGGCCCAGAGCGCAGCCTCCTGTTCGTCGGTCAGTTCCGGGCCCAGCGTGTCGGCGATCTCGGCCAGCTTGGCCCGGTACCGCGCCAGCCCCTTCTCGCCGAGGGCCGGAGCGTACGCGACCGGGTCGATCTCGAAGTAGTCGACCTCCTGGACGAACTGGAAGTTGACCATCCAGTCCACGAGCTTGGCTGCTGGGGGTTGTGCGGCCCTGGCCAGTTCGGCGTGCAGGTCGAGCAGGTCCCTGATGGCGTCGCCGATGATGCCGCTGGAGTCATCGGCTCGCCAGATCACCCGCAGCGCACTGGCGATCGCCCGTTGGGTCACCCCGAGCACCTGGTCGGCGGGTTCGTCCTGGGCGGCCTGTCGGAGCATGTCCACGGCCCCCTGTAGCTGGCTTCCGTACGCGTTGGCAGCGCTCCAGCGGTGCAAGTCGGCGCGCGTACGGACCAGCGGCAGCACGGCATCAGCGAGATCGGACACGGCAACCTCCGAAGAGAAGGCGGGAGCGGAAGGCAGTCGAGGGAGCGGTGACGACCCGTCGTCATCAATCCTCCGGCGAGAGTCCCAAACCTTGCAGCACGATGTCGATAGTGAACCGAACTGCTTGCGCTCCAGCCTTCAGCAATCAGCGATCGACCGCCAACCGCCGCTAATGGGAATACGCGCGCGGAAGCTCTCATTAGCAACCTTAATGAGAAACTGGACATACGCTGTTCCCATCAGGAGGTGACATGCAGCGGCCAGCCGAACACCAGACTGCGACACCGGCCACCGCGCCCAATTCCTGGCCGTCCCTCCAGTACGGTCAGGCCGACTGGGACCGACCCGACCCCGCGGCGAGCCGCCGCCAACGTGCGGCCAACCGAGGCACCTTCCACTATGCCGTCGTCCCCCACATCGCCGCCCTCGAGCCGCCGGTCAGCGGTGAGGTGCTGTCCGACGCCGACGATGCACTGACGAGGATGCAGGCCTTCGACAGGGATTCCTTGGGCTGGGGGGTGCCCTTCTCCTCGGTGCTGTTGCGCAGCGAATCGGCTGCCAGCTCCCAGATCGAGCACCTGACCGCGAACGCGCGCCGGATCGCCCTGGCCGCACTGGGCGACTCCAGCCGCCCGAATGCGACGATGATCGCCCGCAACACCGCGGCACTGCGTGCGGCAGTCGACCTGGCCGATCGCATCAGCGCGACCACCATCCTGGCCATGCACGAGCGGTTGGACGGTGGCGACGATCCCGACAACGCCGGACGCTTCCGTCGGGAATGGGTGTGGATCGGCGGCCAATCACCGGTCACAGCCGCACACGTCGGTGTCCACCCGGATGCCATCCAGAGCGACATCGCCGATCTGGTCGGCTTCATCCGGCGCGACGACATCCAGCCCCTGGTCCAAGCAGCGATCGCACACGCCCAGTTCGAGACGATCCACCCTTTCACCGACGGTAACGGCCGGACCGGTCGGGCTCTGGTGAGCGCGATCCTGCGGCGAAGGGCGGTGACGACGCACATGTCGGTGCCGATCTCCTCCGGTCTGCTGGTCGACACAGAGGAGTACTTCGCCGCCCTGACCGCCTACCGACTCGGCGATCTCGCCCCGATTGTCGAACGTTTCGCCTATGCCGCGCGACGGGCCGTCGACAATGCGGTCCTCCTGCGCGATGAGGTGCAGGCCGTACGCGATTCGGTGCTCGCCACCGCGCAGCGACGTACGGCCAACCTGCTCACGCTGGCCGAGCTGTGCGCAAGTGAACCGGCGTTCACCGCGCAGATGGTCACCGACCGGGGGGTCTCGACCTCGAGTGCCTATCGGATCCTGGACCGTCTGGTCGAGGCCGGAATCATCCGTCCGGAGAAGCCGATCCGTGGATCGACGGTGTGGACCGTTCCGGGGCTGACCGAGGCGCTGGACCGGTTCGCCGCCCGAGCCGGACGACGCACGCTCCGGAAGGGCGACGCCCGAGAACAGCACTAGGGTCGACTCATGACAGTCGCACAATCGGGCACGTTCCAGTTGGCCGGACAGCTGCAGGTCACACGTCTCGGCTTCGGCGCTATGCGCATCACGGGCGAGGGGGTCTGGGGCCCGCCCGCCGACCACGACGAGGCGATCCGGGTGCTGCGCCGGGCCGTCGACCTCGGCGTGGACTTCATCGACACGGCGGATTCGTACGGTCCGTACGACTCGGAGAACCTGATCTTCGAGGCCCTGCACCAAGGCGACGGGTACGGCGACGTGGTGATCGCGACGAAGGGCGGGTTCACCCGTCAGGGACCGCGCCAATGGGTCCCCGTGGGGAGGCCGGAGTACCTGCGCCAGTGCGTGCAGATGTCGCTGCGCCGCCTCGGCCTGGAGCAGATCCCGCTGTGGCAGCTGCACCGCATCGATCCGAAGGTGCCCCGCGAGGAGCAGTTCGGGGTGATCAAGGAGTTCGTCGACGAGGGCCTGGTCCGCCTCGTCGGGCTCTCCCAGGTGGGCGTCGAGGAGATCAAGGCCGCCCAGGGCGCCGGTCTTGTCGTCGCCTCGGTGCAGAACCGCTACAACCTCTCGGACCGCTCCAGCGAGGACGTACTGGAGTACTGCGAGTCCGAGGGGATCGGCTTCATCCCGTGGGCGCCGATGGATGCGGGTCACCTCGCCCAGCCGGGCGGTCCGCTGGACGACGTCGTACGTGCCCATCAGGGAGCCACCCCGTCGCAGGTCGCACTCGCCTGGCTGCTGCGTCGATCGCCCGTGATGCTGCCGATCCCCGGGACCGGGAGCGTCGCCCACCTCGAGGCCAACTGCGCCGCGGCAGACCTCCAGTTGACGGACGAGGAGATGCGTACGCTCACCGCGGCCTGACCTGGGTCTGCTATTCGCGGGGGCCGCGCGATCTGCGGGTCAGGTATCCGATCCGGCGCGTGAGCCGAGCCGGGCCGAAGGTGACGGTCCGGCCGAGGAATAGCGTTAGGGGTGTGGACACCCGGCAGCCGATCGCCCTGGCCTACCCGTTCCGTGGCCGGTGCCAGGTCCGCAACAGTCCCGCCAACCGGGTGCCCAGCCACGGCACCGACCTGTACGCCACTACGTATGCCATCGACTTCGTGCCGGTCGACACCCGGAGCCGTTCCGCCCCGTACACGCTGCGATCGGTCCTGTGGCCCGAGCCTCCGGAGGTGTTCGTCGGATTCGGCTGGCCGGTGCTGGCGCCCGTCGCCGGCACGGTTGTCGCCGTCCACGACGGCGAATCCGACCACGACGCCTACCGCGGCCTGCCGTCGGTGCGCTACGCCCTGACCCAACGCGAACGAGCCGCGGCCGGACCCACCGCACTCACCGGCAACTCCGTCGTCATCGAGGCCGCACCCGGCGTGCTCGTCGCCCTGTGTCACCTGCGTCGCGGGAGCATCCTCGTCGCCCTCGGCGGCAGGGTTGCGGTCGGCGACGCGGTCGGTGCCTGCGGCAACTCCGGCAACAGCACCGAACCCCACGTCCACCTCCAGGCCATGGACCACCTCGACCCCGAGCGGGCCAAGGCGCTGCCGATCAGCTTCGACGGACGCCTGCCGCGCAACGGGGACATCGTCGCGGCGTGACGGTGCTACCGTCCGTAGCATCCGGAGAGACCACGGTCACACGTGGTTTCCGTCCGAAGGAGGTCGCCATGAACATCGCGGTACTCGGCACCGGCATGGTGGGCCGGGCCCTCGCGGCCCGCCTGCACGAGCTCGGCCACACCGTGGTCGTTGGCACCCGTGACCCCGCGGCGACGTCGGCCCGGACCGGGGCCGACGGCATGGGCAGGCCGCCGTTCAGCGCGTGGCAGGCGTCGCACGGCGACATCGGGCTCGCCACGTTCGCCGACGCGGCGTCCGCGGCCGACCTGGTGGTGAATGCCTCCAACGGGGCCGCGTCCATGGAGGTCCTTCGCCTCGCCGGCGCCGCCAACCTGGCCGGCAAGGTGCTCCTCGACGTCTCCAACCCGCTCGACTTCTCCGCCGGCTACCCGCCCACGCTGTTCGTCAAGGACACCGACTCCCTCGGCGAGACCATCCAGCGCGCCTTCCCGGAGGCCCGGGTCGTCAAGGCGCTCAACACCGTCACCGCCGACCTGATGGTCGACCCCCGGTCGCTCGGCGCGTCCTTCACCGTGTTCCTCTCCGGGGACGACACCGAGGCCAAGGCCACAGTCGTGGGGCTGCTGACCGACGTCGGCCACGACGACGTGATCGACCTCGGTGGTATCGAGACTGCCCGGGGCCCGGAGATGATGCTCCCGGTCTGGCTCAGCCTGGCGAGGACCTTGGGCACGAGCCTGTTCGACTTCAAGGTCGTACGCTGAGGCGGCTGTCGCGCAGCGCGGGAGGTGACATGCCGACGTTCGTCCTCAGGTCCGGGACCGGTGGCCAGGCGTGGCGTTCGCACAGGCCGATGAGCGACCAGGGAACGACCGCATGACGGGATCGGGATCGGGATCGGGGACGTACGTCGCCGTCGTCGGACCGGGACACGACGTGTCGCCGGCACTCCTGGCGCAGGCCCGCGAGGTCGGACGGCTGCTTGCAGCTCGCGGAGCGGTCGTGCTCTCCGGTGGCCTCGGCGGTGTGATGGAGGCGGCGAGCCGCGGGGCGTACGAGGCCGGCGGCATCACGGTCGGCCTGCTTCCCGGCCCTGACCGCAGCGAAGCGAACCCGTACCTGACCGTGGCCCTGCCGACCGGTCTGGGGGAGATGCGCAACGCGTTGTTGGTGCGCAGTGGTGACGCCGTGATCGCGGTGGGCTGCAGCTGGCTCAGCGAGGTGGCCCTTGCTGTCCGGACCGGCGTGCCGATCGTGGCGATCGAGTGCTGGGACCTCCCGGAGGACGGGCCGTTGCGGGTCGGTGGCGCCGCGCAGGCAGTGGCGGCCGTCCTCGGTGACTGAGCCCCGGGCATGAGGGTTGCCTCCCGCGGACCGTCCAGCTCCCCGCGGATCTTGGTGCCTCCCCGCGGATCGCATGATGTCCGCGGGAAGCCATGAACATCCGCGGCGACCCTGAAGGTCCGCGGGAACCCTGAAGGTCCGCGGGAACCCTGAAGGTCCGCGGCGACCCTGAAGGTCCGCGGGAACGCGGATGGTCCGCGGGAAGCCCCGGCCGGGCGCCGGCGATTACCGGCCTGCGGCTTGAATGGGGTCATGCGCAGCGACGTCTCACTCACCGCCGAAGCCACCCGGACGCGCAGGATCGTGTGGGGCGGCCTGGCGATCATTGGTGTGGCGATCGCTGCGTTCTTCCCGTTCGACGTGGTGCTGAGGATGCTGTTGCTGCCGTTGCGCAGGGGATGGCACGGGGTGTTCGGCACGTTCAACGGCGTGGTGCTCCTGGCGGTGGCCGCCCTCCCCGTAGCGGCGCTCGCGGTGTGGGCCCTGGCCCGCCGCCGGAAAGCAGCTGGCATCACGTCGCCATGGCGGACGTCGCTGGCGGAGGTCGGCATGGTCTACGGGACGGTGCCGTGGGTCTGGATCACCCTGTTACCCGGCTCCGGGGCCGGCGTCGTCCCGGAGCGGGTGAGCCTGGTCCCGCTGCGGGACCTGCTCGCGATCCTGGCCAGTGGCCCGTTGTCAGCGACGATGCAGATCGGCGGCAACCTGCTCGTGTTCGCGGCGCTGGGGTTCTTCGCCCCGCTGCGCTTCCCGCGGCTGGCATCGATCCCTCGGGTCGCGGCGTTGGTCGCAAGCTGCTCGGTGCTGGTCGAGACCGCGCAGTACGTCCTGCGGCTGGACCGCGTCTCCTCGGTGGACGACGTCCTGGTCAACACCGCCGGTGCCGTGCTGGCCGCGTGGGCGTCGCGCCACTGGTGGCGCGCCGAAGCGTGAGGTGTAATCAGGCGAGGTCGATGGTGATCTCGGGGGAGTTCGCGAGCGTGGCGTGCACGGGGCAGTGCCGGCCGGCGCGTAGCAAGACCTCGCGCTGCCTCTCGCTCAGGCCCTCGGGAGCCTGAGTTCCACGCGGATCTCGCCCATGCGCCGCGGCCGGTTGGTCATGGTGCCGGCCGCGGTCACGCTGGCCTCGCCGGAGAGCTCGATCGCGTTGCGTTCGGCGAAGTCCACCACGGTCCACAGGATGCAGGAGCTGAGCGAGGCGAGCAGCAACTCGGTCGGGCGGAAACTCGCATCGGAGGTGACGGTGGTGGTGCCGTTGGTCACGGAGAACTGTTCGGGCCCGGTGTGGGTGGCGGTGGTGGTGTAGAAGTCGGCCATGGGAGCCCTTTCGGTACGTAACGAGAGAGTGACGTCGGTGGTCAGCGGGCGACGCCGCGCCGCCGGCCGCGGGCGTACTGCACGGTAGCGGCGACGGCACCGATCACGAACCACCCGGCCCCGACGAGGAGGGCGTTCCGGCTCGCGAACACGACGATCACTCCTAGGACCACGATCGCCAGTGCGGGCACGGCGATGTGGAGGACGCGCCGGCCACTGCGTCGGCGGACGGCGAAGTAGCCGATGACCGAGGCGTGCAGCAGGATGAAGGCGCTCAGCGCCCCGATCGAGACGGTCGAGGCGAGCAGGTCCAGGCCGTCGGGTGCGTACGCGGCCCACACCGCCAGGACGAGGGTGACCGCGGTGACGAGCGTCGTCGCGAGCGCGGGAGATCCCGTGCGGGCCGTGACGCGGGAGAAGGCGCGGGGGAAGCGGTCGTCGCGGGCCATGGTCATGACCACACGGGAGCCGGCGGCCAGGCCCATCATCCCGGCGAAGCTCGCCCCGATCGCCTTGGCCACGGCCAGCAGCGTGGCGAGCCACGGCGCGACCTGGGTGCGGATCACGTCGTAGAACAGCGTGCCCTCCGACGACGGATCCGCGGCGAGAGCTGCGGGAGTCGCCGGGGTGAGCAGTTGGATGACGTAGCTCTGCAGGAGGAACAGGAGTCCGGCGATCACGAGGCACGCGAGCATCGCCTTGCCCACGGCCTTGGCCCCGCCGGCGGACTCCTCGGCGAACGTCGCGATCGCGTCGAAGCCGAGATAGGCCATGGCCGCGATCGAGACCGTGCCGATGACTGCGGTGCCGGAGAAGCCGCCCACACCGACGAACGGCGCGGCGAGGCCTTGGCGCGCTCCCGATGTCGCCAGGACCGCGAGGGCCCCGACGAGGACGATGCCGAGCACCGCCACCTCCGCGATGACGACGGCTGCGGCCGCCCGGGCGATCGACTTGCCGCCCGCGAGGTTCACCGCGGTGGTGACGAGGACCGCGAGGGCGGTGAAGGCCCACGCGGGCACGCCGGGAAGGAAGGAGTGCAGGGCCGTTGCCGATCAGCTGGCGCAGGCTCAGGGATCGGGGGAGGGCCGCCTGCGGTGGGATCTCGTGTTGGGTTGTCATGGCTCTCCCTCTGCTGGCGTGCTGAGGCGCGCGGTGCGTCATCGTCGTCAACGGGAGGGGCTCCGCGTCTATTCCTCTGTTACCCCAGCTGAGGTGTCTTTCTGTGCCGCAGGAGCATCGGAGCCTTCAGGCCCCTGGCCGCTGCTCCGGTCCCCGCTCGATCGGCCGACCCTGGGCGGCCCACGCGCTCATCCCCCCGTCGACGTTGATGACGTCGTACCCGGCCGCCTCGAGCGCCTCGACGGCGCGCAGTGAGCGCTGGCCCACCTGACAGATCAGGTACGTGGTGGTGTTCTTGTCGAGTTCACCGGCCCGGGCGCCGAGCTGACCGAGCGGGATCAGCGTCGCGCCACGTAGGTGGCCGGCCTCGTACTCGTACGGCTCCCGGACGTCGACCACGGGGGCACCCGCCTCGTACGCAGCGGCGAAGGTGGCGATGTCAGTCGTCTTCGGCATGATCCGAGGATAGGCGGCCTGGCGAGTGTCACGGCCCCCTGCGAATCCCCCGTACGGACCCCGCCCGACGGCCGATCGGCGTACCGTCGATCCATAGGCGCAGCGGGGGCGGGCCAGGGCGCGCAACGACGTCATGGACGGGGACACCCCTCGGCGGGCAGGGGGTTCTGTCATGTCACGCACTCACTCCACGAGGGGCATCACCCGCCGCCGTACCCGGCTGCTGGCCGGCGCGCTGCTGGCGATGGCGATCGCGCTGGCCCTGACGGCACCGCCGACCGGTTCGCCGCTGGCCTGGGGCGCCGGGGTGGCCGGCAGCGCCGGTGCGGTGACGACGACGCGAGCAGATCGCTCCGCCGATCCGATCAGCGATCCCGACAGCTTCGTCAGGTCCCTGCAGAAGCGCGGCTTCGAGGTCGGCCAGGGCGGCTTCAAGCTGTGGGGGGTCGACGAATGCCCCGCGACGTACGCCCTGATGGGGAGTTGCTACTTCAACAACCCGACCGCCCCCTACGTCGTGCCGACGGTGCCGTACTGGCCCGACGAGTTCGTCGACCCGGCCACCCGCGGGGCCTTCGGTGAGGTGCCTTCTGGCTCCGGAGTGGTGCATCGGCTCGATCCGAACGAGGCGCTGGTCATCTACGGGGATCTGCCACCGCAGGCCGCCTACTTCGGGATCCAGAGCTACCAGTTCACCCACCAGGGGACGTACTCGACCGACAACCCCACCTACGACTACCTCAGCGGCCTCAACGCGACCAGCATCTTCTTCCACCAGGTTCCCCAGAACACAGCGCGGATATCCACGTTCTCCAGCCTCAGCAACGCCGTGAACAACGTCGTCATCGACCGTCAGTCCGGCAGCACGTGGAACCAGCCGCGTTTCTTCGTCATCACGCCCGACCGGTTCATGGACAAGCAGGTCCGCCAGGTCCTGCACACCATGGGCGTGGACGGGCAGGACGTCTTCTCCGAGCACATCCCCTCGAACATGCAGCTCGGCCTCGGCTCGTCGGCGGACGAGTTCATGACGGCCGTACGCTACGCCAACCCCGCCGACGGGGGTGGGGCCGGCACAGGCTCGGCCGCCTGGCGCCAGAACCCGTCGCTGCACGTGCTGCGCATCCGCGACACCCGCCCCGACCGTCCGAACCAGCCCTATCCCGCCTGGGTGGACACCAGCCCCGAGGTGCGCGGGGGCGTCTCCGAGGCGTACCTGCAGACCGACCTCACCAACCTCGTCTACCAGGTGAGCCAGCACTGGTCGCAGCCCTGCGCCACCACCGACTGCACCGGACGGGCAGCGCCGTTCATCGACACGCAGAGCTCCCCGTTCAACCTCGTCGGTCCGCGCTGCGACACCATCGGCATGGACTGCCTGGGTGACACCCAGGACGCGAGCTACCAGTTCCGTCCCGGGCTGCGGTTCGACAACGGCGAGGTCTACGCCGTCGTCGGGACATTGGGCACCCACACCGGCAACGCGACGTACGTCAGCCTGGGCGTCAACAACACCCAGCTGCGCCTGGGCGCCAAGAACGTCGACGGCGCGCAGTTGGTAGGCAGCGCCGACGGCTATGCGGTCGGCCACGCCGACCAGTTGTACGTGCACTACTTCACCCGCGACTGCACCGCCGTGGCCGCCCTCACCGGCGGCAACTGCACGTCGGTGGAGAACGACCCGCTGGTCATCCCGACCGGTGTATCGGCCTCGCTCGTCCAGCGCGACTACATGGCCGTCGGGACGCAGCGCGGCCCCAACTCCACCCTGACCCTGCCGGCTACGGTGCTGCGCCTGCAGTTGCCGACGAGCTGACCGCTCCCGCGGACGGTGCCGCGGCGAGGGGCGATGTTCCCGCGGACGCTGTTGCCTTCCCGCGGATCCCTGGGTATCCGCGGGAAGCCATCAGTGTCCGCGGGAACGGCGGCTGCTCTCACGAAGTGGACGCGGTGACGTCCGGCGCCGGCGTCGGCTCCAGGATCCGGTCGAGTTCGTCCTCGAGTGCCGTTGGCAACGTGGCCCGCATGACATGACCACCGAGAGGGGCCAACCGTTGGGCCATCGCGCCTCGCGGGACCGCCTCGTGGGCCAGGACGAAGAGCGCCGAGGTGCCGGGCTGGAGCTTCCTCGCGGCACCCTTCAGGTCGCTGGTCAGGATGCCGGTGTCGGTCAGCCGGCCGACGATCTCCCCGACGGCGGTCCCGACGAAGATCAGCGGCGGGATGCCCGTGATCAGTGCGGCGGCGATCCCCAGCCAGTGCCCCACGTTCCTGCTCTTCGCTTCGAGGTCGATGTCCTGGGTGAGTCGCTTCTTGCCGTTGCGTTGGAGGACGACGACGGCGGTCTCGATCACGTCGGAGATGCCTTCGTCCTGCGCGCGCCTCACCAGGATCCGCGCTTCGTCGGCCTTGAACTCGTCGTCGTAGGCGATGGCCACCAGGTAGATGGGTGTGTCGGACATCGTGTCCCTCCAATTGTTCGAGCCATTCGGTCGAGCCAGGCCACCCCTGGCGGTCAGGCATCCAGTGCGACGGAGATGCCGGTGACGATCCCGATCACGGCCAGGAACACCGTGATCACGACGGTCAGGGACGCGCGGGGCAACTGGTCACTCCTGATGACGGCGCCCTCGTATTCGGGGCCGTTGAGGTATCGCATGACGAGGTGGTGCTGCCACAGGGCGATCAGGTCCCGAGGACCCCGGCGATGATGAAGGCCAGGCCGAAGTTGCGCGGTGACTGGGACCGCAGGACGCCACCGCCGGACGCCTCCTGGACCTTCTTCAGGAACTGGTAGATCGTGAAGCCAAAACCGATCAGCGACAACGACGTCCGGTTCCACGCCATCATCGTGCGTTCGACCGCCAGGCGCGTACGCATCCAGGCGAGGCGGGTGTTGGTGTCCGCCGTCGTCCTGGCGTTCTCCTCCTGGCGCGGGTCCACGGCTAGGTCCGTTCGGCGATCTCGCCCGGCCACCAGGTCTTGTCGAACCATGGTTCGAGGGGCCCGTAGAGGCGCAGCGCGACGAACCAGCCCTTGCCGGGGATGGTCTGGATCCAGTTCGTCTCGTGGCCTGCGGGCGCCTCGGGCCCGAACCAGACGTCCACCGACCCGTCGGGATCGGCGACCACATCCGGCTTCTGGCTGCTCAGGCTGGGGAACTGCTGGTCGGTCTGCAGCATCGTCCGGGTCTGCGGGTCGTAGACGACGATCGACCAGAAGTCCTTGGCCGGGATCGGCCCCGGCAGGTGGAGCCGGTAGGTCTGCCCGCCGTCGAGGTACGCGCCCGCCGCGTCGTGATAGGCCATGGCGTACTGGGAGCCGATGCCGACCATCTTCACCGCCATCGCCGGGCTGATGCCCAGCCCCATGTAGTAGAACAGGGCCCGCGCGTCGACGTCGAGGACACCGCCCGGGGAGAACTCGTAGTCGTTGCCGATCCAGACCAGCTGCCAGGCGCTGCCGGGGTAGTGGAAGGCGGCCGGATTGCGCGCGCTGAAGACGAGTGCTCGCGCGGTAGCGTTGCCGACGGCGGCGCCTTCGGCCAAGATGCGCTGCATCCGGTCGTCCGGTGCGAAGGGTGTGCCCTTTCGGATGCCGATGGCGGCGAGCAGCCCGCGGACCTCGGGATCGGTGGCCTCGAGCGGTTCCTCCTCGACGACCGGCACGACCTCGTCGAAGAACGTCACGTCGTTGGCGTGGATGGTGTTGACCAGGGTCCCGGAGATATTGACGAAGGTCGTGGCGGGTGGATCGGCCGCCTCGGCCAGCGGATAGACGCGCAGGTGACTCTTCACGCTGTCCGCTGCCCCCTGCACGTCGCCGCCGACGACAAAAGCGCGGACACCGAGCAGGTTGCCGTACGTACGTGAGCGTAGGACGAAGTAGCCCGCCGGCACGTCGCCGGTGAAGTCGGGCGGGAGGAGCAGGTACTTCCCGCCCTGGCCCCTGTCCGGCCCGGCGTTGCCCACATCGCCGACGTAGCGCTGCCAGAAGTCGTCGATCAGGCCGAGCGCATGCGGCGGCACGTCGATCACCACCGGGCCGGCCTTCGTGTCGAGCCAGCCGAAGGTGTAGATGGTCTCGGTGTTGGCGGTGAGGAGCAGCGTGTGCGAGTCCATCAGCGACTCGGTGATCAGCATCGTCTGGTTGTCCGGACCGAACCTGCGGATACCCGCCCGTGTCGCGGAGAGCGAGGCCGCCGGCAGCGCGGTGAGGAACGCCTGCACGGCACGCTGGAAGTCGAGGTTGTCGTAGACCGCCTGCACGGTCGTCTCGTCCGGTAGCCCGTCGAAGAACCGCAATGTCCCCAGCCGCGTCTCGGTGCAGTCCGGAGTGGTGATGGAGGCGGGGATGTCCGTGGTCATGGTGTACGTACTCATGGTGTGGCTCCAAGAGGAATTGGCCCGGCAGCTCTTGGGAATAGTGGTCGGCTGCCCATTACTGTGGTGGAACGATGGGTTTTCACGGCCCGATAGTCGGTCCTTTTCAATGGATGCTCGGGACTTTTTCGGAGCGTGGGACGGATGTCGGCATCCGGTTCTTCTCAGGTGAGGTTTGCCTGTCCTTCTGTTTCCATCAACTCGATCTCTCCCGGCCGCCAGGTCTTGTCGAACCACGATTCGAGCGGGCCGTAGAGACGCAGGATCATCCACCAGCCCTTGCCGGGAATGGTCTGGACCCAGTTCGCCTCCCGGCCGGCCGGTGCCTCGGGCCCGAACCAGAGGTCGACCGATCCGTCGGCATTGACGGCGAGGTCCGGCTTCTGGCTGCTGAGGCTGGGGAACCGCTGGTCGGTCTGCAGCATCGAGCGCGTCTGCGGGTCGTACACGATCGCCGACCAGAAATCCTTGGCCGGGACGTCCGCGGGCAGGTGGAGGCGGTAGGCGTTGCCGCCGTCGAGGTAGCGGCCGGTCGAGTCGCGGCAGGTCCAGGCGTACTGGGAGCCGAGGCCGACCATCTTGATCGTCATCGCGGGGCTCGTGCCCCATCCGACGTAGAAGATGTACGTACGGGCGTCGACGTCCAGCACCCCTCCCGGCGAGAACTGGTAGTCGCCGAGCCAGCCGATCTGCCAGGCACTGTCGGGGTAGTAGTAGCCCTCCCGGTTGCGGGTGCTGAAGGCCAGCGTGCGGGCGGTTGCGTTGCCGACGGACGCGGCCTCGGCGAGGATCCGCTGCATCCTCTCGTCGGGTGCGAAGGGCCGATCCTTGCGGATGCCGATGGCGGCCAGCAGCCCGCGGATCTCGGGGTCGATCGCGTCCAGCGGTTCTTCGTGGACGACCTCGGCGAGGGCGTCGTAGAAGGAGACATCGGTGGGATGGATGAAACTGCAGGCCTCACCGGAGATGTTGACGAAGCTCATCGCCGGTCGGTCCGCCGCCTCGGCGAGCAGGTACGCGCGGTAGTGGCGTTGGGTGTTCTCGACGGCGCGCCGCAGGTCACCGTCGACGACGAAGCCGCGAAAGGTGAGCAGATTGCCGTACGTCCGGGAGCGTACGACGAAGTAACCTTCGGGGACCTCGCCGGTGTAGTCCGGGGCAGCAGCAGGTACTTCCCGCCCTGGCCCTTGTCCGGACCGGCGTTGCCGACGTCGACGACGAAGCGCCCCCAGAAGTCGTTGATGAAGCCGAGTACGTGCGGCGGCACCTCGACCACCAACGGGCCCTTGTGCGTGTCGAGCCAGCCGAAGTTGTAGATGGTTTCCGTGTTCGCCCCGTGCATCAGGGTGCGGGAATCCAGCAGCGACTCGGCGATCAGGATCGTACGGTTGTCGGGACCGAAGGCTCGGAACCCCGTCCGCAACGCGTGGTGCGGCGCGTACGGCATGGCCAGCAGGAAGGCCTGCACGGCGCGCTGGAAGTCGAGGTTGTCGTAGACCGTCTGGACGGTCGCTTCGTCGGGCAGTCCGTCGAAGAAGCGAAGGGTCCCCAGACGCGTCTCCACGGTGTCGGGGGTGGTAATGGAAGCCGGGATTTCAGTGGCCATCGTCGGCCTGGCATACACGGACATCGGAATACTCCTCGACCGGATTTCGGGCGCTCACAGGGAGTCGCGGAACTGGTCCGGTCGATTTCGCCTCCCGTGCTTGCTGATACCGGTGGGCATCCGCGACATGGAGAGTGGATCTTTCCAGTCTAATATCGGTGGACGATCCAATGTCGGTCGTTGGTCAATGTCATGGGTTGGGCGTCGGAAAGATGGTGCCATGACGGTGTTCTGCTCGTCCATCCTGCCGTGGGCCGGCTGCGGGACCGAGGACCCGGGGACAGGGAGCCATGCCGACAAGACCCGGTGCTGTGTCAATTCGTCGTTGACCGTCGTGGATCGGTGCCGTGGGGGTTCTTCGCTTCGATCAGGACCCATCCGACGCACACGAGGACGGCGGCGGTCGAGGCGCCCAGCCAGACGCGGGTGGCGTCGTCGATGGCTTGCTCGAAGGGGTCGAGTGGCTGGAAGGCGAGGGCGTACGTGTGGGGCTGTCCGGAAACCTGTTCGACGACCAGGGCCCGCCGCGTCCCGGTTGTGTCCTTCCAGGTCACCCGGTTCTCGCCTGTGGCCTCCGAGGCCTGCAAGGCACCTGCTGGCGGCATGGCGCCGGCCCATTGCGGCCTCGCCGCGACGATATCCCCGTCCCGGACGAGCAGCGCCGTGGTGCCGGTCGGCGGGTTCAGTTGCGTGGTGGCATCGGTAGCTCCGCCTCGGGCTGCGTCGGCCAGTGCTCGGGCGGTGAGTTGTGGAGGGATGTCGGCGCTGTGCCGAAGGGCTTGTTGGACCATCACGTAGGCGCTGAGCAGCACACCCAGCACCAGCAGGCAGGTGAGGAGCGGCGTGAGCCGCGAGCGCAGGACCCTCCACATATCTGAAGCGTAGGCGTATACGGGGAACTGCTGCACGAGTCGGTGACAGGGTGGTTCAGGCGCTCAGGGATCGACCCTGATCCCCAGCCCGGCAGCCAGCATCGGCGCCAGGAACGTGACCTGGTCCGTGGTCAGGGTCGTGCCCCGCAGCTCCGTCACCCCGGCGACCGAGGTGAGGGCGGCACCGCGCAGGTCGACGTCACGCAGAGTGGCGTGCGTGACGTCCAGGTGCCGGATGCGTGAGTCGGAGAAGCGCAGTCGCCGCACCTGCGCGTCCACCAGGTCGAGCTCCTCGATGTCGCAATCGGTGAACTCCACCTCGGCCAGCTTGGCTCGACGTACATTGACGAACCCGAGCTTGCAGCCGACGAAGCGCACCGACCTCCACTGGGCCTCGTACGCCTCCAGGGCTCCCCAGCGGCCGTTCACCGTCACCGCGTTCCAGTGACCTAGGGCGGCACGCACCAAGGGGAGGTCGACGCGACTCAGCTCGACCTCCGAGAGTCGTGTCCCGGTCAGGTCGACGTCCTTCGCCGACAGGGCCGCGACCCGGGTCGACGTGACGAGTGCCCCGGCCAGGTCGAGGGACGCAACGGCCAGGTCGGTGAAGTCGACCCCGGAGACGTCGGCACCGGGGGAGAGGTCGGCGGGATCGCCCTCCGGGAGATGTCCGAGATCGGGACACCCTTGTCGCGGACCTCCGGTGCCTCGTCGCGCAGCGCTCACCCGGTGATCCTCGCACGGGCGTACGACCGCGACGAAGGGAGGCGAGCCGATCTCGACCGTCGCCGACATTCGACAGCGACGACCACGACGGCGAAGCGTCATGATCCACCGATCGGCCGTCCAGGGACGGTGACGATGAGTGACCTCTCTGCTAGCGTCCGAAGCATCCAGTGAGACCTCGGTCACACGTGGTCTCGGGCTCGAGGAGGGCCATGGTCCTCCTGGCGCTCGGCAACGTCAGGGTCGCCCAGGGAGCGAGGAGCGGGGTGAGATGACGACGTTCGTGCTGATTCCCGGAGCAGGTGGTCAGGCCTCGTTCTGGCGCCGACTGGTGCCGGAGCTGCGGTCGCGTGGGCACCGGGCGATCGCCGTGGACCTTCCTGCCGGCGACGACTCCGCCGGTCTGGACGCGTACGCCGACGCCGTCGTACGGTCCGTCGACATTGCCGGCCCGGTGACCCTGGTCGCGCAGTCGTTGGGCGGCATGATCGCGCCGCTGGTCTGTGACCGCCTCGACGTGGAACAGATCATCCTGGTCAACGCCATGACCCCCTCGCCCGGAGAGACCGGCGCCGACTGGTGGGCCACCACCGGGCAGGCCGAGGCTGCCCGAGCGTACGCCGAGCAGCAGGGACGTGACCTCGCGTCGCTTGATGACCCCTGGGAGACGTTCTTCCACGACGCCGATGCGCAGCTGCTGGCGGAGGCCAAGGCCGGGCCGGGGCAGGTGCAATCGGGGCGGCCGATGCAGGATCCCTGGCCGTTGGCGGCGTGGCCGAGCGTGCCGACGCGGTTCCTGGCCGCCCGTGACGATCGCCTGTTCCCGCTGGACTTCCAGCGCCGCGTCGTGGCGGAGCGCCTCGGCCTCGAGGTCGAGGTGACGCCGGGCGGTCATCTCAGCTCCCTCACCCAGCCCGTCGCCATGGCTGAGCTTCTGACCGAAGGTGGCCCTCGTGGGGACGGCATCGAGGAGCACAGCGTGACCGCCGACGAGGTGGCGCCCGAGACCAAGGGCGTCACTGCCGAACTCCTGGGCACCGTCGATCTCGGCCCCGAGCTCGACGGGATGGAAGGCCGGCGACTCCGCCTGCGGCGGTTCACCTTCGAGCCCGGCGCCGTCTTCGGCCCGGTCCACGACCACAAGGGCCGTCCGGGCATCGTGTACATCCTGCAGGGCACGATCACCGATCACCGCAACGGCGTCGCCACCGACTACGGGCCCGGACTGGGCTGGCCCGAGGATCGGAACACGGTCCACTGGCTCGAGAACAAGGGAACCGTCCCCGCGGTGGAGGTTTCGGTCGACATCATCCAGGAGCAGGCCCGTCCCCAGTAAGCAGCGGGGATCAGCTCGCTGAGGTTCGATCCAGGAGGACTCATGGACACCGTCATCCGTCAGTCACGTACGAGGAGTGTGCAGCCATGCTGATGGTTTCGATGAGCGTCTCCGTGGACGGGTTCATCAATGACCGAGAGGGCGGACTCGGATGGTCCGTCCCGAGCGAGGAGCTCTTCCGCTTCCACCTCGCGCGCGTACGTGAGATCGGCGTCGAACTGCTGGGCCGCCGGCTCTACGAGACGATGCTGGTGTGGGAGACGGATCCGTCGTTCCCTGACGACGAGTTCGAGGCCGAGTTCGCCGAGGTCTGGAGCGCCATCCCGAAGGTCGTCTTCAGCCGTACGCTCGACCGCGTCCAGGGCAACGCCCGACTCGCCACCGGTACCGTTGCCGACGAGGTCGCGGCGGCGCTTGCCGCGACGGACAAGGACGTCGAGATCGGCGGCGCCGACCTGGCCGGTCAGGCGATCGAGCTCGGCCTGGTCGACGAACTGCGGATCTTCCGCCACCCCATCGTCCTCGGTGGCGGCACGCCCCTGCTGCCCCCGGTCGCTACACCGATCGAGCTGGACCTGGTCGAGACCAGGACGTTCAGCTCCCGGGTGATCTACGAGCGCTACCGGCGCAGTGTCCGCCCTGCCTCGTAGAGTGACTCACACCACAACAACGGGGAGACGACATGTCCGTACGGGTTGATCTGAACATCTCACTGGACGGCTTCATGACCACCACCGACCAGACGCCCGACGACCCGATGGGGGAGGACTGGTCCCGCCTGACGGAGGCGTACGTCTCCACGAAGACCTTCCGCAGCCGCGTGCTCCACGACACCAGCGGGGAGGGGACGACCGGGGTTGACGACCGGTACGCAGAGGCCTACTTCGCCGAGGTGGGGGCCGAGATCATGGGCGCCGGGATGTTCGGGCTGCACAACTTCCCGGACGACCCGGACTGGCGCGGCTGGTGGGGCGACGAACCGCCGTTCCGTACGCCCGTGTTCGTCCTCACCCACACGCCGCGGCCCTCGCTCGAGATGGCGGGTGGCACCACCTTCCACTTCCTCTCCGCCACTCCCGCCGAGGCGCTGGAGCGAGCCGTCGAGGTAGCCGAGGGCAAGGACGTACGCATCGGCGGTGGCGCCACGGTCGTGCGTGACTTCCTGCAGGCGGGGCTCGTCGACCACCTCCACGTCGCCATCGCGCCGATCCTGCTCGGGCGCGGCATCAACCTCTGGGACGGCATGCGGGCCTGGACAAGGGCTACGACGTCATGGCCGAGACCGCACCCAGTGGGACGATCCACCTGACGTTCGAGCGCTGAGTCTGTCCGTCGGAGCAGCCGGCCATGGAACCGACGGAGGAATCAAGCGATGGAGCATGATCCGCAGGGGCTGTTCGTCGGGCTCGCCACGCTGGACATCATCCAGCGCGTTCCCCACGTGCCGGGAGCTGATGAGAAGGTCACGGCGTCGCGCACGGACATCGCCGCGGGAGGTCCCGCGCTCAACGCCGCCGTCGTCTTCTCGGCCCTTGGAGGACGGTCGTCCCTCGTGACACGGCTCGGCGAAGGAGCTTTGTCCTCCTTCATCAGGGACGATGTCGCATCGCGCGGCGTGGAGATCATCGACCTCGCCGACCCTTCCTTCGCGCCGGCCATCTCGACGATCACCGTCGACGACTCGACCGGACAACGCCAGGTCGTCTCCACGGATGCCCGAGGAGCGGGGGAGCCGGCGACGTCGGCATCCGATGTCCGCCAGAGGATCGTCCGCCACCTGGAGCGCGTGGCTCCGGTCGACATCGTCCATTGCGACGGACATCATCCGGACCTCACGCTGACGGTCGCCGAGTGGGGCGCCTCGCACGGCGTTCCGCGCGTCGTCGATGCGGGCCGCTGGAAGACAGTGATGGCGAGGCTCGTCCCGCTGGCCACGGACGTGCTGTGCTCGGCAACCTTCGCGGTGCCCGATGACCACGAGCGCCGTGAACGGCTGGACCTGATGTCCTGGATCCTGTCCCAAGGGCCCGAGTTGGCTGCTGTCACCCATGGCCCCGATCCCATCGAGTGGAGGACGCGTACGTCGCGGGGAATGGTGGCGGCCGAGCAGATCCGGGCGATCGACACGCTGGGCGCCGGGGACTTCTTCCACGGCGCCTACAGCTTCGCCCGCGTGATGCGTGACCATGAAGAACACACGCTCCGGACCGTCGACTGCCTGCGTTTCGCCAGCCATGTCGCTGCGCTGAAGTGCATCTCGCCCGGTACCCGCGCGTGGTTGGCCGAGATCGGCGAGACGACGCTGGTCGAGTTCCTGAGGAACGGGGAAGCATGACGACATCGGTCACCGTTGAGGAGTTGGTCGACGCCGCGAGCGAGCTCGCGGCCAGCGGACGCCGCACCATCCTGGGCATCACCGGCGCCCCCGGGGCCGGCAAGTCCCTGCTCGGCGGTCGCCTCGTCGAAGCGTTGGGACCTACTCGGGCCGTTCTGGTCCCCATGGACGGATTCCACCTGGCGAACGCCGTGCTGCTCGCCCACGGGCTCCGCCAGGTCAAGGGCGCCATTCAGACCTTCGACGACGCCGGCTACGCGAACCTGCTGGAGCGCATCCGGGGCCAGCAGCCGGGTGACATCGTCTATGCCCCCAGCTTCGACCGGGACCTCGAGGAGCCGATCGCCGGCAGCATCCCGGTGTTCGCCGACGTCCCCTGGTCATCACCGAGGGGAACTATCTGTTGGCCGACGTCGGCGCCTGGCCACGGGCCCGCGCCTGCCTCACCGAGACCTGGTTCCTTGACCCGGAGCGGGAGCATCGTCACCGCTGGCTCATCCGGCGCCACGTGGCGTACGGCAAGTCCGAGCAGGCAGCCCGCGACTGGGCGCTGGGCACGGACGAGGTCAACGCTCAGCTGATCGAGTCCATGGCTGAGAGGGCCGATCGGGTTCTGAGGGTGTCCGGCCTCTAGGCCTACCGGATCAGCTCACCAGACCGTGTTCGTAGGCCCAGATCACCGCCTGGACGCGGTCGCGGAGCTGCAGCTTCATCAGGACGTGGCCGACGTGGGTCTTCACGGTCGTCTCGGACAGGACCAGCCTGTCGGCGATCTCGGCGTTGGTGAGTCCGTGGGCGACGAGGACCAGGGTCTCCCGCTCGCGCGGCGTGAGCTGGCCCAGCTCGCGGTCCGATGCCGGGTCGGCCACGGGCCGGCGCGCCAGGAACGCCCCGATCATCCGGCGGGTCACCGTGGGAGCAAGCAGTGACTCGCCCGCCTGCACGGCCCGGATGCCGGCGACGAGAACCTCGGGCTCGACGTCCTTCAGCAGGAACCCGCTCGCCCCGGCCTGCAGCGCCTCGTAGACGTACTCGTCCAGGTCGAACGTCGTCAGCATCAGCACCCGGGTGGTCAACGTCGGGTCCGCCGCGATCCGCTCGGTCGCCGTGATGCCGTCCACGCCTGGCATGCGTACGTCCATCAGCACGACGTCCGGACGCAGTTGGCGGGACAGCCTGACGGCCTCGGCACCGTCAGCCGCCTCCCCGACGACCTCGAGATCGGGCTCGATCTCGAGCACCATCCGGAAACCTCGGCGGACCAGCGCCTGGTCATCGGCCACCAGCACCGTGATGGTCATGGCGCCTCCAGCGGTAGCGTCGTCCGCAGCTCGAAGCCCCGGTCCGGCAACGGCCCCGCCTGGAAGGTGCCGCCGTTCATGGCGACGCGTTCCTGCAGCCCGAGCAGCCCGTCGCCGTACTGAACCTCCACCGGCATCGTCGCCCCGTCGTCGCGGACGTGGAGCTCGAGCCGGTCCGTGGCGTAGTCGATCGTGACCACGGCCCTGCGGGGATCGACGGCGTGCCGCAGGACGTTCGTGAGGCCCTCCTGGACCACCCGGTAGGCGGCCAGATCCAGTCCCGGTGCCAGGTGCCGTGGGGTGCCGGTGACCCTGAGCTCGACCGGGAGCCCGGCGCTCCGGAAGTTCTCGACGAGCCCCTCCACCTGGGCGAGACTCGGCGGAGGTTCCCGGCCCACCAGCTCGTTCCGGTCGCGCAACACCGCCACCATCCGTCGCATCTCGGTCATCGCCTCGCGTCCCACGGCCTCCACCGATTCGAGCGCCTCGCGTTCGGCGGCCTGCTCGGGGTGAGCCGACGGCGCACGGCCGCGGCCTGGAGCGTCATCACGCTCACGCTGTGTCCGATGACGTCGTGCAGTTCCCGGGCGATGCGGGTGCGTTCCTCGGCGATGGCGCGCTGCTGGTGTTCGGCACGCCGAAGACGTCTCTGCTCGAGAGTGCGCAGGCGGCCGCGGACCAGCGCGCCGATGAGCCAGCCGATGAACAACTGGCTCACCCAGAAGAGCCCGCCGAACCGCTGCGTCGCCGTGATCTGGAGGGGATCCAGCAGGATCCACGCGGCACCGTAGACGCCCAGGAGAGGCAGCGCCCACCAGGTCGAGCGGCGTTGCTCCCACCGGGCGACCGTGTAGGCCGCGATCAGGGCAGGCATTTCGACGCCGAAGCCCTCCGGCGACCCGAAGGTGGCGAACTCGACCACGGCGGCGGCGACGATCGCGCTCAGCACGGCCAAGGGCCGCGCACGCCGCCACAGCAACAGGGCACCGCCGATGGCGTAGAGGAGGGCTTCGGCCCAGTGCGGCCCCTGGCGATGCGTCGCCGTGACGCCCAGCCAGCCGTCCAACTGGCCGACGATGATCACACCCGCGGCGATCGTCGCGTCGAACCACCAGCTGCGCCGGTCCATGCCGCCGACCCTACGCCGAACAAGCCCCGCGCGGCCTCCTCCTTGCGGACGATCGTGGCTCCTCCCCAGGCCTGAGCCGAGGTTCATCGGCCAGCAGGACGCCGTGGCGCCGGCTCCTTCCTAGCGTGGTGAGTGGGCCGGATCGCCCGGTCCGCACAGCCATGGGAGCAATGATGAACGCTCGACGCAGCCTCGGATTCGGTCTGGCCCTCTTCGGTCTGGGGACCGCTGTCGCCCTCACCCAGGCCGGGCCCGGAGGGCAGTACAAGGACGCCGTCGTCACGACCTGGGTGGGGCGCGACCACTGGGTGACAGCCTTCGTCATGGCGTACGTCGGCGTCGCCGCGGCCCTGGCTCTCCTGGTCGTCGCGCACCACGCCCGCACGGTCTTGGGCAGCAGGGGAGGGGCGGCGCTCGAGCGACTCGCCACGGTCGGTGCGACCCTCGGCGCGGCGGGGTGGATGCTCAGCGGCGGCATCTCCGTGGCGCTGGCGGAGGGGGACCGGAGGTGCAGGCCGGCCTCAGCCATCCCCTGACGTACGTGCTGTCGGAGATGGCGAACCTGCTCGGCGCCTGCGGCCCCTCGATCGTCATCGGAGTGGCGGCACTCATCCTCGCCATCCGCGCACCGATGCCCACGTGGCTGCGGGTCTTCTCGGTGCTGGCCAGTGTCTGCGGGATCACCGCACCGCTCTACTTCACCTTCTACGTCTTCGTGCTCTGGTGCCTGGTACTGGCCGCGTGGCTGGTGGCGCCCCGGCGGGAGGCGAGGGTGACCGAGCCGGGACCCTCGCTGGTGGGGTGACAGGTCCGTCCGGCGGACGTGCCGGGCGGGCGGACGTGCCGGGCGCAGCTACCCTCCCGGCGCAGCTACCCTCCGCACAGCCGCCGGGCTACCCATCAGCTGCCGGGCGCCGATGCCCGGCAGCTGACTGGAGTCCCGGCGCCTGCGCGGGCGGCCACCCGCACCACGCCCCAGCGCCCGCACTACTGCCACTCGAACGACCGGGGCCAGCATTGATCCGGGGCTAGCGTTGAGACATGGGAGATCTCTGCGAAGCTCCTGGCACCCGGATCGTCCGACCCTCGACGGGTCGGCGATGACCATGGCCTCCCCGATGCCCGGGCAGGACCCCGACGCCCTCCACGTTCCGACCCATCACGTCCGGTTCGTCACCGCAGCCGCGCTCTTCGACGGCCATGACGCCGCGATCAACATCATCCGCCGCATCCTGCAGGCGCAGGGGGTCGAAGTCGTGCACCTCGGGCACGACCGCAGCGTCGACGACGTGGTCACCGCCGCGATCCAGGAGGACGTCCAAGGCGTCGCGATCTCCTCCTACCAGGGCGGCCACCTCGAGTACTTCGGCTACCTGGTCGAGCAGCTACGACGCGCCGGGGCTGGTCACGTACGCGTGTTCGGTGGCGGTGGGGGCGTCATCGTGGCCGAGGAGGTCGAGGCCCTGGCGCGACTCGGCGTCCGCATCTTCACCCCCGCGGACGGGCAGCGGCTCGGCCTGCCCCGGATGGTCAACGAGCTGGTCCGTACGTGCGACGTGATGCCCCCGGCGCCGGACGGGCTGGCGGACCGGGTCCTGGCAGGGGAGGAGGCCGCGCTGGCCCGCACGATCACCCTGCTCCAGGACGGACGCGCCGACGACCTCGCCGAGACGCTGCGGGCCCACGGCCGCCGGGTGCCCGTGCTCGGGGTGTCCGGCGTCGGCGGATCCGGGAAGTCGTCGCTGGTGGATGAACTCGTCGTGCGGCTGCGTCGCGACACCGGCGACACGGCCCGGATCGCGGTCATCGCTATCGATCCGAGCCGTGCCAGGGGAACGGGTGCTCTCCTCGGCGACCGAATCCGGATGAATGCGCTCGCCCCCGGCGTCACCTTCTTCCGGTCGCTGGCCACCCGCGACGTCACCCGCCCCCTGCCCGCGGCGCTCGATGAGATCATCACGGCCTGTGCCGCGGCCGGCCACGACCTGGTGATCATCGAGACACCCGGCGTCGGCCAGGGCGACGTCGCCATCGTTGACCACGCCGACGTCAGCCTGTACGTGATGACGCCGGAGTACGGCTCGGCGACCCAGTTGGAGAAGATCGCTCTGCTCGAGCGCGCCGACGCCGTCGCGATCAACAAGTTCGACCGCCGCGGTGCCGAAGACGCGCTGCGTGACGTGGCGCGCCAGGTGGTCCGCAACCGGGAGGCTTTCGGGACGCCCTGGCAGGAGATGCCCGTCTTCGGCACCCGCGCCTCGGCCTTCGATGACGACGGCACGACGGCGCTCTACCACCACCTCGTCGGTCTGCTCCGCGAGCACGGTCTCAAGGTCGCCACCGGTCACCTGCCGACCGTCCCCGGTCGCGTCTCATCGACGCTTGCCCGGGTGGTGCCGCGCGGGCGCGAGCGCCACCTCGCCGAGGTCGCCGAGGCGGTGCGTGACTACCACGCGGAGACCCGACGCCAGGTCGATGCCGTCCGGGCCTGGACCTCGGCGGCAGCCACCCGCGCCCGACTTGACGCGCCGGACCCAGCCCTCGATGCGCTCGTGGATCGCCTGGCCGGCGACGTCTCGCCGGATGCCCGTACGCTGCTCGACGCCTGGGCCTCCCGCACTGACCCGAACGACGACCGGGACGATTCCGCCCCCGAGGCGTACGTGACCCTGTCCGGACTCAGCCTGCCGCGGATCGCCACGCCCGGCGACGCGGATCCCGGCGCCTTGCTGGCCTACCTGCGCACCGAGAACCTGCCCGGGCACTTCCCCTTCACCGCCGGCGTTTTCGCCTCCCGCGAGGTCGGTGAACGGCCGACGCGGATGTTCGCCGGCGAGGGGGATGCCGCCCGCACCAACCGGCGCTTCCACCTGCTCGCCGACGGACAGCCGACGACCCGCCTGTCCACGGCGTTCGACTCGGTCACCCTCTACGGCCGTGACCCGGCCGAATCTCCCGATGTCTTGGGCAAGGTGGGTACGTCAGGGGTGTCGATCGCGACGCTGGACGACATGCGCGACCTGTTCGCCGGCTTCGACCTGTGCGCGCCGACCACGTCGGTGTCGATGACCATCAACGGGCCGGCTCCCACGATCCTGGCGATGTTCCTCAACGCTGCCCTCGATCAGCGAGTAGGGGCATTCGAGGCCGAGCACGGCCGCGGGCCGACGGCCGAGGAGACGGCAGACCTCGCCGCCGACACGTGGCGCCGGGTGCGCGGCACAGTGCAGGCCGACATCCTCAAGGAGGACCAGGCACAGAACACCTGCATCTTCTCCACCGACTTCTCCCTGCGGGTGATGACGGACGTCGAGGAGTGGTTCGTCAGCCATGGCGTACGCCACTTCTACTCGGCGTCGGTGAGCGGCTACCACATCGCCGAGGCGGGGGCCAACCCGATCACCCAGCTCGCCTTCACCCTGGCCAACGGCCTCACCTACGTGGAGGCCTACCGGGCGCGTGGCCTGTCGGTCGACGACGTCGCACCGCACCTGTCGTTCTTCTTCTCCAACGGCATGGACGCCGAGTACACCGTCATCGGTCGGGTGGCGCGCCGGATCTGGGCGATCGCGATGCGCGACGTGTACGGCGCCGGGGAGCGGGCGCAGAAGCTGAAGTACCACATCCAGACGTCGGGGCGGTCGCTGCACGCGCAGAACATGGACTTCAACGACATCCGGACCACGCTCCAGGCACTGTGCGCGGTCTATGACAACGCCAACAGCCTGCACACCAACGCCTACGACGAGGCGGTCACCACCCCTTCGGCGGAGTCGGTGCGCCGCGCGTTGGCGATCCAGCTCATCATCGAGTCCGAGTGGGGTCTGGCCGCCTCGGACAATCCGCTGCAGGGGTCGTACGTCGTCGAACAGCTCACCGACCTCGTCGAGGCCGAGGTGCTGGCCGAGTTCGAACGGCTCGCCGACCGCGGCGGTGTGCTCGGCGCCATGGAGACCGGCTACCAGCGCGGCCGGATCCAGGACGAGTCGATGGCGTACGAACAGGGCGTGCACGCCGCGACGATCCCGGTGATCGGTGTGAACACCTTCGTGGGGGAGGGGCGCCCGGTCGCCACCGTCCCGCTCGCCCGGGGGACCACCGAGGAGAAGGCATCCCAGCTGGCCCGGCTGGCCGACTTCCACGCTCGGCACGCCGAGGAGGCCCCCGCCGCCCTCGCCCGGCTCAAGGAGGTGGCGACGTCCGGCGGCAACGTCTTCGAGGCCCTGATGGAGGCGGTCCGCTCCTGTTCGCTGGGCCAGATCTCGCAGGCCTTCTTCGAGGTCGGCGGGCGTTACCGCCGGGGAATCTAGCGGCAGGCATCTCGTCGGGGGACCTCAAGGGTCGCGGAGGGGCAGCTCATTCCTCTCGCTGATCAGGCCGTTGCCCCACCGACTCCGGTCGCCACCAACCCATGCCCCAGCGCGTACAGGCTGGCCCCGACCCGGTTCGTCGCACCGATCTTGGCGTACGTCCGCTCCACGTGGTTGCGGACGGTCTTCTCGCTCAGCACCAGCTTCTCGGCGATCTGGCGGTTGGTCAGGCCCCGGGCGACGTACCCGAGCACCTCGCGTTCCCGCGGTGTCAGCGCATCGTCGCGCGCCACCCGGGGTGCGGGTTGGCCGGCGGCCGCGAGGACCGCGTCCACGCACTCCGGATCGAGGTGTCCCGCCGCGCTCCGGTCCCGCAGTCTGCGAGCCGCCTGCTCGGCGTCGAGGGCCTCCCGGTAGGGTCGCGGTTCCAGTCCGGACCGGTAGGCGACGGCTGCGGCGAGGATACGTTCGCCGGGGCCGAGGGCGGCGCCGCTCATGCCCACGGGGTAGCCGGTGCCGTCGAGGTGCTCGTGGTGGGCTCGTGCGTACGTACGTTCCTGCTCCAGACCGTTGATCCGGCTGAGCACCCGGTCGGTGAGGTAGGGATGCATCCGGACCCGCTCCCACTCCGACGAGGTCAGTCTGCTGGGTGTCGACCACACCTGGTTCGACACCCCGAGCCTGCCGATGTCGTGCAGGTGGCCGGCGCGGCGCAATGCTCGGACCTCCCGCGGGGCGAGTCCCATCAGCTCCCCTGCCGCGGCGCCCAGCGTGGCGACCGCGCGGGAATGTCCCAGCGTGAAGGGGCACTTCAGGTCGGCGAAGTCCCCGATCGCGCAGACCAACAGGTCCAGGCCGGCGGGGTCGAGGCGGACCTCGGCGTCAGGCGCCGCCGCGATCGCGGCCTTCCAGGCATCGGAGTCGGGGACATCGGCGAACACTTCCGCCGGTGACGTGAGCAGCGCGTCGACGACGTCCGGGTCGAAGTGCCCGCCGCGGCGCCGGCGCGCCATCGCGACCGCAGCGCCGACCCCGTGCAGCCGGTGGTGGACCTCGGCGGTGTCGGCCAGTTGCGCGATCCGCATCTCGATCGGGATCGCGGCTCCCTGGCATCCCTGGGGAAGACCGGTCCCGTCGAAGCGTTCGAAGGTGTACGTCACCGCCTGCTCCACCTCGGCCGGCAGACCGAGGTGGTGGGCCAGCGCCGCCGCGGACAGGCAGTGGGAGTGCATCAGCGCTCCCAGCTGGCCCCGGGCATCGCGGAGCAGGGCCGCGGTCGTCAGCAGGCGCTGCGCCACCGGCTCGCCGCGGGCGACGTTGCCGAGCAGGAACCGCAGGAACGGCAGCCCCGTCCAGTCCACCAGGTAGGCCGCACGCCGCACGGCGATGTCGTCGCCGAACCAGCGCGCGTACTCCTGGGAGTCGGCATGGCAGCCGATCCACATGACCAGCGACGTGTAGTACGTCGTGGCGCGCTGGTCGCGGGTCAGCCCGAGCCGGTCGGCGAGGCGGCAGGCGAGGATGGCGGATCTCAGCATGTGCTCGGCCGGCTGGCCGAGGCCGAGGTCGATGGCCACCGACAGACCCGCCAGGACCTCGACGCGACGCGGGAGGCCCTCGCCGAGGTCTCGGGCCGTGGGGTGCATGCCTCAAGTGTGCTCCATGTCACACCGCTGTGGCGCTGGCCAGGACGGGGCTGAAGCTGGCTCGGCCCGCGTAGAAGATGCCGCGTTGGGGGAGCCAGAAGTCGCCCAGGTGGCCCTGCTCGGCCAGGGGCCCGACGTCACCCAGGTCCTCGCCGTCGAGGTGGGCCTGCCCTTCCACCACGCGCCACACCTGTTGGGGTGCCGCCTTGTAGAGCGGACCGTTCGGCGTGGCGCCGTGGAGCCGGGTCCGGCCGGTGCCCAGGAACGCGGACGCCATCGGGCCCATCGAACCGAGGACGACGTCGCTGTTCCAGGCAGCGTCCGGCAGGGCCCCGCCCATCGAGGTCATCATCCGGGTCGCGGGGGTGCTCGCCAGAGCCAACCGCCAGGACAGTCGTCGGCCCATGGTCACCTCGACGGTCCAGTCGTCGCTCCAGTGGACGTCGATGGCCGGCACCTGCTCGCCCGGGGCCTGCGACCCGAAGTAGCGCGGGCAACTCAACTCCGGCGCGACGGTGGTGAAGATCTCCCAGCGCCCGTCCGGTGCTCGGTGCCAGATCGACCGGTACGCGGGTCCGATCGACGTGGCCAGGAAGTCGCGCAGCGCCAGGTAGTGACCAATCGCGTACGGCAGGCCCATCACGCCGTACCCGGTGAAGCGTTCGTCGGTTCCCTCGATGAGCCGAGGGCCGGCCGTCAGGATCGCTACGGCCTCGCGAGGTGTGGTGTTCATGACTCCAGCGTGCGTCCAGGACTACCGGGCCACCTGGGGCATCGGCCTCAACCCGATGCCGGTCCACGTACGCCCCTTCGCTGCGTACGTGGACCGGACCGGGAGTTGATCAGAAACCAGGGGTCGATCAGAAGAACCCCAGCGGGTCGGGGGAGTAGGACACCAGCAGGTTCTTCGTCTGCTGGTAGTGGTCGAGCATCATCTTGTGGTTCTCGCGGCCGATGCCGGACTGCTTGTAGCCACCGAACGCGGCGTGCGCCGGGTACTGGTGGTAGCAGTTGGTCCACACCCGGCCGGCCTCGATCCCGCGGCCCATCCGGAACGCCTGGGAGGCGTCGCGCGACCACACGCCGGCGCCGAGGCCGTAGAGGGTGTCGTTCGCGATCGACAGCGCGTGCGCCTCGTCGTCGAAGGAGGTGACCGACAGCACCGGGCCGAAGATCTCCTCCTGGAAGATCCGCATCGTGTTGTCGCCCTGGAAGACGGTCGGCTGGACGTAGTAGCCGCCGTTGAGGTCGCCGCCGAGCTCGGCATGTCCGCCGCCGGTGAGCACCTTGGCGCCCTCCTGGCGGCCGATGTCGAGGTAGGAGGTGATCTTCTTCAGCTGCTCGTCGCTGGCCTGGGCGCCCATCATCGTCTCGGTGTCGAGGGGGTCACCCTGCTTGATCTGCTGTACCCGGGCGACGGCGTCGGTCATGAAGTCGCCGTACATCGACCGTTCGACCAGCGCCCGCGACGGGCAGGTGCAGACCTCGCCCTGGTTGAGCGCGAACATCGTGAAGCCCTCGAGCGCCTTGCTGTAGAACGCGTCGTCGTGCTGGCCCACGCTGTCGAAGAAGATGTTCGGCGACTTGCCGCCGAGCTCCAGGGTGACCGGGATGAGGTTCTCCGACGCGTAGCCGGCGATCAGGCGGCCGGTCGAGGTCTCGCCGGTGAAGGCGATCTTGCGGATCCGCTTGCTCGACGCCAGCGGTTTGCCGGCCTCGATGCCGAAGCCGTTGACGACGTTGAGGACGCCGGCCGGCAGCAGGTCCCCGATCAGTTCGACGAGCTTGAGGATGGACCACGGCGTCTGCTCGGCAGGCTTCAGCACCACGCAGTTGCCGGCGGCCAGCGCGGGGGCGAGCTTCCAGACGGCCATCAGCAGCGGGAAGTTCCACGGGATGATCTGGCCGACGACGCCGAGCGGCTCGTGGAAGTGATAGGCGTACGTCTGGTGGTCGATCTCGCTGATCGAGCCCTCTTGCGTACGGATCGCCGAGGCGAAGTAGCGGAAGTGGTCGACCGCCAGCGGCAGGTCGGCGTTGAGGGTCTCGCGGACGGCTTTGCCGTTGTCCCAGGATTCGACGACGGCGAGGTCCTCGAGGTGGGCTTCCATCCGGTCGGCGATCTTGAGGAGGATGTTCGCGCGATCCGTCGGCGACGTGCGGCCCCAGGCCGGAGCAGCGGCGTGCGCGGCGTCGAGCGCCGCGTCGATGTCCTCGGCCGTGCCGCGTCCGATCCGGGTGAACGCCTGGCCGTTCACCGGCGAGAAGTTCTCGAAGTAGTCCTTCTTCTTCGGGGCGACCCAGTCGCCACCGATGAAGTGGCCGTACGTGTCCTTGACGTCGATCGTCGAGCTGGAGCTGCCCGGTCGGCTGTACACCGTCATGCTGGATTCCTTTCGTCCGAACCTCGTTGTCCGATGGCGTGTGACACTAGTCACGCTGAGGTTGCGGGAACGTTGCATGAGGCTGCAGGACGCTGCGGGGGGCTACCTCCGGCGGACAGGGGTCGGGGCGGCCAATTCCCGGTCGAGCCGGGCGATCTGCGCGGCCACCATCGGCCGCAGCGGCGATGTGGCGGGCAGGTGATGGTGCTGCGCGGTCCACATCTCCAGGTCGTCCGCGCCCGCTGCGGTGCGCGTCCACGACGCCATCAGGTCGGGCCGTCCGCTGTCGAGGACCGCGGCGCGCAGGGCCCACTCGAGATCGGCGGCCAGAGCTTCGACGGCCGGTGAGGTGGAGCGGGGGAGCAGTCGACCGCTGTACGTACGCAACGCGCCCTCGACATCGCCGTCGGCGAGCATCGTCCGGACGTCGCACCAGTCCCCGCCGAGCCGGGCCCGTAACCGGTACGGGCGGGACTCCAGCATCTCGGGCCCGAGCAGGGCGCGCAGCCGGTTGACCTCGGCCCGGACGGTTGCGTCGCCGACGGGGTGGGGATAGACGAGCTCGGCGAGTTCGGTGCCGGTCAGGCCGCCGGGATGGGCGGCGAGGACCACGAGCATCTCGCTGTGGCGCGGCCCGAGTCGGACGGCGCGGGCCGGATCCGCCGTCGGGGTGAGGAGCGCCTCGGTCCGCCCGAGGGCCTCCAGCCGGACATCGGCCGGGGGTCGGCCGGGGGCCGTGTCATCGCCCGGTCCGGGGGCTAGGCGGGCCAGTTCGGCCTCGGCCATCCGGGCGGCGGCCCGGACCATCGCGAGCGTCTGCGGGATGGCGATCCGCGGACCGCCCGTCACGTCCAGCACCCCGATCACCGATCGCGTGGCCGGGTCGTGGATCGGGGTGGCGGCGCAGCTCCAGCCGCGCACCGCGTCGACGTAGTGCTCTCCGCCGCGGACGACCAACGGGGTGTCGAGCCGCAGGGCGGTGCCCGGCGCGTTGGTGCCGGCGACCCGTTCGTCCCAGTTGCTGCCGGCGACGAAGCCGATCCGTTCGGCGCGCCGCATCGCGGCCCGGGCGCCACTGACCCAGAGCAGGTGACCGTCGACGTCGCCCAGCGCCAGCACCGCCTCGCAGTCGTGGACCGCGTCGCCGAGGACGTCCTCCAGCAGGGGGCGTACGCGACCGAGCGGGTGGGTATCACGCCGGAGCAGCAGCGCGCCCTCGTCCAGGGTGACCGGGGCAGCCGGCAGGTCGATGCTCACGCCCGTCGCCGCACACCGCGTCCAGGAGTCGCTGATCTCGGCGCGCCGGAGCTGCGGGGGTGCGGTCATCGGCCGGCTCCTCATCGTCGGGGGACTGTGTGACCCCCATTACAACCCGCCGACGGCGTTCACACCAGTGCGAGATTCCGGCTGGCGGTGGCAAGATCCCGCATGTGCGGCCGCTGGCGGGTCGCGCGCTCGTAGAGTACGTGTCATGTCCGATGCCCCTGAAGCTGTCACGCTGGTCATCCTCGGAGCCTCCGGGGACCTCACGGGCCGGCTCCTGTTGCCGGGCCTGGCGACCCTGCTGAAGGCCGAACCGGAGCTGGACGTCACCCTGGTCGGCGCGTCCGATCTGGACTGGTCGCAGGAGAAGTGGGCCGATCGGGTGAGCTCGGCACTCACCGACGGTGGGTGTTCGGCGGCCGGCATCCGCCGGCTGGTGGAGGGCACCCGTTACGAGCGACTCGATGTCACCGACGCGGCGCAGATGCAGCGGTTCCTGACCGAGCTGTCGGGCCAGATCGTGCTCTACTTCGCGCTGCCGCCGGCGGTCTCGATGCGGTCCTGCGAGGCGCTGGCCCACGTCGACCTGCCGGCCGGGATCCGGCTGGCGATCGAGAAGCCCTTCGGCTCGGATCTCACCAGCGCCCAGCAGTTCAACGCGCTGCTGGCCCGGCTGGTGCCGGAGGAGCAGATCTTCCGCGTCGACCACTTCCTCGGCAAGGCCACGGTCCTCAATCTGCTCGGCCTGCGCTTCGCCAACCGGATCCTCGAGCCGGTGTGGAACGCCACCAACATCGAGCGGGTGGAGTTCGTCGCCGACGAGACGCTGGCCCTGGAGGGCCGGGCGCGCTACTACGACCACGCGGGCGCGCTGAAGGACATGATCCAGAGCCACCTGCTGCTGGTGATGGCGATGTTCGCCCTGGAGGAGCCAGCCCGCCTCGACGCGGTCGAGTTGCGGGACCTGATGGTGCACACCCTGCGGTCCACCCACCTGTGGGACAACGACCCCGTGGCGAGTTCCCGGCGTGCCCGCTATACCGCGGGCACCATCGAGGGCGGCAGATCCCGGCGTACGTGGACGAGGAAGGCGTCGACCCGTCGGCCATGACCGAGACCCTGGCCGAGGTCATCGTCGAGATCCGCAACAGCCGCTGGGCCGGGGTGCCGATCCGGCTGCGTAGCGGCAAGGCACTGGGCGACGGGGTCCGCGGCATCACCGTGGTCTTCCGTCCGGTGGCGCACCAGCCGGAGGGCTTCCGCAACCAAGCCGCCCGCGATGTGCTGTCGATCGGGATGAGCCCCGAGACCCTCGGGATCCGCCTGGCCACCAACGCCGAGGGCGACCGGTGGGACCTCGAGCAGACCGATCTCTATGCCGAACTCACCGACAGCCCGGTGCGGCCCTACGGACAGATCCTGTACGGGATCATCAAGGGTGACCCGCTGCTGGCGGTCCGCGGTGACGTCGCGGAGGAATGCTGGCGCATCCTCACCCCGGTCGTCGAGGCGTGGGCCGACGGGCGCGTGCCGCTCGACGAATACCGCGCCGGGTCCAGTGGGCCGTCGAACTGGAACTGATCCGCGCCGGAGTGTGTGCACGGTTTTTTGACCATAGGGCTGCCTCAGTGTCATTTTGGGTGGTGCCGCTGTTGACGCGGTGGTTGGATCCGGATCACTGGTCGGCTGACTCGTAGGGGTGCTGCCTGCATGGCGTTCATAGGTTTTGTCGCCGGTCAGTGTGAAGGACCGGCCGGCGTGACTTGATAGGAGCGTGGCACCGCCCCCACTGAGATGTGTCCGCCGACCGGCCCGACCGTCCCTCACTGATCAGGGTGAAAGGAGGCAACCACCATGGTTGTCGTCGGAGCCGATGTTCACAAGCGCAGCCACACGTTCGTTGCGGTCGACCAGACCGGCCGCAAACTGGGTCAGCTGACCGTCGAGGCCATCACGGCAGGGCATCTGAAGGCCCTGAGCTGGGCCCGCCGGGAGTTCGGTGACGAGCTGGAATGGGCGATCGAGGACTGTCGCCACCTGTCGTCGCGGCTGGAGCGTGACCTGTTGGGCGCCGGGCAGACGGTGGTCCGGGTCCCGCCCAAGATGACGGGCCAGGCCCGCGCGATCGCCCGCACCCGTGGCAAGTCCGACCCGATCGACGCGCTGGCCGTCGCCCGGGCCGCGCTGGCCGAGCCGAACCTGCCCAGGGCTTGCCACGATGACCAGGCCCGGGAGCTGAAGCTGCTGGTCGACCGGCGCGACACGCTGATCACCCAGCGCACCGCCACGATCAACAGCCTGCGCTGGCGGGTCCATGAACTCGACCCCGAGTACCCGATCAAGCCGTCCGGCCTGGACCGGGCCAAGCACCAGCACGCTCGCCGCTTGGCTGGCCGCGCAGACGGGCATCGTGGCCGAACTGGCCACCGACGAGCTGGAGGACGTGATCGCCCTGACCGGGCGGATCAACGTGCTGGAGAAGAGGATTGCTGCCCTGGTCGCCCAACGGGCCCCTGAACTGGTGGCGCTGCCCGGTTGCGGGGCGCTGACCGCGGCCAAGCTGGTCGGCGAGATCGGGGCCCTTGACCGGTTCGACAACGAGGCCCAGCTGGCCCGCCATGCCGGGATCGCGCCGATCCCGGTCTGGTCGGGCCGGACCGAGGGCCGGGTCCGGATGACGCGCTCGGGCAACCGGCAGATCAACTGCGCCATCCACCGCATCGCGGTCAC
This sequence comes from Raineyella fluvialis, assembly GCF_009646095.1. NCBI lineage: Bacteria > Bacillati > Actinomycetota > Actinomycetes > Propionibacteriales > Propionibacteriaceae > Raineyella > Raineyella fluvialis. Next base: position 321,706 of record NZ_CP045725.1, on the reverse strand, counting down.
CCAGACCCGGCTCAAGGACAGTCTGGGTCGGGCCTACTACGACAAGAAGAAGTCCGAAGGCATGTCCAACCGCGAAGCCCTGCGCTGCCTCAAACGCCACCTCATCCGCCTGGTCTTCACCACCCTCAAGAACGCCCGACGATCAGCACCCCAGCCCTGTCTGCCGGCCGCCGCTTGACATAGGAGAAACCTATGGTCCGATCGCGGTACCCACCGAGGGTCCTCGGCGCGGTCCTGCGTGCCCTCTCAGGCAGTCTCGTGACATCGACGTACGTGTCGGCGAGGGTGACTAGGGAGCGCTGCGGGAGTGACCGTGGGGACGCCGAGGACCGCCGGCTCCCGAACTCATGGCACGAGGAGCCGGCTTACCCCAGCGCCTCGGTGGCTCGACCGGCACTCTCGCCGGAGTGTGATCGGGGCGGGCGGGCCACGGCGACAGCACCCTTGCCCTTCTGATCGGGCGGTGCTGGTCTTTGGAACGGTCGACTTGCTGGTCTTGCTCGCACCTTGTACTATTTAACTATCAACTAAACCTGCCCCGGGTTGAACGACTTCCACTCTGATTGCGAGATGAACATGAGCTTCTTCAACAAGGCCAAGCGCGCTGCTGACCAGACCCCCGCCCCGGTCGCGGCGGTGTCGACCAGCGGCCCGCTGTTCCAGCTGGACGGGACCTACAACCTGGATCCGTCGCACACCCAGATCGGTTTCGTGGCCCGTCACGCGATGGTGACCAAGGTCCGTGGCCGTTTCGCGGAGTTCTCGGGTTCGGCCTCGACCAAGGCCGGTCTTGTTGACCCGAAGATCGAGGTGACCGTGCAGGTTCCCTCGATCAGCACCAACGACGAGGGTCGTGACGGTCACCTGAAGTCGGCTGACTTCTTCGATGTGGAGCAGTTCCCCACGATCACGTTCTCCTCGACCGATGTCACCGCGGTGGCCGATGACACGCTGCGGGTTGCCGGTGAGCTGACGATCAAGGACGTGACCAAGCCCGTCACGATCGATTTCGAGTACGCGGGTGCGGCGCTGGACCCGTTCGGTAACCAGCGTGTGGGCCTGGAGGGTTCGACCGTGGTGGACCGCAAGGAGTTCGGTCTGACCTGGAACGCGGCGCTGGAGACCGGTGGCGTCCTGGTCTCGGACAAGATCACCCTCGAGTTCGAGATCTCCGCCATCAAGGCCGCCTGATCCACGCCCCCAATGAAGGGCGCTCCGGTACTCCCGGAGCGCCCTTCGTGCTGTTCGCCGTGTGAGCAGCATCCCCATGCCGTTCCCCTGATGTCGGGCGGCGCACGGTCCTAGCCTGGTACTGGCGATGGCATCCGTCGCCACGAGACGGGCGACGGCATCCACCGGCGCTACGACAGGGGGCGACGGTCCAATGGTGCACCTCGTAGACGAAGCGGCCATCCGTACGAGCCCCGACCTGTCGTGGCAGCCGCTCTACCGGTGGGGCGGCGTTTCGGCCTGGGTGTACGTCGCCCTCGTGCTGATCCCGGTGACGCTCGTCTTCGTCGCACCCCTTCCACCGGCCGAGGGTCGCGCCGTCCTCGACTACATCGCCGCCCACCGTGTCGTCTACCTCGTCGAGTTGGTGTGCTTTGTCGGGCTGAGCATCCCTGCCCTGGTGGTGTTCGCCGCCCTCGCGGTTTCCCTCGCACGCCCGGCCAGGGGGCTTGCCGCAATCGGAGGACTCTTCGGCATCTCCTCCGAGATCATCGCGTTGGCAGTCGGCAGCAGCCCCGAATCCCTGCATGGTGGTCTTGTCCTGCTCAGCGACGCCTATACGAGCGCGACCAGCGAGGCAGAGCGCCTCACCCTGGTGGGCGCGGCCGATGCCCTGGTGGCCATCGCGAACGCCATGCCCTGGGCCGGCGTGCTGACCGCTGCCGGCATCCTCGTGCTGTCCCTGGCGATGTGGCGAGGTGACAGCCGTCGTGGACTGGCCGTCCTCGGAATCGTCGCCGGTGTCCTCGGTATGGTGAGCGAGGTCCTGCGGCCGGTGATCGGCGTGGCCTACCTCCTCTACGGACTACTCCTGCCGGTGTGGTTCGGCTGGGTGGGAGTCGTCCTCCTCCGGGTGGATGCCGTCCGTGGGGGAGTCGGTGTGGCTCCGGTCGAGCACTGATGCGGCGGGGGCCCGCTGAGCCGTCTGGTGGTGCGCTTGAGACGGAGCCGCTGACAGGGCGCTACCCGGTGTGAGTGCACACGGCGCTACTCGGCGTGAGTGCCTCCCGTCAGGGTGCTGGTCTTTGGAACGGTCGACTTGCTGGTCTTGCTCACACCTTGTACTATTTAACTATCAACTAAACCTGCCCCGGGTTGAACGACTTCCACTCTGATTGCGAGATGAACATGAGCTTCTTCAACAAGGCCAAGCGCGCTGCTGACCAGACCCCGGCCCCGGTCGCGACGGTGTCGACCACGGGCCCGCTGTTCCAGTTGGACGGGACCTACAACCTGGATCCGTCGCACACCCAGATCGGGTTCGTTGCCCGTCACGCGATGGTGACCAAGGTTCGTGGCCGTTTCGCGGAGTTCTCGGGTTCGGCCTCGACCAAGGCTGGTCTTGTTGACCCGAAGATCGAGGTGACCGTGCAGGTTCCCTCGATCAGCACCAACGACGAGGGTCGTGACGGTCACCTGAAGTCGGCTGACTTCTTCGATGTGGAGCAGTTCCCCACGATCACGTTCTCCTCGACCGATGTCACCGCGGTGGCCGATGACACGCTGCGGGTTGCCGGTGAGCTGACGATCAAGGACGTGACCAAGCCCGTCACGATCGATTTCGAGTACGCGGGTGCGGCGCTGGACCCGTTCGGTAACCAGCGTGTGGGCCTGGAGGGCTCGACCGTGGTGGACCGCAAGGAGTTCGGTCTGACCTGGAACGCGGCGCTGGAGACCGGTGGTGTCCTGGTGTCGGACAAGATCACCCTGGAGTTCGAGATCTCCGCGATCAAGGCCGCCTGATCCACACCCCCACGAAGGGCGTCGGCGGAATGTTTCCGCCGGCGCCCTTCGTCGTGTCGGGCACTGGACGTCCTGCCCGTGACCCGCGGTGCCGCAGTCGCGGCTGTTCCGGACAGCCGCCGGACTCCCATTCAGCTGCCGGGCATCGGCGCCCGGCGGGGAACTGAGCGGGCGGCGTCTGGCGAGAAGCGCGGCGGCTACAGGCCGTCGGAGGCCACCCGCCACCGGCCACCCGCCACCCGCCACCCGCCACAGGACCGGAGGGTCGGGATGACCCCACCCAACGCCACCGGGCCGGCCGCCGATACGCGAGGCGCCTCGGCGACTCCAGGAGTTTGCCAGGCGCCCGTCGCCGAAAACCCCGAGACGCGGAAGCTGCACCGGCGGTTCGCCCTCAGCCCTAAGACGACACTCAGACTCAGCGCAACCTGTGGAGCCGCTGCATCGAACTGTGACTCCTGCCGGGTAGTCTTTGCATCGATGCTTACTCGTAGTAGTGTTCGGAGGCCCATATGACCTGGAAGGCCCGTGGCGTCGCCGCACTCACGGCGATCACCCTCGCCCTCGCCATCAGCGCCTGTGCGCCGGCCAGCCCCGCAAATCGCGCGCCTGCCGGCACCTCCGCGTCCGCGAATCCGGCCCCGGCCGCTTTCGCCGTGACGTCGAACGTCGCCGCCGACGCCAAGGATGTGCCGGTCGACACGTTGCTCAAGGTCAGCGCTTCCACGGGTGCGCTGAAGGATGTCGCTGTCACCGGGTCGGCCACCGACCGCAACGGCAAGACGGTCAGCACCACGGTCAAGGGTTCGGTCGGCGCCGATGGTTCCTGGACCGCCTCGGAGCGCCTGGACCCCGCGACGACGTACACCGTCGTCTCCACGGGTTCGGCCCCTGCCGGCGAGTCGTCCCTGACCTCGACGTTCACCACCACCGCGCTCTCGCTCAAGCAGCAGATCTACGTCACGATCACCAACCAGTCGGGGTCGACGTACGGCGTGGCCATGCCGGTCATCGTCCAGTTCGACCTGCCAGTGAAGGACAAGAAGGCGTTCGAGCAGAACCTGAAGATCACCACAGTCCCCGCGCAGAACGGGTCCTGGGGTTGGGTCTCCGACCGCGAGGTGCAGTGGCGCCCGCAGGACTACTTCCAGCCCGGTACCAAGGTCTCGGTCAAGGCGGATCTCAACGGCGTGAGCGCGGGCAACGGCACGTACGGCCAGAACTCGGCGTCGGCAGACTTCACCATCGGCCAGTCCCGGATCACCAAGGTGGACCTCGGTTCCAAGCAACTCACCCAGTACGTCAACGGCCAGTCGGTGGCGACCATCCCGGTCAGCGGCGGCAAGCAGGGTGACGAGACGCGCAGCGGGACCAGCGTGGCGATGGAGAAGCTGCCCGAGACCCGGATGGCGTCCGAGACCGTCGGCATCGCCAACAACTCGCCCGACGGGTATGACCTCATGGTCAAGTATGCGATCCGGATCACCACCAGTGGTGAGTTCCTTCACGCCGCGCCGTGGAACCAGGCCTACTTCGGCAACACCAACGCCAGCCACGGGTGCGTCGGCATGAGCACGGCGGATGCCCAGAAGATCTTCGGCATCATCCAGGTGGGCGACCCCGTCGTCGTCTCCGGCACGAACCGTTCTTTGGATGACGGCAACGGGTGGACCGCCTGGAACGACTCCTGGCAGCAGTGGCAGGCGAGGTCCGCCCAGGCCTGACAAGGCCCCGGCTCGGCTCCGGCCCCCGACGATCACGGATCGTCGGGGCCATCTTCGTGAGGTCTGCTGCGAGTGTCGTCCCCTCGGGGGCCGGCCGCGAAAAGCGAAGCGTGGTCCTCGGAGGCCGGCGCCCTCGCGGGCCGTGTGCCCTCAGACACAGTTGCCGGGCGAGGCCGTCGGCCGCCGGGCCGTTTGCCGCGTCCTCGCGTTCGGTCCATGAACTTGTCCGATAGCGCCGTTTCAGGGCCCCCGTGGGCGTCTCCCAGAAGGCCGTCCGAACGAGTGTCGCGCCGGGCTTGACAGAGCCTGGGTACAAGGTGTGAGAATACTGCTACAGGCTGATGTTACCGTTAACATGGTGACAACGAACCAGGACGGCCCGGTTTTCCGCGGACCGCATCACGCGCAAGGAGGCGAGTGGGGGGATGACGCCGAGAATGTTTTTCTGCCATGATGCAGACACAACCTTCACGGGTCGAATGTCGCCGTCGCTCTCGCGCGCGTGCACGGTCACGGCATCCATCGATCCCGTGACCCATCATTCGTTCCGTCACCCTCGTGTCCAGCGCTTCGACGAACGGCCGGTCCTGACCGGCCATCGCTCGAGGATCTGGCCCGGGGCCAACCAAATCGGCCGTCCCTTGCAGTCAAGGTGCCGGACCATCACCTGCCGCCTCCTCGCTCCGGGGCAGTAGGCACGACCCAAACGCCTCCCGGGGGTCCCGGGCAGGCTTGATCCGATCTCGCAACGATGCGTGATCGGGGAAAGTGAGCAATAATGCGCAAGCTTCTTGCGATCATCCTTGCGGGGATCATGGCCCTGGCCATGGCCGCCTGTGGTCGTTCGACGGCCTCGACGCCCGCGGGGTCGACGGCGACCAAGGGGACGATCGGTGTGGCGATGCCCACCAAGACGTCCGAACGCTGGATCAAGGACGGCGACAACATCAAGAACGCTCTTGAGTCCGCCGGCTACAAGGTCAACCTCCAGTACGCCAACGACGACATCCCGACCCAGGTCACCCAGGTCTCCGACATGGTGACCAAGAAGAACCAGGTCCTCGTGGTCGCCGCCATCGACGGTGTGGCCCTCAAGGGTGCCCTCAAGGACGCGAAGGACGCCGGTATCCCGGTGATCGCCTACGACCGCCTGCTCCGTGAGACCGACGCGGTGGCCTACTACACGACCTTCGACAACTACAAGGTCGGCGTGCAGCAGGGCGAGTCCCTCGTCAAGGGCCTCGAGGCCAGCAGCGCCCCGAAGCCGTACAACATCGAGGTCTTCGCCGGTTCCCCCGACGACAACAACGCGACCTTCTTCTACAAGGGCGCGATGAGCGTCCTGCAGCCGAAGATCGACTCCGGTGAGCTCAAGGTCCGCTCCGGTGAGACCGACTTCAACACCGTCGCCACCCTCCGTTGGGACGCCGCCACCGCCAAGAAGCGGATGGAGAACCTGCTGACCAAGTCGTACTCCTCGGCCGACGTCAACGGTGTGCTGTCCCCCTACGACGGCATCTCCCGCGGCATCATCGCCGCCCTCAAGGGTGCCGGCTACGGCTCCGGCGGCAAGAAGCTCCCGGTCGTCACCGGCCAGGACGCCGAGCTCGAGTCGGTGAAGAGCATCCTCGCGGGTGAGCAGTACTCCACCATCTTCAAGGACACCCGCAAGCTCGCCGACACCACGGTCACGATGATCCAGCAGATCGCCAGTGGCCAGACCGTCACCACGAACGACACCTCCTCCTACAACAACGGTGTGAAGGTCGTCCCGACGATGCTCCTCGACCCGGTCCCCTGCGACAAGTCGAACTGCTCGCAGATCCTGACCGACGCCAAGTACTACACGGCCGACCAGCTCAAGTAGTCCGGATTCCGTACGGCCGGGGGCTGTGACCCGGCTCCCGGCCGTACCGGAAACCACGTCGGCACCACGAGGAAGGCATCATGACCGACACCCTCCTGTCCATGCGCGGCATCACGAAGACGTTCCCTGGGGTCAAGGCCCTGTCCGACGTCAATCTCGAGGTGCGCCGGGGCGAGATCCACAGCATCTGCGGCGAGAACGGCGCAGGCAAGTCCACCCTGATGAAGGTCCTGTCCGGGGTCCACCCGTACGGCTCCTACACCGGCGAGATCGAATACGACGGCCAGGAGTGCCACTTCCGGAACATCCGGGAGAGCGAGCACGCCGGGATCGTCATCATCCACCAGGAGCTCGCCCTGATTCCTGAGCTCACGATCACCGAGAACATGTTCCTCGGCAACGAGCACGCCAAGGGTGGTGTGATCGACTGGCAGGAGAACCGGGCCCGTGCCCTGAAGTACCTCCGCATGGTGGGCCTGGACGAGAGCCCCGACACGCCGATCCGCAGCATCGGTGTCGGCAAGCAGCAGCTCGTCGAGATCGCCAAGGCACTGGCCAAGGACGTCAAGCTGCTCATCCTCGACGAACCCACCGCGGCCCTCAACGACACCGACAGCAAGCACCTCCTCGGCATCCTCAAGGGGCTGCAGGCCGAGGGCATCACCAGCATCATGATCAGCCACAAGCTGAACGAGATCGAGCAGATCTCCGACTCGATCACGATCATCCGCGACGGTCACACCATCGAGACCCTCGAGGTGGGTTCCGGCGAGGTGAACGAGGACCGCATCATCCGCGGGATGGTCGGCCGCGACCTCGAGCACCGCTACCCGCCGCACGAGTCGCACATCGGCGAGGTCATGTTCGAGGTCAAGGACTGGACCGTCGCCCACCCCGACGATCCCCGTCGCCTCGTGGTCAAGCACGCCGACCTGTCGATCCGTCGCGGTGAGATCGTCGGCCTGGCCGGTCTGATGGGGGCGGGCCGCACCGAGTTCGCCCGCAGCCTCTTCGGGCAGAGCTGGGGCCACAAGGTGTCCGGCGAGGCGCGCCTCAACGGGCGGCTCCTGAAGCTGCGCACCGTCGAAGGAGCCATCGAGGACGGTCTGGCGTACGTCACCGAGGACCGCAAGGTGCTCGGGCTCAACCTCATCGACACGATCCGCCGCTCCATCCCGTCGGCGAAGCTGCACAAGATCTCCCAGCGCGGCGTGCTGAACGCCAACCTCGAGATCAAGGCGGCCAACGAGTACCGCACGTCGCTGCACATCAAGGCTCCCTCGATCGAGGAGGGCGTGGGCAAGCTGTCGGGCGGCAACCAGCAGAAGGTCGTCCTCGGCAAGTGGATCTTCACCGATCCCGAGATCCTCATCCTCGACGAGCCCACCCGCGGCATCGACGTCGGGGCCAAGTACGAGATCTACGAAATCATCAACAAGCTCGCGGACTCCGGGAAGGGCGTGCTCGTGATCTCCTCCGAGCTGCCGGAACTCCTCGGTATCTGCGATCGCATCTACACCCTGTCGGCCGGAGTCATCACTGCCGACGTCCCGCGTGAGAACGCCGACCAGGAGACCCTCATGCGCTACATGACCCAGCGAAAGGCCGATTGACATGGCAGAGATCACCTCCGAGACGGGGAGCCCCAGGACCTCCGTCCTGAAGAAGTTCCGCGATGCGGTCGGCGGCGGCGGCCTGCGCCAGTACGGCATGATGATCGCCCTGGGCCTGCTGGTCCTGCTCTTCCAGTTCCTCACCAACGGCCTGTTCCTCCAGCCGCGCAACGTCACCTCCCTGCTGGTGCAGAACGGCTACGTGCTCATCCTCGCCATCGGCATGGTGATGGTGATCATCGCCGGGCACATCGACCTGTCGGTCGGTTCGGTCTGCGCCTTCGTCGGCGCCACGGTCGCCACCGCCATGCACACCTGGCACTTCCCGTGGCCCGCGGCGATCCTGCTGGGCCTGGCGATGGGCATCGTGGTCGGCATCTGGCAGGGCTTCTGGGTGGCGTACGTCGGCATCCCGGCCTTCATCGTGACCCTGGCGGGCATGCTGCTCTTCCGCGGCCTCGACCTGATGATCCTCAACGCCCAGTCGATCCCGGTCCCGGAGGCTTTCCAGAAGATCGCCAACGGCTACCTGCCCGAGATCGGCCCGAACACGGGCTACCACAACATCACCCTGCTGCTCAGCATCCTTGCCGTCGTCGCCATGGTCTGGTTCGAGTTCCGCCGCCGTGCCGATCTCAAGCAGCACGACATGCCCATGCCGTCGATGATCGGCTCCGTGATCAAGCTGGTCGTGCTCGGTGCCCTCATCATGATCTTCGGCATGCTCCTCGCCTCCTACCGTGGCGTGCCCGTCGTCGGCCTGATCCTCCTCGCGCTGGTCATCGCCTACACCTTCGTCACCCAGCAGACGGTCACCGGACGCCGCATCTACGCGGTCGGTGGCAACCGGCACGCGGCCGGCCTGTCCGGCGTCGACACGAAGAAGATCGACTTCTTCGTGATGGTCAACATGGGCTTCCTCGCCGCGATCGCCGGCATGGTCTTCACCGCCTACCTCAACGCGGCCAACCCCAAGGACGGCCAGAACTTCGAGCTGGACGCCATCGCCGCCGTGTTCATCGGTGGTGCCGCGGTCGCCGGCGGTGTCGGTACGGTCGCCGGCTCGATGATCGGTGGTCTGGTGATGGGCGTGCTCAACCTTGGCCTGGCCAACATGTCGGTCGACTCCAACTGGATCCAGATCATCAAGGGCCTCGTGCTGCTGGGAGCCGTCGCCTTCGACGTGATCAGCAAGCTGCGCGGCAAGTCGAACTTCATCGACATGATCATCAGAGCCGTCGGTGGCGGCCGCGGCGGGTCCGCCGAGAGCGGCCCGGCGTTGGGTCTGCCGGCCACCGGCTCCGAGACCGGTGAGGCCCCGGTCAAGGTCGATGGTGCGACGGTCAACACCGTCAGCGGGTTCAAGAAGATCAACGGTGCCTCACTCGGTGCGGCCCGGCACAAGCGGGAGACCGCGAGCCGCGGCTGACGGCTCCTCCACCCCACTGCTGATGGCCACCCGGGCAACCGGGTGGCCATCGGCGCGCGTGCCGGTGGTTCAGGCCATCCGGCCGGCACTTCTCCGGTGACGAACGGGCCGCGGGGGTTCGCCGTGCAGGTGGCGGGCGCCCAGAGCGACCAAGGACACCGAACCGACCAGGTACATCAGCGTCAGGATGCTCAGTCCCACGATGAACGGCAGTGGCGGCTTGGCGGTGAGGGGTTCGGACGTGAGGGTGATACCGGTGTAGGTGGCGAGGGTCACCAGCAGCACCAGACCCACCACCGTGAACGTGGTGGCGACGATGACCAGGTTCCGTGGCCGGCGCTCGGCGTGGACCGCCACGATCAGCACGGCAGCGCCGATCAGGGCCAGCGGGGACATGACCATCGGGACGTACCACAGGGTCGTCAGGATGCCGTCCATCCCTCCGAACCGCGGCGTGAACAGGGCTGCCACGCCCGCGGCGAGCCCGCTGGCCAGAGGCATCGCGGCGAGGATCGTGCCGAGCAAGGTGAGGCCCCGTCGGTGGTGACCGTGGGTACGCGGCCGGGATGTGATGGCGGCGGACATGATGACCTCCTGCCCCCATTGTCGCGCCGTGGGGCGACCCTGGCGAGACCTGCCTGGGACCCCCACGCCGTTCTGGTGAGGGCGCCCGGCCGGGCCGCTCGTGGAGCCCGGGAACTAGGGCCCCGGTTCCCACGGTGGAAGACTGGGGCCGTGGCCACCGCTGACCTCGATCCTGTCATCACCCTGCGCCGGATCGCCTACCTGCTGGAGCGCGCCTCCGCGGACACCTTCCGGGTGCGCGCGTTCCGCCATGCCGCGGACACCGCCGAGCAGGTCGGTGTTGAGGAACTGCGTCGCCACCTGTCCGCCGGCACCCTGACGGAACTGCCCGGCATCGGGCAACGTACGGCTGCTGTCGTCGCCGACGTCCTCGAGGGACGTACGCCGGAGTACCTCGTCCATCTCGAAGGCGAGGTCGCCGGGCCGGTCGTCACCGGGGGAGAGACTATCCGCGCCGCGCTCCAGGGGGATCTGCACCTGCACTCGGATTGGTCGGACGGTGGTTCCCCGATCCCGGAGATGGTGGCCACCGCCGCCGGTCTGGGGCACCGCTACCTGGCGCTGACCGATCACTCGCCGCGGCTCAAGGTGGCGAACGGGTTGTCGGCCGAGCGGCTGCGTACGCAACTGGGCGTGCTGGCCGAGATCAACGCATCCGATCCCGGGATCCGCGTCCTGGCCGGGATCGAGGTCGACATCCTCGAGAACGGCGCATTGGACCAGGAGTCCGCGCTCCTCGATCGGCTCGACGTCGTCGTCGCGAGCGTCCACTCGAAACTGCGGATGCCCCGCGCGGACATGACGCGGCGGATGATCACTGCGCTCGCCGACCGGCACGTCAACATCCTGGGTCACGTCACCGGCCGGCTCGTCGCGGGAGGGCGAGGAACCCGGCCGGAGTCGACCTTCGACGCGGGGCTGGTGTTCGAGGCGTGTGCGCACTTCGGCGTGGCGGTGGAGATCAACTCCCGGCCCGAACGCCTCGACCCGCCGATGCGACTGCTGCGCGAAGCCGTCGAGATCGGCTGTCTGTTCTCGATCGACACCGATGCACATGCCCCGGGCCAGCTGGACTGGCAACCGTACGGGTGCGCCCGCGCCGAGGAGGCCGGTGTGCCGCTGGACCGCATCGTGAACACCTGGCCGGTCGAGGACCTGCTCGCTTGGACCGGACGCCGATCCGGCCGCTCCGGCTGAATGGCGCGGTCAGGCGAGGCCGAGCCAGCCCGGGAGGTCGGCGAACGAGTCCAGCACGACATCAGGGGCCGGGCCCGCGTCGTGCAGTTGGTCCTCCCGGAACTTGCCGGTCCGGACCTGGACGCCGATGAGTCCCGACGCCATGCCGCCGCGGACGTCGGAGGTGAGGTCGTCCCCGACCATCGCCACCCGCTCGGCGCTCAGCCCGAGGGCGGACACGCCTGCCGCGAACATCGCCGGGGCCGGCTTGCCGATGACGACCGCCTCGATGTCGGCTGCTTGCTCCAGGCCCGCGACGAATGCTCCCGTGTCCAGCGACAGCCCCGCCGACGTCCGCCAGACCAGGTTGCGGTGCAGGGCGACCAGTTCGGCCCCCGCCAACAGGCAAGCCAGGGCGTGGTTGAGAGCGTCGTAGGTGAACTCGGGGCCTGCCCCGCCCAGCAGTACCATGTCCACGTCAGCGGGGTCGGTGTCGGACGGTACGAGCGTGAGACCGGCCAGGTCGGCCGTCAGGTCACCACTGTTCAGCAGCAGGCAGCGGGCGCCCGGATGGCTCCGGGTGACGTAGGCGGCCGCAGCGGACGCCACCGTGATCACCTCGTCCTGCTGCACAGGGAAACCCGCCGAACGGAGGGCCTCGGTGATCCCTTCCCGCGTGCGGGAGGTGGTATTGGTGACCAGGCGCATCGGGACATCGGCGCGTCGGAGCGTCTCGAACGCCTGCAGGGCGCCGTCGATCGCCTGCCAGGAAATGACGAGGACCCCGTCGATGTCGAGAAGAAGGCCGTCTGCCATGCCGTCCGCCATGATTCATGGTCGCAGAGGTGGGCCCCCGCGCCCAGAGCTCGGTCGACGCTCGGTCGAAGCTCAGGTCGACGCGAGTATGGCGGCGTAGCGTGACGCCATGAGGATCGCGATGGCGAACGACCACGCCGGCTACGCCCTGAAGCTCGAGATCGCCGAGTGGCTGCGCGACCAGGGCCACGAGGTCGAGGACTTCGGCACCCACGACACGCAGGCCTGCGACCTGCCCGATTTCGTCTACCCGGCGGCCCTGGCGGTGGCTCGGGGAGAGGCCGACCGCGGCATCTTCGTCGATGGGGTCGGCTACGGCAGTGCGATGATCGCGAACAAGTTGCCCGGCGTCTTCGCCGCGGTGGCCCAGGACCCGTTCTGCGCGGGGCTCGCCCGATCACACTCCGACACCAACGTCCTCTGCATCGGCGGCAAGATCATCGGGTCGGCGTTGGCGCTCGACGTGGTCAGGGCCTGGATGACCACGGATTACCTAGGTACGACGGAGGAGAAGTACGCCCGGCGCGTCGGCAAGGTGGCGGAGATCGCGGAGCGGCACGTCAGGCCGTTGGGGGACTGAGCGCGTCGGGGTACGGGGTCGGGGCTCGGGGGTCGGTGTCGGGGCCCGGCGACCCGTGGCCCTTCGGATCTCCGCGGTTTCGTGGAGCCGCCGCAGTTTCGTGGAGCCGCCGCGCTCCCAGCTAGATGCCGCGCGTCGGCACGCCGCGGCTGAATGAGGCAGCCGCTGCTGACCACAAGTGCGGCGGCTGCACCCCGATGTGGCGCGGCGGCTGCCGAGAGGCGCGGCGGCGACACGCCCGATGTCCTCCGTCGCCGGACGCATGACCCGGAGAGGAACGAGCGGGCGCACGTCGGGGCTGGTTCTACGAGCGCGCGGACGGATGGTCAGCGATTCCGCCGTCGGATGGCCTCGGTCAGCACGGTCGCGAAGCAGCACCACGCGGCGTAGGGGACAAGCGCCACCCCGGCGCCCCGACCGGCTTGTCCGGCACGACGGGCGAGGTCCACGGAGCTGGCGGCGAGCAGGGCGGCGATGACCACGGACGCCCCGAGGCGGTGGCCCGTGAAGAAGGCCCAGCTCCAGCCCTGGTTGAGAGCCAGGTTGAGCAGGAGGGCCCGGCGGAAGTCGTCGGCGTCCTCGTCACGGGAGGCGTCCTCGAGCTCGGTCAGGACCGCGGCCGAGGTCACGGCGATATCGCCGTACAGCGCTGTCCACACGATCGGAAACACCCAGCCCGGCGGCTGCCAGTCAGGCAGATCCAGTGATCGGTACCAGGACGACTGTGGATCGGTACCGATGCTGCCGGAGACCGCGGTCGCAGCCGTGAGAGCGGCCGTCGTGGCCACGTGCCGCTTCCGAATGTTCAGAGTCATCATGTGTCCTTCGACGCCGGTGGTCCCAGCGTCCCATGTCACCCGGTAATCGGCGATGGTTCAGCACCAACTCGTCGCGGAGGCCCCCGTCGCCCGACTCAGCCGCTGCGCAACGTCCCCGTCACTTCATGTCGTACGACGCTGTGAGGCAGTGCGACGAATCTCAGGGACTGCGACGATTCTCAGCCGGGCCGATCTTGGTAGGTCGTCAGGGTTCAGAATCGTCCGCCAGGTTCAGAATCGTCGGCTGGGGGAGACGCGTAGGTCGGGTTGAGAAGGGTCGGACGGGTTCACCGCCTCGTGGGATATGCCGCGGCGGGGTGGGTGCCGGCCGCGGCGAAGGCTCAGCAGCCCCGGCGGGCCGACGATCCTCACGTCGTGCGACGATTCTGAGGCACTGCGATGATTCCGAAGACGGCCGATCTTCGTAGGTCGGCCGGGGTGAGAGCGGTCGGCCTGGTTCAGAATCATCGGCCGGGTTCAGAATCATCGGCCGGCTCGAACCGTCAGCCCGGCTCGAGCCGTCAGCCCAGCTCCACACCGTCGGCCCGCTCACTCCCGCAGCATCGGCGCGTCCAACAAGGCCTCCGGGATGCCGAAGCCGTCGACCAGATCGGCGGCGTACGGCCGCAGTTCCGCGCACAGGGCGTCGACCTCGGCCGAGATCTCCTTGCTCCGGGTCGGCGTCAGGCGGTTGTGCTCGAGGAACCACGCGCGATCCGCCTCGATCGTCGACATCACGTAGAGGTCGCAGAGGCGATCGAGCAGCAGCGCGGCTCGGCCGTCCTGGGTGGCATCGATGCCGGCGATGAACGCCTCCAGCACCAGCCGCTCGGTGTGTGCCCTGGCCGCAGCCCGCATGTGGGGGGCCAGGGAGTTGAGCGCAGTGAAGGCCTCGTCGGGCCTGGCCCGCGCCGCCTCCCGCGCGCGGTGGGCCAGCGACTCCAGGATGTGGCGCTCCCGGTCCTCGAACATCAGCACCTGCCAGCCGCGCTCCAGCGGCAGGCCGTCATCGCCGCGCATCTGGGCGCGGGCCACCATGCGCGAGATCAGTGGCTGGGCCGCGGTCCGTTCCAGGACGGCTTCCCCGAAGCTACGTGCCGTCGCGCGGGCCATCCCCAGCAGGTCCAGATCGCCCCAGACCGTGCGGTAATGGACCAGGAGCTCCTTGGCGACGAGCTGCTCGAGCACCGTGTTGTCCCCCTCGAACGTCGCGAACACGTCGAGGTCCTCCCGGATCTGCGTGATCAGGTTCTCGGCCATGTAGCCGGCACCGCCACACGCCTCACGCATCACCTGGGCGGTGTCCACGGCCCACCGCGTCTGCGCCACCTTGAGGGCGGCCGCTCTGGTCTCCAGCTCGCGTTCGACCCGATCGTCCGGTGACTCGAGGGCGTCCCACCGCCTCAGTTGCAGCAGCAGTTCGTTCTGGGCGAAGCTGTACGCGTACGCCTCGGCGATGCGCGGCAGCAGCCGCCGCTGGTGGGTCAGGTAGTCGAGCAGCAGCACGTCGCCCTTCCCGTCGGGGCGCGGGAACTGGGTCCGCCGCAACGCGTACCGCGTGGCCAGAGCGATTGTCCGACGTCCCGCCGCCGCGGCCGAGCCGCCGACCTTGATCCGGCCGCGGACCAGGGTCCCGACCATGGTGAAGAAGCGCGCCTGCGGGCTGGCGATCGGTGAATGGTAGGTGCCGTACGTGTCGACGCCGCCGAACCGGTCGAGCAGCAGCCGACGCCGTACGCGGACCCGATGGAAGCTGAGGGTGCCGTTGTCCACGCCCGGCAGACCGCCCTTGTAGCCGTGGTCGCCGATGGTCACGCCGGGCAACGGTTCGCCAGCCTCGTCGCGGATCGGCACGAGGATCGCGTGCACGCCATGATCCGTGCCGCCCGTCCGCAGCTGACCGAAGACGATGGCCATCCGGGCGTCGCAGGCGGCGTTGCCGATGTAGACCTTGGTCGCCGACGGCGTCGGAGAATCCACCTCGAACTCGTCGCTGTCCGGCAGATAGGTGATGGTCGTCTCGAGGTGCTGGACGTCACTGCCATGTCCCGCCTCGGTCATGGCGAACGCCCCGGGGAGCTCCATCGTGAGCGCGTCACGCAGGTACGTCTCCCGGTGCCACTGGCCGCCGAGGGCCAGGATCGACCCGGCGAACAGCCCGAACTGCACCCCGACCTTGACGTCGAAGGACAGGTCGCCGTACCCGAGCATGGCGAAACCCACCGGCAGGTCCGTGGCGTCGCCCGTGCCGCCGTAGTGACGCGGATAGCCCAGGGCGGCGTGACCGCTGGCGGCGAAGCGTCGGGCCTGCTCGCTCGTCCACTCCCGGGCGGTCGCCAGGTCCTGGCCAGGATCGCGGACCAGATCGCCGGTCAGCACCTCCCGGCGCAGCCGCTGGCGCAGTGCGTGGAAGGCCCCGTCACCCGCCTCGACCAGCGCCGCGGCAAGATCGGGGGGCGTCAGCCCCGTCGGCACCAGCTCAGCGGTGGAGGTGGGGATGGCCTCGCGGAGAGGCTCCGCGCCGTCCGGGGCCGGGCCCGCGACGACCTGGCCCGTGACCAAGTCAGGGGCAGCCTCGCGCGACGGCGGGACTTCTGCCCCCACGGGGGCGTCGCGTCGAACGCTGGCAGACATGTCGGCTCCCTGGACGTTCCGTCCACGCGGGTGCGGTTCGGACCTGCGCCGGAACCCGCCCCGCGACGATGGCTACCCCCTAGACTATGTGAGTGGTGTCACGCCGACCAGGCTGGGCACAGGTCTCCCGGGGGAGGTCCCGACAATGTCGTCCGAGCACGCTGAGTCGACGCAGAGCACCGGAGCTCGAGAACGCACGGCGGTGGTGGTGGGCGGGAACCGGATGCCCTTCGCCAAGGCCCGGGGATCGTACGCCGCCGACTCCACCCAGGACCTGCTCACGGCAGCCCTCGACGGACTGGTCGCCCGCTTCGGACTGGCCGGGCAACGTCTCGGCGAGGTCGCCGCGGGTGCCGTGCTCAAGCACGGCACCCTGCTCAATCTGACCCGCGAAGCCGTGCTCAGTTCCGCGCTTGCGCCCGACACCCCGGCTGTCGACCTGCAGCAGGCCTGCGGGACGGGCCTCGAGGCGACCATCTACATCAGCAACAAGATCCGGCTGGGCCAGATCGACAGCGGCATCGCCGGCGGTGCGGACAGCATCAGCGACACGCCGTTGGAGGTGAGCCCTCGCCTGCAGCGGGCGCTGCTGCGGTTCAACAGCGCGAAGTCGCCGCAGGCCAAGCTGGCCGCGCTCGCCGACCTGCGCCTCAACGATCTGGCGCCGATCCCGCCGCTGATCGCCGAGCCGCGGACGGGGCTGTCGATGGGCGAGAGCCAGGCGGTGACAACGGCGAAGTGGGGCATCAGCCGCGCCGCCCAGGACGAGTACGCCCTCGGCAGCCACCGCAAGCTCGCCGCGGCGTGGGAGTCGGGCTTCTTCGACGACCTCGTCACCCCGCGCCGGGGCGTCACGCGCGACGAATCGCTGCGTCCCGACACCTCACTCGAGAAGCTGGCGGCGCTCCCAACGGTGTTCGGCGGTCCCGGGGCGACGATGACCGCCGGCAACTCGTCCCCGCTCAACGACGGCGCCGCCGTGGTGCTGCTCGCCGAGGAACAGTGGGCCCGCGAGCGGCGGCTGCCCGTGCTCGCCAGGATCGTCGACGCCGAGGTCGCGTCGGTGGACTACGCATCCGGCAAGGAAGGCCTACTGATGGCCCCGGTGCACGCCGTGCCCCGGCTGCTGGCCCGCCAGGGGATGGCCCTGCAGGACTTCGACCTGTACGAGATCCACGAGGCCTTCGCCGCCACGGTGCTCGTCACGCTGGCCGCCTGGGCCGATGACGACTACTGCCGCCGCACCCTGGGTCTGCCGGGCGCCTTCGGCACCATCGACCCGGAGAAGCTCAACGTGACCGGGTCCTCGCTCGCGGCCGGGCATCCGTTCGCCGCCACCGGCGGGCGGATCGTCGCGACCCTGGCCAAATTGTTGGCAGCTCGCGGTCCAGGTGCCCGTGGGCTCATTTCGATCTGTGCCGCCGGCGGCCAGGGCGTCGCCGCGATCCTGGAGGCGATGTGATGTCCCGACCGGCCAATCCGCTCTCACCCGATGCCCTGCTCGAGGGCCTGCTCTCCTCGCCGTTCGGCCGTTCGCTGGCGAAGCAGTTGGGTTTGCCCGAGGGGCCACGACTGCGCCGCGGGTCGGGGTTGCCGACGGGCCCGGTGGCGTACGACGCCCTGGGGGAGGCGGCCCGCGAGGATGCTCCGGTGCTGGCCGCCCTGGTGCGGCTCGGGGTGTCGACGATCCGGCCCCTGCACGATGAGCCGGCGACGCGCACCGCCGACCCCGACCATGGACCCCAGCCCCCGGCGTACGACGCCCCGTTGGGCGGGGTCGTGCTGGACCTGACCGGGGTGCGCAGCGTCGCCGTGCTCGAGAGCGTCCGGGCGGTGCTCCGCCCGGCGGTGCGGGGGTTGGAGGCGTGCGGCCGGGTGATCCTGGTGGGTCCGGTGGTCGAGGAGGTCGAGGGGTTCGAGGCGAAGGCGGTCGCCCGCGGCCTCGACGGGCTGGTGCGCTCCCTGGGCAAGGAGGTGCGGGGCGGTGCCACCGCCAATCTCGTCCGGCTCGCAGCCGATGCCGGAGCGGATGACCTCGCCTCCACCCTCGACTTCCTGCTGTCGGGCAGGTCGGCGTACGTCTCGGGCCAGGCGTGGCTGGTCGGCCGGCGCCGTTCGGCCGCGGAGCGGCCCGAGAGCCGCCGGATCGTCGTCGTCACCGGCGCCGCCCGCGGTATCGGCGCCGAGATCGCTCGGACCTTCCACCGGGTCGGGGCGACGGTCGTCGCCGTCGACGTCCCCCGCTCCGGTGAGGCGCTCGGTGCGGTCGCCAACGAGGTGCAGGGCACCGCGCTCCAGCTCGACATCACCGCGCCCGACGCGGGGCATCGGATCGCCGAGCATGTCGCCGAACGCTACGGGGAGGACGCCCGGATCCAGGCGATCGCGCACAACGCCGGGATCACCCGTGACCGGATGCTGGCCAACATGGACGAGAAGCGCTGGGCGCAGGTGCTCGACGTGAACCTGGCCGCTCAGCTCCGGCTGAACGCCGTCCTGCTCGATCCCACCCTGCCCGGCGGCTACGCCGAGGACGTCCACATCGTCGCCAGCGCCTCGACGAGCGGCATCGCCGGCAACCGTGGGCAGACCAACTACGCCACCAGCAAGGCCGGGGTGATCGGCATCGTCCTGGCGCTGCGGGAGGCGTACGCGGACCGTCCGCTCACGGTCAATGCCGTCGCCCCGGGCTTCATCGAGACGGACATGACTGCGGCCATCCCGTTCGTGCAGAAGGAGATGTTCCGCCGGATGAACAGCCTCCACCAGGGCGGCCGGCCGATCGACGTGGCGGAGACGATCGTCTATCTGGCCGACCCGGCCACCAGCGGGGTGAACGGCCAGGTGATCAGGGTCTGCGGCCAGGCCATCGTCGGCGCCTGATACCCAGTTCGCCCCTGCAGACCGCACTCCCGGGCGACCGGCCGACCCCGTGGCTCAGGCCTGGACGGTGCCGCCGCGCAACCGGTCGAGCCGGGTGTTCAGCAGCGCGACCCGATGGGCGTTGCTCGGCAACGCGATGTACGCGGTCCCGAAGACGGCGAGCAGGGCGTCGTCGAGCCGTCGGACGGCGCCCGGCGGGTGGCGATAGCCCATCCGGTCGGTGATCGCCGCGGAATCGACCGACGAGAGCAGGCCGGCCAGCTTGTGCAGCGAATCGATCCCCAACTCGAGCAGCACCCCGGAGATCCAGGTGTAGTGGTCCGTGCGCGACCAGCCGGAGTCGGGGAACTGCCCGGCCAGGAACGTCGTCAGCTCCTCGGCCCGGATCCGTGGATCGTTGGGGTCCGCGTCGAGGTCGCGGGGGGGTATCCGCTCGCGCAACCGTTCACGGATCACCTCGAACTCCCGGTCCGCGAGCTCCAGCAGGCCGGCCGCCAGGGTGAACCGGCGGTTCAGGTCGGGGGCGAGCTCCTCCGGCACCGACCCCTTGTAGCGGATGTCGTGCTCGAACTCGGCCCAGGCATGCTGGAGGACCGTACGGATCTGCACCTGCGCGCTCGGCACGCGGAAGGTCTCGACGGGCAGGTCACCGAGCCAGATCGGGTCGAGGGCGACCTCCAGGTGGCGGCTGACGTAACCGAAGCGGCCCTCGCTGGCGGTCAGCTGCCCCATGTCGCGATCGTCGAGCACGGTCAGTTGGTCGGTCAAAAGGTCGGCCACCACGGCGACGTCGCTGCGGACGTAGGTGATGACCCGGGTCCCGATCTGGTCGGTGATGTCGGCCAACGGGTCGGGATGGACGGGGTGGCCGTCGACGGACTTGTTCGCCTTGGCGGCGAAGGACGCGGTGCCCTTGCCTCGCCCGGTGATGTCGAGGTAGTTGACGCCCGCGTCGTCGAGCGTGGTGGTCAGCCAGGCGGTCAGGCGACGGGCCGCCTCCGCCGCGTACGGCTGGATCTCGGCGTACTCCCGGACGGCGCCGCGCACCAGCAGGGCGGCGGTGGCGTCAGGGACGGCGGGGATCGGGGAGGGTGGCTCGGGGACGAGGTCGGGCGGAAGGGTGGGCGTGACGATGAAGCCCATCGCCGCGTCCCCGTAGACGGTCGTACGTTCCGGGTGCCGGTGGGTGTGGAGGGCGACGTACGCGCAGACGACGGCGTCGATGCGGTCCTCGAGGGTGCGCAGTTCGCTCTTCCGCCGGGCCTCCCGCACCCCGGTCACGAGCGAGTGCCACTCCGGGGAGGAGTCCAGGCGCAGGGGTAGTTCGGCACCGGCCAGCCCTTCCAACAGGCCGATCAGGCGCAGCATCTCGTCGCGCATCGACTCGAAGGGCCGGTTCTGCCGCTGCTTGTACTTCAGGGTGCGGCCGAGGCGGAAGAGGGCGACGAGCGCCGGGTGGGGGTAGACCTCGATGGCTCGGCGGGTACGGATCGACTCGGGATCCATATCCAGGTCGAAGCGGGCCGCCAGCCGGGCCCCCGAGGCGTGTCGCGCATCTCCGGACGGGAGGTGTTCGAGGGGTGCGCGCCGGCCTCGAAGCGGGCGAAGTCCCGGTTGAGCGCGGCCTCGCACGGCCGGTTCCCGGTGGCGTTCGTGACGATGAGGGGGGCGTCGATGGCCACCAGGCACTCGTCATCGAGGAAGGGTGCCAGCGCGGCGGCGATGGTGTCGTCCGTAGTGGCGGCCGACAGGTGGATCAGCGTGCCGGCGTCATCGAGGACGGCGAGACCGGTACGGGCGCGCTCGCCCCAGGCGAGGTCGATTCCGACGAAATGCACGCGACCAGCATCCTCCTTCCGCGCGTCAGCGCAGACCCCGCCGGCGCTCGTCGTTCGTACGGGCCACTTCGTCGCCGATGGTGAAGAGGCTGACGATGGTCCCGATACCGACCCAGCCGGCGGTCAGGAGGTACGCGACGCCCTTCCCGATCTTGCCGATGTAGAAGTACTGCAGTCCGGCGACGCCGAAGAAGCCCACGGCGGTGAGCAGCATCGCGAGCCCGAGATCCCGCGGGGGCGAGGTGGGCACGGGGTAGCCCATTCCGCTCGTGGGATAGGGGTAGCCGGTGCCCTGGTAGCCCGGACCGGTCGTGGGGTAGCCAGGCGTTGTTGTGGGGTAGCCCGGCGCGGCCGGAGAGGAGCCGGGGCCGGATACGAGCGTGGGGCTGGATAGGAGCCTGGGGTCGGATAGGGGCGCGGTCCCGAGGCGGACCATGGGCCCGGCGGTTGGACCGGGGAGGCCGGGGGCGTCGGGCGGTCGAGGGGGACCGGCTCCCCGTAGACGTCCCGGTAGAAGGAGTCGTACGTCGGCTGGTCCGCCACCGCAGAGTCCTCAGGCGCGTCAGGCACCGCCGGCCGAAAGAGCGGCCCGGGTGCCGGTCGCCCAGGCGTGGAGGACGACGCAGGTCCCTCGGGCGCGCGGCGCGGGGTGGACGAGTACCACGGCGCCTCGGGTTGGGGGGTCCCCGGCGAGGCAGGCCGCGCAGGTTGGGGCACCTCGTCGGGGCGCTGCTCCGGCCCTGTCTCCGGTGTGGTCATGGCGCCATGCTCCCACCGTCCTGGGCCGTCGACGACCGCCGCGCCCGGATCACACAGAACAGGCCACCCGTCCGCCCCGGGTGCGGTTCGGGTCGTTCGGCACCACCTGCCGCGACCGCCTCCAGGTGACAGGCATCCTCGACCACGAAGCCCGCCGAGGAGAGCAAGCGCTCGACCTCCCGCCCCGACAGGAGGGTGGCGGTGGAGTAGTAGGGACTGTCCGCCTTCTCGTCGAGCAGCCGCCTCCCGGCCTCGCTCTCAGGTTCCAGGTACGCCACCACGATCGATCCTTCGGCGCGCGTCACCCGATGGGCCTCCCGCAGCGCCCGCAACGGGTCGGCGACGAAGCAGAGCGAGGTGATGAACGCGGTGACGGCGAAGGCGCTGTCGGCAAAGGGCAGCTCCTCCGCCACCCCGATCACCGTGGCGATCCCGCGGTCCCGGGCGTACGCGGCCATCCGCGGGGCCGGCTCGAGGCCGAACCGGATGCCCAGCGCCGCCGCGAACCGACCCGTGCCGACACCGATCTCGAGTCGGTCTGCGGCGCGGGGCTGCGAACTCCCGTCCGGGGCGTCCAACATCGCCTGCACGGCGCGTAGTTCGGCGGCGAACTCGGGCGTGTGCCGGTCGTACCACGCGTCGTAGTCGGACGCGAGGCTGTCGAACGCATCAATGGACCCCTGCTCCATCCATCCATGCTAGGAGCCGGGCCGGCAGCAGGTCCCAGGGTCCTGGCAGGAGGAACCAGAGCTCTCTGGCAGTCGGGTTGCGTGAGTGCTAACCCCGACTAACGTTCTCGTTAGCACTCTCCTTGGGAGTGTGCCAACGGTCAGGGACGGCACCCGCGACGACGCCCCTGCCACTCAACAGACACTGAAACATCGAGACATGTGAAAGGGGTTTGACGTGGCAGTCACGATCAAGCCGCTCGAGGACCGCGTCCTCGTTCAGCCGCTGGAAGCCGAAACCACCACCGCGTCGGGTCTGGTCATTCCGGACACCGCCAAGGAGAAGCCGCAGGAGGGCACCGTCCTCGCGATCGGCCCGGGCCGCATCGACGACAAGGGCCAGCGCGTCCCGATGGACGTCGCCGAGGGTGACGTGGTCATCTACTCGAAGTACGGCGGCACCGAGGTCAAGTACGACGGCAAGGAACTGCTCCTCCTCAACGCCCGCGACATCCTCGCGGTCGTCAGCAAGTGACTGCTGAGGAGACGCGCTGATGCCCAAGCTGTTGCAGTTCGATGAGGAGGCACGCCACTCGCTCGAGCGTGGCGTCGACATCCTCGCCAACACCGTCAAGGTGACCCTCGGCCCCAAGGGCCGCTACGTGGTGCTGGACAAGAAGTGGGGCGCCCCGACCATCACGAACGACGGCGTGACCGTTGCTCGTGAGGTCGAGCTGGACGACCCGTACGAGAACCTGGGCGCTCAGCTCGCCAAGGAGGTCGCCACCAAGACCAACGACGTCGCCGGTGATGGCACCACCACCGCGACGGTGCTGGCCCAGGCGATGGTCCACGAGGGCCTGCGCGCCGTCGCAGCCGGCTCGAACCCGATCGAGCTCAAGCGCGGCATCGACAAGGCCGTCCAGATCGTCGTCGAGGAGCTGGCCCAGCAGGCCCGCCAGATCGAGACCACCGAGGACATGGCGTCCGTCGCCACGATCTCCTCGCGTGACGAGCAGATCGGTGCCCTGATCGCCGATGCGTTCGACAAGGTCGGCAAGGACGGCGTGATCACCGTCGACGAGTCCCAGACCTTCGGCACCGAGCTCGAGTTCACCGAGGGCATGCAGTTCGACAAGGGCTACCTGTCCCCGTACATGGTGACCGACACCGAGCGCATGGAAGCCGTCCTGGAGAACCCGTACATCCTCCTGCACGCCGGCAAGATCTCCTCGATGAACGACCTGCTCCCGCTGCTGGAGAAGGTCATCGGCGCCGGCGGCACCCTGTTCATCATCGCCGAGGACGTCGACGGTGAGGCGCTGTCGACCCTGGTCGTGAACAAGATCCGCGGCACCTTCACCTCCGTCGCGGTCAAGGCCCCGGCGTTCGGTGACCGCCGCAAGGCGATGCTGCAGGACATGGCCATCCTCACCGGTGGCCAGGTCGTCGCCCCCGAGGTCGGCCTCAAGCTCGACCAGGTCGGCCTGGACGTGCTCGGTCGCGCCCGCCGCGTGGTCGTCACCAAGGACGACACCACCATCGTCGACGGTGGCGGCGACGTCGCCGAGGTCGAGGCCCGGGTGGGTCAGCTGCAGGCCGAGATCCAGCACACCGATTCCGACTGGGACCGCGAGAAGCTCCAGGAGCGGGTCGCGAAGCTGGCCGGCGGTGTGTGCGTGATCAAGGTCGGCGCCGCCACCGAGGTGGAGCTCAAGGAGACCAAGCACCGCATCGAGGACGCCGTGTCCGCGACGCGTGCGGCCATCGAGGAGGGCATCGTCGCCGGCGGCGGCGCGGCCCTCATCCACGCCTCCAAGGTGCTCGCCGATCTCGATCTCGAGGGTGACGAGAAGGTCGGCGCGGAGATCATCCGCCGCTCGGTCGTCGAGCCGCTCCGCTGGATCGCCGAGAACGGTGGCGAGCAGGGTTACGTCATCACCACCAAGGTTGCCGAGATGGGCCCGAACGAGGGTTACAACGCTGCCACCGGTGTGTACGGCGACCTGATCGCCCAGGGCGTCATCGACCCGGTCAAGGTCACGCGTTCCGCGCTGACCAACGCCGCCTCGATCGCCTCGCTGCTGCTCACCACCGAGACCCTGGTGGTGGAGAAGCCGGCTGCGGAGGCTGCGGCCGCCGAGTGATCGTCGGCGCTGCGGCGCCGCGATCACCAACTGCGCGAGACGGGGGTCCCTTCGGGGGCCCCCGTTCCGCGTTCCCTGCCGAAAGGCTAGGGGAGCTGGAGCCGGACGGTGGGCCGCCGGTCGGTCGACACCAGCGCCGTGGCGAACTCGACGCTCACCTCGAGCGCCTCCGCGATCTGCTCCACCGTCGCGCCCCCGGCGTGCTGCTTGCGGGCCTCCTCGCCCAGCCGGTCGAGGGCGGCGGCACATGCCTCGAGGCTTCGGATCATCTGCGTGCCGGCGCTGACCAGTGCCGTACGGTCGGCGGGGGAGAGCCCCGCCCCGGAATCCTTGCCCGCCCGGGAAGCCGTGCTGTCACCTGAATCCATGGCGCCCAGCGTACGGCCCTTAGAGTGGGGGTCATGTCAGAGTCGCTGCCGCCCTTCGACCAGCCGGACGCCCCGGTGCCGCCACGCCCGGAGGACATCCTCGTCTTCCTCCACGACATGGCCGACACCCCACTGACCTGGCAGGACCAGGTCGGCGCCCTGCCCGACGGATGGCGACCGCTCACCCCCTGGCTGCGGGGCATGAAGCCGATCGACAAGGACGTCTTCGACCTCCAGGCCGCGGCGGACGCGTTGAGCGTGATCCCCCTCGAACACGGCGTCGAGTCGTTCGCGATGGTCGGCATGGGGCTCGGTGCGACGGTCGCGCTGCGCTGCGCCGCGGACAGCCCGGCCCTGGTCCGCGGGCTCGTGCTGGTCAACCCCCTCGTCGCGCCGGGCGGGCGGGAGCTGCGCCGGCAGCGTACGGCCCTGCGGCTGATGCCCCGCGGTCGGCTGGCCGCGCAGAACATCGACAAGGACCGCCTGCTCGCGGCCATGGACATGCTCGCCACTCTCGACCTCGGCGACGCGCCCGAGCAGGTCGACTGCCCCGTCCTCGTCCTCTACCCCGAGGCGGATCGTGCCGCCCGGGAGGTGGCCGAACAGCTCGCCGGGCGCTTGCCGCAGGGCACCGCTCGCGCCATCGCCGCAGGTGCGCGGCCGCACCAGGAGGACCCGGAGGCCTTCAACGCGATCATCGCTGACTTCGTCACTTCGCTCACGCGGGCCTGATGCCTGCCGTCCTCAGCGCCGGTTTACTGCCGTGGTACCGCGACAGTGAGGGTCTGCGTGTCTTCCTGGTGCACATGGGCGGACCGTTCTGGGCCCGCAAGGACACCGCGGCCTGGTCACTCGCGAAGGGCCTGGCCGAAGCCGGTGAGGAGGACGACCTCCGGGCGGTCGCGCGCCGCGAGTTCACCGAGGAGGTGGGCGTGCCGGCGCCCGCCGGTGAACTGGTCGACCTCGGGACGGTCCGCAGTGGTGCGAAGGTGATCAGGGCGTACGCGGTCGAGGCCGACCCCGCGCTCGCCTTCCGGGAGAGCAACACCTTCGGCCTCGAGTGGCCGCCACGCAGTGGGCGGATGCAGGAGTTCCCCGAGGCCGACCGCGGCGCCTGGCTCACCCCCGAGGAGGCCGAGGAGCGGATCGTACGGTCGCAGGTCCCTTTCCTGCACCGCCTGCGAGACACACTCGGCTGCTGAGGGGGCCGCTGGCCCGTCGCAGGTCTAGGGTGTCGTGCCGTCTGGCGTCGGCGCACCGGTGCCCTGAGGGACGAGGGCTAGCATGAGGTGGGGCGCCGCACGGCGGAGGGCGCGCTGCAACTCCAGCGAAAGGTTCACAGTGTCGGATTTCGGTGATCTGGTCACGTCACAGGTTCCCAGCCCGTTCGCGGTGCTCGGTCTCACGTTCGACGACGTGCTGCTGCAGCCCAACGAGTCGGACGTGATCCCCTCCGAGGTGGACACCACCTCTCGCCTCACGAAGAACATCGAGCTCAAGGTGCCGCTGATCAGCGCCGCCATGGACACCGTGACCGAGACCCGGATGGCCGTCGCGATGGCTCGGGAGGGAGGCATCGGCGTCCTGCACCGCAACCTCTCCGTCGAAGACCAAGCGGGCATGGTCGACCAGGTGAAGCGCTCGGAGGCCGGCATGGTCGACCAGCCGATCACGATCGCGCCGGACGCCACGCTCAAGGACGTCGACAGGATCTGTGCGCACTTCCGCATCTCCGGCGTGCCCGTCGTCGAGGGCGACATGAAGCTCGTCGGCATCATCACCAACCGTGACATGCGCTTCGAGTCCGACCCGACGCGCAAGGTCTCCGAGGTGATGACCAAGATGCCGCTGGTGACCGGACGAGTCGGCATCTCCGGTGACGAGGCCCTCGGCCTGCTCGCCAAGCACAAGATCGAGAAGCTCCCACTGGTCGACGACCACGGCCGGCTGACCGGGCTGATCACCCTCAAGGACTTCGTGAAGTCCGACCAGTACCCCAACGCCACCAAGGACGGTCAGGGCCGGCTGCGGGTCGGCGCCGGTGTGGGCATCTTCGGCGACGCCTGGGAGCGCGCGATGTCACTGATCGAGGTGGGTGTCGACGTCATCGTGGTCGACACCGCCCATGGTCACTCCCGCTCCGAGATCGACATCATCCAGCGGCTCAAGAAGGAGCAGCGCGCCCAGGGCGTCGACATCATCGGCGGCAACGTCGCGACGTACGACGGGGCCAAGGCTCTCGTCGAGGCGGGCGTCGACGGCATCAAGGTCGGGGTCGGGCCGGGGTCCATCTGCACGACCCGCGTCGTCTCCGGTGTCGGCGTGCCGCAGATCACCGCGATCCACGACGCTGCCCGCGCGGCCCGCCCCGCCGGGGTCCCGGTTATCGGCGACGGCGGCCTGCAGTACTCGGGCGACATCGCCAAGGCACTCGTCGCCGGCGCGGACACCGTCATGCTGGGCTCGCTGCTGGCCGGTTGTGCCGAGGCGCCGGGTGACCTGATCTTCGTCAACGGCAAGCAGTTCAAGACCTACCGGGGGATGGGCTCACTCGGTGCGATGGCGACCCGTGGGCGCAAGGCCTCGTACTCGAAGGACCGCTACTTCCAGAACGACGTCGCCAGCGATGACAAGCTGATCCCGAGGGGATCGAGGGGCAGGTGCCCTACAAGGGCCCGCTGGCGGCCGTCGCGTACCAGCTCATCGGTGGCCTCCATCAGTCGATGTTCTACTCCGGCGCGCGGACCATCCCCGAGCTGCACGCCAAGGGCCGGTTCGTCCGCATCACCAGTGCGGGCCTTCGCGAGTCGCACCCGCACGACATCCAGATGACCGTCGAGGCGCCGAACTACTCGGCGCACGAGAAGTGATCGTCTGATACCACGCGGGCGTACGTCCGCAGCCGACGCGGGCCGGTTCGCCCGTGGACCACGCCGGGGCTCTTCGGGCGCCCGGTCCGAGGAGGAGCAGTCATGTACGACATCGGTCGCAGCAAGCGCGCCGAGAGCGCGTTCGCCCTGGACGACATCGCCATCGTGCCCCAGCGGCGCACCCGCGGCATCGAGGAGGTCGACCTCACCTGGACGATCGACGCGCTGAGCTTTGACTTCCCGCTGATCGCTGCACCGATGGACTCGATCATGTCCCCTAGTACGGCGATCGAGATGGGCCGCCTCGGGGGCTGGGCGTGCTCAACCTGGAGGGCCTCTGGACCCGGTACGACGCCCCGGAGCCGCTTCTGGAGGAACTCGCCGCCCTGGACGACCCGGTGCTCGCGACGCGGAGGCTGCAGGAGATCTACGCCGAGCCGATCAAGCCGGCGCTGATCCGGGAGCGGATGGCCGAGATCCGTGACGCCGGGGTCCCGGTCGCCGGCTCCCTGTCCCCGCAGAACACCGCGGAGTTCGCGGACGATGTCGTGGCCTCCGGACCGGACTTCTTCGTCATTCGTGGCACCGTGGTGTCGGCCGAGCATGTCTCCAGCCGCCGGGAACCGCTGAACCTGAAGAAGTTCATCTACGAACTCGACGTCCCGGTCATCGTGGGCGGCTGCGCCACCTACCAGAGCGCGCTCCACCTGATGCGCTCCGGGGCCGCCGGCGTGCTGGTCGGATTCGGTGGTGCGGCGACCCACGCGACCCGCCGCGTCCTCGGCATCGAGGTCCCGATGGCCACCGCGATCTCGGACGTGGCCGAGGCCCGACGCGACTACCTCGACGAATCCGGCGGTCGCTACGTCCACGTGATCGCCGACGGTGCGGTGGGCCGCTCCGGCGACATCGCCAAGGCGATCGCCGTCGGCGCTGACGCCGTGATGGTCGGCGCCCCCCTGGCCTCCGCCGACGAGGCGCCCGGGCGTGGCTACCACTGGGGCGCCGAGGCCTGGCACGAGGAACTCCCGCGTGGCGAGCGGGTCCACTTCCCGACGGTGGGATCCCTGCGGGAGATCATGGTCGGCCCCTCGCACACCGCGGACGGAACAATGAACCTCGTCGGCGCTCTCAAGCGCGCTCTCGCCACGACGGGCTACACCGAGACCAAGGAGTTCCAGCGCGTCGAGGTGGTCCTGCACCGCCTCTGAACCTGCTGTTCGGACCGTACGACCGCTCCCGCGGACGTAGGGTCGTCGCCGTCCTCCCGGGGCCGGATCCGCTCACGTCGCGGGTCCGGCCTCGGCTGGTTCAGCCCGTCCGGGCGGTCCTGCCGTCCGGCGTTCTGGACAACGGGACCGGCCTCGACTCCGGGTTTGACCGGCGCGTCCCGTACGCGTAATGTTCATCTGGCTCTGCGGCACGGGCCCTCGTCTGGGGGTGGTGTGGTGGGGTACTCATTCTCCTTCTCGGTTGTGTGTCGGGTGGGGTCTGCTCGTGGGTGGTCGGTTCTTTTCGGCTGTTCGGGGGTGGGTGGGGGTGCTGGTCGGATTTGACTCCGGTTGGTGGCTTCATTAGGGTGGGGGAGTTGCTTTCCGCGGGGAATGCTTGTTTTTCGGGTGTTTGTCGGGGTGGTGGCGAAAGCTTTTCGGGATTGTTTCGGGTGGCCTTTTCGGGGGTTTTCCGGGGTGATTTCGGGGGGTGGTGGGACACGGATTCGGATTTGACTCCGGGTGTGGTTCTCACTAAAGTAAGTCGAGTTGCCGGGCCGGTGAAACGGGTTGGTGATCCTGGGGTTCAGGGATGGATTTCGGGGCTGGTTGTTCTGCTGAAAGTCGGATTTGACTTGAGGGGGAACGGCGAGTAAAGTTGATCTGGTCGCCCCGAGCGGCTCCGGGTTGTTCCGGGGTGGTGAGGTGTGTGTCCGATGTTTGAGAACTCAACAGTGTGCTTTGTTTAGTCAATGCCAAATAGGCGCCTCTTTGTGGGGTGTCTGACATCACAATATGTTGTTTTTGTGTTGTCCTCGGCCATTGCTTCGGTGATGGTCGGATTTCTTTGAGATATGTAATGACCAGTTTATGTCTGGGATTGTCAGATCTCTTTTCATTGTGACGCATCAGCCTTTCGGGGTTTTGCGATATTTTTTCGATGGAGAGTTTGATCCTGGCTCAGGACGAACGCTGGCGGCGTGCTTAACACATGCAAGTCGAACGGTAAGGCCCTTCGGGGTACACGAGTGGCGAACGGGTGAGTAACACGTGAGTAACCTGCCCTTCACTTTGGGATAACTACCAGAAATGGTGGCTAATACCGGATATGACTCCTGCCTGCATGGGTGGGGGTGGAAAGCTCCGGCGGTGGGGGATGGACTCGCGGCCTATCAGCTTGTTGGTGAGGTAGTGGCTCACCAAGGCTTCGACGGGTAGCCGGCCTGAGAGGGTGACCGGCCACATTGGGACTGAGATACGGCCCAGACTCCTACGGGAGGCAGCAGTGGGGAATATTGCGCAATGGGCGGAAGCCTGACGCAGCAACGCCGCGTGCGGGATGACGGCCTTCGGGTTGTAAACCGCTTTCAGCAGGGACGAAGCTTTTGTGACGGTACCTGCAGAAGAAGCACCGGCCAACTACGTGCCAGCAGCCGCGGTGATACGTAGGGTGCGAGCGTTGTCCGGAATTATTGGGCGTAAAGAGCTTGTAGGCGGTTTGTCACGTCGAAAGTGAAAACTCAGGCCTTAATCCTGAGCTTGCTTTCGATACGGGCTGACTAGAGGAATGTAGGGGAGAATGGAATTCCTGGTGGAGCGGTGGAATGCGCAGATATCAGGAGGAACACCAGTGGCGAAGGCGGTTCTCTGGACATTTCCTGACGCTGAGAAGCGAAAGCGTGGGGAGCAAACAGGCTTAGATACCCTGGTAGTCCACGCCGTAAACGGTGGGCACTAGGTGTGGGTCACATTCCACGTGATCCGTGCCGTAGCTAACGCATTAAGTGCCCCGCCTGGGGAGTACGGCCGCAAGGCTAAAACTCAAAGGAATTGACGGGGGCCCGCACAAGCGGCGGAGCATGCGGATTAATTCGATGCAACGCGAAGAACCTTACCTGGGTTTGACATATGCCGGAAAGCTGCAGAGATGTGGCCTCCCTTTGGGCCGGTTTACAGGTGGTGCATGGCTGTCGTCAGCTCGTGTCGTGAGATGTTGGGTTAAGTCCCGCAACGAGCGCAACCCTTGTCCTATGTTGCCAGCAATTCGGTTGGGGACTCATAGGAGACTGCCGGGGTCAACTCGGAGGAAGGTGGGGATGACGTCAAGTCATCATGCCCCTTATGTCCAGGGCTTCACGCATGCTACAATGGCCGGTACAAAGAGCTGCGAGCCTGTGAGGGTGAGCGAATCTCAAAAAGCCGGTCTCAGTTCGGATTGGGGTCTGCAACTCGACCCCATGAAGTCGGAGTCGCTAGTAATCGCAGATCAGCAACGCTGCGGTGAATACGTTCCCGGGCCTTGTACACACCGCCCGTCAAGTCATGAAAGTCGGCAACACCCGAAGCCGGCGGCCCAACCCTTTGGGGAGGGAGTCGTCGAAGGTGGGGCTGGTAATTAGGACTAAGTCGTAACAAGGTAGCCGTACCGGAAGGTGCGGCTGGATCACCTCCTTTCTAAGGAGCCCGAAACAGAACATTCCGCGTCTGCCCGCGTTGGTGGGTGGGGGTGGGGTGGTTGCCGGTGGATCGGTCACGTGGTGTGGCCGGCGTGCCGGTAAGGGTTTTCTGGGTGGAACATTGACTGCTCCCGTTGGGCCGGTTGGCCTGGCGGGGGTCACTGCGCGTCCGTGGGCTTTCGGGTCCGGGGGTGGTGTGGTGGGTGGGGCGCACTGTTGGGTCCTGAGACCTCGGCCGCGTGACGCGGCTGCTGCTCCCTTTGGGGGTGGTGGTCTTGGACGGGATTGCATCTGCACGTGTGTGTGGTTGTGGTGTTGTTTGTGTTTTGAGAACTTCATAGTGGACGCGAGCATCTTTGTAGATTTATTTTCTTGATATTTGTGTTGGGAAAGCTACTAAGGGCGATCGGTGGATGCCTTGGCACCAAGAGCCGATGAAGGACGTTGTAACCTGCGATAAGCCCCGGGGAGTTGGTAAACGAGCTGTGATCCGGGGATGTCCGAATAGGGAAACCTCGAATGTCTCCAGTCATGTGGAGCGACCTCTACCTGAATCTATAGGGTAGTGGGAGGGAACGTGGGGAAGTGAAACATCTCAGTACCCATAGGAAGAGAAAACAAAAGTGATTCCGTAAGTAGTGGCGAGCGAACGCGGATGAGGCCAAACTGCGTGTGTGTGAGACCTGACAGGGGTTGCATGCGTGGGGTTGTGGGGCCGTCTTTGACCTGGCTGTCGACGGGTCGTGGAGTCAAAAATGTGCGCTGAAGTCGAAGGATTCTGGGAAGGTCCGGCAGAGCAGGTAATACCCCTGTAGACGTAAGGTGTGCACTCCATGGGGCGGTTCCCAAGTAGCACGGGACTCCTGGAATTTCGTGTGAATCTGGCGGGACCACCCGCTAAGCCTAAATACTCCTTGGTGACCGATAGCGGATCAGTACCGTGAGGGAATGGTGAAAAGTACCCCGGGAGGGGAGTGAAATAGTACCTGAAACCGGTCGCCTACAAGCCGTCGGAGCCTGTGAGGGTGACGGCGTGCCTATTGAAAAATGAGCCTGCGAGTTAGTGGTGTGTGGCGAGGTTAACCCGTGTGGGGTAGTCGTAGCGAAAGCGAGTCCGATAAGGGCGTTGAGTCGCATGCTCTAGACCCGAAGCGTAGTGATCTATCCATGGCCAGGTTGAAGCGACGGTAAGACGTCGTGGAGGACCGAACCCACCTAGGTTGAAAACTGGGGGGATGAGCTGTGGATAGGGGTGAAAGGCCAATCAAACTACGTGATAGCTGGTTCTCCCCGAAATGCATTTAGGTGCAGCGTCACGTGTTTCTTCCCGGAGGTAGAGCACTGGATGGTCTAGGGGGCCCACAAGCTTACCGAAATCAGCCAAACTCCGAATGCCGGTGAAGCCAGAGCGTGGCAGTGAGACAGTGGGGGATAAGCTTCATTGTCGAGAGGGAAACAGCCCAGATCATCAGCTAAGGCCCCTAAGTGGTTACTAAGTGGAAAAGGATGTGGAGTTGCGGTGACAACCAGGAGGTTGGCTTGGAAGCAGCCACCCTTGAAAGAGTGCGTAATAGCTCACTGGTCAAGTGATTCTGCGCCGACAATTCAGCGGGGCTTAAGTAATCCGCCGAAGCTATGGCATTCACACTAGTTGTGGATGGGTAGGGGAGCGTCGTGCACGTGGTGAAGCGGCGGGGTGACCCGGCCGTGGAGTGTGCGCGAGTGAGAATGCAGGCATGAGTAGCGAATGACGGGTGAGAAACCCGTCCGCCGAATATCCAAGGGTTCCAGGGTCAAGCTAATCTGCCCTGGGTAAGTCGGGACCTAAGGCGAGGCCGACAGGCGTAGTCGATGGACAACGGGTTGATATTCCCGTACCGGTGTAATGGCGCCCCTGCCGAGGCGCGCGATGCTGAGCACGGAAGCTGTTCCCATGTCACCTTCGGGTGGCCGGGTTCAGTGACTCTGCGACCCAGACGTGTAGTAGGCAAGCTACGGAGTGACGCAGGAAGGTAGCCCATCCTGGGCGGTGGTTGTCCCAGGGTAAAGGTGTAGGACGAGGTATAGGTAAATCCGTGCCTTGTGTGTCTGAGACCTGATGCCACTGCCACATTCGTGTGGTGGTGTGGGTGATCCTATGCTGCCGAGAAAAGCTTCGTGAGCGATGTCATGAGCCGCCCGTACCCTAAACCGACACAGGTGGATGAGTAGAGAATACTAAGGCGATCGAGAGAATCGTGGTTAAGGAACTCGGCAAAATACCCCCGTAACTTCGGGATAAGGGGGCCGGATGCGTGATCCGCCTTTGCGTGGTGAAGCGTTGATGGCCGCAGAGACCAGGCCCAAGCGACTGTTTATCAAAAACACAGGTCCGTGCCAAGTCGTAAGACGATGTATACGGACTGACTCCTGCCCGGTGCTGGAAGGTTAAGGGGACGTGTCAACTTCGGTGAAGCACTGAACTTAAGCCCCAGTAAACGGCGGTGGTAACTATAACCATCCTAAGGTAGCGAAATTCCTTGTCGGGTAAGTTCCGACCTGCACGAATGGAGTAACGACTCGGGCACTGTCTCAACCACGAACTCGGTGAAATTGCACTACGAGTAAAGATGCTCGTTACGCGCAGCAGGACGGAAAGACCCCGGGACCTTTACTATAGTTTGGTATTGGTGATCGGTACAGCTTGTGTAGGATAGGTGGGAGACGTTGAAGCGGCCACGCCAGTGGTTGTGGAGTCATTGTTGAAATACCACTCTGGTTGTTCTGGTTATCTAACCTCGGACCATGATCTGGTTCAGGGACAGTGCCTGATGGGTAGTTTGACTGGGGCGGTCGCCTCCCAAAGAGTAACGGAGGCGCCCAAAGGTTCCCTCAGCCTGGTTGGCAATCAGGTGTCGAGTGTAAGTGCACAAGGGAGCTTGACTGTGAGACTGACGGGTCGAGCAGGGACGAAAGTCGGGACTAGTGATCTGACGGTGGCGTGTGGAAGCGCCGTCACTCAACGGATAAAAGGTACCCCGGGGATAACAGGCTGATCTTGCCCGAGCGTCCATAGCGACGGCATGGTTTGGCACCTCGATGTCGGCTCGTCGCATCCTGGGGCTGGAGTCGGTCCCAAGGGTTGGGCTGTTCGCCCATTAAAGCGGCACGCGAGCTGGGTTCAGAACGTCGTGAGACAGTTCGGTCCCTATCCGCTGTGCGCGTAGGAGTCTTGAGAAGGGCTGTCCTTAGTACGAGAGGACCGGGACGGACCAACCTCTGGTGTGCCAGTTGTTCTGCCAAGAGCATGGCTGGTTGGCTACGTTGGGAAGTGATAACCGCTGAAAGCATCTAAGCGGGAAGCACGCTTCAAGATGAGGACTCCCACTTTTTGGTAAGGCCCCCAGTAGACGACTGGGTTGATAGGTCGGATGTGGAAGCCTAGAAATGGGTGGAGCTGACCGATACTAATAGGCCGAGGGCTTACCTTACACACCAAGAAAATATGCTGCAAAGACTCGCGTCCACTATGTTGTTCCCGGAACACAAACACACGGTTCCTGGCCACCCAACCCGTAAGGGCGGGGTGGTGACAGTTGAATAGTGTGAAACTGTTTCGACAGTGTTACGGTGATCATGGCGGAAGGGAAATACCCGGCCACATTCCGAACCCGGAAGTCAAGCCTTCCAGCGCCGATGGTACTGCACACGGGAGTGTGTGGGAGACTAGGACATCGCCGGACAACACACACCACCCCTCGGGTGGTGTAACAGAGCGGGCCGACACCCTCACGGTGTCGGCCCGCTCTGCAATTGCGGAAGATTTCCCCAGTCCGGACGACCGCAGCGTGTCGTGCCTGTGGCCATTCGTGCCTGTGGCCATGATGACCGAGGGCTGCTCCCGCCGACGTGCGGCGTACGCGCCTCGGGGGCGGAACCGCACAGGCGGAGGGCATCCGCTGGGATAGGGTCGGCTCGTGGCTGCTGACAATGATGACGTGATGGCCGAGCTGAGGCGTCTGCGCTCCTCCATCGACAACATGGATGCCGCCCTGGTGCACCTGTTGGCAGAGCGATTCAAGATCACCCAGCGCGTCGGCGTGCTGAAGGCCACCCATGACCTGCCGGCCGCCGATCCCGACCGTGAGGCTGAGCAGATCCAGCGGCTGCGTGCGCTCGCCGAGGATTCGCACCTGGACCCGGAGTTCGCTGAGAAGTTCCTGACTTTCATCGTCTCCGAGGTCGTCCGCCACCACGAGGCCATCCGCCGCGACCACCCCGGTGCCTCCTGACCCCTATTCCGTACCGGCAGGCTCAGCGGGGACCCGATAGCGGGTCCCCGCTTTTCCGTGCCGAGACGAATGTGCCTTCGCAGATCCTTGACATTGCGCGTGAACGTGGGAAAAGTCAGAACAGGAGCACAGTGATTCACATCACTGCAGCTCCTTTGTAGACCCCCGACGCTGACCTCTCTACAACGGTGTGGAAGGACTGCACATGGATCAGGCTCGTACGTCGCGTACGCGACGAAGGCGGGCGCTGGCGATGGCTGTGGCGACCGGCATGGCCGTCACCGTCGCGCTGAGCGGCTGCTCGACCAATCAAGGGGGCTCGTCCCCCACCCTCACCTGGTACATCAACCCCGACGACGGTGGTCAGGCACAGATCGCCCAGAGGTGTTCGTCCGCCTCGGGTGGCAAGTACACCATCCAGACCTCGCTCCTTCCCCGCGATGCGAGCTCGCAACGTGAGCAGTTGGCACGGCGGCTCGCTGCGGGGGATTCGTCCCTGGACATCATGAGTCTTGACCCGCCGTTCATGCCGGAACTGGCCGAGCCGGGCTTCCTCGCTCCGGTGCCGCAGGATCTGGCCACCTCCTCGACGAAGAATGCCGTCGAGGGCGCGGTCAAGGGCGCGACCTGGAAGGGGAAGATCGTCGCCGTCCCCTTCTGGGCCAACACCCAGTTGCTCTGGTACAAGAAGTCCGTCGCCCAGCAGGCCGGCCTCGACATGTCGCAGCCCGTCACCTGGGACCAGCTCATCGCCGCAGCGGAGAAGACCGGCAAACAACTCGGCGTCCAAGGGATCCGGTCGGAATCGATGACCGTGTGGGTGAACGCCCTCTACGAATCGCAGGGCCAGCACATCATCACGAACCCGCAGGCGTCGGGTGCCGACTACCAGCTCGGACTGGACAGCGCCGCCGGGACGGAAGCCGCTCGGATCATCGGGACGATCGGTCAGAAGGGCCTGGGTGGTCCTGGTATCACCACCCAGAACGAAAGCATCACGATGAAGAACTGGCAGGCAGACAAGGGCTCCTTCATGGTGAACTGGCCCTTCGTCTACGCGGCCACCCAGAGCGCCGTGAAGCAGGGGAGCGTCCAGCAGTCCCTCGTGGACGACATGGGGTGGGCGCTCTACCCGCGGGTGAAGGCCGACCAGCCGACGGCGCCCCCGCTCGGGGGCATCGTGCTGGGCGTGGGGGCGAAGAGCAAGCACGTCGATCTCGCCTACCAGGCGGTGTCGTGCATCGTCTCCCCGGCGAACCAGGCGTACTACTTCGTCTCCAACGGCAACCCGCCGGCGGACAAGACGGCGTACGACGATCCGGCCGTACGGGCCAAGTACCCGATGGCTGACACCATCCGGGAATCCCTCGACCTGGCCAAGCCGCGGCCGCAGACCCCGTACTACAACGAGATCAGCACCTCGATCCAGCAGCGCTGGACGCCACTGTCCTCCGTCTCGGCCAGTACGCCCAAGGACACCCAGGACTTCGTCCAAGCCGTCCTGAAGGGGGAACGACTGCTATGAGCACCGCTGTCGACACCGCTGCACCCGCCGCGAGGACCTCACGACGGGTGGTGACCGAGCGGGCCCGGGGCGAACGGCGCCTCGGCTGGACGCTCGCCGGGCCCGCGTTCATCGTGATGGTCGCCGTCACCATCTACCCGATCCTCCAGGCCATCTACGACTCGCTGTTCAACTATCGCCTCACCGCCCCGGGTGAGCGACGCTTCGTGGGCCTGGCCAACTACGGTGTGGTCCTCAGCGACCATGTCTTCTGGCGTGATCTCGGCGTCACCGCCCTGATCACCGTCGTCACCGTCGCCGTGGAACTCGTCCTCGGCTTCCTGCTCGCGCTCGTGATGAACAACGCGATCCGCGGGCTGAAGGGCTGGTTGCGTACGGTCATCCTGATCCCGTACGGCACCATCACCGTCGTCTCGGCCTTCGCCTGGTTCTACATGTTCGACATCAACTCCGGATACGTGAACAAGTGGTTCGCCTGGTTGCCGGGCATCGGACCGTCGTTCGACTGGTTCGGCTCGACCGGGCCGGCCCTGTTCGTCATCATGGCGTCCGAGATCTGGAAGACCACCCCCTTCATCTCCCTGCTGCTGCTCTCCGGCCTGGCGCAGGTCCCGAGTGAACTGACCGAAGCCGCCAAGGTCGACGGGGCGACGTGGTGGGAGCGGATGAGTCGGGTCATCCTGCCGAACATGAGGGCGGCCATCATGGTCGCCGTCCTCTTCCGGGCCCTCGACGCCTTCCGCATCTTCGACAACATCTTCATCATGACCAACGGCGCGTACGGCACCGAGGCGCTGTCGCTACTGGCCTACCGGACCTCGATCGGGCGACTGGAGATCGGGCTCGGTTCGGCCGTGTCCGTCATCCTGTTCCTCCTCGTGATCCTGATCTCCGTGATCGCCATCAAGGGCTTCAGGGTGGACCTGGCCGGACGAGGAGTGAAGTGACATGACCAGCCTCTCCACCAAGCAGAAGGTCCTCTGGGGCCTGGTCGCGATCGTGGTCCTGCTCTACACGCTGTGGCCGCTGGCCTCGATCCTGTTCACGTCGTTCAAGTCGTCCTCCGACGTCACCTCGGGCACCTTCCTGCCGCCCCACTGGGTCGGCGACAACTACGCCAGCCTCTTCGCCGGCGCCGCGAAGAGCCTCTTCCTCCCGGCGCTGCGCAACTCGATCGGCATCTCGCTGATAGCGACCGCCATCGCGGTGGTGCTGGCGACGTTCTGCGCGTACGCCATCGCCAGGCTCGATTTCCCGGGGAAGCGACTCGTGCTGAACACGGCCCTGGGGGTGTCGATCTTCCCGATCATCTCGCTCACCACTCCGCTGTTCAATCTGTGGCGTCGGGTCGGCCTGTACGACACCTGGCCCGGCCTGATCATCCCGTACCTCTCGCTCACCCTGCCGATCTCGATCTACACACTGGCCGCCTACTTCCAGCAGATCCCCTGGGACCTCGAGCGGGCGGCCCAGGTCGACGGGGCGACAAACTGGCAGGCGTTCAGCAAGGTCATCGTCCCGCTCGCGGCGCCTGGGGTCTTCACCACCGCCATCATCGCCTTCTTCATCGCCTGGAACGACTTCGTCTACGGCATCTCGCTGACGTCGACCTCGGCGGCGAGACCGGTACCCGCAGCGTTGGCGTTCTTCACCGGCGCCTCCCAGTTCGAGGAGCCCACCGGAGCCATCGCGGCCGCGGCGATCGTGGTCACCATCCCGATCGTCATCGTCGTGCTGCTCTTCCAGCGCCAGATCGTCTCCGGTCTCACCCAAGGCGCGGTCAAGGGCTGACGCCCTGTCCACCCGACGTCAGCCCCTTCACAGTCAAGGAAATCCGCCATGGCCCGAATCTCCCTCAACAATCTCGTGAAGACCTACGATGACGGCTTCACCGCCGTCAAGGGCGTCAGCCTCGACATCGCCGACGGGGAGTTCATGATCCTCGTCGGCCCGTCCGGCTGCGGCAAGTCCACCCTGCTCCGGATGATCGTCGGACTGGAGGACATCACCTCCGGAGACCTGACGATCGACGGCAAGCGGGTCAACGACATCCCGCCGCGGGACCGCAACCTCTCGATGGTCTTCCAGAACTACGCCCTCTACCCTCACCTGACCGTCTACGAGAACATCGCCTTCCCGCTGCGGCTCAGCAAGAACAAGCTCGCGGACTCGGAGTTGGACCGGCGCGTACGCCAAGCCGCCGACATGCTGGACCTGCGCGACCACCTCGACCGCAAGCCGGCCAACCTCTCCGGTGGCCAGCGGCAGCGCGTCGCGATGGGCCGGGCCATCGTCCGGCAGGCCGACGCCTTCCTCTTCGACGAGCCGCTGTCCAACCTGGATGCCAAGCTGCGCGGCCAGATGCGCTCGCAGATTGCCCAGTTGCAGCGCCGCCTCGGCACCACCTCGGTCTACGTCACCCACGACCAGACCGAGGCGATGACCCTGGGGGACCGGGTGGCCGTACTGAAGAAGGGCCTGCTGCAGCAGGTCGGCAGCCCGCGCGAACTGTACGAGCAGCCGGTCAACCTGTTCGTCGCCGGGTTCATCGGCTCACCGTCGATGAACTTCCTCGCCGCCACGGTCGAGGGGAACAGCCTGCGGACACCCCTCGGCCCCCTGGCCGTCCCGGATCGCGTCCTTGCCGCGGCCCGGGGGAAGGACACCGTCATCCTGGGCATCCGGCCGGAGTTCTTCGAGGACGACGCCCTGGTCGACGACAACGTCCGGTCGCACGGCACCACGTTCGAGACGACGATGAGCCACACCGAGTGGCTCGGCAACGAGCAGTACGGCTACCTCGACTACCAGCAGGATCCGAAGGTGCAGACCCTGATGAACGAGCTGGCCCGCGATCTCGACCAGGACGAGATGCCCTCCAACGTCGTGGTCACCCTCGACTCGGCGAGCAGGATCCGGGGCGGGCGGCCCGCCAAGCTCTGGGTGGACACCCGGACGGTGCACGTCTTCGATCCCGCCGACGGAAGGAACCTGACGCGGGACGCCGACGCCGGGGCCGAACTCACGGCGCTGGCCGAGGAGGAACGCGTCTCGGAGATCCAGGCGGCCAAGGGCTGAGCCCGGGCGCCGTACGCTGCGTCCTCGGTTCTGCCCGGCCGGGACGACGGGAACCGGGATGACAGGAGCCCGGGTCGGGAACCGATGGTTCCCGACCCGGGCTCGCCGGTCCTGGTGAGTCTCAGACGAGGCCCTCGAACAGGATGGTGGACAGGTAGCGCTCGCCGTAGCTCGGGATGATCACGACGATGTTCTTGCCGGCGTTCTCGGGCCGAGCGGCGACCTTCGCGGCGGCGCTGAGGGCGGCGCCGGAGGAGATCCCGACCAGGATGCCCTCCTGGGTGGCGGCGCCGCGGGCGTAGCTGACGGACTCCTCGGTCGTGGCGGTGAGGACCTCGTCGATGACCTCGCGGTTGAGGATGTTGGGGACGAAGTTCGCGCCCAGGCCCTGGATCTTGTGCGGGCCCGCGTGGCCCTCGGTCAGCAGCGGTGAGTCGGCCGGCTCGACGGCGACGATCTTGACCTCGGGCTTGCGGGACTTCAGCACCTCACCGACACCGGTGATGGTGCCGCCGGTGCCGACACCGGCGACGAGGATGTCGACGCCGCCGTCGGTGTCGTTCCAGATCTCCTCGGCGGTGGTCTTGCGGTGGATCTCCGGGTTGGCCTGGTTCTCGAACTGGCGGGCCAGGATGCCGCCACGCTCAGCGGCGATCTCCTCGGCCTTGGCCACGGCGCCCTTCATGCCCTCCTTGCCGGGGGTCAGGACCAGCTCGGCCCCGTACGCGCGCAGCAGCGCCTTACGCTCGGCCGACATGGTCTCAGGCATGGTGAGGACGACCTTGTAGCCGCGGGCCGCGCCGACCAGGGCGAGGGCGATACCGGTGTTACCCGAGGTGCCCTCGACGATCGTGCCGCCGGGCTGCAGCTGGCCGGACGCCTCAGCCGCGTCGATGATCGCGACGCCGATGCGGTCCTTGACCGAGCTACCGGGGTTGTAGAACTCCAGCTTGGCAAAGACATTGGCCGCGGTGTCGCCGAAGAGGCGGTTGATGCGGACGAGCGGGGTGTTCCCCACAGCCTGGGTGATGTTCTCGTAAAGCGCCATAGCCAAGTAATACAGCAACTTATGGTCTCTATTCAAGTCGCCTATATGTGCTGTGCCGCCCGGCGGTCGCCGCCGCTGCCGCGGGGGCGAGGTCATAGACTTCGGCCTATGGCAGAGCAGACAGCGACCGGCGCCGCGGGGGCGGAAACCCACGACACCGTCATCGTGATCGACTTCGGTGCCCAGTACGCGCAGCTCATCGCACGTCGTGTCCGGGAGGCGCGGGTCTTCTCCGAGATCATGCCGCACACGGCCACCGCTGCCGAGATCGCCGCGCGGCATCCGAAGGCGGTGATCCTGTCCGGTGGCCCGCAATCGGTGTACGCGGACGGGGCGCCCCAGGTCGACGCCGCGCTCTTCGAGGCCGGCATCCCGGTGTTCGGCATCTGCTACGGCTTCCAGGCGATGGCGGCGGCCCTCGGTGGCGACGTTGCCCGCACCGGCCTGTCAGAGTTCGGACGCACCGAGACCACGGTGATGACGGCGGGCACCCTGCTGCGCGATGTCCCGGCCAGCTTCCGGACCTGGATGAGCCACGGCGACTCCGTGCAGGCTCCTCCCGTGGGCTTCACGGCCCTGGCCTGCACCGCCGGTGCCCCGGTGGCGGCGTACGAGGATCTGGACCGCCAGCTCGCCGGCGTGCAGTGGCACCCCGAGGTGATGCACTCCGAGCACGGTCAGAAGATCCTCGAGCACTTCCTCTACGACATCGCCGGGTGCACCTCCGACTGGACCCCCGCGAACATCGTCGAGGACGCGGTGACGGGCATCCGCGAGCTCGTCGGCGACAAGCGAGTCCTCTGCGGACTGTCGGGCGGCATCGATTCCGCCGTCGCGGCGGCCCTGCTGCACAAGGCGATCGGCGACCAGCTCGTCTGCGTCTTCGTCGACCACGGCCTGCTGCGTGAGGGCGAGGCCGAGCAGGTCGAGCAGGACTTCGTCGCGGCGACCGACGTGCGGCTCGTGGTGAAGAACGTCGCGGACGTCTTCCTGCGTGAACTGGACGGGGTCACCGACCCGGAGACCAAGCGCAAGATCATCGGCCGCGAGTTCATCCGGGCGTTCGAGGAGGCGACCCGAGAGCTCAACGCCGACGAGCCGATCGAGTTCCTCGCCCAGGGCACGCTGTACCCGGACGTGGTCGAGTCCGGCGGTGGCGAGGGCGCCGCGAACATCAAGTCCCACCACAACGTCGGCGGGCTGCCCGACGACCTGCAGTTCAAGCTGGTCGAACCGCTGCGCACCCTGTTCAAGGACGAGGTCCGCGCCGTCGGTACGGAGCTCGGCCTGCCCGAGGCGATGGTGTGGCGCCAGCCCTTCCCCGGCCCCGGCCTCGCCATCCGCATCATCGGGGCGGTCACCGAGCAGCGCCTGGCGATCCTGCGCCGGGCTGACGCGATCGCGCGCGAGGAACTCGAGGTCGCCGGCCTCTACCGTGACATCTGGCAGTTCCCGGTGGTGCTGCTCGCGGACGTACGCTCCGTCGGCGTGCAGGGCGACGGCCGCACGTACGGCCACCCGGTCGTGCTGCGACCGGTCACCAGCGAGGACGCCATGACGGCCGACTGGGGCCGACTCCCGTACGACCTGCTGGAGCGGATCTCGACGCGGATCACCAATGAGGTCCGCGAGGTCAACCGGGTGGTCCTCGACGTGACGAGCAAGCCGCCGGGCACCATCGAGTGGGAGTGAGCCCTCGCCTCCGACCAGGGGGCGGAGAGTGAAAAGGGGACGGGCCGCGTGGCCCGTCCCCTTTGCCGTCCCGACGTAGCGGTAGTCAGCTCCGGTTGCCCCCGGCGAGCAGGCCGATGACACCGATGACGACGAGAGCTGCGGGCGCCGCGATGCTGATCAGTTCGCGGTCGAAGGGGTGGACCATCCGCGTCCACAGAATGGCAGCGCCGTAGATGATCGCCAGCAGTCCGAGGACCAGCGACAATACATCGGTGCGGCGCCGGGAGCGGCGGGGCGGGGTGCGGCGACCGCTCATGGCGCCTTCACCACCAGTTCGCCGAGGTCGGTGGCGGCGTTCACGGTGACGGTCGGTGCCCCGGTGCCGCCGGAGGACAGGACGCGGGTCGTGGCGGTCTCCTGGGACGAGGTGGCGTACTGGTCACCCACCTGCAGCGTGCCCATGCCGACCTTC
Organism: Raineyella fluvialis; assembly: GCF_009646095.1. Classification (NCBI taxonomy): domain Bacteria; kingdom Bacillati; phylum Actinomycetota; class Actinomycetes; order Propionibacteriales; family Propionibacteriaceae; genus Raineyella; species Raineyella fluvialis. The sequence continues at coordinate 278,223 of NZ_CP045725.1, read as the reverse complement.
GCGTTGACGACGACGCGCGCGTCGCTCGGCACCAGGATCGTCAGCGAGCCGGCCCCCATGTGGGCGTCGTACGTGATGTTCCGGGTGGTGTCCAGACCGGAGAGGTCGACGGTGACGCGGCCGAAGTCCCAGGCGTCCGCCGCCGGCACGCTCTGGTCGCTGGTGTAGGCCAGCGCGATCGGTGCGGCGGCAGCGCCCGGCTGCTGCATCAGATGCGGGTGATCGTGCTGGTAGGCGCCCGCCGTGGCGAGGAGTCCGAGGATCACTGCCACCGCGATCAGCCCCCGCGGTCGCCCGACCCAGGCGCCGATGACCAGTGCGGCGCCGACCACGAGCAGGGCCGAGGCGGCCCAGACGAAGGCGGGCACCGGATGTCCGGTCGAGGCGAGCAGGGACAGGAAGGTCCACAGCAGGCCCACTGAGGTCAGGGTGACGAGGGCGAGCGTACGCTTGCCGACCCGCTGTGGGTCGGGCAGCCGAGGCGCCCGGGGACGTGGTGGCGGGGCGTAGAGGCCAATGGGGTCGGGATTGGTGAGGTAGGCGCGCATCGCGTGGTCGTAGTACGTGGGAGCGCCCTGCTGGGCCGGGCCGGGGCGCGGGGTCGCGGGCCGCGGGGCCGCGGGGCGCACCGCCGTGGGGGTCTCGGCCTCCGAGGCAGGGACCTGGGGAGGGGCCCCGAACGGCTGCGCGGGACCGAATCGTGGTGCCGGCATCACCGGGGGGACCTGGCCGAACCCTTGGGGCGGCGGTACCGGCCCCGCCGGACGCTGCCCGGTGGGATCCGGCGGAACGACCGGAGGGGCGGAGGCTTCCGGCACCCGGCGCTGACGCCGCGGCTGGTGGACACCGAAGTAGTAGACGAGGCCCAGGACGACGGCTGGGAAGAACGACAGGGAGGTGACGCTGCCCAGGGCGGCCGCGACTGCGACGACGGCGACGGCCACGGCGCTGATCAGCGCCCAGCGTGGGGCACGGCTCAGCGCCGGGAAGGTCTCGAGGAGTGGCCCGCGCTCGTGGCCTTCGAGGGGGATGAGCAGCCAGCCGGTCAGGTAGAGCACCACGCCCATGCCGGAACTCACCGCGAGCACCACCGCGGCGACCCTGATGATCAGCGGATCGATCCCGGTGCGGTCGGCGATGGCAGCACAGACGCCCGCGATCGGTGATCCGGTCGCGGGTCGATGCATGGTGATCACCGGCTCCACACCACCATCCTGTCTCGCGCCCGCGTCGTGGACCATCGGGCACATCCCCCATATTGGCCGGGACAACTCCTCCCGGGCGCGGAGTTGTCAGCTGCCCGTGGTTTGCTGGAACCACTATGGATCAACTCGCGGGCCCCACGGGCGACCCGGGCGGCGATGCGGAGCAGTCCGCGCACTCGCCCGGGTCCGCCGGCGGCGCGCCCGCTCCCGGTCAGGCCCCCCACGAGGTGCCTGCTCGACGGCACGGGGTCCGGCCCCATGGGCCGTCGGCCGCCCCGGAAGCCGCCCGCCGCGCCTACCGGATCGATGAGGGGCGGTGGCTGGGAGGGGTCTGCGCCGGGCTCAGCCAGCACCTCGGCTGGCCGGTGATGTTGCTGAGGCTGGCGTTCGTGGGACTGACGATGACCCAGTTCGTCGGCGCCGTGGTGTACGCGGTGCTGTGGGTGGCGTTGCCCCCGGAGCCGCCGCGGCTGGCGGCACCCGGCCTGGAATCGGCTGCCCGGACCGGTGCCCGTACGGTCCCCACCCGGTTGAAGCGGCGGATCGACATGGGCTCGGCGCTGGCGATGGCATTGTTCGGCGGTGGCGTGCTGTGGCTGGTCCAGATGACCCGCTTCGGGATGCCGTGGCGAGTGTTCTGGCCGGTGATGCTGGCCAGTGCCGGCGTCGCGGTGATCTGGCGCGAAGCCGACTCGATGGGGACCTGGCGGGGCAATCGCGGCGCTGCCGGCGTGGACCGCTCCCGGGTGGATCGGCTCGGATCCCTGCTGGGCGCCCTGACCGGGTTGCTGCTCCTGGCGACCGCGTTCGTCCTCGTCATTCCCGACCAGGCCCGTCGTGGCGGCACGTCGGAGTTGATGATGGTGCTCATCCTCAGCCTCGGCGGCGTGGCCGTGGTCGGTGCGCCGTGGTTCTTCCGGACCCGTGCCGAGCTCGACCGGATCCGTGAGGAGAAGATCCGCGCGGATGCGCGCGCGGACATGGCCGCCCACCTGCACGACTCGGTGCTGCAGACACTCGCCCTGATCCAGCGCCAGGCGAGTGATCCCCGTGCCGTCGCCCGACTTGCCCGCCGACAGGAACGGGAATTGCGGGAGTGGCTCTACGGTCGCCCGCCCGACGACACCACGCTCGGCGCCGCGGTGCGCCGCGCCGCGCTCGAGGTGGAGGAGGAGCACGACATCGACATCGAGCTGGTCACGGTGGGGGACACCACGATGACGCCGGACCTCGACTCGCTGGTGAAGGCGGCCCGGGAGGCGATGGTGAACGCGGCGAAGCATGCGGGCGTCGACCGGGTCGACGTCTACGCCGAGGTGCTGGAGGATACCGTCGAGGTGTTCGTCCGCGACCGTGGCCAGGGATTCGACCTTGCCGCGATCGACGACGACCGACAGGGAGTCCGGCGCAGCATCATGGAACGCATGGAGCGACACGGGGGCCGGGCCACGATCCGCTCGGCGCCCGGCCAGGGGACCGACGTACGACTGGAGATGACACGATGACGACGCAGCAACCGGATCCACGCACGCCCGAGACCGACCCCGAGGGGACGCCCGCCCGCGAGGGTCTGCGCACCGAGCCCTTGCGGGTGGTCGTGGTCGACGACCACGACATGTTCCGCGCGGGCGTCAAGCACGAGATCGGGGCGCGGGTGAGCATCGTCGGCGAGGCCGCGGATGCACCGGGTGCGGTACGGATCATCCTGGACACGGATCCGGACGTGGTGCTCCTCGACGTGCACCTGCCCGGTGGTGGCGGCGTCGAGGTGCTGCGGCAGGTGCACCAGCGACACCCCGACGTACGCTTCCTGGCGCTGTCCGTGTCGGATGCCGCGGAGGACGTCATCTCCCTGATCCGTGGCGGAGCCCGGGGCTATGTCACCAAGTCGATCAACGCCGACGAGTTGATCGAGGCGATCGAGCGGGTTGCCGGTGGGGACGCTGTCTTCTCACCGCGGCTCGCGGGGTTCGTCCTCGACGCCTTCTCCGGGTCCATCGACGTGGCCAGCGTGGACGAGGAGCTGGACAAGCTCTCGCCCCGCGAGCGGGACGTGCTGCGGCTCATCGCGCGTGGCTATTCCTACAAGGAGGTGGCGAAGGAGCTCTTCATTTCGGTGAAGACCGTCGAGACCCACGTGTCGAGTGTGCTGCGCAAGCTCCAACTGTCCAATCGTCACCAGCTCGCGCGCTGGGCGAACGACCGGCGCCTGGTCTGACGCGCCTGGTCTGACCGAGAACAAACCTCGAGCCCCGACCGGAAATCTCCGGCCGGGGCTCGTGTGTGGTTGGCGGGGCTCAGACCCTTCGCTTGGTGATCAGACCGTAGATGAGGAGGACGATGACGCAGCCGATGATGGCGAAGACCCAGACCAACGGCGAGAAGAACCCGCCGCCGCCGTACCCGAACATCTGGGCGATCCAGCCTCCGACGAAGGCTCCCAGAACACCGAGAACGAGGGACATGATCCATCCGGTCGGGTCATTGCCCGGGAGGATGGCCTTGGCGATGGCACCGGCGATGAGGCCGATGATGATGACACTGATCCAGCTCAGGCCGAGTCCGGTCACGAGCGGAACGACAAATGCTGTACTCATACCTCCACTTTAGGAGGGCAGGGTGTAATCCACGCCACTTGTGCGCTCCAACCGGTGTGTCGTGCGGGAGAACCATGACCTGCCCAGGAGACCGGCACGCCTGCCCTCAGGGATCTCGTCGTCCGGAGCGGCACCGGAGCGCCACCCTCGCCGGGCGCTCAGAGGAGCGGCCGGAACGGGCGCAGCAACTCCTCCGACACCTTCGCCATCAGGGGTCGGCGTTGCCATTCCTCGAGCGTGAGTTCGCGGCAGTTCGTCAGGTCGTTGGCGAAGATCGTCTCCATCCGCCGGGCGACCGCCGGGTCGAGGAACTCGACGTTGATCTCGTAGTTCCCCACCAGGCTGAGACGATCGAGGTTCGCCGTGCCGATCGTCGCCCACTCCCCGTCGATCGTCGCCGTCTTGGAATGCACCATGGCGTGCTGGTAGAGGAACAGCCGCACGCCGCTGCGCAGCAGGGTGCCGTAGAAGCCGCGGGACAGCCAGTCGGCCTCGATGTGGTTGGACTCCGCGGGAATGATGACGCGGACGTCGACGCCCCGCGCGACGGCTTTGAGAATGCCGTCGAGGAGGTCGTGGTCGGGATGAGATACGCGTGGGTCAGCCAGATCCGCTGACTGGCGCGATCGATGGCCTCCAGGTAGAGGCCCCGGATCGGGTACGTGGCGTACATGGGGACATTGCGGTGGACCCGGGAGGCGTTGTGCCAGGCCCGTTCCCGAGGCTCGTCGAGGTGCACGCCGCGGGGGCCGCCGATGGCGTTCCAGTAGTCGACGAACGCGTCGGCGAGGTCGGGGGCGATCGGTCCGGTGAGCCGTACGTGGGTGTCACGCCAGTCGTTCGCGTAGAGCGAGCCGATGTTGTAGCCGCCCACCCAGGCGGTCTCGAGGTCCACGACCAGCACCTTGCGGTGGTTGCGGGCGAATTTGCCCCAGCGCCACATCCGTGGCCAGCGCAGGTAGAACGGATGCTGCCGGGCGTGCACCGAGGGTGGGAAGGAGTAGAAGTCCTGGTCGACGACGAGGTTGGCGAACTTGTCCCACACCACGTACACGTCCACGCCACGCTCGGCGGCGTCGATGAACGCCTGCTTGAACTCCTCCCCGACGGCGTCGCCCTTCCAGATGAAGGTCTCGAAGTAGATCGACTCCCGGGCCGAGCGGATGGCCGCCAGCATGTCGTCGTAGAGGTCCTGGCCGTACGTGAAGATCGCCGCGGTGCCCTCCGCGGTCGAGAACGCCTCCGGAGGGGTGCGCGGGAAGGTCACCGGTCCGGCCCGGCGCTTGCGCAGGTACGCGGCGACCTGGAGCCCTGCGATGCTGACGGCCTGGAGGAGCGCCACGATCGCGAACAGCCGGGCCAGCGCACGCCGGATCGGGGGCAGCGGGCTCTCCAGGAGCTCGTTCAGCGGGGACTGCGTACGCCCGGTCCTGGCGAGGGCTCGACGCTCTGGCATGCCAACCAAAATAGCGGAGTCACCCTCTAGGCTGGGCGATGCCATGAACGAAGCTGAATCGCCGACCCTGTTTCCCGCCTTCGGTGCCGCCACCGGTGCACCCAGCCGACGCGGCCGCCCGGCCCCGTCGCCCGACGAGCGGGCCGGCGCGGACGTGCCGCGACCCGCGGCCCCCGGTGCGACGAGGGGGGAGCCGCGGCCGGGGGGTCGTGCCCGGCACCGCATCAGTGCCGAGGATCTCGTCGACGGGCTCAACGATCCCCAGCGGGAGGCCGTCATCCACGCCGGCGCGCCGGTGCTCGTCGTCGCCGGCGCCGGTTCGGGCAAGACTCGGGTGCTGACCCGTCGGATCGCCTACCTCGTCGGCGTGCGGGACGTGCATCCAGGCTCGATCCTGGCGATCACGTTCACGAACAAGGCTGCCGCGGAGATGCGTTCCCGGGTGGTCGACCTGGTCGGTCCCCGGGCGCGGGTGATGTGGGTGTCCACCTTCCATTCCGCCTGCGTCCGGATCCTGAGGGCCGAGATCGCGCACTTCGACCGCTCGTCCACCTTCTCGATCTACGACACGGCCGACTCGAAGCGCCTGATGCAGATGATCTGCCGGGAACGGGAGCTGGACCCCAAGCGCTACCAGCCCCGGGACCTGCTGAACTGGATCTCGGCCTGCAAGAACGAGCTCATCCGCCCCGAAGGATCGTCGGAGCGCGCCCCGCGCGGCCAGGAGGACGTCTACCCGGGCGTGTACGCCGATTACCAGCGCCGGTTGCGGGCCGCGGAGGCGTACGACTTCGACGACCTGATCATGGAGACCGTCCGGCTGTTCCGCGAGTTCCCGGAGGTGCGGGAGAAGTACCGGCGCCGCTTCCGCCACGTGCTGGTCGACGAGTACCAGGACACCAACCACGCCCAGTACGCCCTGGTGCGGGAGCTGTGCGGTCCGAACGACCCGCGGACCGATGAGCAGGCGCTGGCGGAAGCGGGCATCCTGCCGATGGATCCACCCGAGCTGATGGTCGTGGGCGATTCGGACCAGTCGATCTATGCCTTCCGCGGGGCCACCATCCGTAACATCCTCGCCTTCGAGAAGGACTTCCCCGGCGCCCGGACGATCCTGCTGGAGCAGAACTACCGGTCCACCCAGACCGTGCTGTCGGCGGCGAACGCGGTCATCGCGAAGAACCCCGGCCGCCCGAAGAAGCGGCTGTGGTCCGACGCGGGCACCGGTGACCGGATCGACGGCTACGTCGCCGACACCGAGCACGGCGAGGCGCAGTTCGTCGCCGACGAGATCGACCGGCTGGTCGATGCCAGCACCACGACGTACGGCCAGACGGCGGTGTTCTACCGGACCAACGCCCAGTCCCGGGCGTTCGAGGACGTGTTCATCCGGGTCGGGCTGCCCTACCGGGTCGTCGGCGGGGTGCGGTTCTACGAGCGCAAGGAGGTGCGGGACGCGATCGCCTACCTGAAGGCCATCGCCAATCCGCACGACGACGTCTCCGTCCGCCGCATCATCAACGAGCCGAAGCGGGGGATCGGTGACCGGGCTCAGGAGCAGGTCCAGCACTTCGCGGACCGGGAGCGGATCAGCTTCGGGTCGGCCCTCGAGCGGCTCGACGAGATCGAGGGACTGGCCACCCGCTCCTCGTCGAACCTGCGGGGATTCGCCACCATGATGGCGGACCACCGCACCCTGATGGCCGAAGGTGCCGCGGCCGACGAGATCCTCGCCTCGATCCTGCAGGCCTCGGGCTACGTCGATGCGCTGCGCAACTCCACCGACCTGCAGGACGAGAGCCGGTTGGAGAACCTCACCGAGTTCGTCGCGGTGGCCGAGGAGTTCGTCGCCCAGGCGCACGTCGTCGACATTGACGACGAGTCCGGCCTACCGATCGATCCGGAGACGGGCACCCCAGTGGCGTCGGATCCCGACCGCCCGGACGACCGGGCAGGTAGTGAAGCCGAGGGTGCCGACGAGCACGGACGGGTCCCGGCGGAGCTCGGGGGCCTCGGCGGCGGCGCTCCCGAACCGGACGACTCCCTGCCCGCCTTCCTGGAGCGGATCGCACTGGTGGCCGACGCAGACTCGGTCCCCGAGGGGGATGAGGAGGGCGTGGTCACCCTGATGACGCTGCACACGGCGAAGGGGCTGGAGTTCGACACGGTGTTCCTCACCGGGTTCGAGGACGGCGTGTTCCCGCACATGCGAGCGCTGGACGATCCGGACGAGCTCGAGGAGGAACGTCGCCTCGCGTACGTCGGCATCACCCGGGCCCGGAAACGCCTGTTCCTCACCCGTGCGGTGGTGCGGACCCAGTGGGGGCAGCCGTCGTACAACCCGCCCAGCCGGTTCATCGCCGACATGCCGGAGGACCTGCTGGACTGGCGCCGGCTCGTCGAACCCGGATCCACCTGGGAGATCCGGGCAGCGGCGCGCACGTCCTCGGCCCGGGACCGGACCGAGGGAGGTCGTATCTTCGGCTCCGGGCAGGCGCCACGCGGTCCGCACGTCGATGCCGTCGCTCTCGGGGACCGAGTGCTGCACACCTCGTTCGGGCTGGGCACGGTCGTCGCCACGATGGGCGCCGGGCAGAACGCGAAGGCCGACGTCGATTTCGGCTCGCTGGGGGTGAAGCGGCTGTCGCTGCGTCACGCGCCGATGGAGAAGCTCTGACCCATCGGTCGGTGACCGAGCGTCCTCGGCGTCAGATGCTGATGCCGAGGGCTCAGCATGCTGAGCGGAGGGGTCAGATGCTGACGCCGCGGGCAGCCAGCCAGGTGACCGGGTTCGCGGTGGTGTAGGGATCGCCGACCGTGGAGGCCTTCGGGTAGTACTCCCAGTGCAGGTGGGGACCGAACGAACGCCCGGTCACCCCGATGTAACCGATCAGCTGACCTGCCTTGACCTGCGCTCCGGGGTTCACCACCTTCCGGGACATGTGCGCGTAGAGGGTGGCGCCGCCGCCAGAGTGGTCGATGACCACGTGGGTGCCTGCCCAGCCGCCACCGTTCGAGGGGCCCACGACGCCGTCGGCTGCCGCGTAGATCGGGGTGCCGATGGGCGCGGGGAAGTCCTGGCCGGTGTGGTAGCGCGACCACGAGCCGACAGCGCCGAACGAGGCGCCGAGGGTGTAGGTCCCCGACTTGAGGGGAGTGGCAGCCCCTCCGCTGGAAGCGACGACAGCGTCAGTGGAGGCCTTCGCGGCATTGACGCTGAGGGTCCCCTGAGGGGTGGCCTGCGCGCCGGCCTTCACCTGGTTGACCTGGGCCGACAGCAGCGCGGACCGCGAGGCGAGAGCCTGCGAGCGGGACGCCTCGGAGGCCGTGTCGTTGGCCGCGGACATCAGCTGCGATCGCTGGGTGGCGAGCTGGGCGCTCATGGCGGCATCGAGCTCGGTGCGGACCGCCGTACGCGACGTCTGATCGGCGGAGCGGCCTTCCAGGGCGCCGCTCTGGGGCGCGTTCCCGGCCGGGATGTTGGCGGCGCCGCCGCCGGCTGAGGTGTCGGGGCTGCTGACCGGGGCCGGCTGCGCGACGCTCGCCGCAGTGTTCGTCTGCTGCTGGGACTCGAGAACGGCCTCCGGGTTCGCGGCCTGTGCGTTCGAGGTCATCGATACGGCCCCCGCGACGGCCAGGCCGAGCGCGGAGACCGTGAGGGCAGCGAGGGTGGTGTTCAGGGTGTTCCGGTTGATGCCGGCTTCCTCGGCGATGCCGATCTCGGCGTAGCGACCGTTGCTCTCGGCGCCGGTCTGCTGGAAGCGGTCACGCAGGGCGAGCAGGGAGTCGCGGGCGGATGCCAGTCCGGGGCCCGACGTCTCCACGGCGACAGCTCGTCGGGGAAGTGACGAGGGGGCCGGAATCGCTGACACGTGTTCTCCTTGCTTCGGCTACCAGCGTGGTGCAGGTACCTTGTGGGTATCCCGCGCGCCGTGCAGAACATAACGGATTGGTAAAGCACACGCCAAATCGACGGTCCAGTGAGCGGTAACACTGATCACCAAAAGATGACCAATCGGCCGCCTGCAACGAGACGACATGTGATCAAGATCACGATTCCCGTAGGGGTGGGGGACAGCTCGGATGTCGTTTCCCAGCGTCCGTCGGGGGTCGCCGTGGGCCGGACCGCCACTGCCGTGCCCGGGCGGGTGCCGGGGGCGTGCCGATCCGCCCGATCGCACCGGTCGGAGATGTCGGGGTCGCCCCCCGCGCGAAGTGCCGCCCGGCTACGCTATGGCACGTGGATACGAACGCACGGATTCGAGTGGTAGTCGCCAAGCCCGGCCTTGATGGCCATGACCGCGGTGCCAAGGTGGTGGCCCGGGCCCTTCGCGATGCCGGCATGGAGGTCATCTACACCGGTCTGCACCAGACCCCGGAGCAGATCGTGCAGACCGCGATCGCCGAGGACGCCGACGGCATCGGTCTGTCGGTCCTCTCCGGGGCGCACCTGACTCTGTTCCAGGACGTCCTCGACCAGCTCAAGGCCCAGGACGCCGCTGACATCGTCGTCTTCGGCGGGGGGATCATCCCCGAGGAGGACATCCAGCCCCTGTACGACATGGGTGCGGCGCAGATCTTCACCCCCGGCACCACGATGGAGAGCATCGTGGCGTGGGTCAAGGACAACGTTCACTCGAACGCCGCCTGACGACGGGCGGTGCGCCGAGTCGGGAGAGTGGCCCGGGGCGGCGTACGACACCGATTTTCACCGGCCGGCCGGCGAGTCCCTGACGGGAATCGCCGGCCGGCTCTCGTCGTTTCCGGCCTGAACCAAGGGTCACCTCAGTGGGAGGGGAGGGGCGCCCCGTGTCCCGGATTCGGCAGGTTTAGACTCAACCGCGTTGCAGCCCCGCGCGTCGACGCCGGGGCGAGGGCGGCGCGTACGCGCTGCCCGTCAAGTCGAAAGGATCGCGATGGATCTGTACGAGTATCAGGCCCGCGACCTGTTTGAGTCCTACGGCGTTTCGGTGATGCGGGCACAGACCGCCACCACTCCCGCTGAGGCCCGACAGGTCGCTGAAGAGCTCGGCTGGCCGGCAGTCATCAAAGCCCAGGTCAAGACGGGCGGCCGCGGCAAGGCGGGCGGCGTGAAGCTCGCCAAGACCGCCGACGAGGCGGAGGAGCTGGCCGGCCAGATCCTCGGCATGGACATCAAGGGCCACACAGTCCATCGGGTGATGGTCACCGAGGGCGCCGACATCGCCGCGGAGTACTACTTCTCCATCCTGGTCGACCGCTCGGAGCGTCAGTACCTGGCGATGTGCTCCCGTAGTGGTGGTATGGACATCGAGACCCTCGCCGTCGAGCGTCCCGAGGAGCTCGCCCGGGTGGGCATCAACCCGCTGGTCGGCATCGACGAGGCCAAGGCGGCCGAGATCGCGGCTGCCGCCGGCTTCGACGAGGCCGATCGCCCGGCGCTCGAGGCGATCTTCCAGAAGCTCTGGGAGGTCTTCCGGGACGAGGACGCGACCCTGGTCGAGGTCAACCCACTGATCAAGGCCGGCGACGGCTCGATGATCGCCCTCGACGGCAAGGTCACCCTCGACGAGAACGCCTCGTTCCGTCACCCCGCCCACGAGGCGCTGGCCGACATCTCGGCCGTCGACCCGCTGGAGCAGAAGGCCCGTGAGATGGGCCTCAACTACGTCAAGCTCGACGGCAACGTCGGCGTCATCGGTAACGGTGCCGGCCTGATGATGAGCACCCTCGACGTCGTCGCGTACGCCGGCGAGGACCTGCCCGGCCACCCGCGTCCGGCGAACTTCCTGGACATCGGTGGCGGCGCCTCCGCCGAGGTGATGGCCAACGGCCTGTCGCTGATCCTGTCCGACGCGGACGTCAAGAGCGTCTTCGTCAACGTGTACGGCGGCATCACCTCCTGCGAGCAGGTCGCCACCGGCATCGTCCAGGCGCTGGCGCTCCTCGGTGAGCGGGCCAACAAGCCCATCGTGCTGCGGCTGGACGGCAACAACGCCGCCGGCGGCCGTCAGGTGCTGCGCAAGGCGCGCGAGCGTCTGGCCGGCGTCGTGGTCGTCGCCACCACCATGGACGGCGGAGCCCGGATGGCCGCCCAGCTGGCGGCCGGCACCGCGACCGTCGAAGATCTCCGCGACGCCCCGGAAGGCAAGAACTGATGACCATCCTGATCGACTCCAACTCCAAGATCGTCGTCCAGGGCCTCACCGGCTCGGAGGGCCGCAAGCACGGCCAGCTGATGCTGGCCTCCGGCGCCCGGGTCGTCGCGGGCACCAACCCGAAGAAGGCCGGCGAGTCGCTGGCCTTCTCCTGGGCCGGTGGCCACGCGTCGGTCCCGATCCGGGGGACCGTCGCCGAGGCGATGGAGAAGGACGGGGCGAATGTCTCGGTCATCTTCGTCCCGGCGAAGTTCACCAAGGGTGCGGTCATCGAGGCCGTCGACGCGGGTATCCCGCTGATCGTCGTGATCACCGAGGGTGTTCCCGTCCACGACACCGCCGAGTTCTACACGTACGCCAAGGAGAAGGGCACCAGCCGCATCCTCGGCCCGAACTGCCCGGGCATCCAGTCGCCGGGTGAGTCGAACGCGGGCATCATCCCGGCCGGCATCACCGGCCCCGGCCCGATCGGCCTGGTCTCGAAGTCCGGCACCCTGACCTACCAGATGATGTTCGAGCTGCGGGAGATCGGCATCTCCACGGCCGTCGGTATCGGTGGTGACCCCATCATCGGCACCACCCACGTGGAGGCGCTGGAGGCCTTCGAAGCCGACCCGGAGACCAAGGTCATCGTGATGATCGGCGAGATCGGCGGCGACGCCGAGGAGCGGGCCGCCGCGTACATCAAGGAGCACGTGACGAAGCCCGTCGTGGCGTACGTCGCCGGCTTCACCGCGCCGAAGGGCAAGACGATGGGCCACGCCGGTGCCATCGTGTCCGGCTCCGCCGGCACCGCCCAGGCCAAGAAGGAAGCCCTCGAGGCCGTCGGCGTCAAGGTGGGCAACACGCCCTCGCAGACCGCCGAGCTGGCCAAGGAGCTGATCACGCAGCTGGGTCTGTGACGGTCTGACGCTTCACCGGCCGGGGACACCCGGCCACGCACGGAGGGGCTCCCGGGGAAACCCGGGAGCCCCTCCTGTCGTCGCCGTCCGCCGCCTTCCGGCGGGGCGGACCGTGGGTCAGAGTGTGCTGCTCAGTCGGGCGCCCGCGCGCTCGCCGACGGCCCTCCACTGACCGTTGTTGAAGTCGAACGACTCACCCGTGGGGACGAGCAGGTAGATCACCGAGTTGTCCACCTGGGCCAGGGCGATGCGGTAGCGCTGCTTCGTGGTCTGGTTGACCTGCTGGGTGATCACCCACGTGCGTCCGGTGATGTCCTTGCCGCCGGCGCCCTTGGCGGAGATGTTGTCCGTCTTGTCGACCTTGGCCGTCAGCATCGCCTTGTCACACCCGTCGAGGGAACCACTGACGTCCTTGACCAACTGGTCGGCGGATCCACGGTCGGGGAAGGTGAGGATGTACTCGTCGACGCCGAAGGTCTGCGGTGCCGCGGCGTCCTCCTGCAGCAGGTACGCCCGGTGCTTGCGGTCGCTCGGCCCCGCCACGTTGGCGAGATCCTTGCCCTCGCACTGGCTGCCGAAGAAGTCGAAGTGGGTACCGACCTCCGTGCCGCCCCAGCGGCCGGTGCCGAGGGTGATGCGGGGGAGGTCGGCATTCGCGAGGAAGGCGGGATTCGGGTCGGTCCTGGGCGGCACGGAGCCCGTCGCGGACGGGCTGGTGGGGCAGCTGCCCCCGCGGCCTGACAGGTGTGTCCGACCGCGGTCCCGAGCAGGCCGACGACCACCGTGGCGTCCGGGGTGGTGTTCGGGTTGCTGGCGTCGACGATGGTGATCACCGAACCGCTACGGCTGAACATCACGGTGTGGTGCACCGACGTCTTGTCCTGGACGACCGCGGACACTCCGGCGGCGCTGTCACCGACGTTGCCAAGGGTCCAGCCGCCCTCGAGGTAGCTGACCGGGCGGTCGCAGGCCCCGAGTTGGCTGGTCAGCAACGAGGCGGCCGTCGTCGCGGCCTCGGTGGAGGCGTACTGCAGCGCCTCGTTCAGCACGACCGTGTTGGGGTCGCTGCCGGCCTGGATGCTGCGGACCATGGTCGCCTGGGCCAAGGGCAGCGCCTTCGCGTCGATGGTGAGGCAGTTCGGCCGGGGCGTGTTGGCGTCCACCCGGTCCTGGGTGAGCGTCTCCGTCCAGGAGGCCTTGTCGTCCAGCCGGTGCGCGTCAGCCGCCGTCAGCAGCGAGGCCGCCGACAGGATCGGTGCCGCGGTGGTGGTGGGCCCCCCGGCGCTGAGGTTGCCGTTGGTCCGCACCCGGAAGAGGACCGTGGCGACGATCACGCCGACGACCACGACCGCGGCGACGGCCCCGAGGACGATCGTACGAGTGGCGAACCGACCGCCTCCGCTACCGCCGTCCAGCGCGCGGGAGGGACCCCTGCCCCGTGGTGGGGTGGTGCCCGTTCCGGCGGTGCCGGCGCCTGCGGCGGGGGTGCCGGGGCGGTGGCGTCAGGAGTCGGCGCGGGGGTGGTTCCGGCCGAACCGGTGCCGGTGGCCGGGGTGGTGCCCGTCCTGTCGGCCGCCGGGATCGATCCGGTGCTCTCGACCGCGGGGATGGTGCTCGTCGTGTCCGGGGCCGGCGTGACAGGCGTCAGACCGGTGGTGTCGTAGGCAGGACGGGGAGCAGTGGGAGACGCAGCCGAGCTCCCACTGGTCGGCGGGCGCCACTGCTCCTGCTCCGCCGTGATGGCCGCGGTGATGCCGGTCTCCGTGAGTGACTGCGGCAGGGGGCCTTGACTGCTCGCCGGTGCCTGCGGTGCCCGAGGTGGCGAGGCGGGTGGGGGAGTCACCCGGGCGGGGGACGCACCGACGACGGGCGTCATCGAGGTGGAGGTCTGCCACGGGGTTGCGGGGCGGGCAGGTCCGGACGGGGAGGTCGGACTGGTCGGCAGTCCCGGTGTACCGGCGCTCTGCCAGCCGCGGCCGGCGCTCGGCTGCGGGGCCGGTGGGACGTCCGAGCGCCGTGTTCCGGCGGCGCGGGTCGGGCCGGTGGGGCTGGTGGGACTCAGCGGACGGGCGGGACTGAGCGGCCGATAGGGGCTGGCGCCGGGCACAGACGGGGTCGAGGGGGCCGACGGGCGCGACGGCTCCGAGGCACCCGCGGGGCCACCCGAATGCCCTTCGCCGGGCAGCGGGCCGAGCGCTCGCCGTGCCCGGCGTGGGCGTTCGGCGGCCGCGCTCTCCGGGGGCTTCGGACCTTCCTCGGGCGGCGGGGCAGCCGCACGACGGGGCCGAGGCACCTCGGGTACGTTGTCGTCCACTTCAGTCCTTCCGGTCCTGCTCTCCGTCCGGCGCGTGGACCCGGCCTGAGGGTGGGCGGATCGACGCCTGGGGGCGTCGTCGCACCCGTCGTGACGGACGGTCACTGGTCGTTTCGACATTACCCGGCAGGGCGTGTCTTTGGCGACCCGCCCCCGCCTCGCAGGACAGCATGGAAGCGTTATGAGTCAGAACCGGAAGACCCCACCCCGTACGCGCCCCGATCTCGGCCGGCCCGGCGGGACCCGCCGTACGCCCCGCGACGACCGCCTGCGGACGTCTGACCATCAGCAGGACGACCTCTTCGAGGGCGTGACCGGTGTCCGCCCGGAGCTACCGCCCACCGACCTGCCGCTGGCTCCTCGAGCCGGTCGGCCCGCCTGGATCGGGATCCTGACCGCGGGGGCTGCAGCGGCTGCCTGCGGCTGGGTCGCTCTCACCGCCCTCGCCTCCCTCGCCTGGCTGACCTCGCCGCTCGGGTCGTACGGGGCCGTCATGGGGACCGCTACCCAGCTCTGGCTCGCCGGGCACGGCGGTGGCCTCTACGCCGCCGGGACGCGGTGGACCGTGGTCCCCTCCGGCATCACCCTGCTGCTGGTGTGGCTGATGTCCCAGGTGAGCGCCGAGGTGATGCGCCGTCTCCAGGATTCCGACGCCACTCCCACACCGATCCGGCTCCTCCGCGGCGGACTCGTCGCCCTCACGTACGCCACGGTCGTCGGCGCCGTGGGCCTCGCCGTCGGCCAGCCTCGCCAGGCAGGGGCGGCTTTCGGTGGAGCCCTCCTGCTCGGGATGGTCGGTGTCTGGTGGGCCAGGGCGCGGATCTCGCGCTGGCGGCTGGGGACCTGGTGGCCCGGCTGGGGGCATCAGCTGCCCCGGTCGCTTGCCGTCGGACTGCTCGCACTCGGCGTCCTCGGCTCGGCCACGCTGGTCACCGGTCTGGTGCAGCACCGCGGTCAGGTGGCGGTACTGACCGCCGCCCTCGGCGGAGGCGCGGCGGGTGGTCTGGGAGCCGTCCTCGCCCAGGCGGCGTTCCTGCCCACGTTCGTGGTGTGGGCGGTGAGCTACGCGCTGGGCGCCGGATTCGACCTCGGGGACGGCGGACTGGTGTCGCCGAGCGACACCCACCTCGGCCTGTTGCCCGCCTGGCCCGTGACCGCAGCCCTACCGACGCCCGGTCCCGGCAGCTATCTGGGCCTCTGTTGGCTCGCCGGTGGCGTGGTGGCGGGTGGCCTGGCTGCCTGGGTGTATCTGCGGGGGACGCACTGGACCCGCCCCGACACGGGCACGATGCTCGGCGGCTGCGTCGGACTGTTGCTCGGCCTGCTGACGGCGGGGATCGGGACGATGACCCGCGGTGACCTCGGCGTGGCCCGGCTCGTCGGACTGGGTCCCCGGCCGCTGGAGCTGCTGGTGCTGGCCGTGACCCTGACGACCTGCGGGGGACTGGTCACCGGACTCGGTGTCGGGATCGCCCGGTGGCTGTCCGCGCGCCGGGCTGCGCGAGCCAGCGCCCCGCTGGAGGTGAGCGGCACGCTGCTGGCCCCGCGGGAACTGGCCGGGACCGAGCAGGCGGGGGAGTTGGTGGCGGGGATCGGCGTGGGTGTGCCTGACGTCGGCGCCGGTGACGCCGATCGGGACGAGCACGGGGACGGGCAGAGCTGACCGGACGGGCGCGGCTGAGTAGGCTGCCCTCCGTGGCGTTCTCGGTTGTCGTCCTCGTGTCCGGCTCGGGCACTCTGTTGCAGTCCCTGCTCGATGCCTGCGCCGACCCCGCCTGGGCCGGCGCCCACGACGTCGAGATCGTCGCCGTCGGAGCCGACCGGGAGAGCGCGTACGGCCTGGAACGGGCGCGTGCCGCGGGGGTGCCCACCTTCGTCGTCCCGCTGCGCAAGGGGGACGACCGCGCCGCCTGGGACCGTACGCTCACCGACGCGGTGGCGGCGTACGCCCCTGACCTCGTCGTCAGCGCCGGCTTCATGAAGTTGGTCGGCCCCGCGTTCCTGGACCGCTTCGGTGGCCGGATGATCAACACCCACCCCGCCCTGCTGCCGTCGTTCCCCGGCACGCACGGGCCGCGGGATGCGTTGGCGTACGGGGTGAAGGTGTCCGGCGCCTCGGTGTTCTTCGTCGACGAGGGTGTCGACACCGGCTCGATCATCGCCCAGGCGGCGGTCCCGGTGCTGCCCGACGACACCGTCGAGACCCTGCACGAGCGGATCAAGGTCGAGGAGCGCCGGCTCCTGATCGACGCCGTCGCCGGCCTCGCCGACCGGGCCGCGCTCGGTCACCCCCTCGCCTGACCCTCCGATCTCCCATGTCCCACCCACCCACGGAAGAAGGTCCCATGTCCGTCCCCTCCGAGCGGCTGCCCATCAAGCGAGCCCTGGTCTCCGTCTACGACAAGACAGGTCTGGAGGATCTCGGCCGCGCCCTGGCCGAGGCCGGCGTCGAGGTCGTCTCGACCGGGTCCACGGCCAAGAAGTTGGCCGCGGCGGGCGTCCCGGTCATCCCGGTCGAGGACGTGACGGGATTCCCGGAGTGCCTGGACGGCCGGGTGAAGACCCTGCATCCCAAGATCCACGCGGGCATCCTCGCCGATCGCCGGCTGGCCTCCCATCGCGACCAGTTGGTCGAGCTGGGCGTGGCGCCGTTCGACGTCGTGGTGTCCAACCTCTACCCGTTCCGGGAGACCGTCGCGTCGGGGGCGACGCCGGACGAATGCGTCGAGCAGATCGACATCGGTGGGCCGTCGATGGTCCGCGCCGCGGCCAAGAACCACCCCAGCGTGGCGATCATCACCTCAGCCGGTCAGTACGACGAGCTGAAGCGGGCCTTGGCCGAGGGCGGGTTCACCCTGGCCGAGCGCCAGCAGCTCGCCGCGGCCGCGTTCGTCCACACCGCCGAGTACGACATCGCGGTGGCCTCCTGGATGGGGTCGGTGCTCACCGATTCCTCCGCGGGTGACGGCTTCCCGGCCTGGATCGGCGGGTCCTGGACGAAGCAGGGCACCCTGCGCTACGGCGAGAACTCCCACCAGGCCGCCGCGCTCTATGCCAGCGAGGACGGGCCCGAGGGTCTCACCCAGGCGGTGCAGCACCATGGCAAGGAGATGTCGTACAACAACTACACCGACGGCGACGCCGCCTACCGCGCCGCGTACGACTTCGACGAGCCGGCCGTGGCGATCATGAAGCACGCCAACCCTTGCGGAATCGCGGTCGGCAGCGACATCGCCGATGCGCACGCCAAGGCGCATGAGTGTGACCCGCTGTCGGCGTTCGGCGGCGTCATCGCCACCAATCGGCCCGTGTCGGTGGCGATGGCCGAGAAGGTCAAGGACATCTTCACCGAGGTGCTGATCGCCCCTGGCTACGAGGACGGCGCGCTGGAGATCCTGTCGGCGAAGAAGAACATCCGGCTGCTCACCGCTCCGGCGTACGCGCATCGGCCGGTCGATCTGCGGCCGATCTCCGGCGGCGCGCTGCTGCAGCACCCCGACCGGATCGACGCGGCGGGCGACGACCCGGCGAACTGGGAGCTCGTCGCCGGGGACGCGGCCGACGAGGCCACGCTCGCGGACCTGGTCTTCGCCTGGAAGGCCTGCCGGTCCGTGAAGTCCAACGCGATCCTGCTGGCCAAGGACGGGGCTTCGGTCGGCGTCGGCATGGGACAGGTCAACCGGGTCGACTCGTGCAAGCTCGCGGTGGAGCGGGCGGGTGACCGGGCCGTCGGTTCGGTGGCCGCGTCCGACGCCTTCTTCCCGTTCAGTGATGGGCCGCAGATCCTCATCGATGCCAAGGTGAAGGCGATCGTCCAGCCGGGCGGCTCCATCCGCGATGACCAGACCATCGAGGCGGCGAAAGCGGCCGGCGTGACGATGTACTTCACCAAGACGCGGCACTTCTTCCACTGAGCACCCCTTCCGGGGACTGCCTCGACCGGGCGTCGCGCCGGGCGGTCGACGGTGGGCGGGTCTGACCGTGGTCGGGCCCGCCCACTAGGCTGAGCGCGTGCGCCGTACGGCCCCGGACGTACGCCGTACTTCGACCACCCGGCGGAGGAGGAGCCCGATGACGGCAACGAAGATGGACGGCAAGATCGCCGCGGCGGCGATCAAGGAGGACCTCAAGGCGCGCGTCGCGGCGCTCGCCGAGAAGGGCGTCACGCCGGGTCTGGGTACCGTGCTGGTGGGTGACGATCCGGGCAGCCACGCGTACGTACGCGGCAAGCACCGGGACTGCGCCGAGGTCGGCATCGCCTCCCTGCGCGTCGACCTTCCCGAGGACACCTCCCAGGAGCGCCTCGCCGAGGAGATCGCCCGGCTCAACGAGGACCCGGCCTGCACGGGCTACATCGTCCAGTTGCCGCTGCCCGCCCACCTCCACGACAACTGGGCCCTCGAGCAGATCGACCCCGACAAGGACGCCGACGGTCTGCACCCGACCAACCTGGGCCGGCTCGTGCTCGGCGTCGAGGCGCCGCTGCCCTGCACCCCGCGGGGCATCGTCGACCTGCTGCGCCGCAACGACGTCCCGCTCAAGGGGGCCGAGGTCTGCATCGTCGGGCGTGGCACGACCGTCGGTCGTCCGCTCGGCCTGCTGCTCACCCGGCGCACTGAGAACGCCACCGTGACCCTCTGCCACACCGGCACTCGCGACCTCGCCGAGCACACCCGCCGCGCCGACATCGTGGTGGGGGCGGCCGGCAGCCCTGGGTTGATCACCGGGGACATGATCCGGCCCGGCGCGGTGCTCGTCGACGTCGGGATGACCCGGACCGAGGCGGGCCTCGTCGGGGACTTCGATCCGTCGGTCTGGGAGGTCGCCTCGAAGGTGGCCCCGACGCCCGGTGGGATCGGTCTGATGACCCGGGCGATGCTGCTGGCGAACGTCGTGGAGCGGGCGGAGAAGCTGGCCCGGTGAAGGACGCGAGCCGCGCCGGCACCGGTGACTCCGGCGCCGACCCCGACCCGGGCCACGCCGAGGGTCGGTCCGAGGAGCTCGGGGTGGGTCGGCCGCTGGGCCCGGACGCCCCGCTCATCCCCGACCCGCCCGCACCGGGTGCCGTGCCTCCGGCCGGTGTGCCCTTCGTCGGACGGGAACGGACCCGGCGTGACCCCGGGCTGCGGTGGACCTGGCTGGCGGTCGTCGTGACGATCATGGCCGCCGGGGTGGTCGTCATCGCTTTCGGCCTGTGGCAGCTCGGCAGTTCCCTCATCGGGGCCGGGATGATCATCGGGGCACTGATGCGCCTCGGCCTCCCGTCGCGGCAGGCGGGGCTGCTCCTCGTCCGCGGCCGGATCTTCGACGTGCTGTGGATGCTGGCCATCGGCGTCGGCATCATCGTGATGGTGCTGGTCCGCTCCTGACGCCTCGGCAACGCGAGAGGGGTGGGAACCCGTAGGTTCCCACCCCTCTCGCGTTGCCCTGCCACGCCGTTGTGACCGGGAAGCTCGCAGTGTCAGACGAGGCCCAGTTCGTGGACCGCGGCGCGCTCAGCTTCCAGTTCTTCGATGGTGGCGGCCAGCTTGGCCTTGCCGTAGTCACTGAACTCGAGACCCTGGACGATCTCGAACTCACCGTTCTTCGTGGTGCACGGCATGCCGAAGGTCAGGCCCTCCGGGACACCGTACGATCCGTCGGAGGTCACGCCCATGGTGACCCAGTCGCCCTCCGGGCTGCCCAGCATCAGGTCGTGCATGTGCTGTGCCGTGGCGTTGGCGGCCGAGGTGGCCGAGGACGCGCCACGGGCCTCGATGATCGCCCCGCCGCGCTTGGCGACGGTGGGGATGAAGGTGTTCTCCAGCCACTCGGCGTCGTTGACGGCCTCGGTCGCCGGCTTGCCGCCGATCGTCGCGTTGGTGATGTCGGGGTACTGCGTGTCGGAGTGGTTGCCCCACACCGCGACCTTCTTGATCTCGCCGACCGGGACGCCGGTCTTCTTCGACAGCTGCGCGATGGTCCGGTTGTGGTCCAGGCGCATCAGCGAGGTGAAACGGCTGCCCGGGACGTCCGGGGCGTGCGTACGGGCGATCAGCGTGTTGGTGTTGGCCGGGTTACCGGTGACGAGCACCCGGACGTCGTCCGCGGCGTGGTCGTTGATGGCCTTGCCCTGGGGGGCGAAGATCGCGCCGTTGGCGGCGAGCAGGTCGGAGCGGTTCATCCCCTTGCCGCGCGGGCGGGCACCGACCAGCAGGCAGATGTTCGCGCCGTCGAAGGCGACGTTGGGGTCGTCGGACATCACGATGTTGGACACCAGGGGCGAGGCGCAGTCGTCGATCTCCATTGCGACGCCCTCGAGGGCCTTCATGGCCGGGGTGATCTCGAGGAGCCGCAACTCGACGGGGGTCTCCTTGCCGAGGAGCTGACCCGCAATGATGCGGAAGAGCAGGCTGTAGGCGATGTGACCGGCACCGCCGGTGACAGCAACCTTGACGGGGGCTTGGGACACTGTTGTCCTCCCTCTCGTTGGTCATGGCGTACCCGTGGAAACGGGTCCGTACGTGGCTGACGCTAGCACCCCCCGAATTGCCTCCGAGGGGGTGGAGGGGGTCAACGCGTCGTTGCCGCGTCAAATGGTCTGACCACGCGCCAATCCTGGGATCGAGGCCTGAATGCCACGCTCACTGGAAGACGATCGTCCGGACCCCGTCGAGCAGCACGCGGTGCTCGGAGAAGAGCCGCACCGCCTGCGAAAGCGTCCGTGACTCGATGTCCTGACCGATCGCCATCAGCTGCCGCGGGGAGTCGGCGTGGTCGACCCGGACGACGTTCTGCTCGATGATCGGGCCCTCGTCCAGGTCGGCCGTGACGAAGTGCGCCGTGGCACCGATGAGCTTCACGCCGCGCGCGTGGGCCTGACGGTACGGATTCGCGCCCTTGAAGCCGGGCAGGAAGGAGTGGTGGATGTTGATCGCGCGTCCCTGGAGGAAGTCGCACAGCTGTGGGGAGAGGATCTGCATGTAGCGGGCGAGCACCACCAGCTCCACCCCCTGCTCCTCGACCACCTGCATGACGCGCCGCTCGAAGTCGGCCTTGGTCTCCGGGACGACGTAGTGCGACTCGAACGGGACGTGGTAGAAGTCCGACAGCTCGCGCAGGTTCTCATGGTTGGACAACACCAGGGGAACGTGCACCGACAGCTGATCGGCATGGGTGCGGAAGAGCAGGTCCTGGACGCAGTGCCCGGCCTTCGAGGCGAGGATCAGGGTCCGCAACGGACGCCCGACCACGTCGATCTGCCACGTCGCGCCCAGCTCGTCGGCCACCGGGGCCAGCTGGCCGACGATGGCGCTCTGCGGCAGGGCGGTCGCGAACTGCAGCCGGATGAAGAAGTTACCGGTGTCCTGGCTGGAGAACTGCTGCAGTTCGGTGATGTTGCCGTCGGCGCCCACCACCGCGCCCGACACCTTGTGCACGATGCCAGGCCGGTCCTTGCAGCTCAACGTGACCACCCACTGGTCGGCGGTCTCGTCGAACCCTGTCACGCTCTGCCCCTCAGTCACCCCGTCAGGCTAGCTGACTGTGCCGTACGCCACGACGTCGTTCGGTGCGCGGCGAGCGAGGTCGCCGGGGGCTGAGGAGGCGTACGGCCCGGTACGGCATCCACGGGGATCCTTGGAGGACTGCGAGATCCTGCTGGGTATGGACTGTTGATCGGGTGCCCGTCTGTGAGTTGGGGCAACGTCTGCCCAACGACCCGTGAATTCACGCGGAAACCTGGCGTGGGGGTATCCCGCCGCGCCGGAGGATCCGCGTAGCTTCGCCCGCTGGGGGCCCGGACCTGCCGGCCCCGTCCACGTGAGGAGCAGCTCATGTCCACCAGGCACAAGCCCACGCGGGTGCTGGCCGGGGTGGGGGCGGTCTGTCTGGCCGCCACCGCCTTCAGTGGGGTCCAGGCCTCGGCCGCACCCCGCAACACGCCCGACACCACCACGCCGATCAAGCACGTCGTGGTGATCTTCCAGGAGAACGTCTCCTTCGACCACTACTTCGCGACCTACCCGAACGCCGCGAACACCGCCGGTGAGAAGCAGCAGGGGACCGGCCTCGCCGCCCCGGCGTTCCAGGCGCGCCCGGGCACCAGCACGCACATCGACACGCTCCAGAACGCCGGCCTGCTCGCCCCGCAGAACCCGAACAGCGTGCAGCCCTTCCGCCTCTCGCCCGCCCAGGCCGTCACCTGCGACCAGGACCACACGTACACCAACGAGCAGAAGGCGTACGACGGCGGCGCGATGGACAAGGCGGTCGAGTCCACCTCCAAGGACACCTGCACCACCCCCAACGCGTACGGTGCCAAGGGTGTCGGCCTGGTGATGGGCTACTACGACGGCAACACCGTCACCGGTCTGTGGAACTACGCCCAGCAGTACGCCATGAGCGACAACTCGTACAGCACCGTCTTCGGGCCCTCGACGCCCGGTGCATTGAACCTCATCTCGGGCCAGACCCATGGCGTCCGCGAGTGGTCCGCCGACGGCAAGACCCAGATCAAGCCCCCGCCAGCGATTACACCGTGCGGGTCCCCGACGCCAACGGTGTCGGCACCGTCATCAACGACCCCGACCCGGTCTACGACGACTGCTCCAACAACTCCCACGCGTCGACGCACCCGCTGGCGTCGATGGACGGCAAGAACGTCGGCGACCTGCTCAACGACAAGGGCGTGAGCTGGGGCTGGTTCCAGGGCGGCTTCCGCCCAAGCACCGCAGCCACCGCCACGACGCCGGCCGCCTGCCTGAACTCGCACACCAACGTCGCCGGCAACACGGTCGTCGACTACTCGCCGCACCACCAGCCGTTCCAGTACTACGCGTCGACCTCGAACCCGCACCACCTGGCGCCCGCCAGCGACGCGGAGATCGGCCACAACGGTCAGGCGAACCACCAGTACGACCTGACCGACTTCGACAAGGTGGTCCGCAGCGACAACATGCCGGCCGTCAGCTTCCTCAAGGCCGGGATGTCGCAGGACGGCCACGCGGCCTACTCCGACCCGCTGGACGAACAGGCCTTCATCGCGAAGACCGTCAACGAGATCCAGACCTCCCCGAACTGGCAGAACACCGCCGTCGTCATCGCCTATGACGACTCCGACGGCTGGTACGACCACGCCAAGGCTCCGGTCGTGAACGCCTCCACCTCGGCCGACGACGCGGCCTGGTGCACGGACGCCGCCGCCCAGGGCGTTGCGGTGATGGGGGGCTACCAGGATCGCTGCGGATACGGCCCGCGCCAGCCGCTGCTGGTCATCTCGCCCTACGCCAAGACGAACTACGTCGACCACACCCTGACCGACCAGTCCTCGATCCTGCGCTTCGTCGAGGACAACTGGCAGACCGGCCGGATCGGTGACTCCTCCTTCGACGAGAAGGCCAATGGCATCGACGGCATGTTCAACTTCGGCCACCGGCTGGCACCGACCGTCATCCTCGACGAGAAGACCGGTGTGGTGACCTCGGCCACCAAGGCGAATGGGCTCGGCAACGCCTTCGGCCTCTGGCCGACCCGCCTCGGACTCGGCTGAGGGTGCGTCGTCGCGACGTCGTGAGCGCGACAGCGTGAACCCGTTGAACTGACGGGCGGATCTGCGCGACGGCCGGCATCCCGGGACTGCCCCGGGGGCCGGCCGTTCGTCGTCCCCGGCGTCGGATGCCGGGTGGGGAAGGGTCAGAGGTTGTGCCGTTCGTACGCCGGCTCCCGCGTGCCCGCGATGGCGGCGCAGAGGCGTACGGTGTCGACCGCCGCGCGGGTGTCGTGCATGCGGATCACCCGGGCGCCCTGCTGGATGCACCAGGTGGCGGCGACGACGGAGCCGTACGTCCGCTCGTCGCGTTCCCGCCCGAGTGCCTCGCCGATGAAGTCCTTGTTGGAGACGGCGGCCAGGGTAGGCAGCCCGAGGGCGACGATCTCGCCGAAGCGCCGGGTGAGTTCCAGGGTGTGCCGGGTGTTCTTGTTCAGGTCGTGGCCCGGATCGAGGACGATCTGCTCGTCACGCACCCCGAGATCGCGGGCCCGTTCGAGCCGGGCCGCCAGGAAGGCGGCCACCTCCGCCACGACGTTGTCGTAGTGGGGGCGCGGGTGCTGGGCGTGCGGGGCGGCCAGGCAGTGCGTGATGATCAGCGTCGCGCCGGTCGAGGCGGCCAGCTCGGCGAGCGCGGGGTCGGCCAGCCCGGAGGTGTCATTGATCACGGAGGCACCGGCCGCCAGCGCCCGCTCGGCGACCGCGACGCGGGTGGTGTCGACCGAGATCACCACGTCGCTCCCGGCGCTGACCCGCTCCACGACCGGGACCACCCGGTCGATCTCGTCGGCCTCCGACACCGGCGTGGTGTCGGGGGAGAACGGCACCCCGCCGATGTCGACCCAGTCAGCGCCGTCTGCCGCCGCGGCGAGGGCGGCATCGACGGCGGCATCGAGCCGGTAGGTGCGGCCGCGGTCCCAGAACGAGTCCGGAGTGCGATTGACCACCGACATCACGGCGGCCTGCCGATCGAAGTCGAACGTCCGCCGGCCGATGGTGCGGATGCCGTAGTGGGGGAGGGTCGTCACGTCGTCGATTGAAACAGAAAGCGCGGCCCCCAGGGGGTCGTCTCCCCCCGTGGCGGGACTGCGGCTGCGTCCGCCTCGTCCCTCGATCCGTGTCTTCCCCGGCGGGTGCCGATATCCTGTGCGCGTGACGGATCACCACAGTACGGGCGCCTCTCCGCGCGAACGTCCGCCCGGGCCGTGGCCCGCGCCGGCGTGGTGGGGAGGCGTGCGGCGTTGAGTCCCTTGGTCGGAGAGATCCTCCTGGTCCTCTTCTTCACGTTGTGCGGAGGCTTCTTCTCGGCTGCGGAGATGGCCCTCATCTCCCTGCGTGAGAGCCAGATCAAACAGATCCGGCTGCGAGGCCGTCGCGGCCGGAAGGTCGCTCATCTCGCGTCGGATCCCGGCCGTTTCCTGTCGGCCGTGCAGGTCGGTGTGACCCTCTTCGGCTTCCTGTCCTCGGCCTTCGGTGGCGCGACGATCGCCACTCGGCTCACGCCACCGCTCGAGGCCATCGGTCTGCCCAACGGCCTGGCCTCGACCCTCTCGCTGGTGCTGATCACCATCGCCATCTCCTACGTGTCGATCGTGCTGGGCGAACTCACCGCGAAACGGCTGGCGATGCAGCGGGCCGAGTCGTTCTCGATGGCGCTGGGGCCGACCGTCGACGGGATCGCGCGGGCGGCGCGGCCCGTCATCTGGGTGCTCGAGGTCTCCACCAACGCGTTGGTCCGGCTGCTCGGCGGGCGGCCCGAGGCCGGGCGTGAAGAGGTCACCGAGGAGGAGTTGCGTTCGCTGGTCTCCGATTCGGCGAGCCTGGGTGCCGAGGAACGCCGGATCCTGGAGGACGTGTTCGGGGCGGGCGACCGTACGTTGCGCGAGGTGATGGTGCCGCGCACCGAGGTCGACTTCCTGCCCGGGGACACGCCGGTCTACAAGGCGGTCCGGGAGCTGAGCGGAGCGCCGCACTCGCGCTACCCGGTGACCGGCGCCTCGCCCGACGACGTCCTCGGTTTCGTGCACGTCCGCGACCTCTTCGATCCGGGCTGGGCACAGCGGGCGACCCCGGTGGAGGAGCTCGTCCGGCCGATGGTGAACTTCCCCCAGACGGTCAACGTCATCCATGCGCTGGCCGAGATGCGGCGGATGTCCAGTCACATGGCGATCGTCCGCGACGAGTACGGCGGTACCGCCGGGATGGTGACCATGGAGGACCTCGTCGAGGAGCTCGTCGGGGAGATCACCGATGAGTACGACATCGTCCAGGAGGAGGCGCCGACCGCACCCAACACGAGGGAGATCGACGGCCTGACCTCGTTGGCGGACTTCGAGGACGAGACGGGGATGGTGCTCCCGGAGGGGCCGTACGACACCCTCGCGGGCTGGTTCATGTACCGGATCGGGGCGATCCCCTCGGTGGGGGACAGCACGGAGGCGCAACTGCAGTTGGCCGAGGACCCGGAGTCGCAGCGCAAGGTCGAGGTGTCCGTGCTCGAGATGGACGGTCGGCGCGCCGCGCGGTTCCTGATCCGCCGGGCCGCGGCGCCCGGCACCGGACGGACCCGCGGCGCTGCGGAGCTCCGTCCCGAGGAGATGGACGGGCCGCAGGCGCCCAGCCGGCAGGCGTCGGGATCACCCGCGCCGGACGGCCCCGGACCCGGGGGCGTCGGTGCGTCGGGCGACGAAGAGGACGGCGCCAGGCCGTGACGGTTCTCCCGGTGCGTGAGCGCCGGGGTGAGGGGACGAAGGGGGACGGATGAACGAGGACGACCCGGACGGTGGGCTGCTGCTCAGCTCCCGGGCGGTGGTGGACATCCTGGTCGCGGCAGTACGCGACGCCGGCGGCACGCTGTTGCGCTGGCGGATGGACCACGTCGACCACCAGCCGGGCCGCGCGACGACGGCGACCTACCGGGCGCACGTCGCCTGGCCCTGGGGAGAGTCGACCGAGGTCGTCGGGGTGACGTCCCGGGTGGGCGGACCGGACGAGTCGGAGCGGGCGAGCGCCCCCGTCTACCACGATCCGTACGGCCAGGAGGTGACCGTCTGGATCTACCCCGAGGACCCGGAGCTGCCAGGACTGCGCACCGCCGCGTACGCGGAGGGGGTGGCCGAACTGGTCAACGACTTCGGCTTGTGGACGCCGCGCGCGGGGGCGCTCTCGGGGCCGCGGCCGGTGATCGCGCCGGCGGACGTACGCCTCGACGTGGTCGGCTACCGCCCCCGGCAACGCGCCGTGCTGCGGGCCGACGTGCAGGCCGAGGGGATCAGCCGCCGGTTCTACCTCAAGGTCCAGACCGCGGCGGAAGCGGTGCAGACGATGGACCGGCACCGGATGCTGCGGGGGGCCGGCATCGACGTGCCGGAAGTGCTCGTGCTCACCGACGACTCGGTCGTCGTGTCGGCCGGGCTGCCCGGCTTGCCCCTGTCCACCGCGCTGTTCCGCGAGGACTCCCCCTGCACCGCGGAGGATCTGATCGCGGTGCTCGACGCCTTCCCGCCCGTGGTGGCGCGGCTGCCGCGGCGCGTGCCGTGGACCCAGTCGGTGCACTACTACGTCGAGGTGGTCGCCCGTGCGATGCCGGAGCTCGAGGAACGACTGCTCTGGCTGGCGGACCAGGTGAGCCAGGGACTCGCCGGCCTGGCGCCGGGCGACGAGGCCACCCACGGCGACTTCCACGAGGGTCAGGTGCACGTCGCGGGTGGACGGATCTGCGGGGTGCTCGACATTGACGGGATCGGTCCCGGCCGGCGCGCCGACGACCTGGGCTGCCTGCTGGCGCACCTGTCGACGATCCAGCGGATGGACATCCCCCAGGCGGCGCACCTGCAGCGGCTGCTGACGGAATGGACGCCGGTCTTCGACCGACGGGTCGATCCGACCGAGCTGCGGCTCCGCGCGGCCGGCGTGGCGATCAGCCTGGCGACCGGTCCGCACCGCAGCCAGGAGGCCGAGTGGCGCCAGGAGACGATCGCCATCGTCAGTGCTGCGGAGGCGCTCGTACGGCAGGTGGGCTGACCGGTCGGGACCCGGAAAACGCGGCCTTCGTGAGGTTGGTCACAACAGCTGGACAGGCCCCCGAAAGGCCGTACGGAAAGGGGGGATCGCCCGTACGGGCCGGGACAGCCACCGGTAGGCTCAGGCCCATGAGTGGAATTGGTGAGACCGAAACCGGGACTCCCTTCGCGGCTGTGTACTCGGCTGACGCGCTGGCAGGGTGGGATCCCGCCAGCAAGCTGGGAGCGCCGGGGGAGTACCCCTTCACGCGCGGTGTGTACCCCAAGATGTACACGACCCGCCCCTGGACGATGCGTCAGTACGCCGGCTTCGGCAACGCGCGCGAATCGAATCAGCGCTACAAGGAGCTGATCGCGAACGGGACGATGGGCCTGTCGGTGGCCTTCGACCTGCCGACGCAGATGGGCTACGACTCCGACGCCCAGATCTCCAAGGGCGAGGTGGGCAAGGTCGGTGTGGCGATCGACTCCATCGACGACATGCGTGTCCTGTTCGACGGCATCGACCTGGGCAAGGTCTCCACCTCGATGACCATCA
The DNA here is from genome assembly GCF_009646095.1 of Raineyella fluvialis. Classification (NCBI taxonomy): domain Bacteria; kingdom Bacillati; phylum Actinomycetota; class Actinomycetes; order Propionibacteriales; family Propionibacteriaceae; genus Raineyella; species Raineyella fluvialis. The sequence goes on along the minus strand of NZ_CP045725.1, from coordinate 249,526 downwards.
ACGCCCCGGCCGCCGTGCTGCTGCTGCTCTACCAGCTCGTCGCCGAGGAGCAGGGCACCACCGCTGACAAGCTCACCGGCACGATCCAGAACGACGTACTCAAGGAGTACATCGCCCGCGGCACCTACATCTTCCCGCCGTCCCCGTCGCTGCGACTGATCTCCGACATCTTCGCGTACTGCCACGACAACATCCCGAAGTGGAACACCATCTCCATCTCCGGCTACCACATGGCGGAGGCTGGCGCGACGCCCGCGCAGGAGGTCGCGTTCACCCTGGCCGACGGCATCGCCTACGTCGAGGCCGCGATGAAGGCCGGCCTGAACGTCGATGACTTCGCGCCGCGGCTGTCGTTCTTCTTCGTGTCTCGCACCACCATCGTCGAGGAGGTGGCGAAGTTCCGCGCCGCCCGTCGCGTGTGGGCGAAGATCATGAAGGAGCGCTTCGGCGCCCAGAAGCCGAAGTCGCAGATGCTGCGCTTCCACACCCAGACCGCCGGCGTGCAGCTCACCGCCCAGCAGCCCGAGGTCAACCTGGTCCGCGTCGCGGTGCAGGCGCTGGCCGCCACCTTCGGTGGCACCCAGTCGCTGCACACCAACTCGTTCGACGAGGCCATCGCGCTGCCGACGCCGAAGGCCGCACGGCTCGCGCTGCGGACCCAGCAGGTCATCGCGTACGAGTCGGACGTCTGCAAGACCGTCGACCCGTGGGCCGGCTCCTACGTGGTGGAGAAGCTCACCGACGAGCTCGAGGACGAGATCTGGAAGCTGATCAAGCAGATCGACGACATGGGTGGGGCCGTCAAGGCCATCGAGCAGGGCTTCCAGAAGGCCGAGATCGAGGACTCCGCGTTCGCGTACGCCCAGGGCATCGACTCCGGCGAGCGCATCCAGGTCGGCGTGAACAAGTTCACGATCGACGAGGAGGAGAAGTACGAGCCGCTGCGCGTCGACCCGACGATCGGTGAGCAGCAGGCCGAGCGCCTGGTCACCCTCCGCGCCAACCGCGACAACGATGCCGTCGAGGCAGCCTTGGTCAAGATCAAGGCTGCCGCCGAAGGCTCCGACAACCTCCTCTACCCGATGAAGGAGGCGCTGCAGGCCAAGGCCACCATCGGCGAGGTCTGCAACGCTCTGCGCGACGTCTGGGGCACCTACACCCCGAGCGACGCCGCCGGCTCCTGAGCCGACACCCCGACAGCCCCGACAGCCGGGATCGTCCGACGGCCGTCCTCCCCTGCGGAGGGCGGCCGTCGGCCTGTGTGGAGGTGATTGGATGCCGTCTCGTCCGGTGGCCTGTCGGGGACAGGGCGGCGGCGATAGGCTGGGCCAATGACCGCCTCACCCATCACGCCGGAGGTGGATCCCGGTCCCGCCATCGCGGTGGCCACCGCCGCCATCAGTGAGCGGATGATCGCTTTCCGACGCGACCTGCACGCCCACCCCGAGCTCGGCCACGCCGAGCGGCGCACCACCCAGCGGGTCGCCGACTCGCTGTCGTCGATCGGCCTGGACCCGAAGGTCCTGCCGGTCGGCACCGGGCTCACCTGCGACATCGTGGCTGACGACTGGGTGCCGGAGAAGGGCATGGTCGCCCTGCGCGGCGACATGGACGCCCTGCCACTCAGTGACGCCAAGGACGTGGCGTACGCCTCGCGGAACGAGGGCATCGTCCACGCGTGCGGACACGACGTGCACACCACCATCATCCTCGGCGTCGGACACGTCTTGGTGCAGTTGCGCCAGCGCGGGCTGCTCCGTACGGGAGTGAGGTTGATCTTCCAGCCGGCCGAGGAGTCGACCCCGAGCGGCGCGCCGGACGTCATCCGCGCGGGAGCCCTGAACGGGGTCCGGGAGGCGTACGCCCTGCACTGCGATCCGCGGACCATCGTCGGCCAGATCGCCGTCAAGCGCGGGGCGATCACCTCGGCGGCCGTCAAGGTCAACGTCAACCTGCGGGGGGCCGGCGGGCACACCTCGCGCCCCCACCTCACGGCGGACATCATCGGTGCCCTCGGCGCTGTCGTCACCGAGACCCCCTTCCTGCTCAGCCGGCGGATCGACCCGCGCAGCGGCGCGTCCCTGATCTGGGGCGGGTACGGTCCGGCAGCGTCGAGAACGCCATCCCACGGACCGGGGAACTGGGCGGGACACTCCGCGTCCTCGATGTGCCGGGGTGGAAGCGGGCAGTGTCGATCCTGCCGGATCTGATCACCTCGATCGTCGCCCCGTTCGGTGTCGAGGTCGACGTCGATGTCGACTCCGGCATCCCGCCCACGGTCAACGACGCGCGCGGTGTCGCCCGGCTGGTGGATGCCGCCGAACGCCAACTGGGCCCGCAGTCCGTCGCCCGCACCGCCCAGTCGATGGGCGGGGAGGACTTCGCCTGGATCCTGCAGGCCGTCCCCGGGGCGATGGCCCGGCTGGGGGTGCGGCCCCGCGACGTGGCCGAAGCCGACTGGCCCGACATCCACCAGACGCGCTTCGACGTGGACGAGGGATGCATCCAGGTCGGGGTCAAGGTGCTCAGTCGGCTTGCCGCCACACCCACGCATTACCAGGCCCGGCCCGACGGGTCGGGTGCCGGTGCCGACCAGCCGTCCATCGCCCACTCGCTCCAGGACACCCGATGATCGCCGTCGACTGGGCGGGCCTGCGCCGATCGGCGGTGGACGCCTGCGAGCGGGCGTACGCCCCGTACTCGAGGTTCCCGGTGGGTGCCGCCGCCCTCGTCGACGACGGACGCGTCGTGGCGGGCTGCAACGTCGAGAACTCGTCCTACGGAGTCACGCTGTGCGCGGAGTGCGGCCTGGTGTCATCCCTCGTGCTGGGGGGAGGCGGACGCCTGGTGGCGTTCGTCTGCGTCGACGGAGCGGGGACGTTCCTGATGCCCTGTGGTCGCTGCCGGCAGTTGCTGGCGGAGCACGCCGACCCCGGCATGCTGGTGCAGAGCGGGGACGGGCCGATTCCGCTGACGGAACTCCTGCCGCGGGCCTTCGGCTCGGCCGACCTGGACCGGATCGCGACGGCGCGGAAGGCGGGATCGGTGTCGCCGGGGAGGGCGGGCGAGAGGCCGGCGCCAGCGACGGCCGAGCGTCAGGCGGACGAGCGTCAGGCGGACTGGCGTCAGGGCGGTGGGCGCCGGAGCAGCACCTGCGCCGCGGCCTGTCGTTGTCCGCCGCCGTCACTGCGGTCGGCCGGGGCCTGAAGGACGGGATGGCCGCGGCCCGGCGCGACGGGCACCCGATCATCGTGCGGCAACTACTGACCGCCATGCGCCACGCCGATCGGGGCCTGGAGATCGCCGAACTGACCGCCCGGCACGAGGAGGACCTCGTCGCCGGATTCGACATCGCCGGGGCCGAGGACGGTTTCCCGCCGAGCCGGCAGCTCGACGCGTTTCGGTTCCTCGAGCGCGAGGGCATCCCGTACACCATCCATGCCGGGGAGGCGGTCGGCCCGGAGTCGGTCCAGGAGGCCGTCGAGGTGTGCCACGCCCAGCGCATCGGGCACGGTGTCCGGTTGATCGAGGACATTGACCTCTCCGGTGCGGAGCCAGTGCTGGGGGAGACCGCCGCCCTGGTGCGGAGCCGGCGCATCCCGTTGGAGGTCTGCCCCTCGTCCAACCTGCAGACCGGCGTCGCCGCCTCGCTGGCGGAGCACCCGGTGGACCGCCTGCACCGGCTCGGCTTCGAGGTGACGATCTCGTGCGACAACCGGCTGGTCAGCCGGACGACCCTGAGCCGGGAGTACGCGCTCCTGGTGGAGACGTTCGGCTGGACGCTCGACGACGTCCGGGCCACGGTCGATCGGGCTGTCCGGGCAGCATTCGTCGACGACGACACCAAGGAGAGGATCGCCGGGCACGTCGCGCACACCTGGCCGCACTGACGGGCCGACCTGGCTGCTTCAGCGGGCGGGGCGGGGAGCGGGGTGGGAATCGTCTCCGAGGGTCGAGGACCCGCCCGACAGTTCGGCGATGGCAGCCGCAAGGGCGGGGCGGGCCGCGTCGGTAACGAGCACGGGCCAGCGCCGCGCCGGGGCGTCGGCGGGGGACACTTCGAGATAGCTCCCCGTTCGTTCCGGCCAGGTGATCCGGAATGCGTCCCAGTCGCGCTCGAGAGGGTCCGCTCCCTCGCCCGGATCGAGGTGCAGGCCGGCGTGGTCGAGGGAGAAGAGCACGGGTGAGCCGCTGGCGCTGATCGTCTGGTGCTTCCTCTGCAGCAATGACCAGGCCGCTCCGACACCGAGCAACAGCAGCAGGATCCCGGGGACCAGGCTCGTCTGTCGGGCGCCGACGATTCCGGCGATGGTCAACCACGCGCCGCCGCCGAAGCCGATCACCACCGAGCCGGCGAGCCCGAGGCGGACATTACGTCGCATGTCCGCCCACCGCTTGCGGTCGATGTGCACGACGAAGCTCTCCATGGGGCGAGTATGGCAGCACCGTGGGTACGGGGCGGGGCCTTCCGAACGTGATGTGAACGCTCACACCCGCGCGTTGGGCGTATCGCGGTCATTGGGACCGGCGTGCCGGGCGATATCGTGGGGCCCATGACTTCATCCCGTGTGCTGACCGCTGTTGCCTGGCCGTACGCGAACGGACCTCGCCACATCGGCCACGTGTCCGGCTTCGGCGTACCCTCCGACGTCTACTCGCGGTACATGAGGATGAGTGGCCACCAGGTGCTGATGGTCTCCGGCACCGACGAGCACGGCACGCCGATCTCGGTGCAGGCGGAGAAGGAGGGCGTCGCGGTCCGCGAGCTCGCCGACAAGTACAACCGCGTCATCGTCGAGGACCTGCAAGGGCTGGGGCTCTCGTACGACCTGTTCACCCGGACCACGACGAAGAACCACTATCGCGTGACCCAGGACATCTTCCTCTCCCTGCACCGCAACGGCTACGTCGTGGCCCGGCCCACCCGCGGCGCCATCAGCCCCTCCACCGGTCGTACGCTGCCCGACCGCTACATCGAGGGCACCTGTCCGATCTGCGGCTACACGAGCGCCCGCGGTGACCAGTGCGACAACTGCGGCAACCAGCTCGACCCCATCGAGCTGAAGGATCCCCGCTCCCGGATCAACGGGGAGACCCCGCAGTTCGTCGAGACGGAGCACTTCTTCCTCGACCTGCCGGCGCTGGCGGAGTCGCTGACCGAGTGGCTGAAGACCCGCGAGGACTGGCGTCCGAACGTGATCAAGTTCTCCCAGCACCTGATCGACGACCTCAAGCCCCGGGCCATCACCCGCGACCTCGACTGGGGTGTCCCCGTGCCGCTGGAGGGGTGGCGGGACGAGCCGATGAAGCGGCTCTACGTGTGGTTCGACGCGGTGATCGGCTACCTCTCGGCGAGCATCGAGTGGGCTTTCCGGAGCGGGGACCCCGAGGCGTGGAAGGCGTGGTGGCTGGATCCGGAGACGACGGCCTCCTACTTCATGGGCAAGGACAACATCGTCTTCCACTCGGTCATCTGGCCCGGCATCCTGCTCGGCCACAACGGCCAGGGTGACCACGGCGGTGAGCTGGGCACGTTCGGTCTGCTCGACCTGCCCACGGAGGTCGTGTCGTCGGAATACCTGACGATGAGCGGCTCGAAGTTCTCCTCCTCCCGCGGCCATGTGATCTACGTGGGTGACTTCCTGCGGGAGTTCGGCCCGGACGCCCTGCGCTACTTCATCGCGGTCGCCGGCCCGGAGAACCAGGACACCGACTTCACCTGGGAGGAGTTCGTCCGCCGGAACAACACCGAACTCGCCGCCCAGTGGGGCAACCTGGTCAACCGCGCCGTCTCGATGGCCTGGAAGAACGTCGGCGCCATCCCGCAGCCGGGCGACCTGCAGGAGGTGGACCGTACGCTGCTCGAGGCCTCCCGGGCGGCCTTCGACATCGTCGGCGAGGCGCTGTCCCACAGCCACTTCAAGCACGGCATCGGCGAGGTGATGCGGATCGTCGGCCTGGCGAACCAGTACCTCTCGGAGACCGAGCCGTGGAAGCTGAAGGACGATCCCTCCCGGCGCGACACCGTGCTGTGGACGGTGCTGCAGGTGGTCGCCGACTGCAACACGATGTTCACCCCCTTCATGCCGCACGCCTCGCAGAAGATCTACGAGATGCTCGGCGGCGAAGGAGTCTGGGCCGCACTGCCCGAGATCCGTACGGTCTCCGAGGAGGGTGGACCGGACTACTCCGTGCTGATGGGCGACTACGCCTCAGCCGCCGCCGTGTGGAAGTCCCTGCCGATCACGCCGGGAACCCCGCTGGCCAAGCCCGAGCCGCTGTTCGCGAAGCTCGACGACGCGCTGGGCGAGACGGGACCGGAGTGGGCGCCGATCGTCGCCGACTGAGCCGGGCGCCTCGAGCGCTGGTACGACCGGCGCACCGGAGCGCGACAAAGTTCCGGCCGGCGCACCGGGGCGCGACAAAGTTCCGGCCGGCGCACCGGCCGGCGACAGCATTCCCGCCCCCGCTCAGGCGACGTCAGGGAGTCGGAACCGTTGATGGCGCCGCGGTCGGCGGCTCCGGTCGACATGGACGGGCGGGAGGACCTCGGCAATGCCGTCCGTTCCCAGGCGGATCTCCCAGCGTCTTGCGCTGGTGTCGGTTGCCGGTTCCACGATGCCGTGGTGGTGGGGACAGACCAGGACGAGATTGTCGAGCGAGGTCGGTCCGCCTTCCTGCCAGGGAATGATGTGGTGAGCGTGGCAGGCGGCGGGTGGCCGGTCGCAGCCGGGGAAGGCGCAGCCGCCGTCGCGTACGGTCAGGGCGGTGCGGATCGGCGGTGTGACGAGGCGATGCTCACGACCCACGTCGAGCACCTGACCCTCCCCGCCGAGGACGACCGGTAGGACGTCGGCGTCGCAGCACAGACGGCGCAGGTCAGCCGGTGCGATCCGTTCCCCGGTGGCGATCAGTCCGCCTGTCGCGGCCCTGTCCCGCAGTCGTTCCTCGGGGATGGTCACGACCACGCGCGGACGGTCACCGCCGTGGAGCGGGGCGTCGCCGTGCAGCGCCGCGGCCTCGGCGAGCGCCACCAGCGCGTCGGCCCGGCGCATCGTCGGGGTCAGCTCCTCGGCGAGGGGTCCAGGGCGTCGAGGGCGCGTCGGCGGTCGCGTTCGACCAGCGCGTCGATCTGGGTGATGAGGGTCTGGGCGGCCAGGACGGGCAGTTTGCCCTTGATCTGGACCGAGCCGTGGCCGTCGTCGGTGAGGATCAGTTCCCGGTTCTTGCGGGCGCGGCGCAGTTCGCGCTCCAGCCGCTTGGCCTCCTGCTCCTCGATGATCTCGGGGCGAGTACCTCCAGTAGGTGCTCCGAGAGGGTCGACAGGCCCTGGGAATCGAACTCAGTAGCGTACGCGACCATGTCGAGTTCGGCCTGCCGAAGCTGTTCGGTGCCGAGCTCGTCGGGCAACTGGGCGAGCACTCGGCTGATGGACCGGACCTGCGGCGGTGAGACCCTCCCGGCCAGGCCGGCCGCGCGTAGTGCGGGCAGGGCGGCCAGATCGCGGCCCTCGTGCACCAGGGCCCACACCTCGCGGCTGGTCATCCGGCGGGTGTCGGCGAGCCAGCTCACCACCCCCAGCCCCGTCACCGCGAGATCCGAGCCGTGGGCCTCGGTCTCGGCGACCAGTACGCCGGCCAGGATGCGCAGCCGATCCGCGGCCTCGATCGCCGCTTCTGTCATGGCCAGCCGCTCCGCATCAGATGCGAGCGCCCGGTCTTCGTCGGGCCCGTCCAGCAGCCCGTCCAGCAATCCCAGGATCCCGGCCATCGCCTGGCCGGTCCGGGTCCCCCACTCCCGTTCCATGTCCCCAACCGTACGATCAGCCTCAGACATTCTTCAGACACGTGAACGGTTACTGTCCGAGGGCCGATGGCGAGCGGACGGCGGGCCGGGTGGCAGGCCGATGGCGAGCGGACGGCGGGCCGGGTGGCAGGCCGATGGCGAGCGGACGGCAGGCCGGGTGGCAGGCCGATGGCGAGCGGACGGCAGGCAGATATCAAGCCAAGAGCAGCGGAAGGGCTGTCGGTGAGGGCAGGGCAGCGTTACGGCTCAGGCCTGCAGCCGTGACCGCCCGCGCCCGAGCTGTCCCAGCAGCGCCATCGCCACGCCCGACACGACGATCGATCCCACCGAGGACCCGAGCCAACTGGGCGCCGTGAAGTGGATTGCCTCAGCGGCTGCGGTCCAGAGGTCCGACCAGCCGGGAATGTCACCCGGGTAGATCAGCTGGTAGGCCAGGAAGCCGACCAGCCAGGCGACGACCGGGGCCCATCGGAACGGCGCTCGGTCGGAGACGTCCCAGGCGCCGCGTCGGATCAGCGCGAAATCGACCACGGCCACCGTGAAGAGCGGCACGAAGACCGACCCGATGAGGTACAGGAAGCTCTGGTAGCGGGAGAAATCCATCAGTCCCGCCAGCAGGGTGCAGAGGATGCCGATGCCGATCGACAGCACCCGGCGGTCGATGGAGGGGGCGAGGTTGTGGACCGACATCGTCGTGGAGTAGATGTTCGCGAACGCCTCGTCCACCTCGTCCACCATCAGGATGAAGAGGGCGACGCCGCCGGCCGGCAGCCCGACCAGGGCGCCGATGAGCTTGGCGTCCGACAGGTCGCCGTTGAGGTGGGCGATGGCGAACACTCCCAGCGCGTAGTACGCGATCGCGGCGAGGCCGTAACCGACGGCCGCGCCGGTGAAGGCCGCCTTCGTCGAACGGGAGTGCCGCGAGTAGTCGGCGGCCAGCGGGGCGAACGACACCACACCGGCCACGGCGAGGTCGACAGCGGGCCAGAAGCCGATCACGTTCGTCTGGTCGATCGGGTGCGACGGCTGGCGCAGCACCATCACGAAGAGGTAGGCCGAGCACAGGAGCACCAGCCACACCATGATGGTGCGCAGCAGCTTCACCGATCCGAGGGGGCGTACGGCCATCGTCGTGGTCACCGCCCCGGCCAGCAGCACGAACGGCCAGCGCCAGCCCGCGCCGAGGATCGTCGCCGCCGTCGTGGAGATGACGATCAGCTCCATCGTCCCCCAGCCGATGTTCTGGAGGATGTTGAGCACGGTCGGCACGGTCGAGCCGCGCCGTCCGAGCAGTCCGCGCAGCGCGACCATCGAGGGTGCCCCGGTGACCGAGCCGAGGGTCGCGGAGCCGCCGAGGATGACCGCGCCGATGGCGCAGCCGACAACGGTGGCGAGCAGGCCCAGGCCGACAGAGCCGACCGACAGGCCGATCAGAGCACCGGTGAGGGGCCCGAAGAGCGAGATGCCGAGGTTGCCCCACAGGGCGGTCTGTGCCCACACCCCGAGGGTGCGCGGTGGCTCGGTGCTCAGCACCAGTGGCGCCTCGACGCCTCGTCCGTCCACGCCACCGGGCTCGGTGGTCGACAATTGCGGTGATTCGACTGTCATGGAGATCAGCTCCCTACGCCGGCATGATCCGGTCAGGTTCGTCCGGTCGGCCGACCAGCCCTGAGGCTGTGGACCTCGTGGCGCTCGACCCTCTCAGCCCGCCATGTGGCGCGGACTCCCGGGGAAATAGTTCTCCTGACATTATCACGGCCTCCGCACGCCCTTATGCATGTGACTGAGATCACGGACTCCTGTGTGGTACCCGAGTTGACCTGTGAGCCGGCTTACAGCCAATCTCTAAGGACAACCAACGGGGCCCAGTCACCCCGCTGATTCATGAGGAGCGACAATGACGCCGCACACCCGATCGCCCCATTCCGAATTGCCGGAAGTGGAGGCCAATCTCCCGAAGCACCACGCACCCCTCCCTGAGATCTGGGACAAGGACCGCGACGGGCATCACGATCCTGAGGGCATCGATTTCATCGCTGTCCAGAACTCCGCCGAGTACCGGGCCCTGCGCACGTCGCACGTGCGGTTCGCCTTCCCGATGGTGATCACCTTCGTGGGGTACTACTTCGTGTTCGTCCTGCTGTCGACGTACGCGCCCGCCTTCATGGGCGCGCGGATCGCCGGCAGCTACATCCCGTGGGGCGTGCCCCTGGGCCTGCTGGCCTTCGCCAGCACCTGGTTCGTCACGTGGGCGTACGTGCGCCACGCCAACAAGAACCTCGACCCCCGTTCCACCGCCCTGCGTGAGGCCCTGGAAAAGAAGGCGGCCCTGTGATGCTGACCCTGCTCGACACCGCCAAAGCCGTCCAGTTCGGCAACCCCCTCATCAACATCTCGATCTTCGCCGTCTTCGTGATCGCGACGATGGGTGTGGTCATCTCGGTCAGCCGTAATGCTGACAAGAAGGCCGCCGCCAGCTTCTACACCGGCGGCGGCGCTTTCTCGGGTCGCCAGAACGGCCTGGCCATCACCGGTGACTACCTGTCGGCGGCCGCCTTCCTCGGCGTCACCGGCGCGATCGCGATCAACGGTTTCGACGGCTTCCTGTACTCCGTCGGCTTCTTCGTCGCGTGGATCATCGCCCTCACCCTGGTGGCGGAGCCGCTGCGTAACACCGGCCGCTACACCATGGCCGATGTGCTGTCGTTCCGGATGGATGCCAAGCCGGTCCGTACGGCCGCGGCGATCTCGACCCTGGTCATCTCCTTCGTCTACCTGCTGGCCCAGATGGCCGGCGCGGGCGGCCTGGTCGCCCTCCTGCTCGGCATCAAGTCGACGATCGGGCAGAACCTGGTCATCGTCGTGGTCGGCGCGATCATGATCGCGTACGTCCTCATCGGCGGCATGAAGGGCACCACCTGGGTGCAGATGATCAAGGCCGTCCTGCTGGTCACCGGCGCGACGGTGATGGCCCTGTGGGTCCTCGTCTACGCCAACTTCAACGTCTCGCACCTGCTGCGGGACGCCATCGCCCACCACACCGGCGGCGAGGCCATCCTCAAGCCCGGCCTGCAGTACGGCAAGGACTGGGCCACGAAGTTGTCCTTCATCTCGCTGGCCATCGCGCTCGTCACCGGCCCGTCGGGCCTGCCGCACGTGCTGATGCGCTTCTACACCGTGCCCACGGCCAAGGAGGCCCGCCGCTCGGCCGTGTGGGCGATCAACCTGGTCGGCCTGTTCTTCATCGTCACCTTCCTCCTGGGCTACGGCGCCATCTGGCTCGTCGGCCAGAACACCGGCGGGATGGGTAACACCCTCATCGCCGGCGCCCCGGGCAAGGCGAACGCGGCGGCCCCGCTGCTGGCCCTCCAGCTCGGCGGCGAGATCATGATGGGCATCATCTCCGGCATCGCCTTCGCGACCATCCTCGCGGTCGTCGCCGGCCTGACCATCACCGCGTCGGCGTCCTTCGCCCACGACATCTACAACAACGTCCTGAAGGGCGGCAAGGTCGACGCCGCCTCCGAGGTCCGGGTCGCTCGCGCCACCTCCGTCATCATCGGCATCCTGGCCGTGATCGGTGGGATCTTCGCCAACGGTCAGAACATCGCGTTCCTGATCTCGCTGGCGTTCGGCGTCGCGGCTGCCGCGAACCTCCCCGCGATCCTGTTCACGCTGTACTGGCGCTCGTTCAACACCCGTGGCTCGGTCTGGTCGATCTACACCGGCCTGATCACCTCTGTGGTGCTCATCGCGTTCTCGCCGGCCATCTCCGGGGACAAGTCCGCGTTCTTCCCGCACGCCGACTTCGCCTGGTTCCCGCTGACCAACCCGACGATCGTCGCGCTCCCTCTGGCGTTTTTCATGGGCTGGCTCGGCACGGTCACGGCGAAGAACAAGGCCGACAAGGCGCTGCAGGCCGAGATGGAGGTCCGCTCCATGACCGGTCTGGGGGCCGGGGAGGCCATCGTCCACTGAACCGGACGCGCTGATACGTACGCACCCCGGGGTCGGGCCGCTCAGCGGCCCGACCCCGGGGTGTTCATCGGTTGGGTGTTCGTCGGTTGGGTGGCACGCCGCGACGCCGCTCGGGTCAGGAGCCGTCCAGCCCCAGCAGCAGGGCGATCTCGGCCTTCAGACCCGCCAGATGCCCGGTGGCCCGCTCGCGGGCCGTGGTGAGGTCGGTCGATTCCTCCGGTGTGGCCCGCACCTCGAGGTAGCACTTGAGCTTCGGCTCGGTCCCTGAGGGGCGCACCACCACCCGTGACGTACGTGCCTCGAGGAGCACGGCGTCGGTGGGTGGCAGATCCGGCGTCCCCTCACGCAGGTCGACGGTCCGCACCGGCTCTCCGCCGAGGGTCGCCGGCGCCGCGTCGCGTAGTCGTCGCATGGCGCCCGCGATGAGCTCGGTCTCCTCGGACCGGAAGGACAGCTGGTCGGTGGCATGGAGGCCGTGGGTGCGCATCACCCGGTCGAGGACATCGCTCAGCGTCCCACCCGCGTCGGCGCACCGACCCGCCAGGTCGAGCACCCGGACCATGGTGGTGATCCCGTCCTTGTCGGAGACCGCCTCCGGATCAGTGCAATAGCCGAGGGCCTCCTCGTACCCGAAGGCGAGGTCCGGCACGCGGCCGATCCACTTGAACCCGGTCAGTGTCGTGGTGTGCGGTGCCCCGGCCGCCGCGCACATCCGCGCCAGCAGGGTGGAGGAGACCACCGAGTTCGCGTACGTCCCGCGCACCCCGCGCTCGAGCAGGTCGGCGCCGAGCAGGACACCGAGCTCATCGCCTCGCAGCATCCGCCAGCCGTCCGGTCCGTGGACCGCGACCGCACAGCGATCCGCGTCGGGATCGTGAGCGATGACCAGGTCGGCCCCGGTGCGTGCGGCGAGGCCCAGCGCCAGGTCCAGGGCTCCGGGTTCCTCCGGATTGGGGAACGGGAGGGTGGGGAAGTCCGGATCGGGCTCGGCCTGTTCGGCCACGACCGTCGGTGCGGGCAGCCCCGCGGCGTCGATGACCCGCTGCACGGTCGCCAGCCCGACACCGTGCAGCGGCGTGTAGACCCACCGCAGCGGGCGCCCGGAGTCCGCTGCCAGCGCGCGGGGCCGGGGCTCGCTGAGCAGGGAGGCGGCCCGTGCGACGTACGCCTCCTGCAGCTGCGGGGCGGCCGTGCGCCAGGTCGCAGCCCGCGGCAGGCTCGCCAGCGGTTCGGCGCTCGCGGCGGCGATGCGGGTCGCGATCTCGCCGTCGACCGGCGGGATGATCTGCGATCCGTCCCCCAGGTAGACCTTGTAGCCGTTGTCCGCGGCGGGATTGTGGGAGGCGGTGACGACCACCGCGGCGACGCAGCCGAGCGCGCGGATGCCGTACGCCACGACCGGGGTGGGGACCGGCTGCGGCACCAGCACCGCATCGAGCCCGTGGCCGGCCAGGATCTCGGCGGTGTCGCGCCCGAAGGTCGCGGACCCGTGACGCGCGTCGTGGCCGACCAGCACGCGCCCGCCTCCCTGTCCGTTGTCGAGGAGATAGCGCGCCAGACCGGCGGCTGCCCGGCTGACGACGACCCGGTTCATCCGGGCGGGGCCCGGCCCGAGGGGACCGCGCAGGCCGGCGGTCCCGAATTCGAGGGGCCGGCGAACGCCGCGTGCAACTCGGCCAGGGCGGAGGCATCCCCGCTGCGGGCGGCGGTGACCAGGCCGTCGAGGATCGCCACCGTGTGCGGGTCGGGGTCCTCCGCCCGCCAGGCCGCCGCCCGGTCGAGGAGGCCGGCAAGGGCGGTCACAGCACCTCCATCACGTCGGCGAGCAGCGACCGCAGTCGGGGTCCGGCGGCCCTGCCGGCTGCCAGCACCTCGGCGTGGTCCAGCGGCCGGTCGGCCACCCCGGCCGCCTGGTTGGTGACCAGGGACAGGCCGAGGACCTCCAGGCCCCGCTCGCGGGCGGCGATGGTCTCCAGCGCGGTCGACATCCCGACCAGGTCGGCACCGATCCGCCGCGCATACTCGACCTCGGCCGGTGTCTCGTACTGCGGGCCGTGGAACTGCGCGTACACCCCTTCCGGCAGCTCCGGTCGGAGCCGGCGCAGCGCCGCCCGCAGGCGGGGGAGTAGGCGTCGGACATGCTGACGAACGACGGGCCGCGCAGCGGCGTGGCGCCGGTCAGGTTGATGTGGTCCCGGAGGAGGACCGGGGTGCCCGGCTCCCAGTCGCGTCGTACGGACCCGCAGCCGTTGGTGAGCACCAGGGTCCGTACCCCGGCGGCCGCGGCGGTCCGCACGCCGTGGACGACGGCCTCGACGCCGGTGCCCTCGTAGAGGTGCGTACGGCCGGTGAACAGCAGGGCGATCGCTCCGGTGGCCGTACGGATCGCGAGCACCTCACCCCCGTGCCCGGCGACGACCGGGGCCCGGAACCCGGGGAGTCCTTCGAGCGCCATGCTGGCCAGCGGTGTGCCGAGGGCGTCACGTCCATCGGCCCAGCCGGATCCCAGGACGACGGCCACATCGGCGTGGTCGATCGCGAGGCCGGTCAGCATGGCCGCGGCGGCACGCTCGGCGACGTCCTGCCAGGAGCCGCTCTCCGCTGCCCCGGCACCGGGCGATCGATCCGGGGAGGGGGATCCGGGGTGGCCGGCACGGGGGAGCCCGCGCCGGTCGTCGCGGTCGTCTCGGGGCTCATGGGCGAGAGTCTGCCACGTGCCGCACGGCCCGCGGGCGACGACCGCGGTGCCGCCCTGTGGCACCGCAGGCCCGTGCGATCCGTGTCACGGCACCGGGAGGGTCGTGAGGCCGCGCAGACCGCGACCTCATGGAAGAATGCCCGATGTGACCAAGGTTGTGATCATCGGTGGAGGACCAGGCGGCTACGAAGCGGCCCTCGTGGGGGCGCAACTCGGTGGGGAGGTGACCCTGGTCGACAGCGACGGGATAGGAGGTTCCGCGGTCCTCACGGACTGCGTTCCGTCGAAGTCCCTGATCGCGACCTCGAACGTGATGTCCACGATGGAGCAGGCCTCGGGGCAGGGACTCTACTCCCCGGCCGGTGACGAGGACCTCACCCTGACGGTGACCACGGACCTGGCTGCCGTGAACACCCGCGTCATCCAGCTCGCCGAAGCCCAGTCCGGCGACATCGCCATGCGGCTGGTCAAGGAGGGCGTACGCATCGTCCGCGGCAAGGCCCGTCTGGAGGGCACCCGCGCGGTCGTCGCGACCACCGAGTTCGGGGAGGAGCGGCTCGAGGCCGACGTCATCCTCGTCTCCACCGGGGCACACCCTCGGGTCCTGCCGGACGCGATGCCGGACGGGGAGCGGATCCTCGACTGGACGCAGGTCTACAACCTGACCGAGCTGCCCGAGCACCTGATCGTCGTCGGCTCCGGCGTCACCGGCGCCGAGTTCGCCAACGCGTACGACGCCCTGGGTGTCCGGGTGACTCTCGTGTCGTCGCGCGACATGGTGCTGCCCGGCGAGGACCCCGACGCCGCCCGCGTGCTGCAGGACGTCTTCGAGCGCCGCGGCATCACCATCATCAGCCGCGCCCGCGCCGTGTCGGCCCGCCGTGAGGGTGACGGTGTCGTGGTCGGCCTCGAGGACGGCCGTGAGGTCGTCGGGTCGCACGTCCTGATGGCGGTCGGCTCCATCCCGAACACCGCCGGTATCGGCCTGGAGGAGGCGGGCGTCGAGCTCGACAAGCGTGGCTACGTGACCGTCGACAAGGTGTCGCGGACGTCGGCCCGGGGCGTCTACGGGGCGGGGGACTGCACCGGCGTCTTCGCCCTCGCCTCGGTCGCTGCCATGCAGGGCCGGATCGCGATGTGGCACGCCCTCGGCGATGCCGTTCCCCAGCTCCGCCAGGAGACGATCGCCTCGAACATCTTCACCGCGCCGGAGATCGCCACCGTCGGCGTCACGCAGAAGGACATCGACGAAGGCCACTCGACCGCCGAGGTCGTCATGATGCCGCTGGCCTCCAACGCCCGCGCCAAGATGCAGGGCTTCACCGACGGGTTCGTGAAGCTGTTCTGCTTGCCGCTGACCGGGATCATCGTCGGTGGTGTCATCGTCGCCCCGACGGCCTCCGAACTGATCCACGCGGTCTCGCTGGCGGTCGCCCAGCGGATCTCGGTCGACGACTTCTCCCACGCCTTCACCGTGTACCCGTCTCTGTCGGGCTCGATCGCGGAGGCGGCCCGCCGCCTGCACACGCACGGCCAGACCGCGACCGCCCAGCTGACCAACTGAGTCGCGTACGCCGGGCTGCTGAGACGCGCCCGGGTGGGGTCATCAGGACCTCGCCCGGGCGCTTCCTCGTCCCGGGCCATGTACGGCGGACGCGACCGGGCCGCCGCCTCGTCCTCGCTGGGAGGACGGGACGACGGCCCGGTCGGACGTCGGTCCAGCGAGCCCCGTCAGGGGCCCGTCAGGATCACTCGGCGTCGATGATCTCGCACATCACCTCGCCGGACTGGACGGTCTGGCCACCCTCGACCGCAAGGCCGGTGATGATGCCGGTGCGGTGCGCGTTGATGGGCTGCTCCATCTTCATCGCCTCGAGCACCACCACCAGGTCACCCTCGGTGACCTCCTGACCGTCGGTCACGGCCACCTTGACCACGGTGCCCTGCATCGGTGCGGTCACCGAGTTGCCGGAGGCCTCCTTGACGGCCGACTTGGACTTCTGGCGCTTCGGCTTCTTGGCGGCGTTCGTGCCGCCGCTCATGCTGCCGAGACCGGCCGGCAGGCTGACCTCGACGCGCTTGCCGTTCACCTCGAGGACGACGGTCCGCTTCTCCTCGGCCTCGCCCCCTTCGCCGGGGGCGCCGTCGTACTGCGGGATCTGGTTGTCGAACTCGGTCTCGATCCAGCGGGTGTGGACGGCGAACTTGCCGTCGGCCGCGGTGAAGGCCGGGTCATCGATGACGACCTTGTGGAACGGGATGGCGGTCGGCATGCCCTCCAGCACCAGCTCGTCCAGCGCGCGGCGGGAGCGCTGCAGCGCCTGCTCGCGGGTCGCGCCGGTGACGATCAGCTTGCCGACGAGGGAGTCGAACGAGCCCGGGACGGTCATCCCCTTGCGGTAGCCGTCGTCGAAGCGGACGCCCGGACCCTGCGGGGCGACGAACTCGGTGACGGTGCCCGGGGCAGGCATGAAGTTGCGGCCCGGGTCCTCGGCGTTGATGCGGAACTCGAAGGAGTGACCGCGCAGCTCCGGGTCGCCGTAGCCGAGCTCCTCGCCGTTGGCGATGCGGAACATCTCCCGGACGAGGTCCAGGCCCGAGACCTCCTCCGACACCGGGTGCTCCACCTGGAGGCGGGTGTTGACCTCCAGGAAGGAGATCAGGCCGTCCTGGGCGACCAGGAACTCGCAGGTGCCCGCGCCGACGTAGCCGGCCTCACGGAGGATCGCCTTGGAGGACTCGTAGAGGCGGTTCATCTGGTCCTCGTTGAGGAACGGGGCCGGGGCCTCCTCGACGAGCTTCTGGTGGCGGCGCTGCAGCGAGCAGTCACGGGTGGAGACCACCACGACGTTGCCGTGCTGGTCGGCGAGGCACTGGGTCTCGACGTGGCGCGGCTTGTCGAGGTAGCGCTCGACGAAGCACTCACCACGGCCGAAGGCGGTGACGGCCTCACGGGTGGCCGACTCGAAGAGCTCGGGGACCTCCTCGAGCGTACGGGCGACCTTGAGGCCACGCCCGCCGCCGCCGAAGGCAGCCTTGATGGCGATCGGCAGGCCGTGCTCACGCGCGAAGGCGACGACCTCGTCAGCGTTCGCCACCGGGTCCGGCGTACCGGGAACCAGCGGTGCGCCGACCTTGAGAGCGATATGACGGGCGGCGACCTTGTCACCCAGATCACGGATCGACCGCGGGGAAGGGCCGATCCAGATCAGGCCTGCGTCGATGACGGCCTGGGCGAAGTCCGCGTTCTCGGCGAGGAAGCCGTAGCCCGGGTGGATGGCGTCGGCTCCGCTGCGGCGAGCGACGTCGATGATCTTGCCCATGTCGAGGTAGGACTCGGCGGGCGTCGCGCCACCCAGCGCATACGCCTCGTCTGCGAGCTTCACGAACAAGGCATCGGCGTCCGGATCAGCGTAGACGGCGACGCTGGCAATTCCCTCGTCACGTGCTGCGCGGATCACACGGACCGCGATTTCCCCTCGGTTCGCGATGAGCACCTTGCTGATGGGCACTATTCCTCCTGGGTTCCACTCTGAACCGCCCGACGGCTTCCCCGGCCATGACGGCACTGTCAGGCCAGAGTCTAGGGGTTGTCCGGGCCCGGAGTGAGCGCTTGTTCAACCCACCGACAAGGGTCGTTCCGCAGGCCGGTGCGCCGAAAATCACATCCCGCGCCGTGCCGTGAGGGGAGCCCCGAAAGTGTGACCCAGTTCACGGAGAGTTCGGACCACCACCGGTGCCGTGACGGGGTCGAGATGGAGGGACACGGACTGTTCCGGATGTCCGTCGGCCGCGATCCGGCCCACCGAGGCGCGCATCCGCTCCAGCGAACTGGCCGAATACTCCACGATCACCTCCAGGCCGGCGTCACGGGCCATCCCGAGCAGCGGCGACAGGTGGTGGACGACCAGGGGCAGTTCCGGGTCGTACGACGCGATGGCCCGCAGGATGGCTTCGGCGTGGTCCTTGCGGCGACCGGCCATCCGCGCCAGCGCCCCGCTGGGACGGACGTAGGAGAGCCGCCCCTGCTCGGTGAAGGCGAGCGAGTCGACGGCCCCGATCTGGTAGATCAGTTCGGCGTACAGATCCTCGAACGCGACGTCGACGTAGCGGTCGCCACCCCCCAGGAAGTCCCGGTAGCCCACGCCGGCACCCAGCCGCACACCCGCGGCCAGGCCGCGGCGGATCGCGGCGAGGATGACGCGCGGCGTCCCGGCGTGCAGGCCCGCCGGGATGGTGATGCTCGAGACGTACGGGAGCACGGCCTCATCGTGCTGGAGCGCCTCGACCCGGATGGTGTCGCCGATCGTCGCATTGAGGTCCACTTGCACTGCGTCTGCCTTCTCTTCGGCTCGGGGCAGCCGAGCCATGGGGGTCATCGGGAGGATACGCCGCCTCCCGCGGGTGCGTCCCGTCCTCGCAACGGAACCGCCGCCCCGCCGGAGTCCCCGGCGCGGGCGGCACGCTCCTGGTCAGGAGCGATCTCGAGCGGCTTCGGCCCGCTCAGAAGGGGAGCTTGCGGAAGATCGGCTGCGGGACGTGGCGGAGCACCAGCATGACCAGTTGGAACAGCTTCGGCGCCCAGATCACCGTACGGTGCGCGCGGACGCCGTCGACCACCTCGGCCGCCACCTCGTCGGGGGTCACCGCGAGCGGGGCCGTCTTCAGGCCGGTCGTCATCTTGGACTTCACGAACCCGGGGCGCACCACCAGCACGTTCACGCCGGAGCCGCGCAGTGCCTCGCCGATGCCGCGGTAGAAGCCGTCGACACCCGCCTTGGTGGAGCCGTAGACGAAGTTGGAGCGGCGGATCCGCTCGCCCGCGACACTGGAGAGCAGGACGATCTGGCCCTGGCCCTGCTGGCGCATCCGTCCGGCGAGCAGGACACCGAGGTGGACGGGGGCGGTGTAGTTGACCTCGGCCAGTTCGAGCGCCTGCTGCGGATCCTGCCAGGCACCCTCGGCATCGCCGAGCACGCCGAACGCCACCACGGCCATGTCGATGTCACCCCCGCTGAAGGCCTCCTCGATCGTTGCGGCGTGCGTGTCCGTTGCGCGGGCGTCGAGGTCGACCTCACGCACCGCGACACCCTCGGCCCGCAGCGACTCCGCGGCCGCCGTGCGACGCTCGGTCGGCCGGGCCGCCAGCACCACGTCCAGGGCCGGGCTCTCGGCGGCGTATGCGCGGGCGATGGCCAAGGCGATGTCTGAGGTGCCACCGAGCAGCAGCAAGGTGCGGGGGTTCGCGGTCGCGTCCATCATGAGGGGATCTCCTGGGGGTCAGAGGAAGACGGCGAGGCAGATGGTCACCAGCCACGCCAGGCCGAGTACGAGGAGCACTCGGTCGTGCAGGACGACGTCCTCGGGGGCGCCGCCTTCGCCACGGTCGATCCGGAAGGCGTACTCCAGCATCGCCATGGCGAACGGGAAGATCGAGATGCCGGCCCACAACCCCTTGGTGTAGCCACCCAGGCGCTGGTCGAAGGCCCACAGCGAGTAGGACATCACCACGGCCACGGCCGCCAGTTCCCAGACGAACTTCAGGTAGCTCTCGGTGTAGGACGCCAGCGACTTGCGGGTCCCCGCCTCGGGGCCGAGGTGGCGCATCTCCGAGTAGCGCTTGCCGGCCACCATGAACATCGAGCCGAAGGAGGCGACCAGAAGGAACCACTGGCTGAGCGGGATGTCGCTCGCGACGCCACCGGCGACCGCCCGCAGCAGGAAGCCGGACGCGACGACCGCCAGGTCGATGACCGGGAAGTCCTTGAGGAAATAGGAGTAGAGGAACTGCACGACGACGTAGGTGGTCAGCGTGATGCCGAGACCGGGGGAGACCGAGAAGCCGAGCGCGAGGCCGCCGACGCCGGTCAGTCCGGCGAGGACCCAGGCGAGCGGGATCGGCAGCTCGCCGGCCGGGATGGGACGGAGCCGCTTCTTCGGGTGCTGGCGGTCCGCCTCGATGTCGTGGATGTCGTTGAGCAGGTAGATGGCGGCCGAGACCGCGATGAACGCCACCATCGCGAGGAGGGTGGCGAGCAGGACGGTTGGCTCACCGATGCGACCAGCAGCCAGCGGGGCGGTCAGGACGAGGACGTTCTTGATCCACTGCTTGGGTCTCATGGCCCGCAGCCACGCCGGAAGGAAGCGGCGGGGGCGGGCGGGCGCGTCGGTCAGCTGCGGGGCGATTCCGGAATCGGGCGTCGAACTCATGATGGCGTCAGCCTACTGCCACATGTCCACCCACTTGATCCCCAGACCGGCCAGCAGGCGCCGCAGCAGCGGCAGGCTGATCCCGACGACGTTGTGGGGGTCGCCCTCGACCCCGGAGACGAAGGCGCCACCGAGCCCGTCGAGGGTGAAGGCCCCCGCCACCCGCTGGGGTTCGCCGGTGGCGACGTACGCGTCGATCTCCTCGTCGGAGGGAGTGCCGAAATGGACGACGGTGCTGCCGGTCCCCGAGACGGCTGCCGTCTCGACGAGCTCGTCGCCGGTCAGTACCACCACCCGGTGGCCGGTGTGCAGGACGCCGGTGGCGCCCCGCATCATCCGCCAGCGGGTCCGCGCCACCTGGGCGGTGTGCGGTTTGCCGTACGCCACGCCGTCCAGGTCGAGGACGGAATCGCACCCGATCACGATCGTGGTGCCGGCGGGGGCGGTGGGGGCGGCCGGCCCGGCACCGGCGGACCGGGCCCGGAGCTCGGTCACCACGGCCTCGGCCTTGAGCCGGGCCAGCAGGTCGGCGAGCTCCGCCGGGCCGGCGGCGTCGACGCCGTCCTCGTCCACCCCGGAGACGATCACTTCGGGATGCAGTCCCGCGGCGCGCAGGGTGGACAGACGAGCCGGGGAGGCCGACCCCAGGACCAGCCGGTGCCTCATGGTGAGGCTGTGGCCCGGTCGCGGAGCGGTCTCCCCGGCTCGATCGTGGGTGCGTGGTGTCACGCCCGACAGACTAGAACTGGCGCAGACCCGAGTTCCAGGTCTCCCGCCCGGTCGCGAAGGTGCGCCGGACGGCTCGCCAGTACGAGTTGTACCGGGAGTGGCGGGGCTGGGTGCCGGTGCCCGGAAGGGCGTCGGGACCCGCCATGGTCGCGAACACGACGGTGATCGCGGCGAGATCCTCCTCCGAGGGGTTCCCGCCGATGACGCGGAAGGCCGTCGGAGACGTGGTCACGTCGGTGTCGGTGCTCACAGCGGGATGTTCCCATGCTTCTTCGGCGGCAGGCTCTCGCGCTTGGTGCGCAGCAGGCGCAGCACGCGGACGATCTCCTGGCGGGTGTCGTGCGGCTGGATGACCTGGTCGATGTAGCCACGTTCCGCCGCGACGTACGGGTTCGCCAGGGTGTCGTTGTACTCGTCGATCAGCGTCTTGCGCAGCGTCTCCGGGTCGGAGTCGTTGGCCAGCTGCTTGCGGTAGAGGATATTGACCGCACCCTCGGCACCCATCACGGCGATCTGGGCGGTCGGCCAGGCGAGGTTGACGTCGGCGCCCAGGTGCTTGGAGCCCATCACGTCGTATGCGCCGCCGTAGGCCTTGCGGGTGATGATCGTGATCAGCGGGACGGTCGCCTCGGCGTAGGCGAAGATCAGCTTCGCGCCGCGGCGGATGATGCCGTTCCACTCCTGGTCGGTGCCGGGCAGGAAGCCCGGGGTGTCCTCGAAGGTGACGATCGGGATGTTGAAGCAGTCACAGGTGCGGACGAAGCGGGCGGCCTTCTCCGAGGCGTCGATGTCGAGGCAGCCGGCGAACTGCATCGGCTGGTTCGCGACGATGCCGACCGTACGACCCTCGACGCGGCCGAAGCCGACGACGATGTTCTGCGCGAAGAGCTCCTGGACCTCGAGGAACTCCTCGTCGTCCAGGACGGCCTCGATCACCCGACGGATGTCGTACGGCTGGTTCGGCGAGTCCGGGATCAGGGTGTCGAGGGCGAGGTCGGTCTCGCTGATGCCGAGGTCGGCGACCTCGTCGTAGAACGGCGGGTCCTCGAGGTTGTTCTGCGGCAGGTAGGAGACCAGTTCGCGGACGTACTCGAGGGCGTCGGCCTCATCGGCGGCCAGGTAGTGGGCGTTGCCCGACTTGGTGTTGTGGGTGCGGGCGCCACCCAGGTCCTCCAGTGAGACGTCCTCGCCGGTGACGGTCTTGATGACCGCGGGGCCGGTGATGAACATCTGCGAGGTCTGGTCGACCATCACGGTGAAGTCGGTGAGGGCGGGGGAGTAGACGTGACCGCCGGCCGCGGCACCCATGATCAGCGAGATCTGCGGGATCACGCCGGAGGCCAGGGTGTTGCGGCGGAAGATCTCGCCGTAGAGGCCGAGGGAGACCACGCCCTCCTGGATCCGGGCGCCACCACCCTCGTTGATGCCGATCAGCGGGCAGCCGGTCTTGAGGGCGAAGTCGATGATCTTGACGATCTTCTCGCCGTACACCTCGCCGAGGGCGCCACCGAAGATGGTCACGTCCTGCGAGAAGACGCACACCGGGCGACCGTGGATCGCCCCGATGCCCGTGACGACGCCGTCCCCGTACGGACGCTTCCCTTCCAGGCCGAACGCGTGGGAGCGGTGCCGGGCGAACTGGTCCAGCTCGGCGAAGGACCCCTCGTCCAGCAGAGCGTCGATGCGTTCGCGGGCTGTCTGCTTGCCCTTTGCGTGCTGCTTCTCCACGGCGGCCGCGGAGCCTGCGTTGACAGCCTCCTCGATGCGCCGCTTCAGATCCTCGAGTTTCCCTGCTGTCGTGTGGATGTCGACGTCCATACTTTTTGAAACCTTCGCCTCGGGTGCCTACTACGATGTAGCTCCCGCCCCCTGCACGGTCGTACGGCGTCGGGCAGGGATGCGGGCTTTGGCGCCGACTGTAGCGCCTGACTGAGCGCTCCGCCGGTCAGCTGAGGATTCAGCGGGCGCCGGTAGGCTGGCGATCATGGCGGATTCCCCACGTACCGATGAAGAACGCCTCCGACAGCGGGTTCTCGCTTCTGGAACGGGCCTTGGCGTGGGTGCCGGACTATGGCACAACGTCGAGGTCGTCGCCTCGACAGGGTCGACCAACGCCGACGTCGCGGCCCGGATGCGGGCCGGTACGGGCGTGGGCCTGGTCCGCGTCTCCGACCACCAGAGCGCCGGCCGTGGCCGCTTCGACCGTCGGTGGGAGGCGCCGCCCGGAACCGCGGTGGCGATCTCGCTGGGCGTCCGGCCGCACCGCCCGCTGCCCGAGTGGATGTGGCTCTCCCTCTTCACGGGGGTGGCGATCGCGCGGGGGATCCGCCGGGCCACCGGGGTGGAGGCGATGCTGAAGTGGCCCAACGACGTCCTCATCGGTGGCCGCAAGGTCTGCGGGATCCTCTCCGAGCGGGTGGACGGCCCTGACGGCCCCGGCTGCGTCGTGGGTTTCGGGATCAACGTGTCGCTGTCGGAGGACCAGCTGCCGGTGCCCACCGCGACCTCGCTCGCCCTGTGCGGTGCGGACGTGGACCGGGTCGACCTGATCGCGGAGGTGCTCGGTGCCTGGTCCCAGATGTACCTGCTGTGGGACGAGGGCCGCCTCGCGGAGATGCGCCGGGTCTACGAGGAGCAGTGCTCGACCATCGGCCGTGACGTACGGGTGCTGCTGGAGGTGCCCGGACGGCTCGGACGTACCGTCATCGGGCATGCCGTGGGGATCGACACCTCGGGGGCGGTCCTGGTGCGGACGGAGGACGGGGTGGAGGCCTTCGCCGCCGGCGACGTCACCCATCTGCGGTGACCGACCTCACACGGCCGCTCCTCGAGGCCGTGCCGCACGCTGAGAAAACGCGACGTGCACCGAGGCGCTGAATAGGGGGCCGGCTGGGCCCCGGGTTAGGCTGTCCGGGTGACGAACCCCGGGAGCAGCCAGGCCGAACGGCCTGACAAGGACCTCTCGGGTGGGCCGCGGACGGCCCCTCGCGCGACAAGATCCGGATCGACACGGCCCGGATCGACCACGCCCGGGACATCCACCCCCGGACCGACGACGGCGGAGGCCATGACGGCGGAATCCATCACAGCAGGATCCAGGACAGGCGAGACGTCGCTGGAGACCGGCGAGACCGCGGTGCACCCCGAGGCGCGCGGTCATCACCCCGACGTGGAGCACGTCGGGCTGGTCCAGCAGGCGATCCGCTACTTCGGCACCGGTGTGATGTCGGCAGTGGTGGACTTCGGCCTGCTGCTCATCCTGATGGCGGTCGGAGTGGGCTACACCCCGGCCAAGGCGGCCTCGTTCATCGTCGGGACGATCACTGCCTACTCGCTCAATCGCCGCTTCACCTTCAAGGCCCAGCCGTCGAGGCGCCGCTTCATCCTGACGATGCTCACCTACGTCGTGACGTTCGCCCTGCAGGTCGGGATCTTCGCGAAACTGTTCCCGCTGATCGCCCAGGAGCACCTGCCGCGGCTGGCCGTGCAGACGATCTCCTTCGTCTTCGGCCAGGGCGCCGCCACGGTCGCCAACTTCTCCATGCAGCGGTGGTTGATCTTCCGGCCGACCCAGGCCCCGGTCCGGGAGGCCGCTTCCGCGGTTGACTGACGCCGGGGGTTTGAGTGACCGTCGTCGGGGTGTGACGACCGACGTCGCTTTGGGCTGAGGTCCGGGGTCGGTGCTGGTGGGGGCGCGGCGAGCCATCCGACGTTGGCCGACCTTCCTGGATGTCGACCGAACCATCAGGTCGGCCGACCATCCGCAGCCCGGCCGACCATCCGCAGCCTCTGGAATGCATGGGGCCGGAACCCCTTGGTCCCCGCCACCACGGTGAACGAACAAGCGCCGTCAGGCATCCAGCCTGGCGGCGCTTGAGCCTGCCCCTTGGCAGGGAAGACTTTCACATCAGTAGTAGACCATCCCGAGCGCGTCCTTGACCTCGGCCAGGGTGGCGTCGGCCAGGGCGTTCGCCTTCTCGTTGGCGTCCCGCAGCACCTGCCGCAGGTAGCCCATGTCCTGGGCCAGTTCCAGTCGGCGGGCCCGGATCGGGGCGAGGTGCTCGTTCACCGCCTCGGTGACGGCGTCCTTGAGCGCCTTGCCGCCGCGGTCACCCAGCGCCGCGGCGAAGTCCTCGGGCTCCTGCCCGCTGAGCAGGGCACCGATCAGCACCAGGGACGAGACCTCGGGGCGCGTCTCCGGCTCGTAGGCGATGTGCCGGTCGGCGTCCGTCTTCGCCTTGCGCAGCAGCTTGGCGGTCTCGTCGGCCGTGTGGGAGATCGAGATGAAGTTGTTCCGCGACTTCGACATCTTGTCGCCGTCGGTGCCGAGGACCAGGGGTGCCGGGGAGAGCAGCGCCTGCGGTTCGGGCAGGATCGTCCGGCCCCCGGCGTAGCGCTCGTTGATCCGGCGGGCGACCACCCGGGTCTGCTCGACGTGCGGCAGTTGGTCGCGGCCGACGGGCACGAGGTTGCCCTTGCAGAAGAGGATGTCGGCCGCCTGGTGCACCGGGTAGGTGAGCAGCAGTCCGTTCAGTGTCTTCTGCCCGGACGCCGCCAGCTCCGACTTCACCGTCGGGTTGCGCTCCATCTCCGGCAGGCTCACCACGGACAGGAACGGCAGCATCAGCTCGTTGAGGGCCGGGACCGCCGAGTGCGTGAAGGTGATCGTCTTCTCCGGGTCGATCCCGCAGGCCAGGTAGTCCTTGAGGATCTCGAAGACGTTGCGCTGGATGTCGCCCGGGTCCTCACGGTCGGTGATGACCTGGAAGTCGGCGATGACCAGAACCGTCGGCACGCCCGCGTCCTGCAGTTGCACCCGGCGCTGCAGGGTGCCGAGGTAATGACCCAGGTGCAGGGATCCGGTGGGGCGGTCACCGGTGAGGATCCGGTAGCGCTCCGGGTGCGCCAGCACGTCCTGCTCGCGCGCGATGAGCCCCGCCTGGTCGCCGCCGAGGGCTGTCTCGACAGGGGTGGGGTCGGTGGTCTGCGGCTGGTTCTCGGTCATCGGGTGCATACTCTCACATCCGCGTTCCGAGCCGGCGGTCGACCGGAGGGCATCCGGGTAGCCTTGTCGATCGTGAGTGGAGCGCGACCTTTCGTAGTGGGAATCATCGGCGGCGGCCAGTTGGCCCGGATGATGTACGGTCCGGCGACCCGCCTGGGGCTGCACGTCCGGCTGCTGGCCGAGGCCCCCGGGGTGAGCGCCGAACAGGTCGCCCACGATGTCGTGGTGGGTGACTACACCGACGCCGCGACGGTGCTCTCCTTCGCCGAGGGCTGTGACGCGGTGACGTTCGACCACGAGCACGTCCCCACGACCATCCTCGAGGCGCTGGAGGAGCGTGGCGTCGCCGTACGCCCCGGACCGGCGGCCCTCGTCCATGCCCAGGACAAGGTCGTGATGCGGGAGGCGATGGCGCAGCTCGGGGCGCCCTGTCCGGCGTACCAGGTGGTCGCCACCGCGGCCGAGCTGGTCGCCTTCGGAGACCGGATCGGCTGGCCGGTGATCGCCAAGACCTCCCGCGGCGGCTACGACGGCAAGGGCGTCTGGAAGATCGACGGCCCGGCCGAGGCGACCGTGCCGTTCGATGCGGTGGCCTCCGGAGAGGTCGGGGGTGGGACCACCGCCGGCTCGGGGACCAGCGGCGAGGTCCGCATCCTTGCCGAGGAGTTCATCGACTTCACCCGCGAGCTGTCCGCGCTGGTCGTGCGGTCCCCTTCGGGCCAGGGCGTGGCCTATCCCGTCTCGGAGACGTTCCAGGACGCCGGCATCTGCGCCGAGACCGTCACCCCGGCCCCCGGGCTGGACGAGGCCCGGATCATCGCCACCCAGCAGTTGGCCCTGCGCATCGCCGGGGAACTGGGCGTGGTCGGTGTGCTCGCCGTCGAGCTCATGGAGGCCCGGGACGGCCGCATCCTCGTCAACGAGTTGGCGATGCGGCCGCACAACACCGGGCACTGGTCGATCGACGGGGCCCACACCTCGCAGTTCGAGAACCACCTGCGCGCCGTCGCGGACCTGCCCCTCGGTGACCCGGCGGCCCGCGCCCCGTGGACGGTGATGGAGAACGTGCTCGGCGGCTCCCGCGAGGACCTGGCCGCCGGCCTGCTGCACGTGATGTCGCGCGACCCGCAGCTCAAGGTCGAGCTCTACGGCAAGACGGTCCAGCCGCGGCGGAAGGTCGGGCACGTGACCGCGTACGGTAACGACCTGCCGGACGTCCGGGCCCGCGCCCTGCACGCCGCCCGCTACCTGATGGGAGAGATCGCATGACCACTCAGCCCCGCGTCGGCATCGTGATGGGGTCCGATTCCGACTGGCCGGTGATGGAGGCCGCGGCGCTCGCGCTGCAGGAGTTCGACGTGGCGTACGAGGCGGACGTCGTGTCGGCCCATCGGATGCCGGAGGCGATGGTGGCGTACGGGCGCCACGCCCACGAGCGGGGGCTCGAGGCGATCATCGCCGGGGCGGGGGTGCGGCGCACCTGCCCGGCATGCTCGCGGCCCTGACGCCTCTGCCGGTGATCGGCGTGCCCGTCCCGCTGAAGTATCTCGACGGGATGGATTCGTTGCTCTCGATCGTCCAGATGCCCGCCGGTGTACCGGTGGCGACGGTGGCGATCGGCAACGCCCGCAACGCGGGACTGCTGGCCGTCCGGATCCTCGCGGCGGCCGACCCGGAGCTCACTGCCCGGATGCTCGCCTTCCAGGACCAGCTCCGCCAGACCGCCGAGGCGAAGGGTGCCAAGGTCCGCGGGAAGTGACCGACCCGGTCAGTCCTTCTTGTCGAACTGACCGAGATTCGTCGTGTTACCCGTCTTCATCGCCCCGAAGACGATCGCTGCCTTGGCCTCGTCCCACAGCACGGCATCACCCACGGGCGTGCGGTAGTTGGTGTTCGAGGTCGGCACGCTGATGGTGTGGCCACCGCCCCCTCCGATGACCGCCGCACCGTACAGCAGTGCGCTTCCGTCCAGCGGGCCGGTGTCCTTCCCCCGGCTGACCGCCCCGCGGACGGCGTTGTTCAGCCCGATCCAGCGGATCGGGTTGATCACCGTCAGGGGTGAGACGGCCTTCTTGACCGTGGCACCGACCATCTCCCGCTGGCGCTTGACCCTGCCGATGTCGCCGAGCGGATCGGCGTGCCGCATCCGGACGTACCCCAGCGCCTGGGCCCCGCTGAGCGTCTGGCATCCGGCCGGCAGGTCCACGTGGGCGTCCTGGTCCTTCATCGGCGAGTCCAGGCACATCGGGATCCCGCCGAGGGAGTCGATGATGCTCACGAATCCCTCGAATCCCAGACCGACATAGCCGTCGATCCGTACGCCGGTGTCCTGCTCGATCGTCTGGGCGAGGAGATCCGGGCCCCCGAACGCGTACGCCGCGTTGATCTTGTTCTTGCCGTGGCCCGGGATCGCGACGTACGAGTCGCGAGGGATCGAGACCAGGGCGGGCGCCCCGACCACCGGCACGTGCAGCAGCATGATCGAGTCCGTACGCCCGCTGTCCGAGCTGCCACCCCCGATGGCGTGGGTCTGGTCGGCGGTCAGACCGACCCGGGAGTCCGACCCGGTGAGCAGCAGCGTGATGCCCGGCTGTCGGCCCGGGCGTTGGCCCGCCGGGGTGGCGTTCACCCGGGCGGAGCCGAACCACGCCCATGCCGGGAACGCCAGCAGGTAGACGAGCAGCACGGCGACCACCGTGAGGACGCGTCGACGGATCCGCCGCCCCCGGGGGACGGTGGAGCGGGGACGGCCGGCACGTCCGCGGCCGAGAATCGTGGGGATCCGGGGGCCGCCGCCGGCGGGCCGGGAACCGAGGCTGTTGGGCCGGGGGTCGGCGGGCGCGGGTGGGCGCCCGGCGGGCGCGGACGGCCGGGGTGAGGGTCCGCCGCGCAGCGCGGAGCGGGGTGGGGACGGCGGGGCGGGCGGCAGATCCTCGCGGCGGTCACGACGGCCATCGGCCCGGGCGGACGCACGGGAGGGCGCCGGGTCCTCTCCGAACGGGCGGGAGGGATCCGGCGCGTCGTCGTTCCGGCCGTAGAGCCAGTCGAGGTCGTCGCGTCCTGCCATGACTGCCAAACTACCCGGACCCACCCCAGTGAGCCCTGAACGCGTCCCGGACGGGCCGCGTACGGGACGGCAGCGTGAGCTTCGCCGCCGATCGGCGTGGCACCCGGCGGGGTGGCCGGGCCCTGTCTAGTGTCGGAACCGCTCCGGAGAGCCGCTCCGCTCCTCGAAAGTTCTCGCCGTGACCAGACGCCCGAGCGCATCATCGCCCGACCCTCAGCGCGCCGCTGAGGGCATCCGGGTGCGCCGTGGCGTCGGCCTGCTGCTGTTGAGCGCCGTCGCGCCCGGATCCGCCCAGGTGGTGGCCGGCCATCGGGGGGTCGGGATCGTCGCCCTGCGGGTGTGGGGGATCATCCTCGGAATGGTGGCGGTGCTCGCCGTCATCGGGGTGATCTCCTGGTCGGCCCTGCTGACGGTGGTCGCCAATCCGTTGGTGCTCAGCCTGCTGATCGTCGCGACCTCGCTCGGCGGCCTCGGCTGGATCGTGCTGCTGATCGACACCTGGCGACTGACCTACCCCCCGGCGATGGAGCCCCGGCACCGCCGCGCCTTCGCCGCCGTGACACTGTCCCTCATCGTGCTGGTCGCGGCCGTCCTCGGCGTGAGCGTACGGACGGCAGCCAGTGGCGCGCAGTTGCTCGGCACGGTGTTCGCGGGTGGCGGCTCGGGGAAGGCCACCGCTGGGCGGGTCAACATCCTGCTGCTCGGTGCGGACGCCGGTGCGAGCCGGGTGGGACTGCGGCCGGACTCGATGACCGTGGCGAGCATCGACGTGGTCACCGGGCGGACCGTGCTGTTCTCGATGCCGCGCAACCTGGAGGACGTCCCGTTCCCGGTGAGCTCGCCGATGCACGCGCTCTATCCGCAGGGCTTCAGCTGCGCCGACCATGCCTGCCTGCTCAACGCCGTCTACACCACGGCGACCGAGGCCGCCGCCAAGAATCGCAAGCTCTACCCCGGGGTGGCCGACCCCGGTGCCCGGGCCACGAAGGAGGCGGTCGAGGGAGCCACCGGCCTGACCATCAACTACTACGCGATGGTGGACATGGCCGGCTTCCAGGGCCTGATCGACGCCTTGGGCGGCATCACCCTGGACATCCGCAAGGACGTCCCGATCGGTGGCGGGACGTCCCCCATCCTCGGCTGGATCAAGGCCGGCGACGGCGTCCACCTCGACGGCTACCACGCGCTGTGGTTCGCCCGCTCCCGCCAGGGGGCCAACGACTTCGAGCGCATGCAGCGACAGAAGTGCGTCATGACGGCGGTCCTGCACCAGGCCGACCCGGTGACAGTGGTGGCGAAGTTCGACGCCCTGGCCACGGCGGGCGGGAACATCGTGGCCACCGACGTGCCCCCCAGCGACATCGGCCGTCTCTCCGACCTGGCGCTCAAGGCCCGGGCCCTGCCGATCAGCAGCATCAGCTTCGTGCCGCCGTTGATCTACCCGGGTAACCCGAAGTACGACGTTCTGCAGGCGACGGTGAAGGACCACATCGCCATCGCGGAGGACCTCGACCGCCAGGCGGCCGCTGCACGCACCGCCCCGTCGTCCGCGCCCTCCCCGTCGAAGGCCGCCCCGACCAAGGCGGCGGGCACGACGACCAACGCCGCGACGAGCGACGCGAAGGCCGCCCCCGCCCCTCCGCGGCCGCATCGGCAACGCCATCGGCCAGTGCCTCGCCCGGCCCGGAGGTCGACAACCTCGAGGCGGTCTGCCGGGTAGCCTCGGCCCGGTAGGCCAGCCCGTTCCCGGTAGGGTGCCGTACGCGCCCGACCGTGACCAGTGAGGACCAGATGACCGTCTTCCCGCAGGATTCCGCCACCAATCCGGCCACCGCGCCGTCCGGGACCCCTCCGGTGGCGGAGGTGGGCGAGCATCCCCCGGTCAGTGTCGTGATGCCCGTACGCAACGAGTCGCGCCACCTCGAGGAGGCCGTTCGCGGCGTGCTGGCACAGGACTATCGGGGCACCCTCGAGGTCATCGTCGCCGTCGGGCCGAGCCGGGACGACACCCACGCGATCGCCGAGCGACTCGCCGCCGCCGACCCCCGGGTGCGTCTGGTCGACAACCCGACCGGTCGTACGCCGGCCGGCCTCAACCTCGCCATCGCCGCCTCCCGCTACGACATCATTGTCCGGGTCGACGGCCACGGCGAGCTCGGCGACGGCTACATCGGCACGGCTGTCGAGACGCTCGAGCGCACCGGCGCCGCGAACGTCGGCGGCATCATGGACGCGCAGGGCCGCACCGGCTTCGAGCAGGCCGTCGCCGTCGCCTACACCAGCCGACTGGGACTGGGTGGGTCGACGTTCCACCTGCGCACCTCTGCGGAGGGACCCGCCGACACGGTCTTCCTCGGCAGCTTCCGCAAGTCGGCGTTGCAGGCCGTCGGTGGCTACGACGAGACGCTCCATCGTGCCCAGGACTGGGAGCTCAACTACCGGCTCCGGCAGGCCGGTGAGGTCGTCTGGTTCACCCCGGCGATGCGCGTGACCTACCGGCCGCGGTCCACCTACCGGGCGCTGGCCAAGCAGTTCTACGACACCGGCAAGTGGCGCCGCGAAGTGGTCCGACGCCATCCCGACACGCTGAACGCGCGCTACCTCGCGCCGCCGCTCGCCGTGCTCGGCGTAGCGGGAGGGCTCGCCATCGGTGGCCACGGCAGCTACCACCGGGTGAACTGGATGAAGCTCGGCTGGCTCGCCCCGCTCGCCTACCTCGGCATGCTCGTCAGCGGCGCCGCCGCCCTGCGTCGCGAGATGCCCTGGCAGGTCCGGGTGCGGCTGCCGTTCGTCTTCGCCACCATGCACATCTGCTGGGGACTGGGCTTCCTGGTCGGGCTGGGGGAGCGCCGCCCATCGGCCTGAGGAGGCCCAGGGTATGAGGTCCAGGCGCATGTTGTTTCAGGCGGCTGTTGGTCAGGCGGTAATGCGCTCCGCCGCCGCGATCCCGGCCAGCGCGGCCTCGTCGACCGGCCCGTCGACCACCACGACCGACCCGTCGCCCAGCAGCGGGGCCACCAGCGCGGCGAGCACGGTGGCGTACGCCTCTCCCGGGCGCACCAGCCGCCGTCCGTACGTGACATCGCCGACGCTGGGATCGGCGAGCAGGCGCTCGGCGTCGCCGCGCACGGCTGCCCAGTCCAGGCTGCTCCCGGCGGCCTGCCACAGCGGGGCGCCCGGCGATGCGGGCGCCTGCACGTAGACGTCCGGCTGGGACAGCACTTCGGCCCCGTAGTCCACCACGCCGGGCGCGACGGGCCGGGGGAAGCCGAGCCCGAGGGGGTGCAGGGCGCAGGCGACTGTTGCCCGCGCCGCCAGCGCCCGCGCTCCGGCGAAATCGTCGTCGTACTCCTCGGGGCCGGTCACGACCAGGTCGGGCGCACCATCGGCCTGCCGTGGGTCGCGGACCAGCACGCCCACCTGCCACAGGGCGGCGATCCAGACCAGGCTGCTCCAGTGGCCCGGATGGTCCGTGACGAGCGGCAGGACGGCCACGTCGCCCTCGGTGACATCGAGGTCGTCCACGATGAGATTGGCGGTCTTGTCCACCCAATTCGCGAAGGTCCGGGCCGACAATTCGATGCGTACGCCGCTGCTGGGTGCGTAGTAGGTGACCAGCGGATCGCCGCCGCGGTGACGTACCCGATCCCGCAGGCAGTGGTCCAGGGACAGCGATCCGGCGGTGCGCATGCGCAGAACAGTACCGAGATCCCCTAATCTGGCGCCATGCGTCATGTTGTGATCGTTGCCGGTGGGTCGGGGACGCGGCTGTGGCCGCTGTCGCGTAAAGGAATGCCGAAGCAGTTGCTCCCCCTGGTGGGGGACAAGAGTCTGCTGCGGCTCGCCTACGAGCGGGTGGAGCCGGTCGTCGGCGCGGACCACGTGTGGGTCTGCACCGGCGCGTCGTACCGCGACGTCGTCGAATCGGAACTGCCCGAGATCGATCCCGCCCACATCCTGGGCGAGCCGATCGGCCGGGACTCGCTGAACGCGGTGGCGTGGCCGTCGGCGGTCCTCGCCGGCCAGGACCCGGAGGCCTCGGTCGCCGTGGTCACCGCCGACCAGATCATGCGGCCGCTGGAGACCTTCCGCGAGCGCCTGGCCCTGGCGTACGACGTCGTCGAGGCCCAGCCCGAAGCCCTCGTCACCTTCGGCGTGGTCCCGACCAGTGCCCACACCGGGTACGGCTACCTGCACCGTGGCGACGAGATCGAGGGATTCGACGACGTCACCTCCGTCCTCGAGTTCCGGGAGAAGCCGGACCGGGTGACCGCCGAGCAGTACCTCACGTCGGGTGACTACTGGTGGAACTCCGGCATGTTCGTCTGGCGTGCCCGGACCTTCCTCGACC
Source organism: Raineyella fluvialis (assembly GCF_009646095.1). Taxonomy (NCBI): domain Bacteria; kingdom Bacillati; phylum Actinomycetota; class Actinomycetes; order Propionibacteriales; family Propionibacteriaceae; genus Raineyella; species Raineyella fluvialis. Next base: position 215,682 of record NZ_CP045725.1, on the reverse strand, counting down.
AGTTGCAGGTCCTCGCCCCCGAGTCGTACGACATCGTCACGGCCATCGCCGCCGATCCCTCCCGCGTCGAGGAGCTCTTCCCGAAGGCGCCCAAGATCAGCGTCGACTACGCCATCATGGAACCGGTCTCGCGCGGCGAGGGCAGCGCCCGGGTGCTGGCCGTGGCCCTGCCGATCCAGTGGTACGACATCGGCGGCTTCCCCGCCCTGGCCGAGCAGCTGCCCCATGACGCCGACGGGAACGCCGGCGAGGGGTCGGTCGTCCATCTCGACTCGCACGACACGCTGGTGATCAACCGGACCGACGACGGTCACCTGGTGGCCACGGTGGGCGTCTCCGACATGGTCGTTGTCCGTACGGCCGACGTCACGCTCGTCTGCCCCAAGGGCGACACCGAGCGGATCAAGCAGCTGGTGGCGGCTGTCCGGGAGCAGGCGGGCGAAGCCTTCGTCTGATCGGTGCGGATCGCCCACCACATCCAGCCTTTCCCGAGGAGAGTGTCATGCCCGATGTGCTGTCGCAGGTGCGCAAGCGGCGCGGGCCGTTCACCCGGGTCGTGATCGGCCTGCTGATCGCCTGGTGGGTGCTGGGGATCGTCCGGATGGTCGTCGCCATGACCGCTGGGGTCCATCCGGTGGAGGCGGTGGGCCGTCACGCCCAGGACCTCGTCTCCGTTCCCGTGCTCCTCGTGCTCCTGCTCTTCGTGGGCGCAGATGTGTGGGTCAGGCCTCGGTTGGAGAATGCGGTCCGGCTGACCCGGCTCGCCACCTGGGTCGGCTCCGTCGCGGCGGGCTCGTCGATCGTGGCGGGAATCGTCGGCCTCTGGTCGCCGCAGCTGCGAACCACCGGCGACCGGGCTCTCCAGGTGGCCGACATCGTCGTCTCCTCGGTGGTGCCCGTCCTGCTCTGCGTGGCGATGGGAACGGTGGCGAGCGCGGCCCGGCGAGCCGCTCTGCAGGAGGGGCAGGCCGGGGTCATCGGCGAGGGGTCTTCGCGGCCGGCGGGCGAGTCGGCGGGGGCGCAGGCGCAGCGGCGTCGCCCGGCGGTGAGGTGGTCGAGCCGTCCCAGGGACGAATCCCCGGCGAGTCCCCGTCGGTCGGGGGCCAGTCCGAGGTGGTACGGCCCGATCCCACCGCCGGAGCCGTCTGGCAGACGGCGGTCGATGCCGCGCACGGCAAGGAGGCCGACGCCTGGGGGGACACCACGACTCCCTTCGGCTGGGATCGGGATCGCGTCGAGGACGCCCCATCGGGCGGCGAATCCGGTCCGGCGGCCAAGCCAGGTCCACCCGCGGGACAGATCGACCCGGACCTGTGGGGTACGCCGCCAGCGGACAGGGCCTGAGCGCTCCGGACCCTCCGCGGGTGGGTGCGAGCATGTATCCCCACCGCACCGCCATCCGACACGCGGGAATGTCACTGACTTGTTGTCGTTCTGCGTTGCGTCGTGCGCTGGCGATGCCGTAATGTCGGTCTCACACCAAGGGATCACACCAGTGTAATCCCTCCGATGTGATTCGATATGTTGCTCGATCGGGCCCTGGTCCAATCGAGCAACCAGACCGAGGCCGGTCTCCAGGTCCGGCCACCGACACGACAGCGGCTGTCCGAATCCCCCCGCGGGCAGTTCATCCGGGAAACCAGGAGGAACGCATGGACGAGTGGCTGACCGTCCTCGATGGAGGTGAGGACGAGGGCATTCTGGGCTGGCAGGAGCAGGCCCTCTGCGCGCAGACGGACCCCGAGGCCTTCTTCCCCGAGAAGGGCGGCTCGACCCGTGAGGCGAAAGCAGTCTGCCAATCCTGTGAAGTACGCGCGGAATGCCTCGACTACGCCTTGGCGCATGATGAGAGATTCGGTATCTGGGGTGGCTTGAGCGAGCGGGAACGCCGCAAGATCAAGAAGCAGATCGTGTGATCGGCACGCTCCCAGAAATCGTCGAACGGCGAACTCGAGAAAATCGAGTTATCGAGAAGGCACCCTTTCGGGTGCCTTCTCGCCGTTTTCGGGGATAATCGTCCGGCAATACTCTCGGCAAGGAACAGGGCCCCCATCAGTGAGGAACTGTGCGCTCACGTGGGTGAGGGTCGGCCGTCAGTCCTCATCGTCGTCCGTCCGGCCCTCCGGGTCGATCTCCTCGGCGGACAGGCCGGTCACCACCGACAGCTGCTCGACCAAGGTCCGACGGACGAGGATCCGCAGACCTTCGCGCGAGGCCGCTCGTCGTTGCAGTGGACGGCGATAGAGCACCACCTCGGCGGCCCGGCCGTCGGCCGACTCGACAGCCGCGGCGAGCGGCACGCTGTCGTGCGCCCACGAGGCCGGCAGATCCGGGACGTCCTCCATCCCGACCGAGATCCCGTCGAGCACCTGGGGGCGGGCTGCGGCGATCGCGGTGATGGCCTCGGCCAGCACGTCGGCGAAGAACTCGCGATCGTCGGGGCGCCGTGGTGCGTCGACCGGCTGCCCGGTCCACGGGTTGGGTAGTGCCAGCGGGCCGCGGAGGCCACGGCCGTGCCGGTCACGCCGGCGCGAGCGGTAGGAGCTCGACATGCTGGTCAGGATAGCCGCCGGGCCCGGGGCGGCGTCCTAGGATGCGTCGCCACGACACGATCCGCCCCCTTCAGCGGGAACGGGGCGAGTCCGGGGTACCGTTCGTGAGGTGACGACCAGGCGGTGTACGCGATCGGGCTGCGGCCGATCGGCGGTGGCGACCCTCACCTTCGCGTACGCGGACCAGCAGGTCGTGCTCGGCCCACTGTCCGCGCGCTCCGAGCCGTCGGCGTACGACCTCTGTCTGGAGCACTCGCAGCGGCTGTCCGCTCCCCGCGGGTGGGACGTGATCCGCCTGCCGCTGACCGGGGAACCCGGCCAGCCGGATGTCGACGACCTGATGGCCTTGGCCGATGCCATCCGCCGGGTCGGTCTCGCCGAGGACGAGCCGGTCGGCCCGGGGGATTTCGCCGATCGGGCCGATGTCCGAGAGGTGGCTCACAAGGGGCACCTGACCATGCTCAAGGATTCCGCCGGTGGTGAGCGGACCGTGCCGGTGCGTGGGTCGCACCGACCGTCCTGAGCTCGACCCGTACGGATCAACGGACCGGCGGGCATAGCGCCGCCACGAGAGGATAGGATCGCCGACGATGCTTCAGGATCAGATCTTCAAGGCCAATGACATCCGCGGCGTGACCTCGGGGGACACCCCCGAGTGGGACACCGCCGGTGCCACCGCTCTCGGCGTCGCGTACGCCCGACTCATGAAGGGGGCGGGGGGAGAGCCGGTGGAGTTCGTCGTCGGGCGTGACATGCGCACCAGCGGCCCGGAGTTCTCCAAGGCGTTCATCGCCGGCGCCCGCAGTGAGGGTGCTCGGGTGATCGGCGCCGGGCTCACCTCCACCGACGAGTTGTGGTTCGTTTCCGGTCATCTCGACCTGCCCGGGATCACCTTCACCGCCTCGCACAACCCGGCCCGGTACAACGGCGTGAAGTTCTGTCTGGCCGGGGCGCGGCCGGTGACGCCGGAGTTCCTCCTGCGACTCAAGCACGACGCCCAGGAGCTCGACGCGCAGGAACTGGATCTTGCGGCGATCGCCACGGCGGCCGAGACCAGTGGGTCCTACCGTGAGCAGGACTTCCTCGCGGAGTACGCGGCGCACCTGCATGCCCTCGTCCCGCTGGACGGTATCCGCCGGCTCAAGGTCGTCGTGGATGCCGGCAACGGCATGGCCGGCCACACCGCGCCGAGCGTGCTCGGCCCGCTCAACCTCGACGTGGACGTGCTGTACGGGGAACTCGACGGTTCGTTCCCCAATCACCAGCCGAATCCGCTGATCCCGGAGAACCTGGTGGACGCCCAGCATCGTGTCGTCGAGACCGGCGCCGATCTGGCGCTCGTGTTCGACGGGGACGCTGACCGGTGCTTCGCCATCGACGAGACCGGTGCCGTCGTCGACCCGTCGGCGATCACCGCGATGATCGCCGAGCAGGAGCTTGCCCGCGAGCCGGGAGCCACCATCGTGATCAACACGATCACCTCGGCGTCGGTCCCCGAGATCGTCGCGGAGAACGGCGGCACGACGGTGACCTCCAAGGTCGGCCACACGTACGTGAAGGCCCTGATGGCCGAGAAGGACGCGATCTTCGGCGGCGAGCACTCGGCGCACTACTACTTCCGCGACTTCTACTTCGCCGACACCGGCATGCTGGCCGGGCTGCACGTGCTCTCGTTGTTGGGGCACTCCGACCAGCCGCTGTCCCAGCTGGTCGGTAAGTACGCCCGGCGGGTCGCCTCGGGCGAGATCAACTCCGACGTCGAGGACCAGCAGGCCTCGATGGACGTGGTCGCCAAGGCGTTCGACGGTCGCGGCAGGCAGGACCGGATCGACGGACTGACCGTCCACGGCGACGGATGGCGGGTCAACCTGCGTCCCTCGAACACCGAGCCCCTGTTGCGGCTCAATGTCGAGGCCGCCGATCGCGCCACGATGGAATCGTTGCGCGACGAGGTCCTCGGGCTCGTCCGCAACTGAGTGCCACCGTTCCGGAGCGCTCCGCGACCCACGGAGCGCTCCTAGACTGACAGATACGGCCCGCCGACACCGGCAGGCAGCGAGGAGACTGACATGGCTGTTGATCTGGATCCGTCACTGCTCGACGTGCTGGCATGCCCGAACTGTCATTCGCCCTTGGCGGTGGACCACGATCGCCATGAGTTGGTGTGCACCGGCAACGGGTGTGGTCTGGCTTATCCGGTGCGGGACGGGATCCCCGTGTTGCTGGTCGACGAGGCCCGCAACCCCCACGGAGTGGACACCGGCCGCCACCACGGCGACCAGAGCGAGTAGGACTCCGACGACGATGGCGGACTTCGACGACTCCCGCCTCGATGACCGCAGGGTGCTGCTGAGGTACGACGAGGGTCTGCGCCGACTCGCCGAGAGCGGCGCCCGGCTGCGGAGCGAGTGGTTCGGCGCGTCCGCGCGGATCTTCGGGTTGGCGGAGTCGGATCGGCCCCGCGCCGTGATCGCCGTGGGGACCGATGCCCGGCTCATCCGGGCCGTTCTCGAGCCCACCTGCCCCGTCCCGTTCGTCGCCTGGCCGCGGCAGGGGCTTCCCGGCTGGGTCGGCCCGCTCGACCTGGTGCTGATCCTGGCCTCCGAGGGCTCCGACCCCGCCCTGATCGAAACGGCGCAGGAGGCTTCGCGGCGAGGCGCCCGGATCGTCATCACCGCCCCCGAGGTCTCGTCCGTGGCGGAGTTCGCCGCGTCGCGCAGCACCACCCTGATCCCCACCTCCACCGGTGACCCGCTCGCCGCGGTCATGGTGGTGCTGGCCGCCCTGCATGAGATGCGGCTCGGGCCGCCGGTCTCGGTCGAGTCCATCGCCGATGCCGCGGACATGGTGGCGGAGGCGTGTTCCCCGTACGTGGACCTGTCGGCCAATCCGGCCAAGGAACTGGCCTGCGCCCTGGCCGATGCCCAGCCGCTGGTCTGGGGAGGCTCCGTGCTGGCAGCCAGAGCGGGCCGCAGGGTCGCCTCCGACCTCCGCTCCGTCAGCGGCCGAGCGGCGTTGTCCGCCGACGCGCACGACCTGATGGCGGTGATCGAGGCCACCAAGCCCGCCGATCCGTTCGCCGATCCGTTCGAGGACGGGCCACAGGCCGATCGGCGCCCCTGCCTGGTGATCCTCGACGACGGCGACACCCGCTCCGACGTGACCAGGGCCGTCGCCTCGTTGCGTACGGCCTGCAGCCGGGTGGACGTGCGCACGGACACCATCGAGGCGCGCGAGAGCGAAGCCCTCGCCCGTTACGTCATGCTTCTGCAGCGCGGTCGTTTCACCGCCGCCTACCTCGGGATCGGCTTGGGCGCGTCCTCGATCGACTGAGTCGCGTTCTCCTTCCCCCTCCTCCTCCCTTTTTTCATTTTCAGGGGTTTTGGACGTCCCAGAGGGGGCAAGAGGGTGGAGTCGGCGCCGAAGGGCGCCGCGAATGGAACGGAGACGCCATGACGACCCCTACCGATCCCACCAGCCCCACCGGCTACCCGCCTACGGCCGCCTTCGGCGCCACAGGTGGTGAGGTGAGTCCCGCCCGCGAAGGGGGCGGCAATTCCCGGCCCGACGCCGGCGCCACCGCAGACACCGCGAAGGATGAGGCACGGCGGGTCGCGTCGACAGCGGGAGACCAGGTCCAGCAGGTGACCGACGAGGCCGGCACGCAGGTGCGCCGCCTCGCTGACAAGAGCCTCGCGGAGGCCCGCGACCAGACGGATACCCAGATGACCCGCATCGGCGGGAGCCTCCGGGAGATCGCCGACGAGTTGCGCCAGATGGCCGGAGCATCCGAGCAGCAGGGGGTGGCCAGCCAGTTGGTCGGCGACCTCGCCCACCGTGGCCGGCGGATCGCCGACTGGCTGGAGAACCACGGGCCCGACGAGGCCCTCACCGAGGTCCGACGCTATGCCCGGCGCAACCCGGTGTCGTTCCTCGCCGCGGCAGCCGGCGCCGGCCTCGTCGTCGGCCGATTCGCCCGAGCCCTCCAGGAGGGCGCGCCCGAGCGGCCCATCACCCGCCGGCCCACCTACCCGGAGCAGACATCGTCCGTCTCCTCCCAGACGTACGGCTCCACGTACGGCTCCACGTACGGCGGAGTCGGAGCGGGCGAGCGGGCCCAGGGCGGAGTCGGCACCCCCGGCCCTCGCCTCCCCGAGACCGCCTCGTACAACCCTTACTCCGACACGTACCCGGAGGTGACCTCCGAGTCGACCGGGCCCACGTCCACCGGGGCCGGCATCCCGGATCCGCGTGATCCCCGGAGAAGTCAGGAGGGTCCGCGATGAGCCACCCGTACCAGCCGGTCACCCCTGAGGCCCGCGGGAGCGATCCCGACAGCCCGCGCCTCCCTGGTGACGAGCGCTCGATCGGGGAGATCGTCGGCGACCTGGGAGAGGACCTGTCCACCCTGATGCGTCAGGAAGTGGCCCTCGCCAAGGCGGAGGCCTCCCAGACGGCCAAGCACTACGGCGCCGGCGCCGGCATGTTCGCCGGAGCGGCGGTCGGCGGGCTGATGGTCGTCACCTTCCTCTCCCTGGCGCTCTGGTGGGTGATCGGCCGGGCCATCGGCACGGCCGCCGAGCCCGCCCTCGCCCCCGCCGGCCTCATCGTGGCCGTGATCTGGGCGATCATCGCCGCGATCCTCGTGGCCGTCGGACGGTCCCAGATGAAGAAGGCACCCGGCGTGCCGCAGACCAAGGAAAGCCTCACCCAGATCCCTGATGCCCTGAAGGGTGACGAGGAGAACAACCGATGAGCACCAACGACCCCGATGACATCCGGCGCGACATCGATCGCACCCGTGCCAATCTCAGCTATGACGTCAACGCCCTGGCCGACGAGGCGAGCCCCCGCCAGATCGCCCGGCGCCAGGTGCGCAAGGTCCGGTCGTCGGCCGGGTCACTGCGCGCCCGGCTCTTCGGCTCGGACGACGAGTACGACGACAACGACTACTACGACTACTACGACGAGCGCGGATACCCGGTGACGGCCGGGACCGGGGCGCCGTACGGCCGTCCGTCCGGGCCACGCTCCGGCGAGGACCCCTACGCCTCGGCGGGTGAGCCCTCGACGGTGCAGAGGGCCAAGGAGGGCGCCGGGGAGGTGGCAGCGAACGTCCGCGACGCTGCTGCCCATGCTCCGCAGGAGATCCGCCGCCGGACCCAGGGCGCACCGCTCGCCCTCGGCCTGATCGCCTTCGGCCTCGGCGGAGTGGTGGCTGCACTCATGCCGGCCTCGGAGGCCGAGCGCCGGGCCGCGTCCAGGGTCAAGGAGCAGGCCGCTCCCTTGGTCGACGAGGCCAAGAGCGTCGTCCAGGAGTCGGTGGAGAACGTCAAGCCCGTCGCCCAGGACGCCGCAGCCTCGGTGAAGGACACGGCCCAGTCGGGCGTCGACACCGTACGTGAGGATGCCCGGTCCAGCGCGGAGACAGTCAAGGGCCAGGCCCGCGGGGGCGACACCGGGCCGCGGCCCGGCCCCGGCGCCGTGCGCTGAGCCTCGCCTGTTCCCTGCTGGCGTCGGGTCCCCGGTCGATCGACCGGGGCCCCGACGCATGGTGGCGCACCGGCAGGGCCCCGCACAGTCACCTTGTAGCATTGCCCACCATGGACTACCGCGTCGCTGACCTGACCCTGGCCGATTTCGGCCGCCGTGAGATCGCTCTTGCCGAACACGAGATGCCGGGCCTGATGGCGATGCGCGAGACGTACGGCCCCCAGCAGCCGCTGGCCGGAGCCCGGATCGCCGGCTCCCTGCACATGACCATCCAGACGGCGGTGCTGATCGAGACCCTGGTCGCTCTCGGAGCTCGGGTCCGCTGGGCGTCCTGCAACATCTTCTCCACCCAGGACCACGCCGCCGCGGCGATCGCCGTGGGCGACGGGACGGCGGAGGCGCCGGCCGGCCAGCCCGTGTTCGCCTGGAAGGGGGAGTCCCTCGACGAGTACTGGTGGGCCACCACCCAGACCTTCATCTGGCCCGGCGGCGAACTGCCGACGATGATCCTCGACGACGGCGGCGACGCCACGTTGCTCGTCCACCTCGGGGCCGAGCACCAGAAGGCCGGCACCCTGCCGGATCCCGCCGCCGCGCAGTCGGACGAGGAGCGGGCGCTCTTCGGTGTCCTGCGGTCCACGCTCCAGGACGGGACGGTCGACTGGGTCGCGGTCGCCGGCTGCATCCAGGGCGTGACCGAGGAGACCACGACCGGCGTGCACCGGCTCTACCAGGCGGCGCGGGACGGTTCGCTGCTGTGGCCGGCGATCAATGTCAACGACGCGGTGACCAAGTCGAAGTTCGACAACATCTACGGGATCCGGCACTCCCTGATCGACGGCATCAACCGGGGGACCGACGTGCTGATCGGCGGCAAGGTCGCGGTCGTCTGCGGCTACGGCGACGTGGGCAAGGGCTGCGCGCAGTCGCTGCGCGGCCAGGGGGCCCGGGTCATCGTCACCGAGATCGACCCCATCTGTGCGCTGCAGGCCTCGATGGACGGCTACCAGGTCGCCACCCTCGACGAGGTGATCGGTGTCGGCGACATCTTCGTCACCGCCACCGGCTGCTGTGACGTCATCTCCGCCGAGCAGATGGCGCTGATGAAGCACCAGGCGATCGTCGGCAACATCGGTCACTTCGACAACGAGATCGACATGGCCGGTCTCGCGGCCTGGCCGGGCGTGCGGCGGACGACCGTCAAGCCGCAGGTCGATGAGTGGGTCTTCCCCGCCGGCAGCACCGAGTCCGGGGCCGAGGTGAGCGAGCACGCGATCATCGTGCTGTCGGAGGGGCGACTGCTCAACCTCGGCAACGCCACCGGGCACCCCAGCTTCGTGATGTCGAACTCGTTCACCAACCAGGTCCTCGGCCAGATCGAGCTGTGGACCAACCTCGACGCGTACCCCATCGGCGTCCACCGGCTCCCCAAGCATCTCGACGAGATGGTGGCTCGCTTCCACCTCGCCTCGCTCGGTGTGCACCTGTCGACCCTGACGCAGAAGCAGGCCGACTACCTCGGCGTGCCGGTCGAGGGACCCTTCAAGCCGGACTTCTACCGCTACTGAGGGATTGACGATGGATTCCGCGGGGCCCGGCCCCGCTCCGGGCCCGTACGACGAGTTCCGGGCCCCGGACGGCACGCTGCGGGTGGGGTGGGCCGAGCTCGACGCACTGACGGAGGCGTCTCTCGACTGGTCGGTCCGGCAGCGGGAGATCGACCGGCGCCTGGCGGACGACAACGTCACCTACCGCCCGTGGACGACCCAGGTCGCCGACGACGGCGGACACACTGACGACGACGAGGACGTCGCCGAGCCGCAGCCCTGGCGTCTGGACCCGCTGCCCCTCGTCCTGCACTCCCGGGAGTGGCGTGAGCTGGAGACCGGGCTGGTGCAGCGTGCCGAGCTGCTGTCGGCCGTCTTCGCAGACCTCTACGGGGAGCAGCGTCTGCTGGCCGACGGCGTCCTGCCGCCCGAGGTCGTGATGGGCCACCCCGGCTACCTCCGCCCGTTGGTCGGGGCGCGGCAGGCGGGCGGATTGTTCATGGCCGGGGCGACGATCGGGCGTGATCCGCAGGGCGGCTGGCTGGTCCGGGCCCAGGAGACCCAGGCCCCGGTCGGCGCCGGGTATGCGATGGAGAACCGGCGGGTCCTGTCCAGGGTGCACGCCGAGCTCTACCGCGAGGCGGACCTGATCCGACTCACCCCCTTCTACCAGGCGATGCGTGCGGCGCTGGTCGAGTCCGGCCCGAGCGAGGTCGAGGACCCTCATGTCGTCGTCCTCACTCCCGGCACCCACGCCGCGACGGCCTTCGACCAGGCCTTCCTCGCGAGTCGGCTCGGCTTCCCCCTCGTCGAGGGCAGCGACCTCGTCGTCCGTGACGGGCGGGTGTGGTTGCGGTCGCTGGGGCGGCTCGAGCCGGTCGACGTGATCTTCCGCCACGTAGCGGCTCGCGCCACCGACCCCCTCGAGTTGCAGCCCGGTTCCCGGCTCGGCGTCGCGGGACTCACCGAGGTGGTCCGGCGCGGCGCTGTGTCGGTGGTCAACGCGCTCGGCACCGGGGTGCTGGAGAATCCGGGCCTGATGGCCTTCGACGACGTCATCTGCCATGTGCTGCTGGACGAGCCGCTGCGGCTGCCCTCGTTGCCGACCTGGTGGTGCGGCGAGGACTCCGCCCGCAGTCATGTGCGTACGCATCTGGCCGAGTTGCGGGTCGCCCACATCGGCTCCGGCCGCACCTGGGAAGGTCCCCTGCTCGGCCCCGGTGAGCGTGACGAGTTGGTCCGTCGTCTCGAGGCGGAGCCCCACCTCTACGTCGGTCAGCAGCCGCTGCCGCTGTCGACGAGCCCGACGATCCGGGACGGCAGGATCGTCACCGCGCCGTTCCAGCTCACCGGCTACCTGATCCGCCGCGGCACCTCGTACGCCGCCCTCCCGGGCGGCCTGGGAGAGGTCGTCGCCGAGCCGAAGGCGACGACGCCGGGCACGGCCGCCATCTCCGGACGACCCACCAAGGACCTGTGGATCGTCGGCAGCGACCTGCCGGCCATGACCGATGCCGAGGACGACGTCGTCGCCGACCTCATCGCCACCAATGGTGCGATGGTGCCGCGGGTGCTGGACGACATGTACTGGATGGGCCGTTATGCCGAACGGGCCGAGGACATCGTCCGACTCGTCAGCGCCACCCACCACGTGCTGGTCGAGATGAACATGGTCTGCCGGCCCGGGTCACCGGTGGACGTACTGCTCGATGCGCTGTATGCGCTCACGTCGACACCCAGGCCCAACGACGGGAGCAGCGCCCTGCGCCAGTTGCGGACGCAGCTGGTGAACCGGTCGCGGCGCGGCACCGTCGCCAGGTCCCTGGCGAGACTCAGCCATGCGGCCGACGGTGTCCGGGACCAGCTCTCTTCCGACGTCTGGGTCGTCCTGGCCGGGGCCGAGCGCGCCTTGGACGAACTGCGCCGCGCGGCCCCCGACGACTCGAGTCGGCTCGCGGATGCCGCCGAACGCAGCCTCGTCGCGCTGTTGGCGCTCAACGGGATCACCGCGGAGAACATGGTCCGCGACGCGGGGTGGCAACTCCTCGACTCGGGGCGAGCGGTGGAACGTGCCGTCCAGGTGGTCGGCCTGCTGCAGTACAGCTTCTCCATGCCGGCGCTGCGAGCCGGGGCGACCGCCGACGGGAACGGCCGTTGGTCCCTCCCGCCGCAGCAGATGGTGCTCAATGCCGCGATGACGGCGGCGGAGAGCGTGGTGACCCACCGCCGTCGACATGGCGGGCGCCCCGAGGTCGCCGCGGTGCTGGACCTGCTGGTGGCCGACCCGAGCAATCCGCGTTCGGTCGCCTTCCAGGTGCAGCGGCTGCAGCGGGCGCTCGGTCGCCTGCCGCACGCCCCCACCACGGGCCGGCCCCAGCGGTTGCTCGCGGACCTCGCCGACCTCACCACCGCCACCGCCGTGCGGCGGGTGAGCCACGGTGAACCGGCCCTCGTCCCCCCGGCTGCTGACGAGGCCGGATCGGCCCTGCCGCAGGCACCGACACCGGGTCCCAATCCGGTCCACTGCGTCGACGACTACCTCGCAGACCTGCGCTCGAGGCTGTTCCGCGTCTCGGAGTCGATCGCCGAGTCCTACCTGCGCCGTGAGCCGCAGCCGCGCCCGCTCTGGGTCGCCGCCGAGCGGCCGCCCGGTCCCGGTGGGGGTGGCATGTGAGGACCTACCGCATCCGCCACGAAACCGCCTACCACTACGAGGGACGGATCACCTCGAGCTACGGGCTCTATCATCTGGCGCCGCAGGAGGACAGCCGTCAGCACCTCCTCGGCCACCGCATCGACGTGACGCCGGTCCCCTCGGATCGGGCGACGTACGTCGATGTGTACGGCAACACCCGCACCTGGTACCACGTCACCGCGCCGCACACGGACCTGGTCATCGTCGGCACGACGGACCTGACCGTGGGCGCGCAGACCGTCGAGCCGCAGGCCCTCGCCGAGCCGTGGGAACGGTGCCGGCCGGACAGCCGTCGCGACGTGTCCGACTGGTGGCGTGCCGTCGACCTGACGCTGCCGTCGCCGCGGGTGGACATCCGTGCCGAGGTCGCCGCCTACGCGGCCCCGTCGTTCCCGGCCGGCCGGCCGCTGGGGGAGGCCGTCGAGGAGCTGAACCACCGGATCCACGCCGACTTCGCGTACGACCCTCGCGCCACGTCCGTGACGACCCGGGTCGACGAGGTGCTGCGGATCCGGGCGGGGGTCTGTCAGGACTTCGCCCAGCTGATGGTGGCCTGCCTGCGCTCGGTGGGACTGGCCGGGCGGTACGTCTCCGGCTACCTGGCCACGATCCCCCCACCCGGGCGGCCCCGCAACATCGGGGCCGACGCGACACATGCCTGGGCGGGGGTCTGGGTGCCGGGGGCCGGCTGGTACGACCTCGACCCGACCAACGACCGGCCGGTCGACGAGTCGCACGCCACCGTCGCCTGGGGCCGGGACTACTCCGATGTCGCCCCGGTGCGGGGCGTGATCTACGGCGAGGCTGGGCGGTCGGCGATGAAGGTCAGCGTGGACATGGCGCCGATCGAGGCCTCGACCTTCCCGGCTCCCTGAGCGTTTGAGGGACTCACCGTGACCAGGGCGAGGGCCATTCGCGCAACTGAGGGGATAGGCACAACTGAGGACCTTCTGGCCGCTTTTCCTCCTCAGTTACGCAATTCCCCTCAGTTGTTCAGGGCCCTCACGCGAGAACCTCAGCTCTGCGGGCGTGGCAGGCCATCCCACCCCTGGCCCTTCGCACCCGGGAGTTACTCCGTGGCTCAGGCCTCGACGGCGCTCTCCGTACGTCCGCGCCGGCGCATCGTCTCCTCGGCGGACACCTCGGTCAGGGCGAGAGTGGCCAGGAAACCGATCCCGAGGATGCCGCCGGCGACGCCGGTGGAGATCCTGGCCGCGTCGACCAAGGCCTCCGCCGCGAGCTGGGCCGCCGCAGTGGTCCGGGCGTCACGCTGCAGCGCAGGGATCGCCGCACCGATCGAGTCGTGCACCGCGCTGACCACCGCCGTCCGGGCGGCCGCCGGCAGTGGGACCTCATCCAGGCGCGACTGGGTGCCCTGGGTGAGTGAACTGATCAGCAGACCACCGAGCACCGCGACCCCGAGTGCCGAACCGATCTGGCGAACGGTGGTGAGCATGCCGGACGCCTCCCCGGACAGGCCGACCGGCACTTCGGCGAGGGAGACGCTGGTCACCTGCGCCGTCGCCATCCCGACGCCGAGGCCGTAGAGGAAGAGGCAGGCCCCGATCGACCAGGCGGTGCCGGGAAGCGCCAGGGCCAGCCCGGCCACCGCGATCGCCTCGACGAAGACGCCGAACTGCACCACTCGTCGCGCGCCGATCCGACGGGTGAGCTGGGGGACCGCGCCCGACATCACGAACGTCCCGACGGCCAGCACCATCATCAGCCACCCGGTGCCCAGCGCGTCGTAGCCCAGCGCGCCCTGGAGGACCAGGGGGAGGGTGAACAGCATGCCGAACTCCCCGAGCGTGATCACCATCGAGGCGATGGCCCCGTGCCGGAAGTTCGCGATGCGCCACAGCCCGAGGTGGGCCTGGACGATGGCCCCGCGACGGTGCCGGATCCGTTCGGCCCAGACCCACAGGCCCATCAGGACAACACCACCGGCAAGGGCGAACGGCACCGGGGACAGCGAGCCGTCCGCCTGGTGCAGCCAACCGAACGAGGAGGATTCGACCAGGGCGAAGACGATGCCGCCGAGACCCAGCGTCGCGAGCACGGTCCCGGACCAGTCGATGCCTCGGCGCAACGTACGATCCCGCGTCTCCGGCAGGTAGCGGGTGGCCAGAACCACCGCGGCGATCCCGAACGGAATGTTGAGCCAGAAGGCCCAGCGCCAGCTCGCGTCGGTGGCGAGCCAGCCACCGACGAGCGGGCCCACCGCCGCCATGCCACCGATCGCCGAGCCGTAGATCGCGAAGGCGATGCTGCGGTCCTTGCCGGTGAACATCGCGTTGATCGTCGACGTGGTGGCGGGAAGCACCATCGCGGCCCCGACACCCTGCACCAACCTGGCCGCGAGCAGCACCTCCGGGCTGCCCGCCGAACCGGCGACGAGGGAGGACCCCATGAAGACGACCAGGCCGGCCACGAACATCATCCGGCGGCCGAAGAGATCCCCGAACCGGCCCGAGGTGAGCATCAGTGACGCGAAGACCAGGGCATAGACGGCGCTGACCCACTGCGCCTGGGTGGCGCTCATGTGGAGGTCGTCGATGACGACCGGCAGCGCGACGTTGGCGATCGTGGCGTCCATGATCACCAACGAGGTGCCCAGCGCGATGGCGGCCATCCCCCACCACCGGTGGGGGGTGCCGGTGAAGTCACCGGGCGGAGCGGCCGTGGCACCGGCGGCACCTGTGGGGATGCGGGGAGTGGGAGTGGTGGGGTCGGACATGGGGTCTCCCTGACGGTGCCACTCAGGCGTGGCGGGACGATCTTACTGACGAGTCGACGGTAACATTCCGACGGTGTGTTGGTAAAACCGGAATGGAGTGATGTGCATCGCTGCCGTGGCTGGATCCGTGGGAAGATGGGGCGGTGCCGAAGATCTCCGCCGCGACGGTCGCCGAACATCGTGCGATGAAGGAGCGCCAGGTCGTGGCGGCAGCGGTCGAGTTGCTCACGACCGAGGGTGCCTCGGCCGTTACGCCCGCCGCCGTGGCCGAGCGGGCCGGGCTGGCGAGGACCAGCGTCTACCAGTACGCGAGGTCGGGCAACGAGTTGGTCGCCCTGGCGGTGGAGGAGACCTTCGTGCAGGTCAACGCCGCCCTCGCCGCAGCCCTCGAGGCCGCTGGACCGGAGCCGGCGGCGCGCTTGGAGGCGATCATCCGGACGATGTTGCAGGGAGCCGCCGACGGGCATGCTCCTGATCCGTCCGTCGATGTCGCCACGCTCGGCCCCGATCAGCAGGAGCGGCTGCGCCAGCTGCACCAGGAGCTCGTCGCCCCCCTGTCGGCGGCGATCGCCGCCGTCGGTGGCGGGGACGTCGCGGTCCTGACCGCGATCTCCTGGGGTGCGATCAACGGCGTGGTTCCGCTGATCGAGCATGGCATGGCGGTCGAGGCGGCGGTGGCCTCCGTCGTGGCGTACGTGCGGGCCGGGGTGTCGGCGAGTCGCTGAGCCGCCAGGCTCGACCCCACCGATGTCGGGTCGAGCCGCGGCCAGGCGTCAGCTCCCGTTGACCTCGTAACGTTCCCGGGACAGGAAGATGCTGGCGCCGTTCACGTTGCTGGAGCAGGTGACGCCGTTGGTCTGGCTGAGGCACATGATGTCGCCCTTCTTCACGGCGTGGCCGTAGTCCAGGACCGTGGCGGACGTCTTCTTGTCCGTCCTCTGGCCGATGGAGTCGCCGTGACAGACCACGACGGCCCGGCCGTCGGACCTCAGCGCCACGTCGCCGTTCGGATCCTTGCAGTCGTCCTTACCGGTCGGCGTCGGGGTCCATTGGCGATCCGCGGCGGCACATTGGACGGCATCCTTGTCCAGCTGGCAGACGATGTTGCCGGTCGGCGACGCGAAGCGATAGCGATCGCTGCTGCTCACGTCGAGCACTGCACCGACCTGACGGACGTTCACGGCTGGCGCCGACGTGCTGCTGCTGGGGGTGGCCGAGGTGGTGGCGGGATCGGTGGTCGCGGGAGTGTCCGAGGCGGTGGAGGTCGCCGAACCGGTCCCCTGGGCGCAGCCGGCCAGCAGCAGCGCGCAGACGGCGACCACGCCGGACAGCCGTCGGGCGTCGAGAGGGAAAGTCACCGGGTCAGTGCCTGTCGTCCTGCAGGGTCTCCCAGATCTCCTTGCACTCGGGGCAGACCGGGAAGCGATCGGGGTTGCGCGAGGGCACCCAGACCTTGCCACACAGGGCGATGACAGGGGTGCCCATCACCATGGCCTCGGTCAGGCGCTCCTTCGGCACGTAGTGGGAGAAGCGCTCATGGTCGCCCTCCTCGTACCGGAGGTCCTCCTCCTGCTCGACGCGCTCGTCGACGAGGGTCTCGGCGCCAGGGCTCAGATGCTGGGTCATGGCACGAGTCTACGTTCCGATCACCTCCGGCTCACCCAGCGACAGCATCAGACGGTTCGCCCACGCGAAGAAGGATGTGGCGTTGACCAGGTCGAAGATGTCCAGGTCCGCCAAACCTGCCGCACGCAGGGCGGCCACGTGCTCCGCGCCCAATCCTGCCGGCGTCCCCGAGAGTGCGACGGCCGCCGCCGCGATGGCGGACCACGCAGGATCATCGTCGTCGATGAGGGCCGTGGGACCCTCATCGAGCAGCCTTTGGACCTGGTCGTGGCGTCCCGAGTGATGCGACGCGAAACGGGCATGCACGGAGGCGCAGAACACGCACCCGTTGACCCGGGAAGCAACCGCCGCGGCCAGTTCGCGTTCGCCCCGGCGCAGGCCGTCCTCGGTGGAGTGGAAGATGTCGAAGTCGGTGTGCGTACGAGCCGCCAGTACCGGCGGGTCCTCTGCCAGCAGTCGGAAGTAGGGGCTGGCGGCCCGGGAGCGTTGCAGCAGGCCGGCCTGCTGCTCCTCGGTCAGGTCGGCTGCGGAGCGGGGCTCGAGCCACGCGACCCAGCCCAGCTGGTCCTGGGTGAAGGCGTCGGGGCGCTCGAGGCTCGGGTGCACGACCGGGGGGATCGGTGGTGTCCCGGCCTGCTCCGCCAGTGCCGCTTGCTCGGTCGGGGTGGTCATGAGTCTCCTTCGATGGCCAGCTGTCGTAGGCCGTGGACGAGGCGGATCTGGTAGGTGAGGAAGGCGACGGCCTGGGACAGGGTGACGATTCCGGATCGGGACCAGCCGGCTGCGGCCAGCGACGCCAACGCCTCCGGGGAGGCATCGCGGGGATGCAGTACGAGCAGGTGGGCATGGGTCAGGGCGCCCGCGAGCCGTCCGCCGAGTCGGTCGTGGATGCCTGGCGCGGCGACGTAGGCGGGCCCCGGCACACTCTCGTCGGCGAGGCCGGGCTCGCGATAGGTGCCCCAGGGGCCCCTCCCGGCGGCCCGGTCGGCCTCAGCCCGCAGCGGGTCGACCCACTCGGGTTCGACCTCGGCCAGCAGGGCGGCGTAGTGGTCGGCGATCCTCGTCTCCCCATGCAGGGCGGTGACGAAGGTGGCGACGGCAAGGCGTTCAGCGCGGGAGAACAGCCCACCCGCGCCCGGTCCGAAGAGCAGTTCGTAGGCGTGCTGGGTCTGTTCCCGGGCGATGGGGCGGCGTCGCCGCACGTCGTCGAGTCGGCTGCCCGGCCGGATCCCCGCCAGTCGGTCGACGACGTCGACGTCGACGTCGACGTCGACGTCGACGTGTCGTGGCGTCACCGGCGCGCTCATGCTGCCTGCCGATCGGTCTCGGGGGCGGAGGCCGGAGTGGCCACCTTCCAGCCGAAGTGCGGGGCCACGCGCTCGGCGACCAGCGCGATGGACTGCAGTGTGGCCTCGTGGGGCGGGTCGACCGAGTGCACCTGGAAGACCACGTCGGTGGCGCGCTGCAGGACCGTGTCGGTCGCCAGTGAGGCGATCACGTCCTCGGGCGTGCCCAGATGGGTGTCGGTTACGGCGGTGAGGTCCTCCAGCCGCGCGGAGGCGAGCCGTGGATCCAGGTAGCGCAGCCGTTCCACTCCGCGGCGCAGTCCCTGTTCGCCGTACTCCTGGGCCTCGGCACGGTCCTCGCTGACGAACAGCGTCCGCGAGGCCATGATCCGGGGGGAGACCTCCGGCGGCAGGGATTCCAGGTAGGCGTCGATGATCGGATGCTGCAGCTCGGGCAGGGATGCGTGCGGGTCGCCCTCCGGACGGGGCTGCGTACGGGACAGCATCAGACCCAGACCTCGCCGACCGGCTCGGCGTGCGCCGTCGGCTGAGAACGTCGCGTGCCACAGGCGTTCGGGCAGGGTGCCGCCGGAGGGGTAGAGACGGTTCTCCGTGCCGGCGACGCCGCGCCCCTCCCAGGCGTCCAGCAGGTCCTGCAGGTGGCGGAAGTAGACGGTGTGGCGATTGTCGAACCGGTGCCCGAACGCCGGGAAGGAACCCGGCGTGCCGCCGGAGGCCAGGCCCACCTCGACCCGGCCGTCAGCGAGCCGGTCCAGCACGGCGAGATCCTCGGCCAACCGTACGGGCGCTTCCATGGGCAGGGTGATCACGCCAGTGCCGAGACGGATCCGGCTGGTCCGGGCCGCGGCGTGCGCCAGGAAGACCAGTGGGGAGGGGAGCCCTCCCTCGGATTCGTGGAAGTGGTGCTGGGCGACCCAGGCTGACCGGTACCCGTACCGTTCGGCCTGCTGGATCTGGGCCACTGCGTAGCGGTACCGGTCGGCGGCCGGGGCGTCCTCGAGGAGACGCGTGAAGAAGCCGAGGGCTGGTGCGGTCATGCTGGGGACTCCTGGGTTCGAGGGGCGGTGGCCAGGGGCGGTCGGGTGACCGAGCTGGGCAGTACGGTGGGGCGGACGGGCAGGATCCCCCGGGCGGGGATCGCGTCGAGCAGTGCTCGGGTGTAGTCGGAACGGGGGTCGTCGAAGACCTGGCCGAGTGGCCCGGTCTCGACGATGCGCCCCGCGCGCATCACCGAGACGGTGTCGGCGATCCGGCGGACGACGGCAAGATCATGCGAGATGAACAGGTAGGTCAGGCCGAGGTCGCGCTGCAGCCGCTCCAGTAGCCGCAGGATCTGGGCCTGCACCGTGACGTCGAGCGCGGAGACCGGTTCGTCGAGCACCACGACGCTCGGTTCCAGCACCAGGGCGCGGGCGATGGCCACCCGCTGGCGCTGGCCCCCCGACAGCTCGCGTGGATGGCGGGCGGCCGTCCCGGCGGGCAGGGCCACCCGGTCCAACATGTCGGCGACCACGGCGCCGGCCGCAGCTCGGGAGTTTCTCATCGTTGCCTCTCGGACAGGTTCGGGGAGGAACGCCTCCCGAAAACCTACTGTTACGGTAGAGTATAAGCATATATAGGCAACTAGATAAAATCTGCTTATCGAATGGGGGGACGTGTCATGCCCCCGCAGCCCACCGGAGCCATCCCTCACCACCTCGACCACCTGGTGTTCGCCACCCCCGATCTCCCGACCGCCGTGGCCTCCCTGGAGGAGGCGATCGGCGTCCGCGCCACCCCGGGTGGCCGGCACCCGGGGCGGGGGACCCGCAACTACCTGATCTCGTTCAGTGACACTTCTTATCTGGAGATCATCGGGCCCGATGACGAGGCCGAAGCCGACGCGTCGGACGGATCGACGGAGGCGAAGCCGTTCGGGTTGAACGAACTCGACGAGCCTGTGCTGCGAGGCTGGGCCGTGCACCCGGCCGACCTCGATGAGGCCGCCGTGGCGGCCCGCCGGGCCGGGGCCGACCTGGGGGATCCCTGGCCAGTCTCGCGCCGTACACCGGAGGGCACACTGCTGAGGTGGCGCCTCGCGTCGCGCCATCCCGCACCCTTCGACGGGGTGGTGCCGTTCCTGATCGACTGGGGGCAAACCGCCCACCCGGCGTCCTCCGGACTTCCCGCCGCCCGACTGGAGTCGCTGACCCTCCGTCATACCAATCCGGCGGCGGCGACCCACGTCCTCACCGCTCTCGGTGTCGACCTGCCGGTGGCGGCCGGCCGCCCGGGTCTGACCGCCGTCGTCTCGGGACCGAAGGGCTCGATCGTCCTCTCCTGAGGCGCTTCGCGTCCTTCGACCGCCCGCCCTCCAGACCACACCTGACTTCCCACTCTTCCGGCGCGTTCCTGCGTCGACCACACGCCCCACCCCACAGATGAGAACATGATGAGCACGCTGCGTGAGTACCTCGTCCAGAAGAAGGCCGCCCTGCTCGCCCGCCGGTCGGCGGCCGCCGAGGCCGGCCACCCGTCGATGCAGATCAGCGCCCGGGTGACGGCCGAGGGCCGCTCCGGTGTCCGCCGGATCCGCATCCGTGACCACCACATCATCAGCGACAGCCCGGCAGACTTCGCCGGTTACGACCTGGGCCCCTCCTCGCCCGAGATCCAGCTGGGCGTGCTGGGCAGTTGCCTGACGCACATCTACCTGATCAAGGCCGCGGAGTTCGACATCGAGCTCGATTCCCTCGCCGTGGGCCTGACCGCGCGACTCGACCCGCGTGGGGGACTGCCTGAGTTCCCCGATGTTCCGGTGGAGCTCCAGGACATCCACTACGAGGTCCAGGTCGCCTCTCCGGCTGAGGACGAGCGGCTGGAGTTCCTGAAGTCGGAGGTGGAACGGGTTTGCCCCGTGCTCAACCCGCTGGCCAGGCCGCAGTCGATCACCGGCTCGGTGGCGCGCGTGGACACCGACCGCGACGCCGATCGGGTCCCTGTTCCGGCCTGATCAGTGCTCCTCCAGGTGGGCAGGCAGGCGCCTGCTTGCCGGGAGGACGTGGGACACCGGGGCTCGCGAGGCTGGACGTACATCCCCGGCCGCCTACCATGGGGCCAGTGAGTGCCCTCTTCCCCGAAGCCCCCGACCTGCGGTCGCGTGGCCTCTCACCCGCCTACCCGGACCGGGCCGCCTGGGGAACGGTGAAGAATCTGCGCGCCTGGCAGGCGGCGGCCCTGCGGCAGTACCGCGAGGAGGAACCACGCGACTTCCTCACCGTGGCCACCCCCGGCGCCGGCAAGACCTCCTTCGCGCTGACGGTGGCGACGGACCTGCTCAACCGCCGCGTCGTCGACCGCATCCTGATCATCACCCCGACCGAACACCTCAAGACTCAATGGGCGTCCGCTGCCGACCGCGTCGGCCTCCTGATCGACCCCGAGGGGAGTGCCAAGGGCGGTGCCGCCGGCAAGCACTACGTCGGCACCGCCCTGACGTACGCGGGTGCGGCCGTGAACCCGAACGCCCTGCGCATCCGCATCGAGCACCACAACACCCTGGTGATCTTCGACGAGATCCACCACGCGGGCGACGCCCTCAGCTGGGGTGAAGCGGTCCGGGAGGCGTGCGAGCCGGCCAAGCGGCGGCTCTCGCTGACCGGCACCCCGTTCCGCTCCGACACCAACCCCATCCCGTTCGTGACGTACGAGCCGGACGGGGAAGGGACGATGCGGTCGCGCCCCGACTACAACTACGGGTACGCCGAGGCGCTGGCTGACGGGATTGTACGGCCGGTGCTCTTCATGGCGTACTCCGGCGACATGCACTGGCGGACGAACGCCGGCGACGAGGTCACCGCGCGCCTCGGTGAACCGATGACCAAGGACATGATCTCCCAGGCACTGCGCACCGCCCTCGATCCCCAGGGTGCGTGGATCCCGGCCGTGCTGAGGGCGGCCGACACCCGGTTGAGCGAGGTCCGCCAGGCGGTGCCCGACGCCGGCGGCCTGGTGATCGCCAACGACCAGACCACCGCCCGGGCGTACGCACGGATGCTGCACCACATCGCGGGCGAGAAGCCGACCGTCGTGCTGTCCGACGAGCCCAAGTCGGGGGAGCGGATCAGCGCGTTCGCCGACTCCACCGACCGGTGGATGGTCGCGGTACGGATGGTCTCCGAAGGTGTCGACGTACCCCGCCTGTCGGTCGGGGTGTACGCCACGATGACGGCGACCCCGCTGTTCTTCGCCCAGGCGGTCGGTCGTTTCGTCCGGGCCCGGGGGAGGGGGGAGACGGCGACGGTCTTCGTGCCGAGCGTGCCGCGCCTGTTGACGTACGCCTCCGAGATGGAGGTGCAACGCGACCACGCGCTGAAGCGCAGGACCGAGGACGAGACCGACCTGCTGGCCGACGCCCAGCGGGAGCAGAACACGGCCGACGCTGACATCGACGGTGAGAAGCACCAGTTCCAGGCCCTGGCCTCGGAGGCGGACTTCGAGAAGGTGCTGTTCGACGGGGGCGAGTTCGGGCTGACGACGATGTCCGGGTCGGCCGAGGAACAGGAGTATCTCGGGCTGCCCGGCCTGCTCGATCCGACACAGGTGAAGGACCTGCTGCAACGTCGCCAGGCCGACCAGATCGCCCGCAGCGAGACCAGCCCCACCAGGGGACAGGAGGATCCGGCGGGGCGCGTCCGCCAACAGGCCACCCACCAGCGGTTACGGGCCCTGCGCAAGGAGCTGAACTCCCTGGTCGCGGCCTGGAACCACCGGACCGACCTGCCGCACGGCGTCATCCACAACAAACTCGTGCAGACGACCGGGGGACCACCGTCCGCAGCCGCGGACGAGGAGACGCTGGAGAAGCGCATCGACCTGATCCGCCAGTGGGCCATCACCGGTGGAGGCCCGCGCTGACGGCTGGGCAGGGGCGCCGGCCTGGGACCGGCTCCACGTAGGCTGGGGGCGTGACTGACAACGTGCCCGATCGCCCCCTCGTTCCCGCCGGCTGGTATCCCGATCCCGCCGCCCCGACGCACCAGGAGCGCTACTGGGACGGCGTGCGCTGGACCGAGCAGGTCCGGGTCGCTGAGGCGGCCAGGGGCTACGGTCAGGCTGGCCAGCAGGGTTACGGCCAGACCGGCTATGGCCAGCAGGGTTACGGCCAGACCGGCTATGGCCAAAACGGCCAGCAGGGCTATGGGCAGGCCGGCCAGCAGGGCTATGGCCAGAACGGTTACGGCCAGCAGCAGGGCGGGTACCCGTACGGCCAGCAGGGCGGTTACCCGTACGGTCAGCAGGGCGGCTATCCGTACGGCCAGCAGGGCGGCTCTCCCTCTCCCTACGGGCAGCAGGACTACGGCCGGTCGGTCTACGGATACCAGGGCTACCAGACGGGTCCGACGACCGCTGACGGCGTGCAGTTGGCCGGCTGGTGGCAGCGGCTCGTCGCATTCCTGATCGACTCGGTCCTGCTGGGCATCCTCACGGGCGTCGCCACGGCGGGGTTGATGGCCCCGTACAACGAGGCACTCGTCGCGTGGCAGCAGGGCCTGCTGAACGGCGCAGTGACCGATCCGGCGGCGATGTTGGGGTCGTTGCCCACCCCTGTCGGGGTGATGGGCTTCTGGCCGGCGCTGTGGGCCACGCTGGCCCCGATGGCCATCTGGTTCGTCTACTACGTCCTGTTCACCCGGTTCCTCGGCGCCACCCCCGGCAAGCTACTGCTCCGCCTCAAGGTGGTGCCGGCCGACCGCGGCCAGGCGACGGAGAAGCTCGGCTGGGGGGCCTGTGCGCTCCGGGCGATCGTGTGGGTGCTGCCCGAGATCTCCGGCCTCGCCCTGTCCGTGCTGGGCGTCGCGGTCGCCCTGGCGGCCTTCCGCTACGTCGACGGCCTCTGGCCCGTCTGGGACCGCAAGCGACAGGCCCTCCATGACAAGGCTGCCCGCACCCAGGTCATTCGCACCCGCTGACCCGGGCGTCTGCCCGGACCCGGCGGCAGGGCCCGGTCGAGGATGCCGCGCCGGGCGGCACACGGGATAGGGTGAGGGACTGCGGGGCTGTTGCGGCGCCTCGCCGCGCCCCCCGGTCACCGTTCTGGCAAGGAATATCGTGGTAGCACCGAGCCCCCAACTGCATCAGCTGGCCAGCGATCACGGCATCGCGACCAGCTATTACGACACCATGGGTCATCTGAACGAGGTGTCGGCGGAGACCCTGGTCTCGGTGCTCGCGGTGATGGGAGTGGACGCCAGCACGCCGGAGGCGGCGGCCGCCGCCATCGAGAAGCGCAAGGACGACAGGTGGCTGCGGGTGCTGCCGTACGTCGTGGTGATGCGGCAGTCCCAGGAACGGGTCGTCAACGTGCACGTCCCTCACGGGCAGCCGATCGTCGTGACAGTGGTCCTCGAGGGCGGTGAGATCGTCCCGGCCGATCAGGTCGACAACTGGGAGTCGCCGCGCGTCGTCGACGGGGTGACCCTCGGCGAGGCATCCTTCCGGATGCCGACCGGGCTGCCCCTGGGCTACCACCGCATCCGCGCCCAATGGGACGGCCGATCGGTCTGGGCACCGATGATCGTCGCGCCCGACCGGCTCGAGCTGCCGGAGCGGACCTGGGGCCCGATGGTGCAGCTCTACTCCGTACGATCCGACGCCTCCTGGGGGATCGGTGACCTCGGTGACCTGGCATCGCTGGTCGATTGGTGCGTGGTCCGAGGCGCCGGGTACGTGCTCACCAACCCGATGCACGCCGCCGAACCGACAGTGCCGCAGGAGCCTTCTCCCTACCTGCCGACCAGTCGCCGGTTCGGCAATCCGGTCTACCTGCGGATCGAGGACATCCCCGAGTACCGCACGCTGACCCGTGCCCAGCGCTCGCGGATCTCGAAGCGGCGCCGGCAGGTGAAGAACGACCCGCAGACCTGGGAGCACATCGACCGCAACCGGGTCTGGCCCGCCAAGATGAAGGCCCTCCGCGTCGTGCACGAGGCCGAACGCACCCCCGAGCGGGACGAGGCCTACCGCCGCTACCGGTTCGAGCAGGAGGAAGGGCTGGTCCACTTCGCCCGCTGGATGGCCCTCGCCACGACCTACGGGGCCGACTGGCGGTTGTGGGACGCGCCGTTGCGCGACGTGCACTCGGCCGAGCTCGACCTGTGGGCCGCGGAGCATGCCGACGAGGTCGAGTTCCAGATGTGGTTGCAGTGGGTGCTGGACGAGCAGGCGGGCAATGTCCAGGACGCCGCCACAGCAGCCGGCATGCCGATCGGTGTCATGGGTGATCTGGCGGTGGGCGTCAACGAGTTCGGGGCCGAGACGTGGGCCAACCCCGAGCTCTATGCCCGCGGCGTGACCGTCGGGGCACCCCCGGATCCGTACAACATGAACGGCCAGAACTGGAGCCAGCCGCCGATGCGTCCCGACGTGCTGGCCCGGCAGGGGTACGCGCCGTTCCGGGCCCTGGTCGGGACGTTGCTGCGGCACACCGGTGGCTTGCGCGTCGACCACATCATCGGATTGTTCCGGCTCTGGTGGATCCCGGAGGGCCGGCCCGCCACCGAGGGGACGTACGTCTACTACGACCACGAGGCGATGGTCGGGGTGCTGACCCTCGAGGCCCAGCGGGCCGATGCAGTGATCGTGGGGGAGGACCTGGGCACCGTCGAACCGTACGTTCGCGACTACCTGCGGGACCGCGGGGTGCTCGGCACCTCGATCCTGTGGTGGGAGAAGAACCACGCCGGACTGCCCCTCGAGCCCGAGTGGTATCGGGAGGCCTGCATGGCCTCGGTCACCACACACGACCTGCCGCCCACCTCGGGCTACCTCCAGATGGCCCACGTCCAGCTGCGTCAGGAGCTGGGGGTGCTGACCCGTCCGGTGGACGAGGAGCTCGCTGTCGAGGAGCACGAGCAGCGGATCTTCCTCGACGCCTGTCGCCACCGCGGGCTGCTGCCGGCCGACTTCCAGCTGTTCACCGCCGAGCAACTCGAGGCGCGGCGGGTCCGGGCGCTGCGCACGGCGGCGGAACTGGCCAGCCGGAGCGAGGCGGAGGGCGATCCCGCCGATCCCGGGTCAACGGAGCAGACCGCGGCGGCCCGGTCGGAGTCGGCCGAGCCTGCCAGCGTGCCGCCCGAGTCCACGGCGGTCACGCCGGTTGACCAGCACGCCCTGCGGCAGGCGGTCGAGGGACTGTACGGCTACCTCGTGCAGAGCCGGGCACGACTTCTCAACGTGGCACTAACGGACCTCGTCGGCGACACCCGGATCCAGAACCAGCCGGGCACCGCCTGGGAGTACCCGAACTGGCGCATCCCGTTGTCCGGTCCGACCCAGCGCCCCGTGCTGCTGGAGGAGGCTCTCGCGGATGAGCGGGCCGAAGCGCTGGCGGAGGTCCTGCGCGGGCAGTGACAGCCCGCCCGCGCCGCAGGCAAGGACCCCTCAGGTGAGGACCCCTCAGGCAAGGACTGTTCAGGCGTAGTCCGATTCGTACAGGGTGGGGATCACCGGGTCGCCCTGGGACATCTTCCGGGCGGCCCGGGGCAGTTCCGCCAGGCCGGCGCGGTGCCGTTCCCGGGCGGCCGCCAGGTCGTCCTGCCAGACGATCTCGCCCTCGGCCACGAGGCGGTGCAGCAGCGGGCGGTCGTTCTGGTCTCCCTGGGGCTGCACCCCCACACCGATCACTTCCGCCTCCGCGATCCCGTCGTTGTCGTAGCGGCGCATGGCGTACTTCCGCCCACCGACGGTCGCCTTGTTGGCGGACAGCTTGGCCACCGGCACCAGTTCGGCATCCGGGTCGGACGAGGCCGCGCGGGCGACCAGCTTGTAGACGAAGCCGCAGGTCGGATGGCCGGAGCCGATGACCAGGTTGGTGCCGACCCCGTACCCGTCGACGGGCGCCGCCGACAGGGCGCCGATCTGCCACTCGTCCAGGTCGGAGGTGACGATGATGCGGGTACGGGTGGCGCCCAGCGCGTCGAGCTGGTCGCGTACGTCACGGGCGGTGATCGCCAGATCACCCGAGTCGATGCGCACCGCACCCAGCTCGGGGCCGGCCAGGTCGACGGCCGTACGGACGGCCTCCTCGATGGAGTAGGTGTCGACCAGCAGGATGGTGCCCTTGCCCTGGACGGTGAGCTGCGCCTCGAAGGCCTCCCGCTCGCTGTCGTGCAGCAAGGTGAAGGAGTGGGCCGCGGTGCCCGCGGTCGGGATCCCGAAGCGCCGTCCCGCCTCAAGGTTGGACGTCGACACGAACCCGGCGATGTACGCGGCGCGGGCGGCGGCCACCGCCGCCTCCTCGTTGGCCCGGCGGGCCCCCATCTCGATGCAGGGGCGGTCGCCGGCCATCAGTGTCATCCGGGACGCGGCCGAGGCGACTGCGGCGTCGTAGTTGTAGACCGACAACATCGCGGTCTCGAGGATGCAGGCCTCGGCGAAGCTGCCCTCGACAATCATCAGTGGCGAGCCCGGGAAGTAGATCTCGCCCTCCGGGTAGCCCCAGATATCGCCGCTGAAGCGGTAGTCGGCCAGCCAGTCGAGGACCGCCGGGGACACGACCTGGTGATCCCGGAGGAACGCGAGCTCCTCGTCGCCGAAGCGGAAGTCGCGCAGGAGCTGCATGGCCCGCCCGACTCCGGCGACCACGCCGTAACGACGTCCACTGGGCAGTCGGCGCGGGAAGAGCTCGAAGATACTGCGGCGCGAGGCGGTGCCGGACGCCATCGCCGCCTCGACCATCGTCAGCTCGTAGTGGTCGGTGTACAGCGCAGAACTGGTCACGGGGGCAGCCTAGTGCCGCCGTGCCGACCGACGACCGCCGAGGTCCCCCACGCAGCGAGACCTCGGCGGTCGTCGGGTCGAGCCGGCCGTCTTCAGGACACCGGCCCATCCGGTGCCCGGGAACTGGAGGTCAGCGGGTGCCCTTGGTGCCGTTCCCGTTGTCGGTCCACGGGACGCGCACCAGCTGGAGTTGGCCACCCTCGACCAGCTCCCCGGAGATTTCGTAGTGGGCCTGGGTGGTCATCAGGTAGCTGCCCTGGCCGAAGAACTCGGACGCGTCGATCGTGCCGGACGACTCCTCATCGGAGGTCAGGAACTGGCTGCCTCCGGCGGAGAAGCGCGAGGGGTCGTGCTCGAGGATCGGGGTGAGGCGATCGGTGCCGAGGTTGTAGCTGTAGACCCGGCCGAGGTAGGGCGTGTTGCCCGGGTCCTCGTTGAGGATGAGCTGCTTGCCGTTGTCGGCGGCCGCCATGTTGTCGAACATCTTCTGGCCCTCGGTGCCGTCGAGGACGGCCTCGAAGGTGCCACCGAGCTGAGGCTGGGTGACGTCGGCGAAGGTCAGCTTCCAGGTCCGCGAAGGGCCCTTCAGGCTCGCGGTGGTGTTGAAGTAGAAGACGTTGGGGTTCTTGGCGTCCCAGGCGCCGTCCTCCGGACGCCACCACTCGGTGACACCCTTGGCGACGGACTCGGCCTGCGTCGTCTTGTAGTCGTAGGTGGAGGCATCGCCCAGCGAGGCCAGGGTGAAGCCGCCCTTCATCGGGAAGCTGGCGGTGCCGGTCCCGGTGCTCTTGTCGTACTCGTTCAGGCCTCCCTCGGCCTTGACGCCGAACAGGGTGCCGCCGGTGAGGCCGGCCCGCTGGACCGCGGTGCCGGAGTCCTTCTTCTCACCGACGTAGACGTAGACCTGGCCCGGGGTGGAGTCGTCGGTGCCGATCACCACCGTCTTGTCGCCGGTGGCCGGATTGGCGAGCACGTTCTCCCACGAGGAGTTGCCCATGGCGGCGACCTCGTACGTGGTGCCGGCCTCAGCGCCGGTGGCGACGTGCGCGAAGGCGCGGCCGGTGGAGCCGTCCTCCTCACCGTTCATGAAGATGCGCCCGTCGTAGCCCTTGCCGGTGGCGGTGTTGAAGAAGGCCGACTTCTTCGGCAGGTCGGCCGAGCAGAGGCGGGAGATGGCCGAGCCGAGGCTCGTATCGGCACGGACGAAGGTCGTGATCAGGTCTGAACCAGACTTGACCTCGAGGGTGTTCTTGTCGATCACCCACTGCGAGACGAACGAGCCCTTGGCCCCGTGGGCCCGGGGGACGCCCTTGTCGGCGCCGAGTTCGTGGTTCATCAGCAGCGTGATGGTCCCGTCGCCGTTGTCGTACGCGCCCAGACCGTCGGGGATGCCGACCATCGAGTAGCCATTGGCCGCCTTGTCGCCGACGGTCAGGACGGACGTGTTGGTCACGCCGGGGGCGACGGGCAGCAGGTAGGGGGAGGCGGAGGACGAGGGACCGGTCATGGTCCCGGCCGGAGCGGCCTGGGCGGCGGGAGTGATGACGGCAGGCAGGGTGGCGGCGATCGCAGCCACTGCCAGCCAGCGCTTGGGGTTCGGCACGGAGGAGTCCTTCCAGACGTGTTTCTTATTGAGTTCTCAGGGGGCCTCATGAAGACTGCCCGCGGCATGTTGTCGCTCCATGGCAAGTGGAACGTCCAGCCGATGAACGTCCGGTGACGAGTTGGTGGCGTCGATCACCGCGCTGGCCACGGGTCAGGCGTCGCCCCTGCCGGGGCAGGGGCCGCGGGCAACCTCGCGGGACTCCGATCCTGGGGAGCGGTGGATGTGCTCGGTTGCCGCGTCGGTGAGACACTGTCCGGTATGACCGCTGCTGAGGACCCGACGTCTCCCGCCGGCGGGACGGCGGTCATCGAGCGCCCCGCCGAGGAAGCCGTCGTCGAACTGCCCTGGACCACCGTGGTCTGGGACGATCCGGTGAATCTGATGTCGTACGTGACGCACGTCTTCGTGACGTACTTCCACTACGCCCGTGACAAGGCCGAGCGACTGATGCTCCAGGTGCACCACGAGGGCAAGGCCGTGGTGGCGATGGGCACCCGCGAGCAGATGGAGCGCGACGTGAACGCGATGCACCAGTTCGGCCTGTGGGCCACGCTCGGGCGGGCGGAGTGATCGGGTGAAGCGGTTCCGCAAGCGTGGCAAGGCCTACCAGTCGGTGATGGAAGAGTTCGAGGTCGGGCTGCTCACGTCGCTGTGCGGCCAGCTCATCGACCTGCTCAGCCCCGAGGCTTTCACCGATCCCGACCTCGAGGAGCCGGAAGAGGACGACGCAGACCCAGACCACGACCTGGACGAGCTGTTCGGTGATCCGGTGGACCTGCGGCGGCCGGCGGCGCCCGTCTCAGGCTCTGGGAACGATCAGACGGAGGAGGCGCAGGCGGATGATCCCTTCGCGCTCTGGGAGCAGGAGCTCGACGCCCACCGGCCCGAGGCGCAGCGGCCCACCGACCCCGTGCTGTTGCGGCTCTTCCCCGACGCCTATCGGGACGACGACAAGGCCTCGGCGGAGTTCCGTCGCTACACCGAGTCCGACCAGCGCCAGCGCAAGATCGAGGAAGCCCTGATCGTGATGGCCGGCCTGGAGGCGAGCGATCAGGGTCGGCTGCCCGTCCGCATCCCCTCCGACCAGGTCGAGCCGTGGCTCCGTACCCTCACCGCCCTGCGCCTCGTCGTGGCGGAGCGGCTCGGTATCAGTGACGAGCACCCGCTGGGGGATCCGGACGCCGTGATACCCAAGGCGCGCGACTTCATGCTCGAGGTCTACGACTGGCTCGCGTATGTGCAGGAGACGCTGCTCGGCGCCTTGTGAGCAGCCCGGAACCGGGAGGCAGGTCCGGCAGGGAGCGCGCTATCTTCGTTCGGTGACCACACGCGACAGGACAGCGCCGATCGGGATCTTCGACTCCGGGTTCGGCGGCCTGACCGTGATGCGCGCTGTCGTCGACCAGTTGCCGCACGAGGACATCGTCTATCTGGGGGACACCGCCCGCGCCCCGTACGGCACGCAACCGCTGGCGTCGGTGCGTGAGTTCGCTCTGGAGTGCCTGGACCACCTCTACGACCGCGGCGTGAAGATGCTGGTCATCGCCTGCAACACCGCCTCCTCCGCCGTGCTCCACGACGCCCGGGAACGCTACGACGTCCCCGTCGTCGAGGTGATCACCCCGGCCGCGAGCACCGCTGCCCGGGTCTCCCGCGACGGTGAGGTCGGCGTCATCTGCACCACCTCGACCGCGCGTTCCGGCGCGTACGCCGATGCCCTCGCCGCCGTGCCCGATGTGCACCTGCGCACCCGCGCCTGCCCGCAGTTCGTGGACTACGTCGAACGGGGGATCACCACCGGCCCGGAGATCCAGCGCATCGCCCGCGGCTACCTGCGGCCACTGCAGGACGCCGGGGTCGACACGCTCATCCTCGGCTGCACCCACTATCCGCTGCTCACCGGCGTCATCTCGTACGTGATGGGCGACGGCGTCACGCTGGTCTCCAGCTCCGACGCCTGCGCCCGTGCCGTCTACCGGACGCTGACCGACCAGGACCTCCTCAACGACCAGTCGGGCCTCGGGACCCGTGCCTTCCTCACCACCGGGCAGCCCGAGCAGTTCCGCAGCATCGGGGAACGGCTGATGGGCCAGGGCCTGATCGAGTCGGTCGGGCAGTTCCTGTGAGTGGCGCCGTGGCCGAGCTGGTGGTCGTCGGTTGCAGCGGGTCCGGTCCGGGGCCCGACGCTGCCGCCTCCGCCTATCTCGTCCGGGCCACCGTGGACGGGGCGACGACGACGCTGCTGCTGGACCTGGGGTCGGGCGCCTTCGGGCCTCTGCAGCGCCACGTGGATCCGCGGGCGATCGACGCGATCGTGCTCAGCCACCTGCACGCCGACCATTGCCTCGACCTGACCGCCTGGGACGTCGCCGCGGCCTACTCCTCGAGCGCGCCGTGGCGACCTGTTCCCACGTACGCGCCGGCCGGGGCGTACGACCGGATCGCGCGGGCCGCCGAGGTCGACGACCCCCGGGACGCCCAGCTGGAGCGGTCCTTCGACTTCCGGGCGATCGCCGGGGACACGCGGCTGTCGGTCGGCTGCTTCACCCTGACCTTCGCGCGGGTCGCGCACCCCGTCGAGACGTACGCGGTGCGGGTCGACGGCCCCAGCGGAGCCCTCGTCTACTCCGGTGACACCGGCCCCACCCCTGCCCTGAATGATCTCGCCCGTGGCGCCCGCGTCCTTCTCGCCGAGGCGTCCTTCCCCGACATGGCGGGACTGCCGGCCGACCTGCACCTGTCCGGGCGACAGGCGGGGGAGGCGGCTGCGGCCGCGGGAGTCGAGACCCTGGTGCTCACCCACGTCCCCGCCTGGGAAGACCCGGCCCAGCGCTTGGTCGAGGCACGACGCGCCTTCGACGGGGTCCTGGTCCAGGCAACCCCCGGAGCGGTGATCGGCTTCTGAGCTGCGGGCGCCGCAGCAGGGAGTTGGTGTTCGAAAATTCGCTTATAGGTTTCTCCTATGTCAAGCGGCGGCCGGCAGACAGG
The DNA here is from genome assembly GCF_009646095.1 of Raineyella fluvialis. Taxonomy (NCBI): domain Bacteria; kingdom Bacillati; phylum Actinomycetota; class Actinomycetes; order Propionibacteriales; family Propionibacteriaceae; genus Raineyella; species Raineyella fluvialis. Next base: position 183,372 of record NZ_CP045725.1, on the reverse strand, counting down.
GCTGGGGTGCTGATCGTCGGGCGTTCTTGAGGGTGGTGAAGACCAGGCGGATGAGGTGGCGTTTGAGGCAGCGCAGGGCTTCGCGGTTGGACATGCCTTCGGACTTCTTCTTGTCGTAGTAGGCCCGACCCAGACTGTCCTTGAGCCGGGTCTGGGTGACCGCGATGCGGTGGATGGCGCAGTTGATCTGCCGGTTGCCCGAGCGCGTCATCCGGACCCGGCCCTCGGTCCGGCCCGACCAGACCGGGATCGGCGCGATCCCGGCATGGCGGGCCAGCTGGGCCTCGTTGTCGAACCGGTCAAGGGCCCCGATCTCGCCGACCAGCTTGGCCGCGGTCAGCGCCCCGCAACCGGGCAGCGCCACCAGTTCAGGGGCCCGTTGGGCGACCAGGGCAGCAATCCTCTTCTCCAGCACGTTGATCCGCCCGGTCAGGGCGATCACGTCCTCCAGCTCGTCGGTGGCCAGTTCGGCCACGATGCCCGTCTGCGCGGCCAGCCAAGCGGCGAGCGCCTGCTGGTGCTTGGCCCGGTCCAGGCCGGACGGCTTGATCGGGTACTCGGGGTCGAGTTCATGGACCCGCCAGCGCAGGCTGTTGATCGTGGCGGTGCGCTGGGTGATCAGCGTGTCGCGCCGGTCGACCAGCAGCTTCAGCTCCCGGGCCTGGTCATCGTGGCAAGCCCTGGGCAGGTTCGGCTCGGCCAGCGCGGCCCGGGCGACGGCCAGCGCGTCGATCGGGTCGGACTTGCCACGGGTGCGGGCGATCGCGCGGGCCTGGCCCGTCATCTTGGGCGGGACCCGGACCACCGTCTGCCCGGCGCCCAACAGGTCACGCTCGAGTCGCGACGACAGGTGGCGACAGTCCTCGATGGCCCATTCCAGCTCGTCACCGAACTCCCGGCGGGCCCAGCTCAGGGCCTTCAGATGCCCTGCCGTGATGGCCTCGACGGTCAGCTGACCCAGTTTGCGGCCGGTCTGGTCGACCGCGACGAACGTGTGGCTGCGCTTGTGAACATCGGCTCCGACGACAACCATGGTGGTTGCCTCCTTTCACCCTGATCAGTGAGGGACGGTCGGGCCGGTCGGCGGACACATCTCAGTGGGGGCGGTGCCACGCTCCTATCAAGTCACGCCGGCCGGTCCTTCACACTGACCGGCGACAAAACCTATGAACGCCATGCAGGCAGCACCCCTACGAGTCAGCCGACCAGTGATCCGGATCCAACCACCGCGTCAACAGCGGCACCACCCAAAATGACACTGAGGCAGCCCTATGGCTCGTCCCGAGGAGGCAACCCGGTGGCCTGTCAGGTAGGGCGCTGGTCATCTATAGGGCTGCCCTATCACGTGATTCTCCATCCCTACCTCCCCGACCCGAACCTCCCCGACCCGAGCAGCATTCGGGGCGGCACGGGGGCCCGGGTAACCTGAGGCCCATGACCTCAACCCCCACGCGCACGGACGGCCGCGCCCTCGACCAGCTCCGTGACATCCGGATCACCCGCAACTGGCTCGACCACGCGGAGGGCTCGGTCCTCATCGAGGCGGGGCGCACCCGGGTGCTCGTCGCGGCGAGCGTGGAACCCAGTGTCCCGCGCTGGCGCAAGGGCTCGGGTCTGGGCTGGGTGACCGCGGAGTACGCCATGCTGCCCCGCGCCACCAACGAGCGGACCCAGCGGGAAGCGATCAAGGGGCGCGTCGGCGGACGTACGCACGAGATCTCGCGTCTGGTCGGCCGCAGCCTGCGCGCCGTCATCGACTACAAGGCGCTGGGCGAGAACACCATCATGATCGACTGCGACGTGCTGCAGGCCGACGGTGGCACCCGCACCGCCTCGATCACCGCCGCCTACGTCGCGCTGCACGACGCCGTCTCGTGGCTGCGGGAGCGCAACCTGCTGGCCGGCGAGCCGCTCAAGGACTCGGTCTCGGCGATCTCGGTCGGGGTCGTCAACGGCGCGCCGATGCTCGACCTGAAGTACGACGAGGACTCCACCGCTGACACCGACATGAACGTCGTGATGTCCGGCGACGGCCGGTTCATCGAGGTCCAGGGCACGGCCGAGGGGGAGCCCTTCGATCGTGGGCTGCTCAACGACCTGCTGGACCTGGCCGCCAAGGGCAACGCCGAACTGCGCGACCTGCAGCGTGCGGCGCTCGGCCTGGCCGTTCCCGTCGGGAAGTGACCAGCGGCATGCTCGAGAAGGTCGTGCTCGCCACGAACAACGCCAAGAAGCTCGTCGAGCTGCGCCGGGTGCTGGCGGACACCGGGCTGGAGATCGAGGTGCTCGGCCTCGGCGACTTCGAGCGCTATCCGGAGCCGGCCGAGGACGGCGCGACTTTCGATGACAATGCGCTGATCAAGGCCCGCGTCGCGGTGGAACACACCGGTCTGCCCGCGCTGGCGGACGACTCCGGGCTGGAGATCGACGTCCTCAACAAGATGCCCGGCGTACGGTCCTCCCGGTGGGCCGGACCGGCCTGCGACGACGACGCCAACCTGCACCTGGTGCTGGACCAGATCGAGGACGTGCCCGAGGAACGACGGACGGCCCGCTTCGTCTGCTCGATGGCGCTGGTCCTACCGGACCTGGCGGCCGACCCGTCGGGGCGTACGCCGGGGCAGGATTTCCTGCAGCGCGGTGAGGTCGAGGGCCGGATCACCCGGGCACCGCGCGGGGAGAACGGTTTCGGCTACGACCCGATCTTCCAGCCACTCGACGAGACCCGGACGACCGCCGAGCTGACGCCGGACGAGAAGGACGCGATCAGTCACCGTGGCAAGGCGGTCCGCGCGATGGCGTCGTTCATCAAGGGGCTGCGCGAGCATCCCGAGCGGACGGACTGAGGGGACCCCATGCAGCAGTACCTCGACCTGCTCCAGCACATCCTCGACACCGGCGTACGCAAGGACGACCGCACCGGGACCGGGACGTTCAGCGTCTTCGGTGCCCAGTTGCGTTTCGACCTGCGCGAAGGCTTCCCGCTGCTGACCACCAAGAAGGTGCACACCCGGTCGGTGTTCGGTGAGCTGTTGTGGTTCATCAAGGGCTCGACGAATGTCGACTGGCTGCACGAGCACCGGATCTCCATCTGGGACGAGTGGGCCAGGGAGGACGGCGAGCTCGGGCCGATCTACGGGCACCAGTGGCGTTCCTGGCCCGATCCCGAGCACGGCGGCTCGATCGACCAGCTCGCTCAGGTGATCGAGGCGATCAGGACGAATCCCGACTCCCGTCGCCACATCGTCTCCGCCTGGAACGTGGCGGACATCCCCCAGATGGCACTGCCGCCCTGTCATGCCTTCTTCCAGTTCTACGTCGCGCCCCCGGCCGAGGGGGAGGAGCGGGGCCGGCTGTCGCTGCAGCTCTATCAGCGCTCCGCGGACATGTTCCTCGGGGTGCCGTTCAACATCGCCTCGTACGCTCTGCTCACCCACATGGTGGCCCAGGTCTGCGACCTCGAGGTGGGCGATTTCGTCCACACGTTCGGCGACGCGCACATCTACCTCAACCACCTCGACCAGGTGCACGAGCAGCTGAGCCGTACGCCCCGACCGCTGCCACGGCTGAAGCTCAACCCGGAGGTCCGCGACATCGACGGGTTCACCCTCGACGACATCGAGGTGATCGGCTACGACCCGTACCCGGCGATCAAGGCTCCGGTGGCGGTGTGAGTGGGCCGACCGGAGCGTCGGGGGACGCGCACCCGGCGGCCCCGGAGTTGGTGGCGATCGCAGCGGTCGCCGACAACGGCGTGATCGGCGCCGACGGTGACATCCCGTGGCGGATCGAGGGGGACCTGCCGCGGCTGAAGCGCCTGACGATGGGGCATGTCCTGCTGATGGGGCGGCGTACGTACGACACCCTCGGCCGTCCACTCCCCGGCCGGACCACGATCGTCCTCACCCGCGACCCCACCTGGCGGGCCGACGGCGTCCTCGTCGCCCACGATCTGGACACGGCTCTCGATCTTGCGGCCGATGCCGCTCCGGGGAAGATCGTCTGGGTGTTCGGCGGCGGCGAGATCTACCGGCTCGCCTGGGAGCGGATCGACCGGCTGGAACTCACCGAGGTGCACAGGGCGCCGGCGGGGGATACAACGTTCCCTGCCGTGGACCCGAACGTGTGGCTGAAGAGCGCGCGGGAGGGACACGAGGGCTTCGATTTCGTGACGTACGTACGGCGTCGCGCCTGAAAGACAGCCTCAGCCGGGACGCGGGACCGGGCGGCGGTGGATGGCAGAACGGCGCCCGCCCGACCGGTGCGACACTTGACCGGTCGTGAGGCCCCCGACCGGGGACCCGTCGTGAGGGGAAGACATCGTGGATCGTCGCCGTCTGGTCGCCGGGCTGTCGTTGGTGGCCGCGACGCTCTTCTGGGCGGGCAACTACGTCCTCGGGGTGGTAGCCGTCCGCGAAATGGATCCTGCCAGTCTCGTCCTGGCCCGCTGGGCGATCGCCCTCCTGCCGTTGGTCGTCATCGCCCAGCTCACCGAACGACCCCGTTGGCGGGAGGTGCTCGGGCACTGGCCGTGGTTGCTCGCCCTCAGCCTCACCGGGCTCGCCGGCTACAACCTGTTCCTCTACGCGGCGCTGCAGTTCACCGATGCCTTCAACGCCTCCTTGATCAACGCGTTCAATCCGGCGCTGATCCTGCTGGCGGCCGCGATGTTCCTGCGCCAACCCCTCACCTCGCGGGGGATCGCGGGAGTCATGGTGGCGCTGGTCGGCGTGCTGCTCGTCCTGACCCGGGGGAACCTGTTGGCCCTGGCGGGGCTGCGCCTCGGGCCGGGTGAGTTGTTGATGCTCGGGGCGATCGGTGTCTGGACCGCGTACACGATCGTCGGCCGCAAGGCCCCCACCATGCCGCCGGTCACGTCGACGGCTGTGCAGGCCTTCGTCACCATGCTCGTGATGGCGCCCTTCGTCGCGGTCAACGGTTTCCATGGGCCGGTGACGGCGTCCGGTGGCTGGTCGCTGGCCTTCATCGCGGTCTTTCCGTCGGTGCTGTCCTACCTACTGTGGAACCGCGCCCTCCGCGTCATCGAACCGGCGCGGGCCGGGGTGTACCTCAACCTCATCACCGTCTTCACGGCGCTCATCGCCGTCCTGATGGGACAGGCGTTGCACTGGGCCGAAGTGGTCGGCGGTGCGCTCGTCATCGGCGGCGTGGTGCTCACCAGTCTGCGTCCCCGGGCTGCGGCGCCCCAGGATCTGGTGCGTTCCTGACCGCGGTCGTCGGCCCTGACTCAGGCGGGCTCGCCGCTCAGCCCGACCGGGCTGCTCAGCCCGACCGGGCTGCTCAGCCCGACCGGGCTGCTCAGCGTGACTGGGCCGCTCAGACCGCCCGTGCGGCCCGGGCCGGCCGGGGCCGTAGCCCCGCGAGGACCGGGCAGACCAGGACGGCGGCGAAGAACACCCAGGCACCGAGCGTCGTCAGGATGGCGATCGTCCCGTTCCCGAGACCGATGACGACGAACACCAGGAGCACGACGACCGCCCAGGTAACGCCCAGAACGGCGCCATCACCCAGCCCGGCGACCCTCATCAGCAGCCCCACGACGTAGGTCACGATGAGCATCGGGATCGCGGTCAGGAGGAACAGCAGATTCATGCTCTGCACCCAGGCGGGGTCACTGGCGGCGGCGGTGGGAGCCGACTCGTAGACGTGCAGACCGACGGCGCCGGCGAGCATCGAGATCCCGAGCAGGAGGATCTGGGAGACGATCGCGAGGCCGACACCGATCGCCACCCCGATGAGTACTCGCTTGACCATCACAGCCTCCTCGATGGATCCCCTGATCCAGAAGGTACGCGGGTCCCGGATCGCTGGCAGACGGTGTCACCTGTGTCACACCGATGGTCAGCGCAAGGGAACGAAGGAGAACCGGCCGTCGGTGGGTGTGCGGGTGATCTCCCCCGACTCACCGCGCTCGACCACCACCATCGCCTGGGCGGCGGGCAGCACCATCCGTCCACCGACCGCGAGTTGCTCCTCCAACTCGGGTGGCACCCGGCCGGCGTCCGCGGAGACGAGGATGCGATCGTACGGCGCCTCGTCAGGCCACCCGAGGACGCCGCGAACCGCGACTTCGAACCGCACCCAGGCGAACCTCTGCCCGAGGTTGGCCCGGCCCATGGCGACGAGATCCGGCTCGAGGTCCACCCCGATCACCGAGCCGGTCTCGCCGGTGAGGTGGCCGAGCAACGCGGTCGTCCACCCGGACCCGCTCCCCACGTCCAGGACCCGATCACCGGGCCGTACGTCGAGGTGGCGGAGCATGTAGTGCACGGTCCACGGCTGTGAGTTGGTGGCGCCGTGGCCGATGGGCAGCGGCTCGTCGACGTGGGCGAAATCGCGCACCGAAGGCGGAAGGAAGTCCGCGCGAGGCACTGCCGCGAACGCGGCCTCGAGCCGAGTGGTCACCCTTCCAGTGTGCCTCCGAAGCCCCACCTCGCCGAGGCCCAACGGCGCCCAGGCAGGATCAGAGGGCCCGCCAGATGCTGGCGACCGCCTGCCCGCCACCGATGCACATCGTCGCCATGCCCAACTCGTGCCCGTGGCGCCGGATGTTCTCGATCGTACGGGCGCTGATGATGGCTCCGGTGGCGCCGATGGGGTGGCCCCAGGCGATCGCGCCGCCCAGCGGGTTGACCACGGAAGGGTCGAGGCCGGTGTCGCGGATGACCGGGACGGCCTGGGCCGCGAAGGCCTCATTCAGCTCGATCCAGCCGAGGTCGCCGGCGCTCATGCCGTTGCGGCCCAGGATCTTCTCGATCGCCGGCTTCGGGGCGTAGCCCATGATTTCCGGCTCGATGCCGACCTTGGTGAAGTCCACCAGTTCCGCCAGCGGGGTCAGGCCACGCTCGGCCGCCACCGACGCCCTGGTCAGCACCAGGACGCAGGCTCCGTCGTTGATCCCCGAAGCATTGCCCGCGGTCACCGTCCCGTCCTTCGCGAAGACCGGGCGCATGGCAGCAAGCTTTTCCACCGTGATCCCGGCGCGCGGGTGCTCGTCGGTGTCGACCACGATGTCGCCCTTGCGGGAGGGGATCGTCACCGCCGCGATCTCGGCGGTGACGGCCCCATCGGCCAGCGCCGCCTGGGCCCGTCGCTGCGACTCCACGGCGAACTCGTCCTGGGCCTGTCGCGAGACTCCGAACCGAGCGGCGACGTTCTCCGCGGTGATGCCCATCGGCTGGTCGGTGAACGGGTCGGTGACCATAGAGCTGGTGCCGTCCATCAGCCGGCGATCACCCAGTGTGGCGCCGGAGCGCGCCGAGAAGTCGAGGTACGGCTGGGCGGACATGTTCTCCACGCCGCCGGCCACGACGATGTCGGACTCGCCGACCATCAGTTCGGCGGCCCCCAGGGCGATGGCCTGCATCGCCGATCCGCACAGCCGGTTGACCGTCATCGCGGTGGACTCCGCCGGGGCACCGGCGGCGATCGCGACGCGGCGCGAGATGTAGGCGTCGTTGCCGGTGGAGCCGACGCAGCCGATGATCCACTCCTGCGGGTCGGCGGGGGTGAGCCCGGACCGCTCCAGGGCGGCGGTGGCGGCGGTGGCGCCCAGCACATGTGCCGGCACGTTCGCCAGCGACTTGCCGAAGCTGCCCACCGGCGTACGGGCGTAGCCCAGGACGACGATCGGGTCGTTGCTCGTCTTCATGATGATCTCCCTGTCTGTTCCGGGCTCAGTACGCTGTCCAGGCGCCGTCGATCGGGTACGACGTGCCGCTCATCGAGGCCGAGGCTGGTCCGGTGAGGAACAGCACGAGTTCGGCCACTTCCTCGGGCTCGACGAGGCGCTTCACGTGCACCCGGTCGAGCATGATCTTCGTGATCACCTCGTCCTCCGCCATGCCGTGGGCGATCGCCTGCTCGGCGATCTGCTTCTCCACCAGCGGCGTACGCACGTAGGCGGGGTTCACTGTGACGGAGGTGACGCCGTGCGGGCCACCCTCCAGCGCGACGACCTTGGACAGGCCCTCCAGCCCGTGCTTGGCGGTCACGTACGCCGACTTGAACTCCGAGGCCCGCAGGCCGTGCGCCGAGGAGAGGTTGATGATCCGGCCCCAGTTGTGCGCATACATGTGCGGCACCGACTGGCGGATCAGGTACCACGGGGCGTGCAGCATCACCCGCATGATCAGCTCGAAGCGCTCGACCGGGAAGTCCTCGATCGGGCTGACGGTCTGGATGCCGGCGACGTTGACGATGATGTCGACGTCATGGGGCAGGTCGGTGATCCGGTCCAGCTGGGACAGGTCGAACGGCACCGGCTCGATGCCGGCCACCTCGGCGGCCAGGGCATCGAGGCCCTCGGCGTTGAGGTCGACGGCCACCACGTGGGCGCCGGCTTCGGCCAGCTTGATCGCGGCGGCCCGGCCGATACCCGAGGCGGCGCCGGTGACCAGAGCGCGGCGCCCGTCGTGGAAGTGGGGGTACATGGTCATGGAGGGGTTCCTTCGTGGGGATCCGGCCTGGCTCAGGCGAGGTGGGAGGTGAGGTAGTACAGGCCGATGATGAGGAAGACCGCCAGGGTCTTGATCACCGTCATGGCGAAGACGTCCTTGTAGGACTGCCGGTGGGTCAGGCCGGTGACCGCCAGGAGCGTGATCACCGCGCCGTTGTGCGGCAGGGTGTCCATGCCGCCGGACGCCATCGCGGCCACCCGGTGCATGACCTCGAGCGGGATGTGGGCCGCATTGGCGCCCTGGATGAAGGAGTCGGCCATCGCGGCGAGGGCGATGCTCATACCGCCGGAGGCCGAGCCGGTGATGCCGGCCAGGACATTGACACTGACGGCTTCCCGGACCAGGGGTCGGGGATGGCGGTGAGCCCGCGGGCGGCGACGCCGAAGCCGGCGAGCGACGCGATCACCGCGCCGAAGCCGTACTCGGAGGCGGTGTTCATGGTGGCCAGGAGGGATCCGGCGATCGCCGGCTTCACGCCCTCGGTGAAGTGCTCCCGGATGGTCCGGAAGGCGGTGGCCACGATGAAGAGGATGGCCAGCGCGAGGGCGCCTTCGACCGCCCAGATGGCCACGTTGGCCGCGGTGGGCACGGTCACCGGGGCGGGCTTGCCCACCACCGTCGACTGGAAGGCGGTGTCGGTGCCGTAGAAGCGCGGGATCAGGGTGGTGAGGACCAGGTTGGCGACGCCCACGATCACCAGCGGCGCCAGCGACAGCAGGGGGTGCGGGCTGCGACCCTCGTCGATGAAGACGTGCGGCTCGTTGAGGTGGCCCTCGCCGTAGCCCTCGCCGGTCGCCACAGCCTTGCGACGCTGCCGCTCGAGGTAGAGCATGCCCAGGCCGAAGACGAACAGTCCGCCCACCGTCCCGAGGATCGGCGCCGCGTAACCGGTGGTCCGGAAGAAGGTCGTCGGGATGATGTTCTGGATCTGCGGCGTCCCGGGCAGGGCGTCCATGGTGAAGGTGAAGGCGCCCAGCGCGATGGTGCCGGGGATGAGGCGCTTGGGGATGTCGCCCTGACGGAACATCTCCGCGGCGAAGGGGTAGACGGCGAACACGACGACGAACAGCGAGACTCCGCCGTACGTCAGCAGGGCCCCTACCAGGACGATGGTCAGCATGGCGCTGCGGGCGCCGACGACCTTGATCACGGCGCTGACGATCGACCGGGCATAGCCCGACATCTCCATCAGCTTGCCGAAGATCGCGCCCAGGAGGAAGACCGGGAAGTAGCTCTTGATGAAGCCGACCATCTTGTCCATGAAGAGTCCCGAGTAGACGGGCGCGACGAGACCGGGATGGGTCAGCAGGACCGCGGCGAGTGCCGCGATCGGTGCGAAGAGGATGACGCTGTGGCCCTTGTAGGCCATCCACATCAGGAAGGCCAGCGCAGCGATGACGATGACGAGGCTCATGGGGGTTTCCTTGCGACAGGGAAGGTACGGAGGTTCAGGGGCTCGCGGCGAGCTTCAGGGGCTCGCGGGAGCTTCAGGACAGGTCGACCGCGAAGGCGGGCTCGGTGCGACGGCGCACGTCGTCCTCGGTCACCTCGGGGCCAGCCGGCGCAGCACCAGGCCGTCGTCGGTCAGGTCGAAGACGGCCAGGTCGGTGATGATGCGGTCGACGACGCCGACGCCGGTCAGCGGCAGGGAGCACTCGTGGACGATCTTGGGGCTGCCGTCCTTGGCGACGTGCTCGGTCATCACGATGACCCGGCGGGTGCCGGCGACCAGGTCCATGGCTCCGCCCATCCCCTTGACCAGCTTGCCGGGGATCTGCCAGTTGGCGAGGTCGCCGGAGCCCGACACCTGCATGGCGCCCAGGATGGCGGCGGCCATCTTGCCGCCCCGGATCATCCCGAAGGACATCGCCGAGTCGAAGATCACCGCGCCCGGCTGCAGGGTGACGGTCTGCTTGCCGGCGTTGATCAGGTCGGGATCCTCGTCGCCCTCGTACGGGAAGGGGCCCATGCCGAGGATGCCGTTCTCGCTCTGCAGGACGACCCGGACACCGTCGGGCAGGTTGTTCGCCACCAGGGTCGGCATGCCGATGCCCAGGTTCACGTAGTCGCCGTCCCGCAATTCGTCGGCGGCGATGGCGGCCATCTCGTCACGCGTCCAGCTCATCGGACGACCTCCTCGATGAGTTGGGCCGGACGGGGCCGGACGGTGCGCTGCTCGATGTCGGTGCTGGTGGTCGAGGGAGTCACGTGGTGCACGAACACCCCAGGGGTGTGGACGTCGTCCGGGGCGAGTGCGCCGAGCGGGACGATGTGCTCCGCCTCCGCGAACGTCGTCCGCCCGCACATCGCCACCTGCGGGTTGAAGTTGCGCGCCGTCAGGCGGTAGCGCAGATTGCCGTCCTCGTCCGCGGTGTGGGCGTGCACCAGGGCGATGTCGGCGACGATGCCGCGCTCCTGGACGTACGTCTCGCCGTCGAACTCGGCGGTCGGCTTGCCCTCCGCCACGAGGGTGCCGACACCGGTGCGGGTGTAGAAGGCGGGGATGCCGGCGCCGCCGGCCCGCAGGCGCTCGGCAAGAGTGCCCTGCGGGACGAACTCCACGTCGAGGCTGCCGTCGATGTACTGGCGCATGAAGAGTTTGTTCTCGCCGACGTAGCTGGCGAGCACCCGGGAGATCTGGTTGTTCTCCAGCAGGAGTCCGAGACCCTTGCCGTCGATGCCGAGGTTGTTCGACACGATGGTGAGGTCCTTGGCGCCGGAATCACGGACGACCCGGATGAGGTCGGTGGGGATGCCGCACAGTCCGAAGCCGCCGACGGCGATGGTCATGCCGTCGCGCACCATGCCGGCCAGTACGGGGGCGATGGTCTCGCTGACCTTGGTCACCTGTGGCCCTTTCCGGACCCGTCGGTTGGGGGATAAGACACCGCACCACGTCGTACGGTTCTCCAACGGATGTCCGAGACTCAACGCTAGTCTCGCCCGGTGTCCCGAGTCGACGGACGAAAGTCCATGCTTGACCGGGTTTATGTTGTAGAAGTCTACAACGTAGGGTCGTCGAGCTCGCCCAACTCCAGGGCCCAGGCGAGACCGATCAGGTCGTCGAGGTCGTCGAGGTCGCAGCCGGTGAGCTCCTGGTATCTGCGCAGGCGGTAGCGGGCGGTGTTCACGTGCACGGTGAGCGCCTCGGCGGCACGGGGGATGCTGCGGCCGTGCTGTAGCCAGGCCCGGACGGCGTCGAGCATCTCGCGGCCGAACTCACCCTCGGCCGCGACGGGGGCGAGGAACCTGTCGGCATAGAGGCGCCCCACATCCGAGCGGGTGGCAGCCGCGAGCCGCCAGCCCAATTCTTCCAGCCCGAGGATGCCGCTCCGACCCAGTCGGCGGGCCAGCCGCAGGGCCTGCTGAGCGATCCCGGTGGACCGCGGCAGATCCTCGGGCAGGACGAAGGGTCCCAGACCGACCGCCAGACCGGACGTGCCGGGGGCGTTGAGGGCCACCGGATGTCGCGCCACGATCCCGATGCACGCGCCGTCGTCGATGACGACCAGGGCGTGTGCCGGACCGTCGCTCCCCGATGCCTCCAGGTGGCGGCGCACCGCCTCGCCGTCGACAGTTCCGGGCAGCTCGCAGCGCACCGCCGCGTACCGGGTCTGCGGATCGAGTGAGTACGCCGCCGGGTCGGCGGGCCATCGGCCCTCCAGTAGGGCGTGTACGACGGCGGCACGACGACGGGCGTCGGCCAGGGCCGCGGTCACCTCGAGGTCGTGGTAGGTGCTGACGACCCGGGTGGTGAACGCGTCGCTGACGTCCCACAGGATCCGGGACCCGGTGATCACCGCATCCACCGGCAGGCCGAGGGAGAGCCCCAGATCGATGAAGCGCTCATGGATGAGGGAGATCGAGACCCGGAAGCCGAGGATGATCTCCTCGACCGGTACGCCGACCGCGTGGCGCTCCTGGGCGGTGGTGTCGGCCTCGACGAGGCTGCGGCTGGTCGGTGCGGTCCCGACGCGGAGAGCATTGAGGGCGATCCGTAGGTTGCGGGCGACCGAGGACTCCAGCGCCTCGCGCTCGACGACCCTCTGGTAGGAGGCCAGGTCGCGGTAGATCCGTAGACAGGTCTCGTCGGTCAGTTCCGGGAGGGAGTCGCCGAGCCGGGAGAGGACGGCCTCCAGGGTGTCCGACGGCGGCGACTGGGTCATGGCACGATCCTAGGGGCGGTGCCATCCCTCTCGGTCACACGAGTGAAATGTGTGCCAGGTCACATTTCGTGGATTTGGTGGCACGCTGGTCCTATGGCCCGCACGTTCGCGGTGGTGGTGGCCCACCCGGATGACGACGCCCTGACCTGGGCGGGGACGGTGGCGAAGCACGCCCTCGACAGCGACTTCCGGTTCATCCTCGTCCAGGCCACCGACGGGGAGGCCGGCGACATCAGGGACGGTTTCCCCGCCAGTCGGGAGACGTTGGGGGCCGTACGGCGCGCTGAGTGCGCCGCCGCCTGGCGCGCCGTCGGGCGTCCACCCGACCGCCTGGAGTGGCTCGGCTTCCCCGACGGCCGGGTGGCGGAGGTCCCGCAGGCGGAGCTGGCCGACCGGATCGCACGGGTCCTTGAGGAGGAGACGCCGGACGTGGTCGCCACGTTCGGTCCCGACGGCATCACCGGTCACCCGGATCACATCGCCATCGGTGCGGCCACCGATCTCGCGTTCGCGCGGTTGGCGGGCAACGGCACCCCCGGCTTCAAACGACTGCTGCACCACGTCCTGCCGTTGTCGGTCTTCAACCGCTGGCAGCGGCGACGACGGGCGGTGGACCTGCCGGTCTTCGACCCCACCCGGATGTACCACTGGCGGGGCGTCCCCGACGACGAGGTCGGGCTGGTCGTCGATTGCCGCGCGGTCCGTGATCGGGTCGCCAGTGGGATCCTCGAGCACCGCAGCCAACTCCACGTCCTCGTCGACCAGCCGGTCGACATCTTCGGTGTGCAGCGGACCATGGGGCGTGAGTGGGCGACCGTGGTGTGGCCGCCGCCGCTGCCGCCGCGGCGACTGCTCGCCGATGTCTTCGACGGGCTCTGACGGACCCTTCCGTACCCCCGTAGGGTGGGTCACGTGCGTCTGTGGAGCCTCCATCCCCGTCTGCTCGACCGAGCCGCCCTGGTCGCCTGCTGGCGGGAGGGGCTGCTGGCCCAGGCCGTGCTCCTGGGCCGTACCCGCGGGTACCAGCACCACCCCCAACTCACGCGCTTCAGGGCCCTGGACGATCCGGCCGGCGGTGTGGCGGCCTACCTGGAGGGCCTCGCGGCCGAGGCTGGGCGACGCGGTTACCGCTTCGACGCTTCGCGCATCAGCGCCGCGCCCAGCCGCGGGGTCACCCTTCCGGTGACGAGGGGGCAACTCGACTACGAACTGGAGCACCTGCGCGCCAAGGTGTCGGTGCGGGCTCCCGCGTGGTTGCCCGTGCTCGACCACGCCGAGGCCCATCCGTTGTTCCGGGTGGTCGACGGCGACGTCGAGGCGTGGGAGGTCGGTTCCCGGCCGGCGGGCCGGCCGGGCTGACGATGCCTGTGGCTCAACTGCGGTTCTTGTCGATGTAGGCCTGGAAGTCCCACCCGGGGCGGCCGTCGACGCCGTTCAGGAAGTTCTCCGCCGCCGTCCGGCCGTTCTGGTAGAGCATGTCGCGGTCGGTGGGGGAGAGGTCGAACTGGGTGGTGCGGATCTTGCCGGTGTCGATGAAGATCGTCCGATCGGTCGCGTCGTCCGAGCCGATGTGCATCCGGTCGTAGAAGCCCGTCATCGTCCGCAGCAGGGCGAAGCCGAAGCTCAGCGTTCCCTTGACGGGGTTCGTGACGCCGAGATTGGCGTCGGGCTTCGACCCCAGCATGATCCCGAAGGTCGGCCACCGCGGCTTGACCCCGGGCGGCGCGTCGAAGACGTCGATCGGGAAGTTCGACAGCATGCCGCCGTCGACGAACCAGGTCGGCTGCCCGTCCTTGGTCGTCCAGCGCACCGGTCGGTAGAAGAAGGGAATGGACATCGAGGTACGCACCGCGTCGGCGACCAGTTCCCCCGACGGGTCCTTACCGAAGGCGGGGTAGTGCCACGGCAGGTAGCGCAGCTGGCCGGAACTGATGTCCGAGGTCGCCACGATCAACCGGAACTGCCGCTCCATCGGGAGCGGGTGGTGCTCCGGATCGGGGTCCTGGTAGGCGAGGTCGGCGAACGTGCCGGTCTTCCCGTAGGTGCCGTACGTGGTGAGTTGCTCGCTCAGCCAGCTGCGTAGGTAGTTGCCGCGGTAGATGCCGTTGTGTGTCACCAGGCCGACGACCTTGCCGATCAGGGTGTTGTCCCACCAGGAGCCGTCCTGGAACCTCTCGTAGTCGGCCTCCTTGAGGATCTTGACCATCTGCTGGGCGGGGATGCCAGCGGCGACCAGTGATGCCGCGATCGCCCCCGCTGAGGTGCCGGCGACACGATGGAACGTGTAGCCATGTTCCTCCAGTACTTCCACCGCGCCGATCAGGGCGATGCCCTTGACGCCGCCACCTTGCATGACCAGATCCGCTTCGGGCATGGCTGCCATCCTCGCGTCGCAATGTCATCGGATCGGGAGGCGTACGCTTCCGCGGCGGCCATCCCGACGGGTGCTGATGTGATCAGGATCACTACCTCGAGGGGTGTGGTCAAGAGGCGCGCCGGCGAGATCGCGTCGCCCGCGAGTGCCCGCACGGGCCGCTCCCCCCGGGGTGGCGTTGTGATCCGGGTCACCCGGCCGTACGCTGCAGATATGGACAGGGTCGTCGCGGCCACGGTCGGCGTGACCTCCGCGGGGCTGGGTGTGGCTGTGGGGCAGCTGGTGGCGGCCCTCACGGAGCCGGCGGCGTCCCCGATCCTCGCGGTCGGCGCGAGCGTCGTCGATCTCACCCCGCAGGTGGCCCGCGAGTTCGCCATCCGTACGTTCGGGTCGCACGACAAGCTCGCCCTGACGCTGGGGATCCTCGTGGTCACCGCTGTCCTCGCCGCAATGGCAGGGCTCGTGGGTGCCCGGTCCCGGGCAGCCGGTGTCGCGGTGGTGACCGTGCTCGGCGTCGTCCTGGTGCTGGCTGCCGTCAGTCGCCCCGCCGCGGGCGTCGTGTCCGTGCTTCCCGGCCTGCTGACCACCCTCGTCGGTGGTGCCGCCCTGCTGGCCCAGTTGCGCTGGGTGGACCGGGGTCTGTCGCCGAGGGCTGTCCGGGCGGGGGGTCGCCTGCCCCCGATCCGCGTCGCCCCCGGCAGTGACGCAGGGGTCGCTGGTCCTGGTCCGCGGCGTGGGTGGATGGACCGCCGGGCCTTCTTCGCCGGCAGCGCCGGGATCGCCGCGGGCGCCGGGCTGTTGGCCTGGGCGGCCGATGCCCTGGTCCCCGGACAGGGGCTCTCGCCGGGTGTCGCGGCGCCCCAGCCCGTCGTGCTGCCGCCGGTGGCCTCGCCTCCGCCGCCCCTGCCCGCCGGACTGGAGACCTCGGTGCGCGGAGTGACGCCCCTGGTCACGCCGATCGGTGACTTCTATCGCGTCGACACCGCCCTGTCGGTGCCGACGCCCAACCCCTCGTCGTGGAAGCTGACCATCGGCGGGCGCGTCGCCCAGCCGTACACCTTGACCTTGGCCGAGCTCCTCGCGATGCCGCTGGTCGAGCGGGACATCACCCTCACCTGCGTCTCCAATCCTGTCGGTGGCCCCTACTGTGGCAGCACGCGCTGGACCGGTGTCCTGGTTGCCGACCTGCTGCGTCGCGCCGCGCCGGATCCGGGCGCGGACATGGTGCTGAGTCGCTCCGTGGACGGTTTCACCGCGTCGACGCCTCTCGCGGTGCTGCTCGACGGACGGGACGCGATGATCGCCGTCGCGATGGACGGCAAGCCGTTGACCGCCACCCACGGAGCACCCGCGCGCCTCCTCACGCCGGGCCTGTACGGCTATGTGGGGGCCACCAAGTGGCTCAGCGAACTGAAAGTGACCACCTTTGCCGCGGACAGCGCCTACTGGACCCATCGGGGGTGGGCGGATCATGCCCCGGTGAAGACGGCCGCCCGGATCGACACCCCGACCGGCACGCTGCCGGCGGGCCAGGTGCCCATCGCCGGGGTGGCCTGGGCGACCCATCGGGGGATCGCCCGGGTCGAGGTGCAGGTGGACCAAGGCCCGTGGCAGGAAGCGACCTTGGGCCCGGACGTGGGGCTGGACTACTGGCGCCAGTGGTACCTCCCGTGGGAGGCGACGCCCGGTCGGCACAGACTGCGGGCGCGAGCGTACGACATGGCGGGCCAGGTGCAGACCGACGAGGTGGAGGATGTGATTCCCGACGGCGCCACCGGGTATCCGGTCATCAACGTGGAGGTGCGGACATGACGCCACGACGAGAAGACGTTTCGGGACACCACGGGCACGACCGGGGCCAGCTGTCTCGCGACCCGATCTCCGGCAGGCCTCTGGTCGTCCGGAAGCGGCCAGGGATGGTCCAGCGGGCCGGAGAGTGGTGGTACCTGCGCTGGGTGTTCAGGCATTGGTGACGTCGCGGCGCCGCATCCCGAACGCCCCCAGCGCGCCCATCAGCACACCCGCCAGGCTGAGCCCGACAGCGGCCAGGGCCCAGGAGCCAGCCCCGACGAGCCCGCGGAAGAGCAACGCGAAGGGCGACAGGTCCATCGTGGCAGCCCCGATCAGCCCGAACTCGCTGAGCAGGTCGAACAGCAGCAGGACTCCCAGGAAGCCCCACGACAGGGCCGCCGCCGCCCGGGGCAGCCAGCCGATGAATCCGACCGCCAGGCCCACCAGGAAGACGATGGCCGGGAGGTAGCCCAGGCTCAGCAGCAGGACGCCCCAGTCCCCGGAGGACAGTGAGGCGCCCAAGCCGATACCGGCCACCACGCCGGCCCCGACGCCGACGGCCACGACAGCCTGCGCGGCCACCCACCGCAACGGCGGGACCGGCGTGGTGAACATCAGGTCGGCCAGCCCGGAGCTTTCGTCGGTCCGCAGCTGCAGGACCGCGGCCAGGGCCGCCGCCGTCGCGACCTGCGCCAGCACGTAGAGGATGAACAGGAAGAAGGCGCGACCGACGCCGACCCCGCCGCCGACCCGGCGAGCGAACTCCTGGAAGGCCGGGGTGTCGAGCTGGGCGGAGAGGGACCCGGTCACCGAGCCCATCAGCAGCCCCAGGGCCCCCAGGCCACCCGTCCAGCCGACCAGGGCCCAGCGCTGCCGACGCCAGGCCAACGCCATCGGCGAGGAGAGCCAGGCCGCGGCGGCCCCCGGGGCTGGCCGTGGCCGGAGCAGGCCGCTGCCGAGGTCGCGACGCCGGGCGACCACACCGGCCAGCGTCGTCACCAGGACCGCCGACACCGCGGGGAGGAGCAGCACCCAGCCCCGGTCACCGGCGAAGGCCTGCGCGTGCCGCGCCCAGCCGAGCGGGCTGGCCCAGACCAGCGCCGTGCCGGCCAGGTCGCCGACGGCGGCCAGGGTGAAAGCCACCCCCAGGATGCCGAACCCCAATGCCCGCGCAGCGCCGGGCGACTCGGCCACCTGGCCGGCCAGCACGCCGAGGGCGCAGAAGAGGATCGCGTTCGCCGCCAGGATCGCCGCGAGCAGGGCGGAGCCGGCCGGTGGCAGTCCCTGGGCGACCAAGCCGGCGAAGCTGAGCACGGCGCTCGCCACGGCGGTGAGGCTCGGGGCGGCGATCGCCGCGGCCGGCCGGGCCAGCCGTCCGACCGGGGCGGCGCCGAGGATCTCGGCGCGCCCGGCGTGCTCGTCGGTGCGGGTGTTGCGGACGGCCAGCAGGAGGCCGATCACGGCATTGACCAGGGAGCCGGACGAGGCCAGCGTCCAGGCCAGTAGGCCGCCCACGGAGGCCTGGAAGATCGGGCCACGCAGCGAGAGCTCGGAGGCGTTGGCCATGGCCGAGGCGGCGAAGGCGTCCATCGCCTGCTGGGTCGGGTAGCCCGCGCGGACCCCCGACACCATGCCGACGACCAGCCCGGTCATGCCCACCGTCCAGGTGATCAGCAGGATCCTGTCGCGGCGGAGCACGAGGCGCAACAGGTGGCGGAAGCCCGCCAGTTCCTGGCTGTTCATCGCGTGAGTTCCGGTTCGTAGTGGGCGAGGAAGACGTCCTCGAGCGAGGGCGGGGTGCAGGTCAGGCTCTGGGTGCCGATCTCGGCGAGCAGCCTCAGCAACGGCGTCAGGCCCGACGGCTCGACCCGGCAGTGGACGGACGTTCCCCTCACCTCCAGCTCCGCGACCCCGGCCAGTGCGGCGAAGGCACTCGGGTCGGCGGGGGAGGCCAGCGTCGCGTCGACCAGAGCATGATGGGCGCCGCGCAGCTGGGCCAAGGGCGCCGAGTCCACGACCCGGCCCGCCCTGATGATGCTCACCCGATCGCACAGATCCTCGGCCTCGGAGAGGATGTGGCTGGACAACAGGACCGTACGACCCGCCCGCCGGACCTCGTCCACCAGCTCACGGAACACCCGCTCCATCAGCGGGTCCAGCCCTGACGTCGGCTCATCGAGCACCATCAGGTCCACCGGGGCGGCGAAGGCCGCCACCAGAGCGACCTTCTGGCGATTCCCCTTGGAGTAATCGCGGCACCGCTTGGCCGGGTCCAGCTCGAATCGTTCCAGCAGCGCATCCCGGCGTTGCCGATCGACGCTGCCACGGAGCCGGGCGAGGAGGTCGATCACCTCACCCCCGGAGAGGCTCGGCCACAGCACGACGTCGCCGGGGACGTACGCGACCCTGCGGTGCACCTCCACCGGGTCCGTCCACGGATCGAGGTCAAGGACGCGTACGGAGCCGGCGCTCGGACGTAGCAGGCCGAGGAGGATGCGCAGGGTCGTCGTCTTGCCCGCACCGTTCGGACCGAGGAAGCCGTGGACCTCCCCCGGCGCGACGGTGAGGTCCAGGCCGTCGAGGGCGCGGGTCCGCCCGAAGGTCTTGCTGAGCTGCTCGGTGCGGATCACAGCATCGGACGAGGTCATGACTGCTCCTGGTCGGTGGCGGGCAGGGACTGTCTGGCCTGCTCGAAGATGCCGGGCTCGGAGAGCTCGGGGTTGAGCAGGTCCAGTTGCGCCCGGCCACTGAGGGACATGCCTTCGGGGGAGTAGAGGTCCACCCCGAAGCTGCGGGACAGCTGCGCGGCGAAGGCCGAGATGCCGAGCTTCATGGCCACCATCACGGCTGCCTTGGCGCGCAGCGGCACCGACGGGTCCGACGCCCGCAGGTAGCGCGCGGTGAGGTCGACGACCTCGTCGAACATCGCGTCGGCGCCGGGGGAGCCGTCGATGAGGGCCCGGACGAGGTAGCGGGTCACGGGCGGCCCGGTCCGCAGCGCCTCCGCCGCGAAGGCCGGGTCGCCGATCCCGCCCTGGTCGATGCCGAGGTCGACCTCGGTGCGCAGGTATTCGAGGACGTACGCGTCGCAGGTGGCCCGCAAGCCGGACTTGGTGCCGAAGTGGAACTGGACGAGTCCCGGCGACACCCCTGCACGCGCGGCGATGGTCCGGATGGTGGCGCCCTTCTCGCCGCGCTGCCCGAACTCGACCAGGGCGGCGTCCCGGATCCGGGCCCTGGCCGTCAGGTCGCTCTCTGGCGTCTCCATGACTCCACTGTACGACTGTATAGCCACCCATACAACCGTTCAGTGGGTAGGGGTGGTGGCCGCGGGGGCGCCGCGAGGCCTCGTGAAAGGATCGATCGGTGAAGGCCGCCGCTTCCTCCCGCCGTACCCGTGCCAATCTGCTGCTGCTTCTCGCGGCCGCCATCTGGGGCTTCGCGTTCGTGGCGCAGATCGCCGGTGCGCACGTCGGCGCGTTCACCTTCAACTCGTCGCGGTTCCTGTTGGGAGCGCTGTCACTGCTGCCGGTGATCGGCTGGCTGGATCGCCGTGACCACCTCGATACCGCCGAACGCCGTCGCCGCTGGGTGGCGGTCGTATGGCCCGGTCTGCTGATCGGCGTGCTGCTCTTCGCGGGATCGTCGCTGCAGCAGATCGGGCTGCAGTTCACCACCGCTGGGCACGCCGCGTTCGTCACCGCCCTCTACGTCGTCACGGTGCCGCTCGTCGGCGTGCTGCTGGGCCATCGCATCCGCGGCGCCATCTGGGTGGGGGCGGGCCTGGCCGTCGCGGGTCTCTATCTGCTGACCATGACCGGCGGGCCGGGGGCGATGAACACCGGCGACGTGCTCTGCCTGGCCAGCACCTTCTTCTGGACCGGCCACATCCTTGCCGTGAGCAGGTTCTCCCGGCGGGTCGATCCGCTGCGACTGTCGGTCGCGCAGTTCGTGGCGAACAGCGCGTACGCCGCGGTGACCGCCCTCCTGGTCGAGCCCCACCCGTTCACCGGCCTGTCCACCGTCCTCGGCCCGATCGCGTACGCGGGGCTGGTCTCCGTCGGCGTCGCGTACACCCTGCAGGTGGTCGGCCAACGCGACGCGCTGCCGTCCCACGCTGCTCTGATCATGAGCCTGGAGACGGTGTTCGGCGCCCTCGGCGGGGCGCTGTTCCTCGGTGAGCGGATGGTGCCGATGGGCTATCTGGGGGCCGCCCTGATGCTGGCCGGGATCATCGTGTCGCAACTGCCGGCGCGTCGGCCACCGCTCCTGGAGTCCGACGAGGTGGTGCCGGAGACCGCGGGCCCGCTTGAGGCGAGACGGCACGAGGCGAGGTGGGAGGAGACGGTGCCTGATGGGGCGCCTACCAGGTAAGTCGGAGGCGACCCCGGGCGTCCTGACGGCATCGCCGAGCCGGTCGGCAGGCCTGGAACTCGCTTTGGGCTTCATCTGTTGGAACACCCTGTCACGATGAGGCCATGGAGGATGCTGCGTGGGCTTCGCTGCTCCTGGACGTGGTCCTGGTGCTCGCCGTGCTCGGCACCGCCGCGCGCGGCTGGGCGCGCGGCATCCTCGCTGGAGGGCTCGAAATGGTCGGGGCCGTCGGCGGCGGTGCGCTGGGACTGTGGGGTTGGTCGCGGCTGCATTCCTGGTCGGGCACCGGGAGACTGGCGACCGGCGAGCAGAGCCTGCTGCTGGTCCTGGTGGTCCTGGTGGGAGCCCTCCTCGGGTCCGTGGTGTCGGGCGGACTGAGTGCCTGGTTGCGCCCCCGGCGGGGCGCCGTCGTCCGCGCCGCGGACCGGGCGCTGGGAGCCTGTGGAGCCGCCATCGTCACAGTGCTGGTGCTGGGCGTGGTGGCCACCGCCGTACGCCCGATCGCTCCGTCGTCCTGGACCGGCGTGATGGCCGACGCGCAGGTCGTGAAGGGGGTGGAGGCGGTTCTGCCGCCTCCGCTGCGCGCCACAGCGTCGCAGCTCGGCCGGAGCCTGAAGGAAGCCGTGTCCCCCAGGGCGTTCTCGTCGCCGTCCGCCGAACCGACGCTCCCCGTGCAGGACCCCGATCCCAGCAGCACCGATTCCCCCGCCGTGCAGGCCGCGGCCTCCCGGGTGATCAAGGTGATCTCCGTCGGTTGTGGCGGCGAGGTGCTCGGCAGCGGATGGGTATCGGCGAACGAGCGCGTCGTGACCAACGCCCATGTCGTGGCCGGCGGAACCGAGTATCGGGTCCAGCCCGGCGGAAAGGGCCGGCTGCTCAAGGCCACCTTGGTGGCGATCGACCCCGACGTCGACGTCGCCGTGCTCTACGTTCCCGGTCTGACCGGTCAGCCGCTGTCCACCACGACCGCGGTGGCCGACCAGTCCGACGTCGTCGTGGCGGGCTTCCCCGGGGGTGGGGCCTTCACCCTGTCACCGGGCCGTGTCAGCAACACGACGCAGGCCAGCGGAGACGACATCTACGGCACTGCGGGCACCGTCCGCCAGATCTACACCTTGCGGACCAACGTGGAGCACGGTGATTCCGGCGGCCCGGTCCTGACCCGGGACGGCAAGGTGGCCGGCACCGTCTTCGCGCGCTCGCAGTGGGAGCCCCAGACCGGCTACGCGCTGACCATCACCCAGACCGCCGGGACTGTCAATCGAGGTGCCCACCAGATCACCGCCGTCCCCAGCGGGGCCTGCGCGATGAACTGAGCGGGTTCCTCCATGAGCCGGTTCTCACTGGGCCCGGTCGCCAGGGTGCCGGAGAAGGGACTCGAACCCTCACACCTCGCGGTACAGGAACCTAAATCCTGCGTGTCTGCCAGTTCCACCACTCCGGCCGGAGCAGGGACCATTGTGCCCGATCATCGGGACGCGCAGGCCATCCTGTCCGCGACGGACCATCGCCCGCCTGTGTCAGACCTGCAGCTCCTTCAGGATCCGCTCCACGTGTCCCTTGGCCTTGACGTTGTACTTGGCGTCGGCGATGTGGCCCACGCCCTTGTCGTCGACGTCCACCGTGAAGGTCGAGCGGATCACGCCCATGATCGTCTTGCCGTAGTTCATCTTTTCGCCGTACGCCCCGTACGCCTCGAGGGTGGTCCTGTCCCGGTCGGAGAGCAGCGTGACGCTCAGCGACTCCTTGTCGCGGAACTTGGCCAGTTGCTCGGGGCGGTCCGGGGAGATGCCCAGGATCGCGGCGACCCCGGCGGTCTCCAGGTCGGGACGGTAGGTCGTGAAGTCGCAGGCCTCGGTCGTGCAGCCCGGGGTCATGGCGGCGGGGTAGAAGTAGACGATGACGCGCTTGCCGGCGAAGTCGCTCAGCGACACGCTGGTGCCATCGGCATCGAGCAGGGTGAACGCGGGGGCGACGGCGCCCTTCTCCAGCTGATTCTGCATGCCGGTCAGCCTAGTTCGTGATGCTGACGCCGGCGTCGATGATGTGCCGGTCCGGTAGTGGTCCTCGCCCGGCTGCAATAGTCTGTCCCTGTTCGGCCGTACGCCTTTTGCGCGGAGTCCTTCGTCTGGGAGCCGCCCGTGCGTACCCCACCATCACCGACCAAGGAGTGTCACCGTGGCCACCGAGACCCGCGAGCGCCTGTACCCCCGGACCGAGTCGCAGATCAAGGCGGAGATCGCCGAGGCCCGCGCCCGACTGGAGGCCTCCCTGGCGCAACTGGCCAAGGAAGTGAATCCGACGACCATCAAGAACCAGACGATCGACCAGGCCAAGGCCTTCGCCGACGCCCAGGTCAAGGCCGTCAAGGGCCAGTTCGTCGACGACAACGGCGTCCGCGTGGATCGGGTCGCGATGATCGCCGGCGCAGCCGTGGGCATCCTTGTGACCATGACGACGCTGCGCGGGGTGGTGCGTAGCGGCCAGAAGCGCAAGGCCCTCAAGGTCGCCCGCAAGCAGGTGGCCGCCCTCAACGGGGCACCCGTCAAGATCACCGTCAAGAAGGGCTGACGTCTTGCCGGACAGCACCCCCTCCACGACCGCCGGTACCGCAGGGGCCGGCGGTCTGCCTATTCGCATGCTGCATGATCGCGTGCTCGTCTCCACAGAAGGGGAGGCGGGTGAGCGGCGGTCGGGCGGCGGCATCGTCATCCCCGCCACCGTGGCCATCGGCAAGCGGCTGAGCTGGGCGACCGTCGTCGCCTCCGGCCCCAACGTCCGCACCGTGAAGGTCGGTGATCGGGTGCTCTACGATCCCGAGGACCGTGCCGAGGTCGAGCTCAAGGGGCGCGACTTCATCCTGCTGAGGGAACGCGACCTGCACGCCGTGAGTGCCGAGGGCGGGGATGTCGAGACCACCGGTCTCTACCTCTGAACCCACGCAATCACGCCGATTTGGTGGTTCAGCGGTCGGCTGCTAAAGTTTCTTCTCGCGCGCACCGCTAGCTCAACTGGCAGAGCAGCTGACTCTTAATCAGCGGGTTCAGGGTTCAAGTCCCTGGCGGTGTACCAAGCAGGACTGGGCGAAAGGCCTGGTCGGAGGAAGAATGATCGCCCTCACCGGGTCTCCTGGTGGGGGCGATTTTTCGTGACGATGTCACGCGATGTCACATTTTTCCCGGTGGATCGCCCCTGGGTGTTACGGTCCCTGGCCCTCGCGCGGGGGTCGGCGCCCCGCCGGTGGTCGTCGAGAGGTTCCCAGCAACGTGGCCTTCGGGGGCGGCGCCTGGCGACCAGGGGGAGGAGTTAGGTGGGCGTGGGCGCCACGAACGCCCTGTGTCCGGCACCGCCGACACCGACGCGGGGTCCAGGGCCCTCCTGGAGGCCCTGAGACGGGGCGGGAGGAGCTTGGCCCCACTCCGCGCGGCACCGGCGCCGGAGCCCCCTGTCCCGTCCCCGTGGCAGGGCTGCGCCCACCCCACGGTCGTCCATCTGGAGAGCGGGGGAGTCGATGAGCTGACTGTCGGCAGCCCTAATCCACAATCAAATCTCTGTTCGAATCGGGGATACTCTGGGGCCATGTCCCGCAAGGTCTCGGAGTTCGGTTCGCTGGCCGACCGCGCCGGATCGCGCCGTCCTGGCCAAGGCGGCAAGGTTCGCCACGTCACCGTCCACGTGGACGGACACGATCATCCCGGGCTCCTGCTGGAGTGGGCCCGCGACGGCGAAGGGGCGTGGGTGGCCCAGGTGGCCTTTCTGACCGATGGTCCGCAGTCGCTGGTCATCGCTTGGGTGGCGGCCAGCGCCGTCACCCCGCTCCCGCAGTCCTGATCCGAGACTGTCTCCCCGTCGGTCGTCCTCCAGGAACCCGGCGACATGATCAGCCCAAGCGGGCGTGTCACGGCCCAGATGAAGGGCGAGCTGGGGCCGGTGGCAACGCGCGGCGGCCTCGCACCACCCGTCCTGGACAAGGGAGCGCAGGACAGCTCCCGCAGGCCGCTTGGGGCTGTCCAGGAGCTGCTTGGGCAAGGCCGGTCGCCACACCGCCGTAGCGCCCTGGAGAGGACCCCACCAATTTCGGGTGAACACTCGATTTGACCACTTCCTCGGCCTGTCTCGTAGGTAAATTTGGAAGATGCCACGCTCGGACGTGTCGGAGTCATCGGATTGACGAGGGGGAGAGATGTCGGAGAGCTCTTGGTCTGGCGGAGGTGCCCAGCAGCCGAGCCCGTATGGTGGGCCGGGCCCGGGCGACCCAAGCCCGCGAAGGTCCAATCCGGGTCCGGTGATTGAGTCTGGGCCAACGGCAACCCAGGCGCGACCGGCAGCGCCGGATCAAATCTTCGGAGTGACGGGCGAGCCTCCGGTTCCGGCCACGCTGCCCCAGCCTGCTGCCCCAGTTGCCAGCCCGACGGCGTGGGCCGTGCCGCTGACGTTCAAGTTCACTGGGGGCGCGGGAAGCTTCCTCGGGATGCAGATTCTTGCCTTCCTCGTCACCGTGCTCACCCTCGGCATCTGCTATCCGTGGGCGGTGGTTATGCGCTACCGCTGGCAGGCCAACCACACCTTCGTCAACGGGGCACCGATGCGATTCACCGGCAGCGCCATCGGCCTCTTCGGTCAGTGGATCAAGTGGCTACTGCTGATGATCGTGACGCTCGGCATCTACTCCTTCTGGGTGATCCCACGCATGACCAGATGGGTTGTCGAACACCAAGAGGTCGTCATCCAAGTTCCTGTGGCACCCTTCCCGCCTGCATAAAGGAACTCTCAGGACTTTGCGTCAGGGCGTGGCTAATCTCGTGATTGATGACCTTCCAGGAGCGTCGGCCACCGCGCGCCCCCATCGCCTGGCGCCACGCCGTGATCGGTGCCTCGACGTGGGCGGGATCGCTGTGACTCCGCGAGCCGTGCCCACCTGTGTCTGGGATGGCCGATAGCCTGCGGAGGTGATCACAGGGGACTTGAGGAGCAAGATCGACCGGGTCTGGGACGCGTTCTGGTCGGGCGGCATCGCCAACCCCCTGGAGGTGATCGAGCAGATCACCTACTTGCTGTTCATGCGCCGTCTGGACGACCTCCAGACGCTGGCCGAGAAGAAGGCCAACCGCCTGGGCCGCCCGGTGGAGAGGCCCGTCTTCCTGCCGGGGCAGCAGCACCTGCGCTGGTCGCGGTTCAAGAACCTGGAACCCGAGGAGATGCACAAGCTCCTGGACAGGCAGGTCTTCCCGTTCCTGCGCACCCTCGGGGCCGACGGATCCACCTACTCCGACCATATGCGGGACGCGCGGTTCACTATCCCGACCCCTGCGCTGCTGGCGCGGGTTGTGGACATGCTCGACGACGTGCCGATGGCCGACCGCGACACCAACGGCGACCTCTACGAGTACATGCTGGCCAAGATCGCCACCGCCGGGCAGAACGGGCAGTTCCGCACCCCGCGCCACATCATCCAGTTCATGGTGGAGCTGACCGCACCCACCCCCGACGACGAGATCTGCGACCCGGCCTGCGGCACCGCCGGGTTCCTCGTCGCCGCCGCCGAGTACCTGCGCCGGGAGCACCCGTCGGTGCTGACCGACGCCGAGCAGCGCCATCACTTCCACCACAGCACCTTCCACGGCTACGACTTCGACTCCACGATGCTGCGGATCGGGTCGATGAACATGCTGATGCACGGCGTGGAGAACCCGGACATCTCCTACAAGGACAGCCTCTCGGAGGATGCCAGCGCCGATGCCGGGGCGTACTCCCTGATCCTGGCCAATCCGCCGTTCGCGGGGAGTCTGGACTACGAGTCCACCGCGAAGGCCCTCCTCAAGATCGTCAAGACCAAGAAGACCGAGCTGTTGTTCCTGGCGCGGTTCGTGCAGCTCCTCAAGCCCGGCGGACGGGCCGCCGTCATCGTGCCCGACGGGGTCCTGTTCGGCTCCAGCACCGCACACAAGACCCTGCGCAAGAGGCTCGTCGAGAACCAGAAGCTCGATGCGGTCATCAAGCTGCCCTCCGGGGTCTTCCGGCCCTACGCCGGGGTGTCCACGGCCATCCTGGTGTTCACCAAGACCGACAGCGGCGGCACCGATGAGGTGTGGTTCTACGACATCCAGGCCGACGGCTGGAGCCTCGACGACAAGCGCTCGCCCCTGCTGGCCGAGGACAAGCTCGGCCCCCGCCCCAAGACCCCGCTCACCGACGACGACCACGCCAAGAACAACCTGCCCGACGCCCTCACCCGCTGGGCGCAGCGCACCACGACCGAGCGCGACCGTGCCCGGACCGAGCAGAGCTTCTGCGTGCCCAAGGCCGACATCGCCGCCCAGGGCTACGACCTCTCCCTCAACCGCTACCGCGAGATCGTCCACGACCA
This sequence comes from Raineyella fluvialis, assembly GCF_009646095.1. NCBI lineage: Bacteria > Bacillati > Actinomycetota > Actinomycetes > Propionibacteriales > Propionibacteriaceae > Raineyella > Raineyella fluvialis. Next base: position 155,820 of record NZ_CP045725.1, on the reverse strand, counting down.
CGTCGAGCACCGCGACCCCCTCGACATCATCGCCGACCTCGAACAACTCGAAGACGAGATCCAGCGGGGGCTGGGCGACCTCAAGGCGATGCTGCGATGACGTGGTCGAGAGTCAGACTCGGCGAGGTGGCAGACCTGAACCCACGGGAATCCACGCGGCCTGCGCTCGACCTGCCGATCTCCTTCGTCCCCATGGCGGACCTCGATGCCGAACAGGGCATCGCAGGCCCTGGGACGGACCGACCATTCTCTGAGGTGTCCAAGGGGTACACCATCTTCCGCGACCAAGACGTTCTCGTGGCAAAGATCACGCCCTGCTTCGAGAATGGCAAGATCGGGCAGGCGCACCTGAGGCAAGGGATCGGGGTCGGATCAACGGAGTTTCACGTCGTACGTCCGCACGCTGACCGACTGGACCCTCGGTACGTCCTTCACTACCTGCGCCAGCAGCGGGTCCTCGATGCCGGTGAGCGACGCATGACTGGCAGTGCTGGTCAACGACGCGTCCCGCTCGTCTTCCTCAACGACTTGCAGATCCCCTCCCGCCGCTAGCGGAGCAGCGGCGTATCGCAGCGATCCTGGACCAGGCGGACGCGCTGCGGGCCAAGCGCCGCCAGACCCTCACCCTCCTCGACGACCTCACCCAGGCCATCTTCCTGGACATGTTCGGCGACCCCATCGAGAACCCCAAGGGCTGGCCTCGGGTGGAGCTCGACGAAGTACTGGACGGCATCGACAGCGGGAAGAGTCCCGTCTGCCTCAGCCGACCGGCGACTCCCGGTGAGTGGGGGGTACTGAAGCTGAGTGCGGTGACCTATGGGCGATACAACGCCAGTGAAAACAAGGCCCTCCCGGAGGGGACCGCCCCTGGTCAGAACCTCGAAGTGCGCCCCGGAGACCTGCTCTTCTCACGGAAGAACACGTATTCGCTCGTGGGGGCGGTCGTGCTGGTGCGAGAGACGCCAAAACGCATGCTGCTCCCGGACCTCATATTCCGCCTGAGGCTCGGCGAACCTCAGATGTTGACAGCTTCCTACCTCCATCAGTTGCTGATGTACCCGTCCAAGCGCAAAGAGGTGCGATCACTCGCTGGCGGGGCTGCTGGCTCGATGCCGAACATCTCCAAGGGCAGGCTGCTGAAGCTTCGGGTGGAGGTCCCTCCGATGTCACTGCAGGAGGAATACGCACGTGTGGTGGAGCGGCTGGAGCAGCATCGCCGCCTGATCGGAGCGCAGCTGCATTGCCTGGAGGCTGGCCTTGATTCACTTCAGGCCACCGCGTTCTCGGCCAGACTGTGAGCTGGGTGGCGACTGGAGGAATGGAACGGGGCTGAGGGGGACGGTTCTATGGCGAGCAACTTTGACTTCATAGCCGGTGAGTGGCCTGTGCTGTTCGAGGAGTGTGTCCGGGCGGAGCGGTATGTGCGGTCGGACCCGCGTGCATCGGTGATCTATGCCCGGCGGGTGGTGGAGCAGCTTGTCGGCTTCCTCTATGACGTGGCCGGGCTGCCTTTGCCGTACCAGGACGACCTGGCGGCGAAGATGAACGCCACCGCGTTCAGGAACCTGGTGGGCCAGGAGTTGGTCTTGAAGTTCAACGCCGTCCGCAAGGCGGGTAACGCCGCTGCCCACGCGTCCGGGAGGCTGGTCGAGCAGGGGGCGTTGCAGGTGCTGCGCGAGGTGCACCACCTCGCGTACTGGGTCGCGTTCCGGTACTCGACCGACCCTGCGAGGGTGCCGCAGGGTCTGCGGTTCGACCCGGCGCTCGTGCAGGGCGCCGACACCGGGACGGTGCCGCTGTCGAACGCCGAGCTGAACGCGCTGGTGATGAAGTTCGACGAGCAGGACGTGCTGCTGGCGGCGGCCAGGGCGACGAACTTGTCGTTGGAGGCCGAGCTGGAGCAGTTGCGGGCCCAGATCGCTGCCGCGCAGGCCGCGAAGGCCGGGGTGCCGGACACCCATGACTACGACGAGGCCGCGACGCGGGACCTGTTCATCGACGTGCTGTTGGGCGAGGCGGGCTGGGCGCTGGACGACCCGCGTGACCGGGAGGTCGAGGTCGTCGGGATGCCGACCGCTGGCGGCAAGGGGTACGTGGACTACGTGCTGTGGGGTGACGACGGTCTGCCGCTGGGCGTGGTGGAGGCGAAGCGGACCCGCCGGGACCCTCAGGTGGGCCAGCAGCAGGCCAAGCTGTACGCCGACTGCCTGGCGGCGATGACCGGCCAGCGGCCCGTGGTGTTCTGGACCAACGGCTATGAGCACTGGGTGTGGGACGACGCCGCCGGGTACCCACCACGGAAGGTGCACGGCTTCCACACCAAGGCCGAGCTGGCACTGATGGTCCAGCGCCGCACGTCGCGCAAGCCGCTGGCCACCGCCGTGATCGACGCCCGGATCGCTGGCAGGCACTACCAGCAGCACGCGATCCGGGCGGTGGACACCACCCTGGAGAACCACCAGCGCCGCGCGCTGCTGGTGATGGCCACCGGAAGTGGGAAGACCCGGACGGTCATCGCGCTGGTGGATCAGTTGATGCGGGCCGGGTGGGTGAAGCGGGTGCTGTTTCTGGCAGACCGGGTCGCTCTGGTCAACCAGGCCGTCAACGCGTTCAAGACCCACCTGCCCTCGGCGACGACCGTGAACCTGGTGACGGAGAAGGTCACCGACGGCAGGGTGTTCGTCTCCACCTACCCGACGATGATGGGCCTGATCAACGAGACCGACGGCGGCCTGCGGCGGTTCGGGCCGGGCTACTTCGACCTCGTCGTCGTGGACGAAGCCCACCGGTCCCTCTACGCCAAGTACGGGGCGATCCTCGACTGGTTCGACGCGTACCTCGTCGGTCTGACCGCCACCCCGAAGGACGAGGTGGACCGCAACACCTACAGCCTGTTCCACCTGGAAGAGGGCGTGCCGACCGACGTGTACAGCCTGGAGGACGCCGTCGCGGAGGGCTTCCTGGTCCCGCCGGTCGCGGTCTCGGTGCCCTTGAAGTTCCTACGCCAGGGCATCCGCTACGACGACCTTCCCGATGACGAGAAGGACGAGTGGGACGCCTTGGAATGGTCCGAGGACGGCCTGGTGCCGGACGAGGTGGACGCCGCCGAGATCAACGCGTGGCTGTTCAACGCCGACACCGTGGACAAGGTTCTGGCCACGCTGATGACCAACGGGCATAGGGTCGCGGGGGGTGACCGGATCGGCAAGACCATCATCTTCGCCAAGAACCAGCGCCACGCCGAGTTCATCGGTGAGCGGTTCGACCACTCCTACCCCGAGTACGGCGGGGAGGTGGCGCGGGTCATCACGTACGCCACCGAGTACGCCCAGACTCTCATCGACGCGTTCTCTGACCCGGACAAGGCTCCCCACATCGCGATCTCGGTGGACATGCTTGACACCGGCATCGACGTGCCTGAGGTCGTGAACCTGGTCTTCTTCAAGCCGGTGCGCTCGAAGACGAAGTTCTGGCAGATGCTGGGGCGCGGTACCCGGCTGCGCCCCGACCTGTACGGGCCGGGGGAGGACAAGGCGAATTTCTTCCTGTTCGACTTCTGCGGGAACCTGGAGTTCTTCTCCCAGACCGGGCCGATCTCGGAGGGCTCGCTCCAGAAGTCGCTGGGCCAGCGGCTCTTCGAGACCCGCCTCGGCCTGCTCTCCGCGCTCGACGCGCAGGGCCACCACCAGCCCCCTGACGGCGGTGTGGACGGCGACGGGACGGACAGCCTGGCGGGCCTGCGTGCCGACACGGCGAGGTTGCTGCACGAGATCGTGTCCGGGATGAACCTGGACAACTTCGTCGTCCGCCCGCACCGGCAGTGGGTCGAGACCTACGCCGAGTGGGATCCCTGGGCGAAGCTCACTCCCGACGCCGCCGCCGACATTGCCACCCACCTGGCGGGGCTGCCGTCCGCCGTGCGTGACGACGACGAGCAGGCCAAGCGGTTCGACCTGCTGATGCTGCGTCGCCAGCTTGCTCAGCTCGACGGCGACACCCTGCTCGCCGAGCGCCTCCGCGAGCAGGTCCAGCAGATCGCCGCTGCGCTGCTGGGCCAGACCGCCATTCCCACCGTCGCGGCCCAGCAGCAGCTCCTCGACGAGGTAGCCGGTGAGGAGTGGTGGATCGATGTCACCCTGCCGATGCTCGAACTCGCCCGCCGCCGCCTCCGAGGCCTGGTCCGGTTCATCGAGAAGACCAAACGTGTCATCGTCTACACCGACTTCGAGGACACCCTCGGCGACCAGAAGGCCGTCGAGCTGCCGTGGGTGGCGGCGGGCACGAACTGGGCGCGCTTCAAGGCGAAGGCCCGGGCGTACCTCCAGGAGCACGACAACAACGCCGCCCTACGACGATTGAAGGGCAACCTCCAGCTCTCCGCTACCGACCTTGCTGACTTGCAGGAGCTGCTGGTGGCCAGCGGCGCGGGCAGCCCTGACGACATCAAGCGCGCCGAGGAACAGGCCCAGGGCCTGGGGCTGTTCATCCGGTCCCTGGTCGGCCTGGACCGACAGGCCGCCACCCAGGCCTTCGACCATTACCTCGGCGGCGCCACCTACACCGCCGCCCAGATCGACTTCGTGAACCTCATCATCAGCGAGCTCACTGCGAACGGGGTGATGGAGCCGAGCAGGTTGTACGAGGCGCCCTTCACCGAGCATGCACCCCAGGGTCCGGACATGGTCTTCTCGGACCAGGACCTCGACGTCATCATCGATACGCTGAACGCGGTGCGCGCCCACGCCATCCCGGGCAGGGTTGTGTAGTGGGCCTCACGTCAAGCTCCAGCCCGCGACTTCGTTCGCAACCCTACGCTGACCAGGTTCGGACAGAATGTTTTACGAGCTGATGAACGGTCGCTAGCTAGTTGGAAGGCAGACCCCCTGTGAGTGACCTCAAGTTGTTCCGGATCAGCGACGGTGTCGCGCAGGAGCTGCCAGGGACTGCCGTCGCCCTGGAGAGATCGCTCCAGAGGGTCATCGAGCGGAGCATGGAAACGATCTTCGGGTGTCGCTTCCTCGCATCGGAGTACTCGACCGGCGTCCGCCACGGAGGACGGATCGACTCTCTCGGGCTGGACGAGAACAACTCGCCGGTCATCTTCGAGTACAAGCGGGCCACCAACGAGAACGTCATCAACCAGGGCCTGTTCTACCTTGACTGGCTTGTGGATCACCGAGCGGAGTTCCAGCTCCTGGTCATGAACCGCCTCGGGCGGGACGCAGCAGAGGCCATCGACTGGCGCAACCCGCGCCTGATCTGTGTCGCCAGCGGCTTCACCCGCTATGACGAGTACGCCATCCAGCAGATGCGACGCAGCATCGAGCTGGTGCGTTACTGGGACTACGGGGGTGAGCTCCTCGCCGTCGAAGCCGTTTCGGCCACCAAGGTCGAGGCTGGCCGTGCCGAAGACGCGCCCTCCCCGGCCAACGGGACCAAGTCCGCATCGGCGACTCCGTCGAAGACGGTGACAGAACTGCTCGACCAATCGCCCCAAGGGCTCAAGGACCTCTTCTTCGAACTCGACGCCTACCTCGAAGCACTTGGTGACGACGTCACCAAGAAGACCCTCAAGCTCTACTTCGCCTACCGGCGGTTGAAGAACTTCGTCTGCGTGGAGGTCCACCCCCAATCCCAGAACCTCCTGCTGTACCTCAAGGTGGACCCCGACACCGTCGTCCTCGAACCGGGGTTCAGCCGAGACGTCCGCCACATCGGGCACTTCGGGACCGGTGACCTCGAACTGCGGGTAACCACCTCCGAGGAGTTGCAGAGGGCGCTTCCCTTGGTCCAGCAGAGCTACGACGCCAGCTGACACGGCACCTTCGTCGTCGAGATGTGGCTGTCGGGGGTGGTGCGGACTTCTGCGCCCTCCTCCCCCGCAACCTTCGGGCGACCGATTCGGTCACAGGTGCCCTCGCGCGGCAGGATCAGGAACATCGCCGACGACTGGGGCAGCGCACCTATGGCGAAGCAACTTACCGGAACCGAGGATTCCGACGGGATGGCGGACCTTGACGGGGAACTCCAGGGCTGGCAGCCTGAACGTGTCGTTAGCTCTGGCTGCCAGCGGAGGAGGGTTCAAATCCCTTTTCGGCATTGGGGGTTGGACAGCGATGCTCCTCGGCTTGACGCTCATCCGCTTTCTCGGTGAAATCCTTAGTCGGACCAACCAGAAGGAGGTCGCTATGGCCACTAAGAAGAGGTCAGGTTCACGCCAGTCCCGTAGTCCAAAGAAGTTCGTGCAGTACCTGTTCGAAACCATCTGGGCGGTGGGCGCTGGAGCCATGGCGGCTCCGCTGGCCACCCTGAGCTAACGAATACGAGGGCCTTCTCCTAGGAGGGGCCCTCGTGCCATCCTCGCTCCGCCTCCCGGCCCTACTACACCGTCGTCCACATCGCCCACGCCACCGACCCCGACGCCTTCCACGACCTGTGGAATCGAACCCGCGCCCAGCACCTGTTCGACCAGGACACCGCAACCAGGTGCCCGCCACGTCGGCCAACGGCGCTTCCACGCCATGTCGAGGGCGCAGATCGAGGCGGTCGGCCAGAAGTCCTTGACGTGGGCCACACTGAGGATCCTCGCTGGTGAGCCGTGGCTACGAAGCCCTCGCGGCGGTCATCCGCCGTGCAGCAGCGTCTCAGGCGACATAGGTCCGTCGGCTCCCACCACCCGACCCCAGGGCGTGGCCGCGACCGCCCCTGCCCCCTCCAGATCATCCGACGAGAGCTCGACGGAGCCGACCATGAAGACCCTGACCGTCCGCCAGCCATGGGCCCGCCTCATCATGGCGGGGATCAAGCACCACGAGACCCGCACCTGGACGACTGCCCACCGTGGCCAACTCGCCATCCACGCCGGGATGACCTGGGCCGCCGACGCCCCCTGCCGTCGTGAGCCCTCGGGCATGTTCGTCGCGGATGAGCCCCTTCGCCGCGCCCTGGGCCAGCCCGATCCGAACGGCCTGACCTGGTCGGATCAACGTGGGGCGATCCTCGGCGAGGTCACCCTCGTCGATGTGGTCGAGACCAGCGCCTACCGGCCCACCGACCTGGAACGCCTCCTCGGCGACTACGGTCGAGGGCTGTACGCCTGGGTCCTGGCCGACCCCATCGCGTATGCCCACCCGATCCGCGCCAAGGGCCGCTTGGGCCTCTGGAACTGGCAGCACTCCCCAACGGACTGATCGTCCTCCCGTACGGGGCTGGGGGATCCCACGTGGCGTCCTGCCTTGCCCCCGCGCGCAGAATCGAACAAGGGCGCCGACCGCGACTTGGACTGCTTGCTCGACGAGGGACGAGGAGGGGACAGCATGAACAATGAAAAGTATGTTCGATTCATGCAAGCCGCCCGCGAGGCCAACGACGCGCATCGGCGCAAGTACGGCCTGTCCGAGTTTGACAAGGAGGAGATCCGGCGACGTAAGGAGTGGGACGCCAAGCACCCCGCGCCGTCGCGGACTCCGCAGCCCGACGAGGGCAAGGGCGAGACGGACCGCCAGTCTTCGTAGCCGGGCGTTCAGCCTCCTCGTGGGTCTCGCCCGTCGGTGGGAAGGTCGGATCGACTCGGAAGCTCCCGTGATCGAGCGTCGCGATGCAGGATCGTGGCCATCGCGATTTTCTGCCCAGACATCCATGGGGTCCGGTCTGGTCTGACTCACATGACGGACTCGTCCGTGCCCTCGGGGTCGTCGGGATCTATGCCGCTCGCTTCGAAGACGCGGGTGAACCACGCAAGAGCAGCGGCCAGGGGCGCCTCCACGGGATAACCGGCGACGTGGGCGTCGTACGCGGGGCGCAGGTGTGGCATGCGGTCCTTCTTCACCAGAACGTCTTTGGAGGCCTTCCAGCGGTTGTTCGGGCTGATGTAGAAGACGCCGGGCCCAGAGGAGAAGAACGGCTTCTTGGGTCCCCCGAAGCCCGTTACCGAGAGGTCGTGGGCGTGGCGGTGTCTCAGCCACGTCATTCCTTGCACAGCCTGTCCTTCGGGACACGCGCCCCGCGCAACCGCGTACGGCACGTGATGATTCAGGTGTTGGGTCAGGCTCTCGTCGAGCGCAAGCACCCACCAGACGCCCTCGACCGCGCTGGCCCACATCTTGCGTCCGTAGTTCTCATTGTCGTGGCATCGCACCAGGCACTCGTGGAGTGCCTGGTAGCTCCACCGGATGGCCTGGGCCCGTTCGGGATCGAGGAGCGGGACGGTGCCGTCGGACCACCGCCATCGGGGGCACCGCCCAGCGGACCTCGGTCGTCCAACCACAGGGGTCCCGTCATGGCCGTAGTGAACCACGACGGGGGCTCGGTGTCCGGAACGCGCCGAAGTCCAGACCGCCACCTCGAACGCCTCCTCGGCGACTATGGGCACGGCTACTAGGCCTAGGTCCTTCGAGGACCTGATTACCTGCCCCAACCCAGTCCTTCTTGGTTGCTGGCTCCAGCTACTCCGGCTGAGAACCCGGACCGCTCCTGCGGTTGCCGAAGATGTACCCGATGGTGGTACCGAGCAGCGGCAGGACCGGCGCTAGCAGGAAAGTCTGAGCGAGGTCTTTCAGTGCTGACGCCCACTCGGCTCGGGCTTTTGACAGACTTGCCCACTGTTCGGGGGTGGCTTTTGTTGCGTCCTCCACATAATCCACTTGCAATGGAAAAGTTGCGTACGCGTATGCCACGAGCAAAACGACAAGGAGGAGGATTAAGAGAAGGAGCCATTTGAATATCTTGTAGCCGATTTGTTTCGCGCAGTCTTCGGTCATATCGCAGAACTGTCTCCTTGCCGCTTGGTTGGTGCCCAGCGACGCGGGTTACGGCCCCGGCGTCTCCAGGTCAAATCGCGATTCACTTGGTCAGCTGGCAAGTTAGCCTATCTGGGGGTCGATCCCGGTCCAACGCGTGCCAGCCCGTGGTGTCGCACGCGTCGGGCCCAATAGCCTTACGGCCCGACTCGGTCATCAGCTCCGAGAACGGTTGCCGGGGGGCGTCAGTCTGCCGCTGGGCCGTGCTCTTTCAGCCGTTCTCGGTAGTAGCGGCGCAAGTAGTTCTTGGCCTCCTCGACCACCCAATCGACATCGAATAGGTCGCCGGAGATGAACCACTCGTCCAGTTCGGAGTCCTCAGACCACGGCTCTTGCCAGTGCCACAGCAGCCATCCATTTCCGAGGATTAGGGGTCACACACATAGAACAGTTGCGCCATGCCGCGAGGGACGTAGGGCACGTCCGAGTCGGGCCCGAACCACACTCTGATCTGTGGGTCCTTGGTCAGGTTCTTCCAGTCGCTCATCACATGTTTCCATCCCAGTAGTCCCGGTGGATTTCACACCTCCGGTGTTCTTCGTGCTGGTCCTTCGAGCTCCTCATGGGGCTTTGCTGTGTGGCTGGCGCGCATCGCCAGGAGCCGCTCCACGAGCGCCGCCCGAGCCACCTCGGCGTCGGGCGCCGACGGGGCGCGGGGGATGCCTGCCCGGTCGAGGATGGAATTCGCCGCCCGCTGCCTGTCGGCGGACCGCTCGGCGGTCGCCATCTCCCGTGCCAGGACGGTGATCGCCGGGTCGATCAGCTGGAGCAGACGGAGCTGGGCGGCCTTCCGGACGTTGGGGAGCTGTCCACCGTGGAATCGGGCGCAGACCGTCCCGCCGGGGATCGCGGGGAGGCGGCAGCGTTGGCCGGTCTGCCGGGACGGCGCGTCACACTGGCGGGCGTGGGGGTAGCGGGCCGCGAAGGCCGGGTCGGGGATGTCTGCGTCCCACGGCCTGTCCCGCCGATTTGAAGCGTTCATGAGAGGGCCTTCCTTCAAGGGCGTCCGTACGTACTACGGCCTGAGTTGGTTCGGCATGGCTGATACCTCGATGTGGCCACTTCTTGCCGGGGCCCCGGCGGGCTGGCGGGTTACCGGGGGCGTCGGCGGGTCACCGATCCTCGCCTGACCCGCCACATTTCCTGCCTCTGATTAGGGAGAACGGGTAAGGCGGGTGTGGCGGGTGTTGATCCCTGGCTGTCTCCTTTCCCGTTGGGGGGCGGCCTGGAGGGTCTGGCTCTCTACCTCTTTCTTTCGACTTCAACAGAGGGAGCAGGGGCTCTTGCCCCGCATGACCCCCGAAGGGGAGAGGGGCCGGGATTCTGACCCGCCTTACCCGCCAGACCCGTCTCCCGTAGTCGGAGGGATGTTTTCAGGCGGGTCAACGCTTCATGGCTGACCCGCCTCCCGCGCCGCTTGACCCGCCCGCCCCGCTGGTCGGCGGGACGATATGCCAGCGCTTGGTCTTGTCCTTGTTGTCGTTGCCCAAGTCTTCGACGGTCCAGCCAGCACCGAGCAGTGCCGGTCGGTTACGCACGAGCAGGTTGGTCACGGCCCTTGGGTTGCCTGGCCAGCCCCGCTGTGGCGCGGTCGGGGCGATGGTCATGGTGCCGTCCGGCCCGTGGGTCACCAGGTCCAGCAGTTGCCTGGCGGTGCCGTCGAAAGGCGTCACGACCTGGTCCATCATCCTGGCGATGAACGGGTTGTCGTCGAGGCTGTCGGCGGCCATGCTGGAGGACCGATCCAGGAACCGCCCCAGTCCGTCGGTGCCGTTGAGCTGGTCGAGCGCCGCGAGCACCATGGCGAAGTCGGCCATCCGGGGGGCCTCCGCCAGGGTGATGGAGGGCAGGGCCTGGTGGACCTTGGCGGCCAGATCGAGCAGCGCACCGACCAACGAGGGGTAGACGCTGTCCCACAAAGCGGCCAGGGCCACTTCGGTCATCCGTGCCTGGGCGGGGATGACGTCGAGGTCGATGGCGACCATCCGGTCGGCGAGGTCACCCCTCACCCCGTCCAAGGCGATGCCGTTCAGGATGAGTGCTCGGAGGTACTTAAACACCACCAGCCCACCGTTCGTGTAGAGCTGGCGCTGCACGTCAGCGTCGCCGGTGGCTGCTCGACACAAGGTGTCCGACAGCCAGGGAGGGATCGCCGACAGGTTGTCGAGCGCGACGACCCACGACCCCGACGCGGTCGTTGGCCATACCGCCTCATCGCGCGGAGGTCTACGGAGCTCGACCGGCGAGGGGTCCACCAGCCGTACCAGGAACTTCGTCGCTACCGACTTGCCCGTGCCCTGCTCCCCGAACAACGCGAGGATGGCGTGAGGGACCTGCGGGGCCAGCAGCGCGGCGACCAGCCAACCGAGCACCAAGACTCTGTCCGCCTCCGCCACGTTGAGGATCTTCCACAGGCACTCGATGGAGCCGCCCGGTACAGGCATCGGGAAGGCGCCGGTCAGCTCGGTGCGGCGAAAGAGGACGGGCGCCTTGTCCCGCACCTCCCATCCGCCCTCGGCGATCCGGATCACGTGGTCCTTGACATCGCCCATATCGATCCACACCGCGCCCTCGTGCTCATGCAGCCGCAGGGCGAGCGATGTGGAGGTGGCCTCCTGCGCGAGCCCCTCGATGGTCGTCAGGGCGTCGGTTAACGACGACTGGGACGCGACCTTTCTGGACACCTTCCGATACTCGTTGGCCAGCTCTGACCGCAGCGACTTATGACCACCGCGCAGCATTCTCACGACATGGCCGCTCCCCTTGACGGCGAAGGGCTCACCGTCGGGGGTGCAGCCGAACGAGTAGCGGGCCTGCGCGAGATCAACCAGCATCGCGGCGACCGACAACCTGCCGGTGTTCCCGCCGCCTCCTCGTGTCTGGGACGACGCCGGAGCGTTGCCACCCTGCGCTGTGCCGTCAAGATGGCGGTGCTGGAAGTCGGCCCGGACGTACTCCTCGGTCATCTGCTCCACGTGGGTCTGCGCCCACGCGATGATGCCGTGGAACTCACCAGGGTCTGGCATCAGCCCCGCCGCCTGGTGCAGGGCGGTGAAGCGATCACCGAGCACCGTGGTCGCCGATGCGAGGTCATCCCGGGACAGGCAGCCGAGCCGCACCGCCTCGAACAGCCGCACAGCCTGCGCTAGGCACCACTGACGCCGCTGAACCCCCTCGCCGGGACTGTCGGTCGGCCAGCCGGAGATCATCGCAGCCGCGTACGCGCAGGTCGTCCCCTCCGGCCAGTCCGCCATCGAGACGACCTCCCCCGTGCCCGCGCCCCCCGCACCCGTGGGCTCCTCGCGCACGCCGGACGCCTCCAGCAGCACCTCCAGCTCATCCAGGGTCAGGCGGTCCACCACGACGTCGGGGTTGTCGTCCTCGATGAACTCGGCCATCACCGGCCCGCCACCGGGCTTGAGGTTCGCCGTCCCCGGCACGCGAAGGACGCGGGCAGGCTCGCTCACGAAGTCCACGTTGCCGCCACGCGCCATCGCGACCGACCTGACCATCACCCCGAACCGGCGGAGCAGCCGGACCGCGCGCTCATGATCGCCGGGGGTGTACGCCTCAAGAAGCCAATACGGATGCAAGCCGCCTGTGCCGGACCGCACGACGGCGGCGGGCTGGCGCCCTCCGAGCAGGCCGCAGATGTCTGCCAGGAGCTCGCGGCACCCCTCCTCCGACCCAAGGCCGCCTGGGAGCGCCTTGGAGTCCAGATCGACGTACAGTGCGGCGATCCGTGCGACATCCGCCGCCCTTCCGCGCTGGCCGGGGGCGAGCTCAGCGGACGCCGAGATCGGGTTGACGCCGAACCACACGTCAGCCCGCCCGGCCTGCGCGTCGGCGCGAGCCTGGGCATCTCCTGCGGTACCCAGCGTGGCCGTTAAGGCGCCGTCCGGTCTCCGGTAGCACACGGACACCCGCTCATCCGGGGCGATGCCCAGAACCTCCAGAAGTCGCCCGAAAGCAGGGAGGCAGCCTTCCTGGTAGCTATGATTGTGGTGGTTCTCGATACCCGCTGCCGCGTCGGCCCCCGTCCCAATGGGGGCCGCGCCATCGTCGGAGATCATCATGACCGGCCCTCAGGGCCTGCGATAGTGCCGACCGTAGGAATCGTCGTGATGGCACGGTCGATCTCGTTCATCTCGACCCGAATGGCACGGCCTCCCGGCATGCGGTAGCCAGTGATCAGCCCCTGTGCGACATACGACCGGATAGTTCGAACCGACAGGCCATAGGCATCTGCGGCGACTTGCATGGTGACCAATTTTTTGGGCATACCAACTCCGAAAAGTTGCAGTGGTATGCACGCCCGAATTTGGTTCGATAACGGTCCGGCATGGTCGGTTTGCGCTACTTATTCATCCCGCTACCTCGGATCTTGCCGAGGAGCCATTACGCAGGGTAGACATCTTTGCGCCGACGCCATTCGATCTTCCGAGACCCAGGCCACTTAACCCGGGTCCATCGCTTGCTCGTGCCTATTTTATTTTGCTCTATCCTACAGGAGATTCCACTCGCCGCAACTCGGTGTCAGTCCGTACCACTTGCAGCCGCATCACCTCGCGCCACCTCGGATAGAGCGGCGACGATCTCGGCGTCACGGCCCCGCGCGGCATGCTGATACTGCATGGCAGCAGTGGGGTCGAATGGCTCGGGAGCGCCATTAGCTCTGCCAGGGTGGTTCCCGTCCGAGCGGCCAGCGCCGCGCCGGTTCGTGGGGAGCCTCCGTCCGCCGCTCCGTTCATGGTGTCTTGTTGTGGGGGTTCGTCTCCTCAGGGTCGGCGACCTCCACTCGGCGCAGTTCCATGACTCGGTCGGGATCCAAGTCCTCGAGACTCCAACCCGCTGAGACGAGCCACTCCTCGACGAAAATCTCGGCGCTGAGCGGAATATCAATAGTCCGCCTTCCTGGGCGTTTTACGTAGAGCAACGCCCACACCTCGCGGTGCAATTCGGTTGCATCCTCCAGCGCCATGGCCCTAACGACGGCAACGAGGACCGGCCATGGATCATCGAAATCCAAGCGCTTTGCCAGGCCCAGGACGTTGTTCATGGCTTGGTTTAGCGCAGGACTAATGAATACGGTCTCGGAGGCCGACGGGGTCACTGTTCCGCTCCCGGTGTGTGCAGGAGCGGGGGCACCAGCTCCGGCAAGCTTCGACCCGGGACGGCACGGCAGGTCACCGGGCCGAGTAGGTCTTCGTCGCTCGGCGTGGGGCGGTAGTCGACGGTTTCGATCATGAGAGTTCTCCGATGTGGTTGCTGCGGGTGGGTACTCGCCCGGACTTCTTGTCACCGGGAGTGAGTTGGGTGGGGGTGTAGTCCCGGAGATGGGGCCTCTTCGCCGACTTGATGACAGCTTGCCCGTCGGGCTCGTCGATGCTCCCCGGCGGCCCGGATGGTGTGCCCATGGATTGTTCCTTCTGTGTGGGTTCGGTGCTTCTGCGGCTCGGGCGGTGACAGGCGCCGTGACATCGGCCCGTTCATCCGCCCTGTGGCTAGGGCAGAAGGGTTCGCTCCGCCTGACAGGTCGTCAGATCGGGGGTTGAGAGGTGCTCGCGATGCCACCTGGGCGGGCCCGAGCCCCTCGGCCTTCGAGCTGTTCCCCGCTGGTCTACTGAGCCCTACCGCTCCGGGAAGCGGTCCCTGGCATGCGCAATGATCGCGGCGTATTGCAGCCAGTCGGCCACGGCACGGAACTTGTCTGCCGCAGCTCGAACCTCCTCGGGGTTGCCGTCCTTGCCCAGCTTGACCAGGCTGTCTGGGGGCAGGGTCTCGATCCACTCCATCGCGAGGCGGACGCTGCCTGGGAGGCGCGATGGCCTCCTCTTTCCCGCCGCCGCCCGCAGTCTCGCCTCGTTGAGTGCCTCGTAGGACTTGTGTGGTCCGGGCACGGACTTCCTGCGTCGAGGGGCCTGCTCGCCGCCCTGCGGTGCGGGCGACGCGGTGGTCTCGTTCCTGGTCGGCTCCATCTCGCTCATCCCGGTCACCGGCCTTCGAGGAAGTCGTCGATGGCGCTCTGGGGGACGCGGATCGTCGTTCCGATGCGGACGGCCCGCAGTTCTCCCCGGTGGATCAGCCCGTAGATGCTCTGCGGTTGAACGCCGAGTTGCTCGGCGATGCCACGGCGACCGTCCAGGTCGCCGGTGACGCGGTAGACGGGCTGGGTCTGGGTGTCATCCCTGGGCACTTCTCCTCCTGTGGGGCTTCGTGCGGGCCTATACAGCTCCGCTGGCTCTAGGGTAGCCTCGAGTACGCACGTTTCCAAACACAAAATGCGTGGCAAGGATGTAAGACATGTGTAGTACGTATCTGTAAGGTGGTGGTATGGCACTACCTGATAGCTGGTCGGTGACGCCGTGGGGCCGATACGACGAGGAGCCGCCTGATCCGGGCATCGTGCCGGTGACGGGGCCCGACGGGCGGGAGATGGAGCTTAGGGAGCGGTTGGATCCCGCATGGCACGCGGCGCATTGGCACTACGGAGCTGAGATCCGTGACCGTGATCGCGGCGTCACCTACCGGGCCACGGTGGGCCAGGACGCTCGTCTCGACTACCTCAGCGTCGAGGTGGCTGGTGACCAGATCGACCAGAACTCGCTGCGTCGGTTGCCCACCGAACGAATCCGCCGCGTGACCGCCTCCCTGGCGAACGTGACTAAGCGGGGGCGCGTGGCGTTCATCCTGGCGGGGGAGCCCTCCTCCGGGACCGAGCCCGTCGAGGAAGGCCAGCGGGGCGACAAGCCCCCGCTGAGCGAGGTGGCGCACCGCATGCTCACGCTCGGCGAGGGGCGTCACGAGCTTGCGGCCCACTACGGGCGCAACGTCCGCACCGTGGACAACTGGATAAGAGAGGCGCGGGTGAAGCGCCTCATCCCCGAGACAAGAGCAGAACTGCGCGCGCGGCAGGAGCGAAACCGCGCCGCACACATGAGACAGAGGGAAAATGCCCAGGATCACGAAGCCGAAGGCTGACGAGCCGATCAGACTCGTCACGACGAAGACGGGCGAACATCGGTACGAGGTGGTCCTCACTGTCAGCCCGCCCGGTGAGCGGCGCCGCCAGGTCCGGCGCCGCTTCGCCACCTTGAAGGAGGCGCGAGCAGCCGTTGACCACACCCGCGACGCGGTGCGCGGCGGGCGGTTCACACCCTCCAGCACCGTCACGCTCGACCAGCTCGTCGAGCAGTGGCTCGCCACACGTCGCGACATTCGCCCGGTCTCGCGGGAGGGCTACGGCCAGGTGCTCAAGCCGATCACGACCCAACACGGCGACCGGCGCGTGCAGTCAATCTCTCGCGCCGAGGTTGAACGCTGGGTGGCCTCGTGGCCGACGACCGGCGGCGTACGGGGCAAGGGCATCTCGCACCGCAGCATCGTGTATACCCTGCAAGCGCTTCGGCAGGTCTTCGACTTCGGGGTCAGCCAAGGTCTCCTGCCCAAGTCCCCGGTGGACGGCGTGAAGCCCCCTCGGAGGACTGCCGAGGACCACACAGAGTTCCGTGTATGGACGGTCGCGGAGCTCGGGAAGTTCGTGAAGGCCGCCGACGCGGACCCCCTGGCGGCGGCGTGGCGGCTCACGTGCTGCGGACTGCGTCGGTCAGAGGTGCTCGGTATGGACTGGCGGGCGGTGGACCTCGACCAAGGGACCGTGCGCGTCGAGGCGGGGCGAGTGGTTGCCCGCGAAACGCACACGACAACCGTGGACGCGCCGAAGTCGGCAGCCTCACGCCGCGAGGTGCCCGTAGAGGCCCTCCAGCCCGGCACCGTGAAGATCCTGCGGGAGGAATGGCTCCGCCAAGGACGACCCACCGCAGGGCTCGTTGTGATCAATGGAGCGGGGGAGCCGGTCCACCCCGACGCCTACGGCAGTCGATTCCGGGCCCTGTGCAAGGACTCCGGTGTGCCGGAGGTTCGCCTTCACTCTGTTCGCCACTGCATCGCGACAGCCCTCCATGAGGCTGGCGAGGCTCCCGCCGCCGTCGCCCGTCTGCTCGGCCACGAGGTCAACACCCATTTGACGTTCTATGTCACCAGCTCGGACGAGTCAGCCCGGCGGGCCGCCGAACGCTTCGGAAAGGTCCTGGCTGGCGGTGCGCATGCTGTCTAAGAGATGTGCGGCGATGTCACAGGCGTTGTCACGAACGGCACGAAACTGGGCATATCGCGGAGAGAAGAGAACGCACGAGATGCGGCCACTGAGCCATCAGACGCCGTGGACGTCGGTCTCTTAATCAGCGGGTTCAGGGTTCAAGTCCCTGGCGGTGTACCAGATCCGCGCTACGACGCGGAACGACCGGCCTCGGCTCCTAAGGGAGTCGGGGCCGGTGTCCGTTCACTGCCCGCAAACTCCACCGGGGCACGTGCCGATGGAGGGTCATCGGTGAGGGAACTGGCGGCATCCGCCGGTTCCCAGCATCAGGGCGCACAGATCCACCAGGTCGAGCCGCCGGGTCTCCTGACCGGCCCCCAGGGCCTTCAGGAGGGTGGGGCCGTCGGGTTCCGTCAGTGCCCGTGCTGCCTTTACCGGGACCGGGACCGAGACCGCTCCCGCGTCGCGGACAGGGGTTGGCTTGCATGGAGCCATGGCGCATGGCCATCTCGATCACGCCCTGAACCGGACGGTCTACGGTGACCCGGCCCTCGCGATTGGCCCTTTGAGTGTCTGATCAACCATCGGGGATTGGGGTGTCAAGATAGGGCGTCCGGTGCGGTGAGGCCCAGCTTCTTCAAGAAGAAGAAGCTGGGCCTCACCGCGTCGAGTTCGGTCTTGTCGGAGAACGCCACGCTCGCTGTGTCGGGCGTGCTGAGACTGAGTTATTCGGGCTTGCGTGGCTGCCCGGCATGCAGCCTCGAAGTCAGAGGCGCAATCGTAGAGGCGATAAGAAGCCGGGGGTCAGCTGTCCAGCGCCTTCGCCTGACTGATCCAATCCTCGCACTCTGCCACAGACAGTCCGATGACCTTACCGTGCCGAGTTTCGATCATCTCCTTGAGCTTCTCGGCGTTGCGGTGCCGCAACTCCTTCACGGAGTCCACGCCGATGCTCTTGAGCACCTCTGCGTGCTTCGGTCCGATGCCCTTGATCCTCGCCAGGTCGTTCTCGACGTGTGCCATTTCACAGCTCCTCGAAACTGCAGCATCTACGTTGGACATTACGCATCATAGCCCCCAGTCATCGCTATGTTGAGCCCTTACGAAGTACTCCCGCGGTATCCGGAGGCCGCGGTCGGTGCGGCGGATCTGTCGGGAGGGCCTCGTGGGTCAGGTGACGAATTGGGCCAACCACAGGTGGGTCGGCCACTCGGTGCAGCGGTCGTCTGACCGGCCGTGGACGTGGCCCCTCCTTGCTGCGTCGGTCGAGCCCGCACCTTTTTGTGCCGTGGCTCTTTCCAGGCGTGCTGGGGCTGCCGTTGCTGGTCGTCCGGGTGGTCGGGTTCGTGCTCGGGGTCGTGGGCAGGTCCGCCCGACACCGCTTGGGCTCCTTCCGGCGAGTGGGTGCGGACGATGATCGTGGAGCGTCGCCGTCAGCGTGGGGTCGGGTAGCACTACCCGTCCGACTCCCTCCGGCCCCCGATTCGCCACCAACTAGTGTCACCCTGTGGACCTGGACCTGCTCGAGTGCTTCGTCGCCGTTGCCGAGGAGTTGAACTTCGGCCGCGCAGCAGAACGCGTCCACCGGAGTGCCTCACCGGTGAGTCGGGCAGTCAAGGAGCTGGAGCGCGAACTCCGCGGCGAACTCTTCGTCCGCGACTATCACCATGTGGAGTTGACCCCCCTCGGACGGGAGCTCCTTCCGCTCGCTCGGCGCGTGCTCAGGGATGTGGATCACCTCAAGGCCAGAGCGCACACCGTCACCCGCGCCGCACCCGAGCGCGCCGTCCGGCTCGGTGTCTCGCAGCTGTGCCCTCCGCTGGCGTGTGAGTCGTTCGAGCGGATGATCGTCGAGGGGATGCCGGGGTCGCATGTCGAGGTCGTGTTCGGCAGCGGGGCCGAGTTGCTGTCCGCCCTGGAGCGGGGGGACCTGACGGTCGCCCTGGTCCAGTTGCCGATCGGGCGCCCGCGACTGTCGACGAGGACGCTGGTCAAGCTCGTGACCTGGGTGATCATGCGGAGGGGGATCCGCTCGGCGAGCGGGAGACGCTGAGTCTGGACGACCTCACCGGACGTACGCTCACCATCGGTTCTCCTGCCGTGGAGCCCGTCGCGATGGAGGTGATGATCGCGAACCTGCGGGCGCACGGTGTGGTGGACATCGGCCAGTTGCCCGACTTCGACCACGTCAAGCTCGCCGCCCACATCCGTTACCGCGGCGGACTCGCGCTGACCCTCCACCCGCGGACCGGCGGATCGGCCCGGATCTTCGACGATCCGGCCTTCCAGCTGCGGCCCGTGACCGATCCGGGCTTCAGGTTCCCTCTCGGCGTCGCCTGGCGTACTGCCGATGCCAAACGCGAGGGGCCGACCCGTCGCGTCGTCGACCTGATCGACTCGGCCTGGACCCCGCCACAGCTCGACTGACCCGTCCGCCAGCACGTGTCGGCGTTGCGGAAATCGGCATGTGTATATCTCGACATAAGCAACGGAGACCCCCTGCCGAATTCCTCGCCGTAGCGTCACTATAGAGGTGCTGCTGGAGGTTGCCGGCGCGTCAGGAATACCTTGCATTCTGTCGAAGTTTTCGACGATCCCACTGGTCGTCGGAATCCCTCGAACGTTGTTCCTCGCCCTGCTTCTCCTCCATTCTGTTGTGACGAGAAGAGGCTTGCAATGAACGTTCCACCTGGTGCGACGAAAGACGTCGTGACTGAGGCCTATCACCTCCCGGAGCCGGACTATTCCGGTTACGAGAAGTTGATCATCCGTACGGACGGGCCGGTCTTCGTCTGCTCGTTCAACGACCCGGGCAACCTCAACGCGATGTCGTACGCCCAGATGAGCGAGTTCAACGACTTCCTGACCAAGGTCCGCTGGGACACCCGGTGCCGGGCGATCGTCCTCACCGGCGAGGGCCGCTCGTTCTGCGCCGGCTTCAACCTGAAGGACCTGGCGCTGGACCCGCCGGAAGGAATGGGGCGCGTCCAGCGGGACTTCTTCATCATGCAGCGGATGTGCTCGGAGCAGATCGTGAACATGCGCCGGCTCGAGCAGCCGATCATCGGGGCGCTCAAGGGCTACGCCGTCGGGGTGGCCTGTCGCTGGCCTGCTCCTGCGACCTGCGGATCCTCGGGGAGTCGTTCCGGATGAACGCCGGATACCTGAGCATCGGATACACCGGCACCGACATGGGCGGCGCCTACTACCTGCCCAAGATCGTCGGTTACTCCCGGGCGGCCGAGATCCTGATGACCGGCCGGCGCTTCGGTGCGCGGCAGCTCGCCGACTGGGGCTTCGCCTCCTCGGTGCTGCCCGACGACGAGGTGCTCCCCGCGGCGCTGGCCCTGGCCCGGGAGATCGTCGACGGGACCTCGCCGTTCGGGCTGCGGCTCACCCGGGAAGTCCTGCTGGCTTCGCTGGACGGTGCGAGCTTCGAGTCCGTGGTCAAGCTGGAGAACCGTAACCAGGTCCTGGCGGCGAACACCGAAGACGGGATGAACGGCGTCATCGGCATGCGCGACCGTTCGCCGATCGTTTTCGAGAACAAGTGATCATTTGCTCACGCCGAGCGCGAGCGGAATCGACGATCGTCGTTCTCGGCTGGGATTGTCCGTCTGGAGGCTGGTGACATGAGCAATACATTTCCACACATTTTCACACCGCTGCAATTGGGTAAGGTTTGGGTCAAGAATCGCATCGCTTTTCTGCCCATGACAACCGGTCTGGTCGACGACTACCAGATCACCGACGAATTCGTCGACTTCTACGAGCAGCGGGCCCGTGGCGGCGTCGGGCTGACGGCCATCGGATCCGCGTACGTCTGCGATCTGTCCGGATGCACCACGCAGTACCCGACGGCGGGCAAGGCGGCCGGCATCTGGGACGACCGGTTCATCGAGGGCTGGCAACGGGTGGCGGACGCCATCCGCGGCGCGGGCTCGGTTTCCTGCGTGCAGTTGCAGATCTGCTACGAGTGGCGCGCCGACGCGAGCCAGCCTCTTGAGGCGGTCGGCCCGTCCGACGGACCCGGCGGACCGTTCGTCAAGCATCTGCGGGAACTGCGGCTGGACGAGATCAAGCTGATGATCAAGCAGTACGGCGACGCCGCCGTACGTGCCCAGAAGGCCGGCTTCGACGTGGTCGAGGTGCATGCCGGCATCGGCTATCAGGTGTCCCGCTTCCTGTCGTCCTTCTCCAACCGGCGCACTGATGAGTACGGCGGCACGTTGGAGAAGCGCACCCGCCTGCTCACCGACATCCTCGACGAGATCCACCAGCGGTGCGGCGACGACTTCCCCGTCATGGTCCGCATCTCGGCCGACGACTTCATGCCGGGCGGCAACCGGGTGTCCGACACCCGCCAGATCATCCCCATCGTCGAACGCCACGGCGTCGCCGCGTGGAGCATCCAGGCAGGGTTCCACGAGGCCCCGCGGCTGCTGGTGAACCAGTTCGTGCCGGAGGCGGCCTTCGTGGACATGGCCCGCCAGTGCAAGCAGGTCTCCCGCGTGCCGGTCATCGCGTCCTACCGCATCAACACCATCGACCGCTGCGAGTCCATCGTCGGCGAGGGCCATGCCGACATGGTCGGTATGGCTCGCCAGCTCATCGCCGATCCCGAGTTCGCGGCCAAGGCGGAGGCTGGTCACCCCGAACAGATCCGCGAGTGCATCGTGTGTTCCCGGTGCCTGGACAACATCTTCGTCGGCAAGAAGGTGCAGTGCTCGGTCAACGCGCAGGTGGCGCATCCGGAGCTGGGTTTCGGCGCCGTCCCGCGGCCGCTTCCCACCGGGAAGCGCAAGAGCGTGGTGGTCATCGGTGGTGGTCCCGGCGGGATGGAGGCCGCGCGGGTGGCGGCGTTGCGCGGTCACCGGGTCACCCTGCTGGAGCGCAACGCGAGACTCGGCGGCGCACTGACCATGGCCCAGGTCCTCAACGAGAACCTGCAGCCCACCGTCAGGTGGTACCGCAACGAGATGTCGCGGCTCCCGATCGACGTGCACCTCAACACCGAGGCGACAGTCGACGTCATCCGCCAGTTCGCCCCGGACGAGATCATCGTCTCCCCGGGCGGGTCGGTGATCAATCCGAAGGGCGTCCGCGGTCTCGACCGCAAGAACGTCATCTCCAGCGGGGACCTCAAGAAGCTCGTCGAGGGGCACACGCCGCCCGGTCACGGCATCATCTGGAACGCGGCCGGTCTCGGGCTGCGGATGATGCACGCCAACCCCGGCCTGATGCGGTGGGGCATGGGGACGTCGCTGATGATCAAGAAGCGGGTCGCCGTGATCGGCGGCGGGTTCGCCGGCTGCGAGGTCGCCATGTCGATCATGCGGGACCGCGACGTCACGATCATCGAGGAGAGCCCGAAGCTGGGCAACGGGATCGGCATCATCGATCGCCGCCCCGAGCTGAACATCCTGACCGAAGGCGGGGTGAAGACGCGCACCGGGACCCGACTCCTGGAGGTGACCGCCCACGGGATCCTCGTCGAGGAGATCGAATCCGGCCAGCAGGATCACCTCGAGGTCGACACCGTGATCCTGACGCTCGGCGTCGAGACCAACGACAACCTCTACCGGCAGCTGTGCCAGTCGTTCGACTCCGTTCACCTGATCGGGGATGCGAGCACCCCGACCGGCAAGGTCAAGCGGACCCTCGAGGCCATCTCCGAGGGCTACTGCGCCGCCATGGCCGTCTGACCCACCGGCGGACCCACCTGCGGTCAGCCCATCCCCTCCCCCCTGACAACACCCATCTCCGTACGAGGAGCGCAATTTCATGATGGATTTCAGCCTCACCGATGAACAGGTCCTGATGAAGCAGGGCATCGCCGAATGGTGTCGGACGAACATGCCCGAGCACAAGATCCAGGAGTGGTACGCGAACCGCGGCATCGAACAGCAGGTCGCGAAGTCCTGGGTCGATGCCGGCTTCGGCAAGCTCGGCATCCCGGAGGAGTACGGCGGCACGCCGTGCGACAAGCTCACCCTCTGCCTGGCCATCGAGGAACTCTGCCACGGTGGCGGCAACATCCCGATGGCACCCAACGCCCTGATCAACTTCGACATCCTGGAGTTCGGCAGTCCTGAGCAGATCCGGGACGCGATGGACTACTACTTCGAGCTCGGCATCCCGAAATACGCCCTGGCGATCTCCGAGCCCAACGCCGGCTCGGACAACCAAGGCATGTGCACCTACACGACCCGGGACGCCGACGGCAGGATCCACATCCACGGAGCCAAGACCTGGGTCACCAACGGCGAGTGGTCGCCGGGCCTGATCGTGGTGGCCAAGGACGACGACCCCAGCCGCGAGAACAAGAACATGTCGATGTGGCTCGTCGAGACCTCCACGCCGGGGATCCGCATCGAGAAGCTCAACAAGATCGGCATGCAGATCGCCCCCTTCTGCACGGTGCACTTCGACGACGTCGTCGTGGAGGAGTCCGCCCTGCTGGGCGAGCGTGGCAAGGGCCTGTACAACCTGATGAAGAACTTCGAGTTCGAGCGGGCCGTCCTGATCGCCGAACTGCTCGGGGAGGCCCAGGCCGCCATGGACGACGCCGCGGAGTGGGTCAACCAGCGCGAGGCCTTCGGCCAGGGGGTCAAGACCTTCCAGTTGGTCCAGGAACACATCACCGACATGCAGATCAAGCTGTCGAACTCGCGCAACTTCCTCTACCGGACCTGCTGGAAGATGGACAACGGACTGCCCGTCAACAACGACGCCGCGATGCTCAAGCGGTACGCCGCCCCGGCGCTCACCGAAGTCTGCAGCGAGGCCCTGCAGCTGTACGGCGGACTCGGGTTCACCGATCAGACCCGCGTCTCCCGACTGATGCTGGACTGTCGGGGCATGCAGATCGGCGGCGGCACGATCGAGATCATGGTGCACATCGCGGGTCGCGGGATCCTGAAGGAATACGCCAAAAACGGCTTCTACTACTAGAGCCGGGGCGAGCGACGATGACTGGTGACGGGTACGACACGGTGGAGCGGGCGGCCTTCGGCAGACCCCCGGCCCGAGAACTTCTTCCCGGGTGGCTGGTGACGGCCGACGGCGTCCTCACCGTGCCATGCCCGTCCTCGCTCGAGGACGACGCCCGCGCTCACCTCACGGGGCATGGAACCGTCGCCACCCCGCGACTCGCCGCCACGGTCATGCTCGTCCGCCCGGGATGGCCCGACCTCCTCGGCGGGGGAGCCGAGACCTTCATGCTGCACCGCTCGATGTCGATGGCCTTCGCGCCCGGCGCGATGGTCTTCCCCGGGGGAGCGGTGGACCGGCGCGACGGTGAGCCGATCCCCTGGGCGGGCCCGCACCCGCGCGAGTGGGCAGAGCTCCTCGGCTGCGATCGTCTGGATGCCCAGGCCATCGTCGTCGCCGCGGTCCGGGAGCTCTTCGAGGAGAGCGGCGTCCTGCTCGCCGGCGTCGACGGTGACCACGTCGTGCAGGGTCTCGACACACCCATGTGGCAGCAGGAGATCCGCCGGCTCGCCTCGCACCGCGCCTCGTTGGCCGAGGTGCTGATCCGGCACGGCCTCGTGCTGCGCTCCGACCTGCTGGGGCTACGCGACCACTGGGTGACGCCGGAGTTCGAACCACGCCGCTACGACACGTACTTCTTCGCCGCCCGCACCCCGGAGGGCCAGACGGCGACGGCGCTGACGACCGAGGCCATCAGCGTCCGCTGGACCTCCGCCCGAGCCGTACTCGACGCCGCCGGCCGCGGCGAGGTGCAGCTCTTCCCCCCGACCGCCCACAACATCGCCCGTCTCGCCGAGTCCGACTCGGTCGAGCAATTCACCACCACCGGACGCGCCGTCGGCCGACTGATGCTGGTCCCCCGCGAACGACCGGAGGGCGACATCGTGCTCTCGTGCCGACTCGGTAACTGACCGGGCCGACACGGTGGGCACGCGAATCCCCCCGCAGAAGAGAGGCAATTTCCAATGACAGTAACCGACCGCCTGGACGGTTTCGGTCCGCTGGCCGGTGTGACGATCGTCGAGCTGTGCGAGTGGGTCGCGGCACCGGCTGCCGCCCGCATCCTCGCCGAGATGGGCGCCGAGGTGATCAAGGTCGAGCCGCCCCACGGTGATGCCCAGCGCACCCAGGGGCCCGGCTTCGGGATCGACCGGACCGCGACCGAGGACCCCACCCTCGACCTGAACAACACGAACAAGAACTGGGTGGCGCTGAACCTGAAGCGCCCCGAGGGCATGACGGTGATGAAGCAACTGCTCGCCCGGGCAGATGTCTTCATGACCAGCCTGCGCAGCCAGGCCCTGGAGCGGCTCGGGCTGGACCAGGAGGCCCTCGCCAAGGAGTTCCCGCGGCTCATCTGGGCACAGAACCGCGGCTACGGTGAGTGGGGCCCGAACCGGGACGCCCCCGGCTTCGACGCGGTCGCCTGGGCCGCGCGTGGAGGTGTCGCCGCCTCGTTCCCGGAAGCCGGTCGGGAACCCGCGATCCCGCCGCAGGCCTTCGGGGACTACAACCATGCCGTCGTCATGGCGGCCGGCATCCTCGCGGCGTTGTTCAACCGGACGCGCACGGGCAAGGGCGAGAAGGTGGTGGGCAACCTCTACCACACGGCTCTGTGGGGCGGCTCCATCGGGATCCTGGCCACCCAGAGTGGGGCGACCTATCCCAAGTCGCGTACGCAGGTGCCGAACCCGTTCAACAACACCTACCAGACCGCCGACGGCAAGTGGCTACTTCTCTGCCAGCCTCAGTACGACAAGTACTTCGGCGCCATGATGAGAATCCTCGGGCTGGACGAATACGCCGGCGACGAGTCCGTGAACAGCCTGCCGGCGCTGAAGGCCTCCGGCAAGGCACCGCACGTCATCGGTCTGCTGGAAGGTGCCTTCCGGACCCGACCGATGGAGGAATGGACGACCCTCCTCACCGAGCAGGACGTCCCGCACCAGGCCCTCTTCCACTACGAGGACGTCATCGTCGACGAGGAGGCCCACGCCAACGACGCCCTGCGGACGGTCGAGTACCAGGCGTACGGGCCCCGCTCCATCGCGACCTCGCCGATCCGGTTCGGCAGCTATGGCGACCCGCCGCTGCTGCTGTCCAAGCCGACCGGCTACCACACCGTCGACTACCTCGAGAAGCTCGGCTACACGACCGAGCAGATCGCCGATCTCGAAGCCAGCGGCGCCGTCCTGGTGTGGCACGGCGAGGCCGTTCCCGACACGCTGTTCCGCTCCCGGCGCCAGGTGGTCCCCGACGCCCCACCGAAGCGGATCCCGCACCGGACCTGATCCCCGACCACGTCTGATCCCACCCTCCCTCAGAATCTGGAGTCGAACCATGAGTGCTCCGACAGTGTCGCGGCAGGCCGCGCGCCCGGCCGGACTGAGCATCCGGCACACGCTCGTCGTCGTCACGGGCTGCATGCTCACCCTCGGCTGTTCCGCCCTGGCCTTCTCGACCTGGGGGCTGTTCCAGCCGCTCGTCGCCGAGAAATTGGGCGTCACCCAGCCGCAGTTCGCCGGCTACATCACCGTCATGTACCTGACCATGACCGCCATGTCCCCGTTGGCGGGCAAGGTGTTGCAGGGCTTCGACATACGGCTGGTCCTGTCGGCGGCCGCACTGCTGGTCGCCGGCGGCTTCCTGCTGATGAGCGTCGCGACCTCGATCTGGGTGTTCTACCTCGCCGGGATCGTGATGGGCGCCGGAACGATCTTCATCCTCTGGCTGGCCGTCCCCACCCTGATCAACCGCTGGTTCGCCCGACGGGCCGGTCTCCTGATCGGTGTCTGCATGGCGTTCACCGGCGTCGGCGGGGCACTGTGGTCGGCCGTGTTCACGGTCCTGACGAAGTCCGGGTGGGACTTCCACGGCCTCTATCGCCTGTGGGCCGTCATCGCGCTGTTGACCTCGCTGCCGTTCACCCTGTTCGCCGTCCGCGGCCGCCCCGCCGACGTGGGCCTGTTGCCGTACGGCACCGACCTGGGTGCCACCGGGAAGGCCCCGGCTCCCCGGGGACTCAGTGCCGCGCAAGCCATGCGCAGCCCCGTCTTCTACGCACTCTGCCTCGGCGCGGGTGTGATCAACATCGCCGTGTTGATCGCGATGCAGTTCCCGGCGTACGCGAAGACCCTCACGGACGTGCCGTGGGACCGGGTCGTGGTCGGGGGAGTGATGTCCTCCCTGATGATGACCGGGCAGGCGATCGGCAAGGTCACCATCGGCCTGGTCGCGGACAGGAGCCCGCGTAACGCCCTGCTGTTCGCGGTCTCCGCGGCCGTCGCCGGTGTGCTGCTGTGCTGGCTCGGCGCCGGCTCGCTGCCGTTGCTCTACACCGGTGCGTTCATCTTCGGATTCTTCTACGCCACTGCTCTGGTCCTCGTCCCGGTGCTGGCCAGGACGGTGTTCGGAGTGCGCGAGTACCCCATCATCTACTCCCGGGTCAGCATGGTGTTCAACCTGATCGCTGCCTTCGCGTCGGTCTTCTGGGCCACGCTCGGGACCAGGTTCGGCTTCTCCGCGGTGTTCGGGGTCGGCCTGGCCCTGCTCGCCGTGGTGCTGCTCACCTGCGGCTACGTGGTGCGCTCGGCGCGGGCGGTGCAGGCGCGGTGGAGTGAGTGACCCACGATGATCTGCAGCACCCCCGCCACCACCCCTCCTGGGGACCATCCCACAGCCGGGAGCATCATCGTCCCCATGATCAGTCCCGCCCTCGACGCCGAGTACCGCGCCGCCTCGCTGTGGAGCGACGCCGGCCTGTATGACCTGTGGCGTGCCGATCTGGCGACCTGCCCCGACGACGAGGTGGTCGTGGACTGCCGGGGCAACCGGGCGACCTACCGACAGGTCGACGACCGGGCCGCGCGATTGGCGGGTGCGCTCAGGTCGGCCGGTGTCGGCCGTGGCGACGTCGTGTCGGTCGTGCTGCCGAACTGGGCCGAGTACGTCGCCGTGATCGTCGCGTGCCTGAAACTCGGGGCGGTGGCGAATCCGACCCTCCAGCAGTACGGCTTCCACGAACTGCGGTACCTGCTGGAGCTGAGCCGCGCGAAGGCGCTCGTCATAGTGGGCCGGTTCCGGTCCATCGACCACTGGGAGGACCTGCGGCGCCTCCAGGCGAGCTCACCGTGGCTGCGGACGATCCTGACCGTGGGCGCGGACGCGCGGGAGGACGACGCGTACGGGACGCTGGACCAGGCGATGAGCGGTGAGCCGCTGCCGGAGACGGCCTGCACACCCGGCGGCGGCAGCGACGTGGCCGCCGTGCTCTTCACCTCGGGGAGTGAGGCGTGGCCCAAGGGCGTGATGCTGACCCACAACAACGTGCTGGCGAGTGAACGGGGCTTCGTGGAGGCCCTCGGCCTGTGCCGCGGTGAGCGGATGTTCATGCCGGCGCCCCTCGCCCATGCCACCGGCTACCTGCACGGCCTGGTGATGCCGATCATGGTCGGCGGGAGCGTCATCCTGCAGGACCGGTTCTGCGGCGCCGATGCCCTGCGGCTGATCAACGCCGAGCGGGCCACCTGCACGATGGGATCCACCACGATCGTCGACGAGATCCTCGCGGCCGCGCGGCAGGGCGACGGGTTCCACCCGGGTCTGGCCCGGATCTGCTGCGGTGGCGCGCCGGTGCCCTCCTGCCTGGTCGAACGAGCGCTCGAGCTCGGCGTCCGCGTCCACTCCGTCTACGGCTCGACGGAGAGTGCCCCCCACACCATGACGCGCCCCGGCGATCCGGTCGAACGGGTCATCCACACTGACGGGCGCGCCGTCCCCGGGACCCGGATCCGCATCGTGGACCCGGTGACCCACCGGACCCTGCCGCCCGGGGTCGAGGGCGAGGAGGCCTCCCGTGGTCCCGCCGTGTTCGCCGGCTACCTGGCTGATCCGGACCGTACGGCCCTCGCGCTGGACGCCGACGGGTGGTACTACTCCGGTGACCTCGCCGTGATGGACACCGACGGGTACATCCGCGTCACCGGGCGGATCAAGGACACCATCCTGAGAGGCGGGGAGAACATCTCGGCCCGCGAGGTCGAGGAGCTCCTGCTCCAGCACCCGGCGGTCCGCGACGTCGCGGTCGTCGCCATGCCCCATCCGAGGCTCGGGGAGTCCTGCTGCGCGTTCATCGTGGTGCAGCCCGACGCGCACGCGCCCAGCCTGCAGAGCGTCCGAGCCTTCTTCCGGATGATGGAGGTGGCGCGCTTCAAGACCCCCGAACGGGTGGAGTGTGTCGAGGCGCTCCCGATGACGCCCAGCGGCAAGGTCCGCAAGGCCGTCCTGCGGGCCCAGATCGCCGCCCTGATCGCCCAGGAGGGGCCCCTTCCCGAGGACTGTCAGGGGGAGGCTCGATGACCGTCGTCGTCGGCTACCTCTGGGTGGCCCCGCCGAAGGAAGCGACGGTGGCAGCGGACGGCACCGTCAGCTGGCCGGGCGCACACCGCGTCGTCGGGGACAGCGAGAGGGTCGCGATCGCCTTCGCCCAGGAGCTCGCGGAGGCGAGCGGGGATCGCCTCGTCGGGATCACGGTCGGGGACGACCTCACCGCGGCACCCCAGGCCGCGGGTGCGGGGCTGGCCCGCGGACTGGACGAGGCGCTGATCGTACGGATGCCCCAGGCGCCGGGAACCACGCAGGCGGCCACCGCCCTGGCCGCGGCGGTCCGCGACCTCGGGGACGTCCGGGTGGTGGTGATCGGCAGCGCCGCCTCCGACACCGGGACCCGGATGTTCGGGCCGTGCCTGGCCGGGTCCCTGGGCTGGCCGGTGCTCGTCGACGTGCTGGACGCCGGGTTCGACGATGCCGGCCTGTGGGTCGTCAGCGAGGCCCACGGGACCTCCCGCCGCTACCGCGTCGACGGCCCCGCCGTCCTGTCCGTCTCGGTCGCGTCGCGTACGCCCCGCCAGATGGGGCTGGCGGACATCCTGGCCGCGTCGCGCCGCCCGTCCCGTACGGTCACCGCCGAGGCTCTGGCCGTGCCGCCGATCGCCCCCGTGGTCGTCCGCGGTCGCGCCCATGTCGAGACCGGGCACCGCCTGGGACGGGTGATCCCCGCCGCCGACGCCGACCAGGCGGCCACCGAACTGATCGCCGAGCTGGCGACGAGGGGGATGCTGTGAGGATCGATGCCTGGCTCGTCGTGGCCGAGGACTGCGCCCCCGAGTCACTGCTGGAAGCGGCCCGCCGACTCGGCGGCGTCGTCTCGGCCGTCGTGGTCGGGACATCGGACCTGGCCCGTCGGGTGGCCCGCACCGCCGACCGGGTCGAGTGGTTCCCCACCACACCCGAGATCCCCGCCGAGGCCTGGTCGATCGCCGTGGCCGACCTGCTCGCCACCGAGGGGGCCCGCGTCACACTGGCCGGCAACGGTCCGACCTCCCGCACCGTCCTGGGCGCCGTGGCGGCCCGCCTGCGGGCGCCCCTGCTGGCGCCGGTGGTCGACGTCAGCGCCACCCGCGAGGGTGTCGTGGCGACGCGGTTGGTGTACGGCGGGATCGCCGTCGAGCATGACGAAGCGGCGGGACCGGCCTGCCTCGTGGTGGAGGGAAGCACCCCACGGTCGGCCGAGACGGACGACGTTCTGGGCGAGGTGCACGGGCCGGCCGACGTGCACGGGCCGGTCGAGGTCCACCGCGTCGAGGCCACCCCGCTGGCGATCAGCTGTTCCGTCAACGCCCCACCCGACCGGATCGAACGGGACCTGGCCAGCGCCGACCGCGTGATCGGCGTCGGGCGCGGACTGGGCGACCCGGCCTTCCTCACCGACGTCGAACGCCTCGCCGAGGCGCTCGGAGCCCAGGTCGCCTGCAGCCGCCCGGTCGCCGAAGACCTCGGCTGGTTGCCGCGCGACCGCTACCTGGGGGTCTCCGGGCGCCGGATCGCCCCGAGGCTCTACCTGATGCTCGGGATCTCGGGGGAGATCCAGCACATGATCGGTGTCCGCGACGCCGGCCTCATCGTCGCCGTCAACAGCGACGTACGGGCCCCCGTGGTGTCCGGCGCCGACATCACCGTCGTCGGCGACCTGCACGCCGTGGTTCCCGCCCTGCTGCGGCAGCTGACGACGTCGTCCCGGAAGGAGCCGCAACCATGCGTAGCGTCGTCCTGATCAAGCAGGTGCCCGACAGCGACGACTCCCGCGATCTCGATCCCGGCGGCAGGATGCTGCGCACGGGCGGTAAGCAGGTCCTCGACGAGATCGGCGAGCGCGCGCTGGAACTGGTGCTCGGTCATCGCGAGGCCACCCGCTCCGGGGAGGTCGTGGCGATGGCGATGGGTCCGAGCGGTGCCCGGGACGCCGTACGATCCGCCCTCGCAATGGGGGCCGATCGGGGTGTCCACCTCTGTGACGAGCAGTGGGCCGGCGCCGACCAGATCCGCACGGCCAGGGTGCTGGCCGCAGCGGTGCGCCGCGAGGAGCCGGACCTTGTCGTGGCGGGCCGGGCGTCGAGCGACGGGGCCGGTGGGGTGGTCCCCGCGCTGGTCGCGCACCTGTTGGGGTGGCCTGTCCTGTCCGACCTCGCGTCGGTGGACCTGGGGGAGGGGGAGGTCACCGGAACCCGGCTGACCGACCTCGGGACCGTCTCCCTGCGGGTCCTCCTGCCGGCGGTCATCACCATCACCGACCAACTGCCCGAGGGCCGCCCGCCGACGCTGCGCGGCGTGCTCGGAGCCAGACGGAAGCGACTCACCACGACCGATGCGGCGGACCTGGGCATCGGCGGCCCGGATCCGAGGACCGTCGTCCTCTCCTTCGAGCGTCGCCGCCGACGGGCCGCCGGCGTGAAGGTGACCGATGACGGCACCGCGGCC
This sequence comes from Raineyella fluvialis, assembly GCF_009646095.1. Taxonomy (NCBI): domain Bacteria; kingdom Bacillati; phylum Actinomycetota; class Actinomycetes; order Propionibacteriales; family Propionibacteriaceae; genus Raineyella; species Raineyella fluvialis. Next base: position 124,116 of record NZ_CP045725.1, on the reverse strand, counting down.
GCGCGCCTGGCGACCTTCCTGGCCGATCGTCGACTCATCTGAGGGGAGAACGTGCCAACAGCATTGGCTTTCATCGAGCTCGACGCCTGCGGTCGGGTGACCGCGGACGCCGCCGAGGTCCTGGCGGGCGCCGCCCGGGTGGGAGAGCCGGTCGCCGTCGTCGCCACCGACGGCGACCCGGATCCCCTCCTGGCCCGCCTGGCAGAGGCGGGGGCCACCGACGTGGTCCTCGCCACCCACCCGCTGGCCAGGCCCGGGACCGCGGTCCCCGCCGCCGCCACGATCCTGGCGGCCGCGGCCCTCGCCACGCCCGCGGCCGTCATCCTCCCGCACACCCGGTGCGGACGTGAGGTCGCCGCCCGGGTCGCCCTGGATCTGAGCGGCGGCCTGCTCACCGATGTGGTCCACATCGCCGGCGGCGACGCTCTCACCACCACCCAGTCCGTCCTCGGCGGTGCCTGGAGGGTCGTCGCGGGCGTCGTGTCCGGTCCGGCCGTGATCACGCTGCGCCCGGGCTCGCTGGGCGAGGTACTGCCCGCTGCGCGCCCCCGCGTCGTACGGGTGGAGATCGATCCCGATCCACGTCTGATCGAGGAGGTGCGGCTGGTCGCGCCGACCGCCCCCGTCGCCTCGCGTCCGGACCTGCGCTCGGCCCCCGTGGTCGTCGCGGGCGGGCGGGGGATGGGGTCCGTCGACGGGTTCGCGCTCGCCGGGCGACTGGCGGACGAGCTGGGCGGCGCCGTCGCGGCGTCCCGGGCCGCGGTGGACGCCGGCTACGCGACCCGCGCCCTGCAGGTGGGTCAGTCCGGGGTGACCGTCACCCCGGACCTGTACGTGGCGCTGGGGATCTCCGGCGCGATGCAGCACCAGGCGGGGATGTCCGGGTCGCGGACGGTGGTGGCGGTCGATCTCGACCCGACGGCCCCCATCTTCGAGGTCGCCGACTTCGGGGTGGTCGGCGACGTGCACACTGTGGTCCCGGCCCTGATCGACGAGATCCGCGCCCGCCGGGAGGCCCTGCGATGATCGGCACGACCGTTGCCGGGACGCGGCGCGCCGCCCGGGTCCGGATCCTCGCAGCGGTCGGTGTCGGCCTCGGGGCGCTCGTCCTCGCGGTGGTGGCGGCACGATGGGTCTGGACCTGGCCGGCGGTGGCGGCCTTCGTGCGACGCTACCCGGGCGTCGCCGCCGGATCGTCGTACCGGGGGACGCCCGCCTGGGTGGCGGTCCTGCACGCGGCGAACCTGTTCCTCCTCGTGCAGATCATCCGTTCGGGTCTGGTGCTGCGCCGCGGTGGTCGTCCCTGCGGGCACTGGACCCCGCGTACCGGCCGCCGCAAGGGGGAGCGGGTCACCGTCGAGCAGTGGTTCCACGTCGCGCTCGACCTGGTGTGGCTGCTCACGGGCCTGGTGTTCGTCGTCCTGCTGATCCTCAGCGGTCGGTGGGTCCGGCTGGTCCCGACGACTGTGGACGTCGTCCCAAACGCGCTGTCGGTCGCCCTGCAGTACCTGTCGGGACATTGGCCGGAGCCGAACGGCTGGCTGGTCTACAACGCCCTGCAGCAGTTGGCCTACGGCGGCGTCGTCTTCGTGCTGGCGCCGGTCGCGGCCCTCACCGGACTGCGGATGTCACTGTGGTGGCCGCCCCGGCCGAAGCTCGACCGCTGGTTCACGGTCGAACGCACCAGAGCGCTGCACGCCGCGGTGATGGTGCTGTTCGTCCTCTTCGTGGTCATCCACGTCACGCTGGTGGCCTCGACCGGTGTCGTCCGCGCCCTTGACCACATGTTCGCCGCCCGCGACGGCGAGTCGCTGGCCGGGGTCTACGTGCTGGTGGGCGTCCTCCTCGTGAGCGCCGCGGCCGTCGCGGCGGCACGCCCGGTCATTCTCCGCAGTCTGGCCGGGCTCACCGGCCGCGTCACCCGCTAGCCCGTTCCCCCGGAGGCCTCGTCTCATGCCCTTCTTCGAACCCGAACAGGACGACTACCGCGACCTGGTGCGCGATGTCGTCGACCATGAGGTGCGCCCGCACTACGCGCAGTGGGAGGCCGACGGGCGCGTCGACCCGGCTATGTGGCGGACGGCGGCGCAACGAGGACTGCTGGGCCTGGAGGTGGACCCCGAGTACGGCGGGATGGGGCTGCGCGATTGGCGGTTCCGCCTGGTGGTGATCGAGGAGTTGGGCGTCGCCGGTGCCGCGTCGCTCAACACGGCGTTCGCCGCCCACGACGACCTGACCCTGCCGGCGATCATGTCGCTCGGCTCGGAGGACCTGAGGCGGCGATGGCTGCCGAGCATGGCCGCGGGGGAGGCGGTGGGTGCGACCGCGCTGACCGAGCCGGGGGCGGGCTCCGACCTGGGGTCCATCCGGACGCGGGCGGTGGCCGACGGCGACAGTTGGGTGCTCAACGGACAGAAGGCCTTCGTCTCCAACGGCGCCGCGGCGGAGGTCCTGGTGGTGGCCGCCAGCACCGACGGCGGGCAGAGCCTCACCCTTTTCGCGGTGGACGGCGACTCCCCGGGGATCGAGCGTGGCCGCCATCTCGACAAGCTCGGCCTGCACGCAGCCGACACCGTCGAGGTCTTCTTCACCGACTGTCGGGTCGCGGGCGACAACGTCCTGGGAGGAGTGGGGGAGGGCCGCACCCACCTGCGCGGCCTGCTGCCCCGTCAGCGGCTGGCGCAGGCAGCGATCAGCTGGGCCGAGGCGACCGGAGCGCTGCGCTGGACCGAGGAGCACGTGTTCGCCCGCCGCGCCTTCGGGCAGCGGATCGGCGACTTCCAGAACACCAGGTTCACCCTCGCCGAGATCGAGACGGATCTGGACGTGACGCGCTGCTACCTCGAGCGGTGTGTGGAACGGCTCAACGAGGGGTGCTGTCCCCTGTCGAGGCGGCCAAGGCCAAGTGGTGGGCCGGTGAGCATGCCGTCGCCGCGGTGTCGCGACTGCTGCAGCTCTTCGGCGGCTACGGCTTCATGGAGGAATACCCCATCGCCCGGGCTTTCCGGGACAGCAGGGTGCAGACCCTCTACGCCGGCACCACCGAGGTGATGAAGGACCTCATCGGCCGCGACATCGCCGGGCGGCACCGCTGAGGGTCGGTCCCGGCAGGGTCACGGGTCGAAGTAGATGCTGCCGCCGATGAACTCCCGCAGCAGCGAGTTGAACGGCACCTTCGAGCTGTCGATCGGGTCGAAGAACGTGAGCAGGTTGAGCAGGCGGTCGCGAGCGTCCCGCACCCGGCTGTCGTCTCCGATCCGCTGCAGCACCGCCTCGGCCGGGCGACGCAGGGCGTTCAGCTCGTAGACCATGCTCGAGTTGAACATCACGTCGGCATCCTCCTGGAAGCGGAAGATGTTGCGATACTCCCCGCGGCGCACGCTGGCCCATCGCTCGAGGGTCTGTTCGGCCGGGGTCCCGCGGTCCCGGTCGTCGCGTACGATCCGGCGGATCAGCCGGATCTCGGAGGTGGGCACCCGATTGACCAGGTCGACGTTCAGACCGCCCAGCGCACTGACGTGGATCTTGTACAGCCGATTGCGGTCGATCCTGCCGACGAGGGCCGGGTTGAGCGCGTGGATGCCCTCGATGACGAGGATCTCGTTCGGCCCGACCTGGAGCGTCGTACGGTGGTCGGTGCGGCGCCCCGTCACGAAGTCGAACTCCGGGACGTCGACGGGCTCACCGTCGACGAGTCGGCGGATGTGGTCACGCAGCAGCGGCAGGTCGAAGGCCTGCGGGACATCGAAGTCGGGCAGGCCATCGGCGTCCACCGGGGTCCGGTCGTGGTCGAGGTAGTAGTTGTCCAGCGACAGCCCGACCGGCCGGAAGCCGTTGACGAACAGTTGGGTGTTGAGCCGGCTCAGGAATGACGTCTTGCCCGACGAGGAAGGGCCCGCGATGAGCAGGGCGCGCAGCGCCCGCTGCTGGGTGAGGATCGAATCGGCGATGAGAGAGATCTTCTTCTCGTGCAGGGCCTCGGCGATCCCGATCAGCTCCAGGTGCCGTCCGGACCGGATGAAGGCGTTGACGTCGGCCACCACTTCGATGCCGACCAGGGTGAGCCATCTGCGCCGTTCGGCGTAGGCCGCCTCCAGCTTGACGGGCGGGATCAGCGGGGCGTCGGCGCCCTTGTCGATGTCGCCGAAGTCGACGATGAAGCCGTGCGAGAACGGGACCAGGGTGAACGGCTCGACCGCCGAAGGGCGGGTGAGGGCGGGTAAAGGGTGTGCACCACGAGGCCGTCGACGTCGTACACGTAGAAGCCACCCTCACGCCCGACGAGGGGGATCGGTTCGTCCCGCGCCACCCAGGCCCGCAGCAGTTCGTCGATCCGGGCCACCTCCCGGGTGGACAGGTCCGAGTCGACGAGATGGCAGAAGATGCTTTCCAGGATCGAGTACGAGGTCTTCAGCCGCTCCTCGGGGAACAGGTCGTGTGCCGCCTTGATCAGGCCGAGCTTGACCGTCTGGCGTCCCTGACGCAGATGCGTCTCCTGGGTCTCCGGCATGGACAGCCCTCCATCACGAAGTTCCGATCAGAAGAGCCTATGCCTTCGATCCCCCGGGCGGCGGGGCAATGCTCGATGAGCGTACGACACGGCGCCGACACGACAACGGGTCGGTGACCTTCGTCCAGCAACTCCTCACGCGAGACACGCGGCAGGGAAGTGGTCGGAGCGGAGACTCCGCCCCACCAGCACCAACGTGACCGGACAGCGCCAGCCAGCGGACGAGGATCCAGACAATGACGATGATCCTCCGTACGAGGTGACGTCCGGTCACCAGGCCCGCGCCGCCCGCCCAAGGCGCAGGAGCAACGGCCCCATCAGGGGCAGGATGAGGCCGGAGAAGAGACCAGGGCAGGCCGGACTGTCCGGGCTGAGTACAACACAAGGGGGACGCATCGTGGCGTTCGAGGATGCACTGAGCGATCTGGCGTCGAAGGTCTCGGAGTACCGGGACACACTGCAGACCGAGGAAGCGACGAAGAACGCGGTCGTCATGCCGTTCATCAGTCGCGTGCTTGGCTATGACGTGTTCAACCCGGCCGAGGTTGTGCCCGAGTTCATCTGTGACATCGGGATCAAGAAGGGCGAGAAGATCGACTACGCGATCATGCGCGATGGCGTGGTCCAGATGCTCATCGAGGCGAAGCAGATCGGCACGCCGCTGACCCTGGAGAACGCCGGGCAGCTGGTCCGCTACTTCCACGTGTCGAACGCTCGCATCGGGGTCCTCACCAACGGGCAGTACTGGAACTTCTACACCGACCTCGACAAGTCGAACATCATGGACGAGAAGCCGTTCCTCCGGCTCAACCTCTTCGACGTCGACCCGTACACGCTGCCTGAGCTGAAGAAGCTCACCAAGTCCACGTTCGACCTGGAGTCCGTCCTCATTGCGGCAGAGGAGCTGAAGTACGTCTCGGCATTGAAGGCCGAGATCGCTCGCGAGTTTGCCGACCCCGACGAGGACTTCATGCGCCTGTTCGCCACACGGGTCTACGAAGGGTCGCTGACCGCGAAGATGCGCGAGTTCTTCCTCGGGATCACCCGGAAGGCCGCGACGCAATACATCAACGACCGGGTGAACGAGCGGCTCAAGTCCGCCCTCCAAGGCCAAGGGCCTGCCATTGGCGCGGCCGTTCCCGTCCCGGACACCACGACGACGCTCGACGACACCGAGGATGAAGCCGACGTGGACCGGGGGATCGAGACGACCCTTGAGGAGATCGAGGCCTACAACATCGTCCGAGCTATCGTCGCCGCCCAAGTCCCTATCGACCGGATCGCCCACCGCGACACGAAGTCGTACTTCGGGGTCCTGCTCGACGACAACAACCGCAAGCCGATCTGCCGCCTGCACTTCAATCGCAAGCAGAAGTACCTCGGCCTGTTCGACGGCGAGAAGAACGAGACCCGCATCCCGATCGATCGAGTCGAAGAGATCTACAACCACGTCGACGCACTCCGGGCAACCGTCAGCGCCTACGCCGAGTGACACCGAGTGGAAGGTGGCACAATGTTACCTATCGGGTAACAAGGCAGCCCGATGGTGGTAAGAGTGAGGGCTGTCGACAAGCGCCTTGAGCGCCTTGCCAATGACGATGCGGCACGGACCAAGCAGCTCGGTGCTCAAGCTGCGAGACGCCTTCTGCTCCGGATCAACGAGTTGAAGTCCTGCTCGTCGGAGGCGGAGCTTAGGGCTGGACCTGGGAACTGGCACCCAGTGCTCCACGACTGGCCGGGCTGTCTGGCTGGAAGGGTGAGTGGTGACTTCCGGATCATCGTGGAACTGATGAACGACGGCGAACCGTACTGGCTGATCAAGGAGATCGGCCACGCATACGAGCACTAGGGGGTGAATGACATGGATGAATCAGTGGACTACTACGAGGTTGAGCCGGACCTCGCCGTGCCGACGGGTGAGTACGTCGAGGAGTGGCTCGAGGATCATGAGATGACGCAGGCCGAGCTGGCACGTCGGACTGGCGTATCTCGCAAGCACATCAGCACGGTGATCTCTGGGGCGCCCGTGAGCACGGAGTTCGCGACCAAGCTGGAGTTGGTCACCGGGGTGCCGGCCGAACGGTGGCTGGCCCTCGAGGCGACGTATCGGAGTGAGCTTGCACGGCTTGGCCTGGAGGAGAAGTACGCCCTACGGAGCGACATCCTGGATCTGTTCGGTCCCAGCCTTACGTACCTGCGTGAGCGCGAGGTAATCAAGGGGAACCGTCGGAAGCCGGGTCAACTCATCCTCCAGCTCATGGCGTATTTCCAGGTTGCCGACCCGGACGCGCTGCTCGCGCCGCGGAACCACTTCGCCTTGGCCTTCCGGCAGTCCGCTGCCATTCAGGTCAACGAGGCCAGCGTGAGCACGTGGCTTCGGACAGCCGAGCTTCATCGCTTGCATGAGCCGTTGAATACCCCGTTTGACCGCGACGGGCTCCAAGAGCTGCTGCCCAGCCTGCGCAGCCTTTCTCGGGAACTGCAGAGCGATCCTGGCGCGTGGATCAGGGCTTTGGCGGGCGTTGGCGTACACGTTATTCCCCTGGCCGAAGTGAAGGGGTGCCGGGCCTATGGCGCGACCTACTGGAGTGGCGGACAGCCGATCCTGGTCCTGAGTGCTCGCGGCAAGAACGATGGCGCCCTCTGGTTCACTCTCTTCCACGAGTTGGGTCACGTCCTGCTTCACGCCAACGAGGGTTTCGTGGAACAGCGGGACGGGGTGGAGGCCGTCGATGTCCGTGAGGAAGAGGCCAACCGCTTCGCAGAGGACGCGCTTGTTCCAGCGCGCTACCGACCGGAGCTGAATCAGCTGAAATCCAAGCATGATGTGAAGGTCTTCGCGATGAAGATCGGGGTCAGTCCCGGCGTCGTGCTCCAGCATCTTCACTACCACGATTACCCACGCTGGCCGCATCAGAACGGTACGGACCTTTTCATCAAGGTCCAGATCGGCGAAGACTGAGATCGGTTCCGACTGGGCCGTCTGCGCCCGCCCCTACTGTCGTTCCAGTGAAGGGAGTGGGGGACTGCGAGGGTGGGACCTTCAGGGGAGAAGTCCCTCCCAGGACCAGCGGGGGATCGTCAATCCTTCGGGCACTTCATCAGGGGACACCGGATAGGCGGCCATCGAGGTGGTCGTCGCCCAGGCGAAGTAGTCGTGCAGCGCCCTCGCGAGTGGCGCGTCCGTGATGCCTGTGTCCGCCAGCGCCTGGTCGAAGCACGCGATCGCGCGCTGGTCCATCTCCTCGTGGTCCCCGTTTCCGCTGTGGAGGCGGACCACAGTGGTCTCGTCGCCGTAGAGATCGGTGTAGGTGGTCGGGCCGCCGAGGGCCTCAGACCAGTAGGCGGCAAGCCGTTCGGTGTGCTCTGGATGGAATCCGTGTCTGAAGGCGTGGCTGACGACCTCGTCCGCCATCACCCGCAGGTGCCAGGCGTCGGCCAGTCGTCGGATTCCTTCCGCGCCGCCTGCGGCCTCGTACAGGGTCTGCATGGACACCATGGTCCTCCTTCGTGGTCCTCCCTCGCGGCGGTGATTCTTTCGCGGTTGGGCGCGGCTAGATCGTCGTCCGGGTCTTGCGGATGCCGACGGCCAGACCGACCGCCGCCGTCAGCGCCGCGGCGACGACGCCCCACAGGACGGCGCCGCTGGCGAAGGTGCCGCTGGCCAGCGCGCGTTCGGCCTCCACGATGTACGTCAGGGGACTGAACCGGGAGGCGACCTGCATCCACGCGGGCCCGGCCTCCAGCGGCAGCATCATCCCGGACAGGATCAGCAACGGGAACAACAGCGTCTGCTGGACGCCCCAGAAGACCCATTCGCGTCCCTTGCTGGCCAGCCCCAGCGCGTACGACAGGGCACCGATGCCGACGCCGAAGACGCCCAGCAGGATCAGGCCCGCCAGCAGGTGCAACGGATGGAGGCGGAAGCCGAACGGGACGCAGGCGATCGCGATGATCAGGCCCTGGACGAAGAGCGGCGCGAACTCCTTGAGGGCCCGGCCGACGAGGATCGCCGAGCGGTCCAGCGGGGTGGCGAGCACCCGCTCGTACGATCCGGTCATCAGCTCGTAGAGCAGGTTGGATCCCGTCATCGACGTCCCGAAGAGGCTGATCATCACGATCACCCCCGGCACGAACCACTGCAGCGGGCTGGTGCCGAGGGCCACCGGCCCACCCATCCCGCCGACGGCGCCACTCAGCAGCGGTCCGAAGAGGGCCAGGAAGATCAGGGGTTGCAGCAGGGAGAACACCAGCGAGAAGGGGTCGCGAAGGAAGAGCATGATCTCGCGGACGAACACCGCGGTGGTGTCGCCAATGAACTTCTGCACGGTCCCCTCGTTCATGCCCGGGCCTCCTCGCGCAGGCTGCGCCCGGTGAGGTTGAGGAAGACGTCGTCGAGGGTCGCTTTCTTCAGGTCCGCCGCCTGGACCGCGAGGCCGTGGTCCCGGAGACGCTCGATGGCGGCGGGCAGCACCCGGTCACCGTGGATGGTGGAGATCCTGGCGCGGACCTGGCCGGCCGGGTCGGCGCCAGGGTCCACCGTGATCTCGCCGGGGAATCCGAGGAGCGCCTCGCGGACGATCGTGCCGTCGCCGGTCGCGACCTGCAGCGTGATCAGGTCGTCGGCGTGGTCGCGCTTGAGGGTGGCCGGCGAGGCGTCCGCGACGATCCGGCCGTGGTCGATGATCACCACGCGCTCGGCGACGTTGTCGGCCTCGTCGAGGTAGTGGGTGGTCAGCACCAGCGTCATCCCGTAGTGCTCCCGCATCGTGACGATGTGGTGCCACAGGTTGGCCCGCGACTGCGGGTCGAGGCCGGTCGTCGGTTCGTCGAGGAAGAGGAGCGGAGGGCGGTTCATCAGTCCGAGGGCGACATCCAGCCGGCGTCGCTGGCCCCCGGACAGCGATTGCACCTTGCGCTTCGCCAATCCCGTCAGCTCCAGGGACTCCATCAGGTCGGCCGCACGGGCCCGGTATTCGGACGTCGGGAGGTGGTAGAAGCGGCCCTGGTTGTGGAGCTCGTCGAGGACCCGGTACGAGTAGCCGCCACCGGTGCCCTGACCGATGTAGCCGATCCGGGCCCGGACCTGGGCGGGCTCGTCGACGACGTCATAGCCGGCCACGTTCGCGGTGCCCGCGGTGGGGCGCAGCAGTGTGGTGAGCATCCGCAGGGTGGTGGACTTCCCCGCGCCGTTGGGTCCCAGGAACGCGACGAGCTCACCTCCTCGGACGTCGACGTCGATCGCACTGACCGCCTCGATGACGTCCTTGCCACGCCGGAAGGTCCGGGTGAGGCCCTGGGCTCTGATCACCGTTCCAGAGTGCCTCATGCCGAAGCGGTTGCGTAGCCCGTCGGCCCGGTGCGGTTCAGCGCGCAGCGCGCCGCAACCAGCGGACGTGCTCCTCGTCGCCCATCAGCTTCAGCCGACGCCACAGCACCGACGTCGGCAGGGCCTGGCTGGCATGAGCCTTGGCGGCCTCCACCTGGTGCTCCCGGGACACCTGCCACACCTCATCGCCCTCGGTGCCGATGAATCCCGCCGGGAACTCCGCGTTCAACGCGTCGGCGATCGGGGGTGACAGGGTCCAGGCGAGCACCGGAAGGCCGAGTTCGTCGGCGGCGGCCAGGCCGGCCGCGGTGGCGGCCCGGTGGTCCGGATGGCCGGTGATGCCCGACTCGTCCAGCACCAGGACGAGGTCGGCCCGCTGGGCGCGCGCCTGCTCGACGGCGACAGCCGCGAGTTCCGTACGGTCGATCGAGGCGAGGTCCCCGTCGGGGTACTCGCAGAGCCGTACGTGGGTCAGGCCGAGCTTCTCAGCGGCCGCGGTCAGCTCGCCGACCCGCAGCTCAGTCAGGTCACCTTCCACGCCGTGGAGAGTCGACGCCTCACCGCGGGTGTAGCAGAGCACCCCGCCCTCGGCGCCCCCACTGACCAGGGTGTCGAGGACCGCTCCGAGGCCGAAGGACTCGTCGTCGGGGTGGGCGACGATGGCGAGGACGGACGACGTTGGCATGGGGCCAGCATGCCAGAGGACCTCCCGGGTGGGGCCGGGTCCGCACCGGCAGCGACCGGCATCACCGGTCAGGACCGGGCGTCGGGCTCGGGGGCGTCGGAGCCGCGTCCACTGGCTCGTCGGGCTCCATCATGAACTCCCAGGTCAGCCCATGGGCCAACACGATGAGGAGCACCAGGAGGACACCGCCGACGGCCAGTGGTGCCAGACCCGCCCGCCGTGCCAGCTCGGGCGCCACCCCCAGGACGAGGATCGCCAGGTAGATCAGCGTGACGACCCAGCGGTGGCGACGGAACGGGCCCCGGGACCCGGCCTTGTCGGTCCGGAGGAGACGGACGGTCGACCAGAGGCCGACGAGCGCGGCGGCGCCGAAGCTGATCCGCCACAGGGCCGGCGTGCCCGGCGCGACCTGCGCCAAGGTCGCCATCAGCCCGGGCAGCAGGAAGGACAGGTAGGTGCCACCCGCCAGAGCCCGCTGCCGAGGGGAGGACTTCCAGTCCGGATGCTTCTGGATCACCGTCCACCACAGGCCGACCAGGGTGAAGCTGGTGGCGGCCATCAGGACGTAGAAGGCTCGCAGATCCATGGCGTCCTCGATCCTCGGGATGCTCCCTCTGCGTCAAGGGTGGCACACCGAGGGGTGGTGAGGACCGGCCAGCCCCTCAGCCGGTGACCGCCAGCACCCCGTGGGCCCCGCGCTCCGCCAGCGTCATCTCGTGGTTGACGACGGAGTAGTGGCCTGCGGCCGGAGGTGACAGCTCGACGAAGCCACCCTGACTGGCCAGCAGGTCCAGGGTCTGGCTGCCGCCGATGCCCGGCTTCGTGCAGGCACCGCTCGCCTGGCCCGGCGCCTGACCGCAGCGCAGCAACCAGCCGCCCTCCTTCCACACCGAGTCGAACTGCGCGCCGACGACATGGAAGGCCAAGGACTCGTTGGGTCCGGCATCCAGCACCCAGATCCGCACCCGCTGTCCCGCCTTCGCCGTCAGCGGCGTGCGGTCGTACTGGTTCGGGTAACCGTTGAAGACCACGGCGTCCGGCGTGCGGGCGGCGATCTTGTCGGCGTTGCCCGGGGCGCCCGCCGGTCCGTAGTACTGCTCGCCCTGGACCAGCAGGTACTCCTGGTCGACCGGCGGCAGGTCCGGCGGATCGATCACTACGGCGCCGTACATGCCGTTGGCGATGTGCAGCGACATCGGCATGGTGGAGCAGTGGTACATCCACACCCCCGCCTTCGTCGCGGTGAAACGGTAGGTGAGGCTCTCGCCGGGCTGGATCGTCCGCATCGGCTCGTCCGGCGCGAGTGCCCCGGCGTGGAAGTCGATGCCATGGCCCATGCTGCCGTCGTTGACGAGGGTGATCTCGAACGTGTCGCCCACCCGCCCGTGCAGCGTGGTGCCGGGTACGGTCCCGTTGAAGGTCCAGACCTGCTGGGTGACCCCGGGCGCCACCTCCTGCTGGGCCTCCTTGACGGTGAACGTGGCCTTGTGGATGGTGCCCTCCCCGACAGGCGGCAGCGTCGGATCGTACGCTGTCCACCCGGCCGCGGGGAGGCGTTGCGGTTCCACACCGCGTCGGGACCGGCGGTGGCGGCCGTCTGGCCCATGGTCATGGACCCCATCGACCCGGTCGATCCCGTCCCGCCCGATCCCGAGGCGGCCGGAGAACCGGTCGAGGACGCCGACCCCCCGGTGGTGGTGATGCTCAGGGTCATCCCCATCTGCTTGTGACCGGCGACCGAACACCACCCGGCGATCGAGCCACTGACGACACCCACGTCGAGGGTCGCCGTCTGGCCGGGGGCGACCCGACCGGTGGTCAAGCCGTTGGCCAGGGTGAGGTCGTGGGTCTGGCCCTTGGAATCGGAGTTCGTCACCTGGAGGACGAGATGGTCACCCAGGGGCACGGGGATCGTCGAGGGGGTGAACTTCATGTCAGCGGCCGTCACGCCCACGGTGGTCGTGTGCCCGGTGGGGGTGACATTCGCGGTCCCCGGAACAGCGGCCTGCTTCGGCGCGCGGACCACCGCGACGGGGTCGACCATGCCGGCCACCATGACGAGGAGAGCGAGGACGCCGACGGCGGCGGCGAGTTGGCCCTGACCCCGCCGGCGGCGGGTGAGCGCGTCCTCGGGACGCGGCGGCTCGGGGGCCACCCCGTCGCGCCGACGCACCCGTCGGACACCCGTGATGACAGTCGCGATCAGGACACCGATCGTCCAGGCCATCACCACGTAGACCGTCATCGACGTGGTGACCTTGACCAGGCTGGGCACCGGCAGCAGGAAGACCAGTCCGGCGGCGTTCGCCAGCACCACCCGGGCCACCGAGGCCTGGTCGGCGACGGCTGTGGTCCTGCGGACGATCGACGGGCCGCCACCGACGACGACGGGCAGCAGGTAGCTCAGGGCGCCGAAGAGGACCTGCGCGACGAAGCCGGCGGCGAACGGTCCGGTCAGCGCGTGCAGCCCCTCGACGCCGGCAGCCAGGTCCTTCGCGGTGGTGAGGTCGACCGCTACGGCAGCGACGCAGCCGGCCCACCAGAGCAGCCCCGCGAGCATCGACCAGGTGCCGAAGTCGTACGGACGCTTGGCCAGGGCCTCGCGCGTCAGCGGCACGGCGATCAGGGCCAGGCCGGCGAGGTAGCCGAGGGCGGCGAGAACGGCGACCCAGCGCAGTCCCGCCAGGGACCCCGCGGCGAGCAGCACCGTCGACGGAGCGAGCAGCCACCAGGCGCGACGACCGACGGTGACGGTCGCGTCGTCGGCGCGGGTCCGCAGCATGGTCGGCCACAGCGTGATCACCGTGCCGGCGATGGTGAGGCCGACCCAGCCGAGGAGGTTGAGGGCCAGATGCGCCAGCAGGTAGCGGGCGTGCTCCGCACCCATGTCGGGCACGGCTGCCAGCCGCGTTCCCAGCCAGGCGCCCACGGGCAGCATCAGGGCGGCGCTCACGTAGTAGCGCACGGTGATGGTGAACCGGGCCGGGAGGGAGGCGCGCACCCTGAATGCCAGGGTGACGGCGTGGGCGACCGCGGCGAGCCCCACCAGTGTGGCTCCGATCCACAACGACGGTCGATTGTCGGCGACGAGCCCCGCGACGACGCCGATCGCGCCGAGGTTGAGCAGGCCCAGGATCGCGGTGTCGCGGCGGCCGTGGTCGCCCGTTCCGCGCAGGATGGCGTCGGTGAAGTAGCCGGACCAGACGATGATCGCGTTGGAGACCGCGCCGAGCAGCAGCAGATGGACCATCAGCCAACGCGGCTCGGGGACGAACCGGTGGGACAGCACGATCGCGACGTCGGCCACCAGCCAGGCGAACATCGGCACCGAGCGCAGCAGCATCCGACGGCGGCGTCCGGTCGGGCGCCGCTCGGGGCCCGGTGCGGTGGTGTCCGGCGACGAGATCTGCACTGTCAGGCCTCCTGGCCGCGGGCGATGGTGGTTGTTGCGCCGGCACTGCTGGCGATGGTTGTGGCGACGAGCGCCAGCAGTGACAGCACATTCAGGGTGCCGGCGACGGCGCGCACCGGCTCGTTGCCGACCAGGTCGGCGACCACCCGCACCAGCAGCGACGCGTGCAGCAGCACCGCGACGCCCCAGAACGCGGGGTGTAGGGCAAGGGGCGACGCAACACGGCGGGCAGGATCACCGGGGCGTGGGCGAGGATCATCGACATCACGAACCCGAGGAAGGTGGCGTGCAGCACGGCGTCGTAGTGCAGACCTGACAGCGCCGGCCGCAGCCACAGCAGCCCCGCAACGATCAGCCAGGCGTACCCGGCGAGCAGGCAGGCGGCGCTGAACCGTGGCAGCCCGGTGGAACGTACGGTGCGCAGGGCGATGTCCCGGCTGCCGTAGAGGGCCGCGACGAGGATGAGGACCACTCCGAACGCGGGCAGCCCGCCGTCCGGGTAGAGGGTGGCGAAGGCGACAACGAGGACGACCAGCAGGGCCAGCAGCAGCGCCTGGCCGTCCCGGCGCTCGCGACGCTCCGTGTCGAGGGTCAGGTGGCCGAGCCGGGCGAGTTCGACGCGCTCACCGGCGATGGTGAGGAGCAGGAAGCCGGTCAGCCACGGCACCAGGCGGGGGATGTCCACGCCGGTCAGCCACAGTCCGGTGGCGCCGACGCCGAGGAAGGCGCCGGAGAACTGGATGGCCACCGCCGGATCGTACGAGCGCCGCCACAGCGGCAGGTAGACCGCGAGCAGGGTGGCCGCGCCGACCAGCATCAGCGCGCGGCCGATCCACAGGGGGCGGGGCTGAGGACGGCGAGCGCGCCGAGCGACATGCCCAGCGGGGCGGCGTACGCCCAGCGCCTTCCGGAGGCGACGGCACGCTCGAGCGAGATCAGCGAGCCGACGAACCCGACCGTCATCACCATGCCGTGGACGTCCGCGAGGCGGGTCACCACCAGGGGAGCGGGCAGGCCCAGAAGCAGGAGCCCCGCGTCGAGACCGAGGAGCAGCGCGATCCCACTGGGCACCAGCATCGCCAGTCGGGTGCGCCGCAGCGCCCTCAGGTCGGTGCCCCGCACCGCGCCTCCCTTTTTAGTCACGGAAGTAGTGTATAAATCCAGGGGGCGGCTGGCCAATCGACGGTCAGAACGGGTCCGAGGTTGATCGGACCACCGTGGCGGAGCCCGGGTGGGAGGCTGGAGGTATGACGACGTCGGCCGGAGGCGGTGACACCTGCGTGAGCCATGTACCGATCTTCCAGGCTCTGTCGGCGGAGGACCAGGCAGCGGTCGCCGAACTCGCCGTGCCGACCTCGGTGGCGAAGGGCGAGGTCATCTACCGGGCCGGTCAGGCCGTGTCCCAGTTGATGGTGGTGCACCGCGGCAGCATCCGGGTCGTCCGCATCACTCCCCGGGGCCAGGAGCGGCT
Source organism: Raineyella fluvialis (assembly GCF_009646095.1). Lineage (NCBI taxonomy): Bacteria > Bacillati > Actinomycetota > Actinomycetes > Propionibacteriales > Propionibacteriaceae > Raineyella > Raineyella fluvialis. Next base: position 108,709 of record NZ_CP045725.1, on the reverse strand, counting down.
GATCCGCGTCCTCGGGCCGGGGGACTTCATCGGCGAGGGTGCCTTCCTCACCGGCGAACGACCTGATCACTGGGCCACCGCGATGACGGACAGCCGGATGTGCGTCTTCCGCCACGAGGATCTCGCCGGTCTGGTCGCCCGCCATCCCGGGATCGGGCTCGTCATGCTCAACACGGTGAGCCGGCGACTGTCGGAGACGGAGCGCCGGCTGGCGGCCTCGACCTCCGCGGAGATCGATGTCCGCCTCGCGGACTACCTGTTGGACCTGCCCTCGCAGCGGAGCGGTGACCTGGTCCGCCTCACGCTGCCGTTGGCGAAGAAGGACGTCGCCTCGCTGCTCGGGACCACCCCGGAGACCCTCAGCCGGACACTGGCCCGGATGGCCAAGGACGGCCTGATCGCCCTTCATGGCGCCCGCGACATCGACCTTCTGGATACCGACGCACTGGTGGCGCTGGTCGAGGGGCGCTGAGCGCTCTCGCTGCGGGCCCGTTGATGGACCGGGTCAGGCGTTGAAGCCCGCCTTGGTCAGTGCGGACTGCAGCGACTGCTGGAACCCCGCCGAGGTGTAGGTGGCCCCGGAGACCGCGTCGACGTTGGCCGACTGGGCCTGCAGTGCCTCCTGGACGAGGGCCGGGGCGGCATAACTGTTGATCCGCTGCGAGTGCCCGTCGCTCGGCAGCTGCACCCAGGTGATAGCGGTGATCTTGCCGCCGGTGATGGTGGTCTTGACCTGCATCGCACCGTAGGGGGAGGAAACCGCTGTCCCGGTCACGGTCTTGGTGCCCGAGCTGGACGACCCGCTCGAGGACGAGGAGCCGGAGCTGCTCGCGGATGAGGAAGCGGAGCTGCTCGGCGACGAGCCGGAGCTGCCTGAGCCGGAGCTGCTTGAGCTGCCAGAGCTGGAGCCGGACGGCGTCGTGCCCGATGAGCCGGTGGTGCCTCCCTGGGCAGTGGTCGTGCTGGACGTCGGGTTCAACGCCAGGACGCCCGCCACGGCGGCAATGGTGGCGCCGGCAATAGCAGCGGGCTTGACGATCTTCATGGTGATGCCTTCCAGTCGTGATGTGCTGGCACCACCAAGACAACGACGGGACTCTTTGCCGGTTCTGTGAATGCTGTGGGGCCCGCTTGGGAGTCCGTCGTGGCCTGAAGGACCGCTGAGCCGGGCCCGCCGCTGCCGCGTCAGGGACGGATGTCCTCGACCGGGGTCCATCCGGCCTCGCCGGCGTCGATGCGCGCCTGGACCCCTTCGCTCAGAGTTCTGGCGGTCTGGAGGAGTCCCGCCTTGAGCTCGTCGGTCAGTCCGGCCGCGCTTCGGGTGGAGACCGCGATGGCCCCGACCTGTCGCCGGTGCACCACCAGGGCACTGGCGGCGGAGTAGACGCCGGGATGCCATTCGGCGAGGTCGAGGGCGATGTTGCTGTGCCGCACGGCCTGGAGCTGGCGTTCCAGCTCCGTGCGGTCGGTGATGGTCGCGGACGTGAACCGGGGCAGCGGGTCGGGCAGGATGCCGTCGCGCTCCTCGACCGTGAGCCAGGCCAGCAGGGCCTTGCCGAGGGCGGTGCCGTGTGCCGGCAGGACGTCGCCGGCCTTGGGCGCGGGCAGCTCATCACGCCCAGTCAACCGCTCCACGAAGGCGACCCGGACGCCGCGGAGCACGGCCAGGTGGACGGTGGTGCCCGACCAGGCGTTCAAGCGTGCGAGATGGGGCAGGCAGAGGTCGCGCAGGTTCGAGGCCGGCATCGAGGTGGTGATGGCGAACAGCCGCATGCCGATCCGGTAGGCGCGGTCGTGGCCCTCGATGATGTCCAGCGACATCAACCGGCTGAGCAGTCGGTGCACGGTCGACTTCGGCAGCCCGCTGCGCTCCACCAGTTCGGTGAAGGTGAGCACGCGGTCCTCCGCCGAGAAGCACTCGAGCAGCAGGAACGCCTTCGACAGGATCGAGGGCGTCGACGTGGTCCGGCCGTGCTCGGTCGGCACCGCGGTGGCGGGGATCGGGACGGTCATCAGGGCACCCTCGAGGTCACCCTCCCATCATCGCCCAGGACGGGAGTGTCCGGCGGTCCGGGCACCGACGCCGGTGCCGTACGGGTGGAGCCCGCGTCCGGCGAGGTGGGAGATCACGGTCAGCGGGACGCAGAGGGCGGCCAGGCCGTAGAAGAGGACGTCGTAGTCGTACGCCGCGTGGCCCCAGGCCAGGAGGAATGGCAGCCCGAAGCCCGCGTACGCGAGGGCGTAGAGCAGGGCGGAGAGGAGGGCTTCGGCGCGCGGGGAGGCGACCAGTTGGATCCGCACCAGGGATCCGCTGATCACCAGGCCGTAGCCGGTGCCCAGGACGCCGGACATGCCCCACACCGTCCAGGGGTCGAGTTGGTGCAGGCGCCACGCCGCGACCACCGTGGTGGCGATGATCAGCGCCATGCCGATCGTCGGGGCGGGCATCCGCAGGGGGGAGTGGACCCGGCGGATCGCCTGCTGGATGCCGAAGCCGAAGGTGAGGGCGGTGGCGCAGAGCAGCGTCAGGTAGAGCACCGAGACAGGGCCGTGGACCGCGGCGAGGCGCTGCGGGAGGATGGCGTACGCCAGGCCGAGCGAGCCGAAGATCAGCGGTGCCACGGGCAGCACGGCGAGCAGGAGCCGGCGCTGACCGGCGCCGGAGCCGCTGCCGGGAACGGTCCTGTGCGACGATGTGGGCACCGGAGCCCCGGCGGCTTCGGCGCCACGGCTGGTGACCGGGACGGCGACCAGGGTGACGACGGCCAGCAGGATGTGCGGGACGTACGCGGAGACCAGCGGCGCCGGCGCGGCGTACGCCAGCAGGCCGGCGGCGGTCGATCCCAGGCCGAAGCCGGTGGTCAGGCTCAGCGCCGACACCCGGGCCGCTGCGGCGAGCCGCCGGGAATCCAGTGGCCCCCGTCCGAGGACCAACCGGCGGACCCACGCGCTGCCGTTGACCATGCCGGCGCCGAGCGCGAGACCGCTGAGGACCCGACCCGCGACCAGCATGCCGACGTGGTCGCCCGCGGTGGCCAGCAGGATGCTGCCGGCCAGGCTCAGCAGCACCGCGATGATGTTCAACGTCCGCAGCCGCCACCGTCGCTGCAGCCGCGCCGAGACGAACAGTGCCGGGACGATCCCGGTGACGTAGGCCCCGAGCAGCATGTTGACGGTGAGCTGGTCGAATCCCCGCAGCGTCTCGTACGGCCCCAGCAGGGGCGTGAACTGGTTCCCGCCCCAGGCCACGGTCACCGTCGCCAGGGCCGCCGGGACCCAGGCCCGCCGTTGCGGCCGAACCGGTGCGAACGGTGCCGGGGTCACCACCGTGGAGTCGGTCTCGATCTCGGTGGCGACAGGGCGGCGGTCCAGGAGGGTCACGTGTCAACGGTAAGGAACGTGTGATCTGTCACGCCGGGTAAGTTCCGGTCATCGGAACTCCGTATCAGCGTGATCGCGTGGCCGCCTCAGGCTGGCAGGCTGGGGCCATGACGATCTGGTACGAGGATGCGATCGATGTCGATGTGATCAACGAACGCAGCCGCGGCTCAGCCGTCGAGCATCTCGGCATCGTGATCACGGGCGCCACCGACGACTCTCTGCTGGGCAGCATGACGGTCGACCAACGTACGGTGCAGCCCTTCGGCGTGGTGCACGGCGGGGCCAGCGTCCTGTTCGCGGAGACCCTTGCCAGTTGGGCCGCGACCTACACCCTCGACCAGTCCCGGCAGTACGCAGTCGGGTTGGAGATCAACGCCAACCACGTCCGCCCCGGTCTGCCGGGCCTTCTCCACGGGGTCGCGACACCGATCAACCTGGGCCGGACGACACAGGTCTGGGACATCCGGATCACCAACGAGGCGGGCAAGCTCGTCTGTGTGAGCCGGTGCACCATGGCCGTCCTCGACGTTCCGGACCCCTCCCAGGGGCCGGTCGACTGACGTTGGTCGACGCGCGCCCAGGGTAAGGGACAAGGCTGGGGCGGGGGTGGTCAGTGCGTTCCGGACGGTGCAGCCGTCCCTACGGCCTGGCGGCAGGGACACGTACGATCGCGACAGGGCCCCGAGGAGGGGCCGGAGCGGGAGTGTGAGGACATGGGCGAGGGCATCGTGATCGCCGGCGTCGGCGAGGTCGCCGATGGGGGAGTGCTGGTCGTGCCGAAGTCCACCACTCATACGGAGGAGGACATCGCCGTCTTCCGTGTCGGCGACGACTACTTCGCGCTGGACGACATGTGCACCCATCAGGAGGCCCTGCTGTCCCGTGGCTGGGTCGAGGAGGGTGAGGTGGTCTGTCCGCTGCACCTCGCGAGGTTCCGCCTGTCTGACGGGATGCCGACCTGCTTCCCCGCGACCTGGCCGACTCCGACGCATCGCGTCGAGGTCCGCGACGACGTCATCGTCCTGTTCCCTGGGGTCCCTGCCGAAGGAGCGCCCGTCCTCGAGCGCTGATCGGGATCCCGTCATGTGTGCGTCGTGACGGGCGGAGTGGCGGATCTGCCGAAGTGGTGGCAGCGGGTGGTCCGGCATGTCATGCTGACCACGACGCGGACACGGGGCCCGCGCCGGGCCCCCTCGCGACAGCAGCGACCGCGACGGGAGGACGATGAACGTCGAGCTCACCGGCATCCGGGACTTCCTGGCCGCCCATCACCCCTTCGACCTGTTGCCCCCCGAGGAGCTCGACAGCCTGCCGGCGCGGCTGACCGGCCGCTACTTCCGTCGAGGCACCGTCATTCTTCCCGCCGGACGCCCGACCGAGGCGGTCTACATCCTCCGCAGCGGTGCCGTCGACATCACCGACGCCAACGGGGCACTGGCCGACCGTTGTGGTGAGGGTGGTGCCTTCGGCGTCTCCGCCGCCCGCGACGACGGGCCCTCGCGGTTCACCATGACGGCGCTGGAGGACAGTCTGGCGCTGCTGATGACGCCCGAGGACTTCCGTCGCTTGCTCGCGTCGTACCGGGACTTCGCCCGCTTCTTCGACGAACAGTCCGCGGAACGCCTGCAGGCCGCCGTCGAGGCATTGAGGCTCCCCGAGGCCGGCCACGAGGTGCTGCGGACCACGCTGCGCGACATCGTCTCCCGCGCCCCGGTCAGCGTCGACGAAAACCTGACCGTCCGCGATGCCGCCCGGCTGATGACCGCGAATCGCGTCTCCGCTCTGCTCGTCACCCGGCCCGGTGGGGAATCCGGGGACGCGTTGAGCGGCATCGTGACGGACCGGGACATGCGTCGTCTCATCGTCGGTGAGGGACTGCCCGCCGAGGGGCCGGTGTCGTCGATCATGACCGCCGACCCGATCACCATCGACCCCGACGCCCCGGCCGTCGAGGCGATGTTGATGATGATGCAGCGGGGTTTCCACCACCTGCCCGTCGTCGAGCACGGCCGCCCCGTCGGGATGGTCACCAGCGGCGATATCATGCGCCTGCAGCAGGCGAACCCGGTCGCCATCGTCGGCGCCATCGCGGCCTGCGACGACCTGGACAGCCTGATCGTCGCGCGGGGCCGGCTGCCTGGTGTGGTCCGCGAACTCGTCCGCCAGGACGCCTCCGCCGCCGAGATCGGCCGGATCGTCACCGCCGTCGGCGATGCCGTGACGCGTACGCTCCTGCGGCTCGCCGAGGCGGATCTCGGCCCCGCACCGGTGCCGTACGCGTGGGTGGCGCTCGGATCGCAGGGCCGCCTTGAGCTCGGGCTGTCGTCCGACCAGGACAACGCCCTCGTCCTCCCGGACCCTCCCGATCCGGCCGCGGATCCCGATCCCGCCGTCGACGAATGGTTCGCCGCCCTCGCCGAGCGGGTCACCGCCGGGCTGGCCGCGTGCGGCTACCCGCTGTGCCCGGGCGACATCATGGCGACCAACCCCGCCTGGCGGCTCTCCCGGTCCCAGTGGTTCCAGGTCTTCACCCGGTGGATCAGCGAGCCCGACTCCGATGCGGTCCTGCACGCCGACACCTTCTTCGACATGCGGGCGATCACCGGCGCCGACCTGGTCGAACCGCTGCTCGACGCCGTGCACCGGGGCACCGCCGACAACCAGCGGTTCCTCGCCCGCCTGGCCCGCGAGGCCGTTTCCTGGGTGCCTCCGATCGGGTTCTTCCGGGGCTTCGTGCTCGACCGGGCCGGCCAGGGGACCAAGGGGCTCGACCTCAAGGCGGGTGGTATCGCCCCGATCGTGCAGATCGCGCGCGTTCACGCCCTCGCTGCCGGCCTTCCCGAGGTCAACACCGCCGCCCGGCTGTCCGCCGCAGCGGCGACCGGTGGGATCTCGCAGCGACGTGCCGACGACCTGCGTGGGGCGTACGAACTCATCAGCCACTTGCGTCACCAGCACCATAGTGAGCAGGCCGAGCGCGGGGAACCCGCCGACAACGTGATCGATCCGGGCTCCCTGTCCACGATCGACCAGCACAGCCTGCGCGACGCGTTCCGCATCATCAAGGAGGCCCAGCAGGAGCTGGCCTTCACCTATCAGCTGCACGCGGTGTCATGACGCTGCCCACCGGTCGCCGGGAGATGTCCTGATGGCCTGGCCGTTCAGCGCGGAGGGCCGACTCCGCAGGACAGCGACGGCCCTGCCGGAGGGGTCCCTGCGTACGGCCCTCACCACGCCACCGCCGGGGGCGCGTACGCCACTGGCCGACCTGCCCCTGCTCGCGGTCGACATGGAGACCACCGGCCTGGACCCTCGGCACGACCGGATCCTCAGCATCGGCTGGGTCCCGATCGACGGCGTGGTCATCCGGCTCGGCGGCGCCGGGCAGGTCCTCGTCTCCGGGGAGGAACTGGGGGAGACCGGCGTCGGTCAGAGCGCCACCGTTCACGGGCTCACGGACGACCGCCTTCAGCAGGGGGTTCCCCTCGCCGTGGCACTCGAGCGCTTGCTCGGCGCCCTCGCCGGGCGGGTCCTGCTGGCCCACCACGCCCCGCTGGAGGTGGGGTTCCTGGTCGCTGCCTGCCAGCGGTTATGGGGCGTACGCACGGATCCCCCGGTCGTCGACACGATGCGCCTGCACCGGCGGGTGATCGCCCCTGGGTTCGACGACGAGCCGCGCGGCGACGACCTGCGGTTGTGGAACGCCCGCGCCCGCTACGGGCTGCCGCCCAGCGGAGCCCACGACGCGCTGGACGACGCGTTGGCGGCGGCGGAGCTCTACCTCGCCCAGATCGCCGAGTTGGGCCTGGAGTCCGCCGACCTGCGGGCCGTACGCAGCTGAACGGCACCGACCTGACAGCGCGGGACGACCGCGGTCATTCGTTGATGTCCAGCAGAGTCCAGACCCTGCCGTCCCAGTCGAGCAGGGTGACCTGGTGGTCCTGGTTGAGCAGGACGTGGGCCCACGGGCCGAGGGACTCCCCGCCGACCATCGGCGCGTCGACGTGTTCGAAGACCAAGCCGGCCGGGCCGTGCAGGCCGTCGATCGTACGGATCGGGCGGTATTCGTCGCCGGGGCGTCCCCACAGCGGCAACAGGTGCGGCCACAGCAGGTAGAGCGCCGGGTGGAACCAGCCCGGCGGGTACTCCTCGATCCGCCGGCGCGCCCCGGCCGACGGTTGGACGTCGTACGCCCGGATCGAGGGGCCGTTGCCGATCCACTCGATGCTCGAGGACTGCACCACCCACCGGTCACCGGGGGCCACCGCCACCTCGTAGCGCTCGTCCCCGTCACTGACGACCGCGGCGGCCTCCCGGTGTCGGGCCCGGGTCAGGACCAGTGCGGAGAGCGCGATCAGCTCGGACTCGGGTACTGGCGGCAATGCCTCGTCGGGCTCGTCCACGGCGGTCTTCCTGGGTCGGTCGGACGGTCAGCCCCGGGCGCCCTGACGGATGGCCGCGACCCGTTCCCGGCGCAGGCCGGGGATCGGGACGACCGGCAGGGGATCGAGACGGGTACGCAGAGCGGTCTCCAGCAGGAAGTCCGCCAAGCCGGGGTTGCGGGCCAGGATCGGGCCGTGCGGGTAGGTGCCGACGACGGAGCCCTGGATCGCCCCCTCGGTGGCCGAACCGTCACCGTTGCCGATGCCGATCTCGACGTCGGCCAGCGGCGACGCGTCGGGGCCCAGGGTGGTCATCCCGCCATGGTTCTCGAACCCCGTGACGAGCGCGTCGTCCCCGCTCAGCGGCGTGACGTCGCCCGGTAGCGGCCGCAGCCGGGTGAGGATCTCACCGACGGCGCGGACGTCGCCGCGTCGGGTGGTGATGTCGAGCAGACCCAGTCCGGGCATCACCTCCTCACGCTCACCGATGGTGAACGTGGTGCCGAGGATCTGGTAGCCGGCACACACCGCGAACACGACCGCACCCCGCTCTGCGGCGCGGTGCAGGGTCCCCTCCTGGCTGAGCAGGCGGACGGCCGTGGTCTGCGCGCCGTCCTCTCCGCCGCCGAGGAGGTAGATGTCGGCATCGTCCGGCAGCGGTTGGCCCGGTTCGGCGACGGTCAGTCGGGGCTCGAAGCCGCGCCACTGCAGGCGCTTCATCAGCACGGTGGCGTTGCCGCGGTCCCCGTAGATCCCCAGCAGGGACTGGTAGACGAGGACGATGTGGACGGGGCGGGTCATGCCAGGCCTCCGAGCTTGCGCAGCTTCTGGAACGGGGTGTAGGTCGAGAGTACGTCGACGTGCTCACCGCGATCGGTCAGCGCGGTGGCGAGGTCGGGCACCACCGTGCACTCCACCTCGGCATAGGCGAGTCGGACGGCGAGGTCCTGGGCGCGTGGGCCGGTCGCGATGACCTTCTTGCCGGCCAGCTGCTCGTAGTTGACGTCCCACATCCAGGACAGGTCCCGGCCGTCCGCGGCGACCGCATCGATGGCGAGCACCACCGTGTCGGACTGCAACAGCGGCAGGGCCTCGTGCCAGCCGGCCGGATTCTTCGCCAGCAGGAGCCGGGCGGAGGTGGTGCCGAAGTGCGTCGTCGCGAACCGGCCGGCGGGGGAGGTCACCGTCCGCATCCCGGCCAGAGCGTCCGTCACGCCCACGCCGAGCTGTTCGGCGGCGGCCAGGGCGCAGGCGGCGTTGCCGACGTTGAAGCCGCCGGGCACCTGGAGCTGCGGGTCGTGGGCCACCCCATGGCGGTCGACGATCTGACCGTTCTCCACCCGGATCACCGCGATCGGCTCGCTCATCCAGCAGGCGGGGCAGTCCCAGTCGCCGGGATCGCCGGTCTCCGGGTGAGGGTTGCGACGCAGGAGGATCGCCCCGCACTCGGGGCACATAATGGCGTCCTCCTGCCAGGTGGAGGCGGTGTCGATCCAGATGACGTGCTTCGCGGCCTTGGCGGCCCAGACCACGAGCGGCTCCTCGGCATTGGCGACGACCACCGGGCCGTCGTCACCGGCCGCGGCGAGGGCGTCGCGCCAGGACCGGGCCAGCTTCTTGATCTCGTGGTTGCGGTCGAGCTGGTCGCGGGAGAAGTTCAGCAGGACGAGGACCTCGGGCCGGCCCAGCCGGACGATGTCGGCGACGACGCGCTCATCGGTCTCGAGGATGGCGATGTCCGCGCGGGGCGACTGCGACAGGGCCGAGGCGATGCCGTAGTGCAGGTTGGCGCCATCGGCGTTCGTCACGACCCGGTCCGCGTCCCGCGGGCCGAGCCCCGCGCGGACCGCCGCCGCCAGCAGGTGCGTGGTCGTCGTCTTGCCGTTGGTGCCCGACACCGCGGCGATCCGGCGGCCCTGCAGCAGCTTGGTGAGGGCGTCGGGGTCGATCCGCGTCATCACCTGGCCACGGACGGACACACCCGATCCCTTGCCCGCGATCCGTGACAGGGTAGCGGCCAGTTGCCCCGCCCCCACCGCCGCCGCGAGGCGCAGCCGGGAGGTGGCGCTCAGCCGGGGTGGTGTCGCCGGGCGCTCGAGAGTGGAAGCCATGGGGCCTATTCTCCACCACCGTCGGAGCGGGTCCGTCCAGCGACCTTTCCCGCTGCCGGAACCCCCCATGGCAGCGCCACCAGGCAGGGCTAAACTCCGCTTCACTGTGACCTAAGGGGGCCGACCGTGACCATCGAGACCGCCACGCGCGTCGATGTGGTGGGAGGCGTGTCGGTGGAGACCGTGCTGACCGTGGACCACGTCCCGGATCGGGGGGAGGTCGTCGCCGCCGTCCCCGCAGCGCCCGGGCTCGGGGGCCGTGGTGCCAACCAGGCCGTGGCCGTCGCCCGCAGTGGCGTGGAGGTCCGGCTGGTGGCCTCGATCGGTGATGATCTCGACGGGCGCCAGATCCTCGCCGAACTCGCCGGTTTCGGCGTCTCCACCGAACTCGTGGCGGTCCACCCAGAGGCACGCACCGGTCACAGCTATCGCGTGGTAGCCCCCGACGGACCGCGTACGGTCGTCGTCCCGGAAGCGAACGCCCTCACCGATGTGGAGGCGGTCCGCGACGTGGCGGACCGGCTCGCCACCGCGGCCGTCGTGCTGCTGCAGGGGCAGGTCGGCCCGGCCGTCATCGAGGAGACGATCCGGCTGGCCCGCGACTGGCCCGGCCGGCTGGTGTACAACCCGGCACCCGTGGTGCCGATCGACCCGGCCCTGTACGCCGAGGTCGCGGTCCTGGTGGTGAACGAGGACGAGGCCGCCGCCCTGTGTGGGGTCCCGGTCACCCACGACGTCGGTGACATCGAGGACCTGGCGGTCGAACTGGCGAGCCGTGGACGCTCGGTCGTGGTCAGCATGGGCGCCGAGGGCGCCGTCGTCGTACCGTCCCGCCGCCCGGTGGAGGTGGTGATGGCCGCGCAGACCCACGTGGTCGATGCCGCCGGAGCGGGTGACGCGTTCGTGGGGGTGCTGGCCGCTGGTCTGGCCGTCGGCATGGGCGTCCAGGAGGCGACGGCAGTGGCCGTACGGCAAGCCACCCGGACGGTCGCCCGACGCGGTGCCGTACGCTCCTACCCGACCTTCGAGTTCGACTGAGCTTTCGGGCGCGGGAGCCGGCGGCGCCGGTCCGGCTTGGTCGACGGGCCCGGCTCCCAGGTGGTGACCCAGGGCCGGTCATCGGCCTGCTGGAGGATGCCCTCCTCGAGGAACAGGTACTCCCCGGCCAGCACCTTCTTCGCGGCCGCGCGATCGTCGGCGTCCGAGTTCGTCCACAGGGCGGTGAAGAGCGCGTCGACGCGGACCCGGGCCTGCCGGCAGAAGAGGTCCGCCAACTCGACCCCCTCGGGTCGTACGTCCCGCTCCGCTGTCGCCCGGACGCAGGAGGCCGCCATCGCGAACAGGTCGGCGCCGATGTCGACGATGCGCCCCAGCACTGCCTGCCGGTGCTCCATGCCCCCTTGCCAGCGCGCCATGCCGTAGAAGATCGAACGGGCCAGGCGACGCGTCGCCCGCTCGACGTAGCGGACGTGACCGGCCAGCGTCCCGTAGCGGGAGTACGCCGTGGCGACCATTCCCGGGCCCGCGACCAGTGTCGGCAACCAGGCCGCGTAGAACCCCGTGGCGTGACCGACGGCCCGTAGCTTCTCCTCCCGGGTCGCCTCGGGATCGATGATCGCGCCCGCCACGCTGAGATGGGCGTCGACCGCCTCCCGGGCGATGAAGAGGTGCATGATCTCGCTGGATCCCTCGAAGATCCGATTGATCCGGATGTCGCGCAGCATCTGCTCCGCCTTGACCACGCGCTCGCCGCGGGCGGCCTGCGACTCCGCCGTCTCGTACCCGCGGCCACCGCGCATCTGGACTGCCTCATCGGTGACCCGCCAGGCCATCTCCGAGGCGTACAGCTTCAGCAGGGCGGCCTCGATGCGGATGTCGTTGGACTCCTCGTCGGCGAGCATCGCGCACAGGTCGAGCATCGACTCCAGGCCGTACGCCGTGCCGGCCATGAATCCGATCTTGGTGGCGATGGCCTCATGTCCGCCCACGGGGCGACCCCACTGGACCCGGTTGGCGCCCCAGCCCCGCGCCGTCGCGACCGCCCACTTGGCGTTCGTGACGCACAGCGCCGGCAGGGAGAGCCGGCCGGTGTTCAGTGTCGTCAGGGCGATCTTCAGTCCGCGGCCCTCACCCCCGATGACGTTCTCCGCAGGGACGAAGACGTCGTGGAAGCGGGTGACCGAGTTCTCCAGTCCCTTCAGGCCCACGAAGGTGTTGCGATTCTCCACGGTGATACCGGGGGAGTCAGCCTCGACGATGAAGGCGGTGATGCCGGCTCGGTGTCCCTCCAGGGCCGGCACCCTGGCCATCACGACCAGCAGGGACGAGATGGGGCCGTTCGTGGCCCACAGCTTCACGCCGTTGAGGAGATACCCTCTGCCGTCCGGTGTCGGGGTCGCCGAGGTGGCGAGCCGGGCCGGGTCCGAGCCGACGTCGGGCTCGGTCAGCATGAAGGCCGACACCTCTCCCGCAGCCACCCGGGGCAGGTAGGTCCGCTTCTGCTCCTCCGAGCCGAACATCGCCACCGGCTGGGGGACCCCGATCGACTGGTGGGCGCTCAGCATGGCGGCCAACGAGGGGCTCACGGAGCCGACGAGGGTGAGCGCCCGGGTGTAGTAGATGTGGGCCAGCCCGAGGCCCCCGTAGGCGGCGGGGACGTTCATGCCGAACGCCCCGATCTCCGCCAGCCCGGCGAACACCTCGTCGGGGATCCGGTCATCGCGTTCGATGGCATCCGCATCGATGGTCCGCAGGTAGGAGGCCAACCGGTCGAGGAAGGCCTCCCCGACCGCCTGCTGCTCGGGGGCGGGCGTCGGCCAGGGCTCGATCAGGTCCAGTCGCAGCCGTCCGAGGAAGAGTTCGCGCCCGAAGCTGGGGCGCGTCCACTCCTTCTCCCGGGCTGCCTCAGTCACCTTGCGGGCCTCACGTTCGGTGGGGCCGGCGTCGCCATTGATCGGACGGATGTCTTGCTGTGTGGTCATGACCGCCTCCGCGTCAGCGCACCCTGCTGCCTCCACGGTACCCGGCGCATCGGCCCGGGGGCGGGCGATCGGACGGAATGACGAAGGGGCCGTCCCGACGTGTGTCGGGACGGCCCCTACCTTCGGGGTGAGTAACGGGGCTCGAACCCGCGACATCCTGGACCACAACCAGGTGCTCTACCAGCTGAGCTATACCCACCATTGTCGTCGCCGTCCGGTCTCCCGGCCGGGCGAACTTGAGCAGTATAGCCAGCTTTGGATCACGGACGCCAATCGACGCGATGGCGCCGATCGATGCCTTTCGTGGCCCCTGCTCGAGTGGGAACGCCGATCACTCCGCGTCGGCGGCCACGGCCCGATCGGCATCGGACTCGGCTGCCGCGACCCCGTTCTCCGGAAGACCGGTGAGGGTGCCCCGGTGCCGACGGGCGATCCGCTTGAGGGTGGTCGTGTCCGGTCCCGGCTTGTGGACGAACACGGCCTCCCGGTAGTAGCGCAGCTCCTCGATCGATTCCTGGATGTCGGCCAGGGCGCGGTGGTTCCCGTTCTTGGCCGGCGCGTAGTAGTAGGTCTTCGGGTACCAGCGCCGCGACAGCTCCTTGATCGAGGACACGTCGACGTTGCGGTAGTGGACGTACGCCTCCAGCTCGGGCATGTCCTTGGCCAGGAACGCCCGGTCGGTGCCGATCGTGTTCCCCGCCAGCGGGGCCTTGCGGGGCTCCTTGACGAACTGGCGCAGGTAGTCCAGCACCTGCTCCTGGGCGTCGATCATCGCGAGGCCGTCGGCCAGCTCGGGGAGCAGGCCGGACTTGGTGTGCATCTCGCGGACGAAGTCGCCCATGTGCTCGAGGGCAGCCTCGGAGGGCTTGATGACCACGTCCACGCCCTCGCCGAGGACGTTGAGCTCCGCATCGGTGACGAGCGCGGCCACCTCGATCAACTCGTCGTGGGCCAGGTCCAGGCCCGTCATCTCGCAGTCGATCCATACCAGTTCGTTCGTCACGCGTCGATCCTAGTCCGCGAGCCGGTGGCAGCCGCTCGGCCCTCGAGGAGCGGGCGCCCACCCGGAGGTGGGTCTGGTCACGGCCAGCGGTTCACCGGCCGGCGAGCACCCGCCGGACGTGGTCGATCCGCTCCGCCCCCAGCCGCCGCTCCCCGCCGATCATCCTCAGGGTGGCGGTGGTCTGTGCCAGGGACTCGAGACGCTCCATGGTCAGATAGGCCTCCTCGAGCGCGGCGCCCCAGGTGAGCGCACCGTGGAATTCCAGCAGGCAGGCCCGATGGCCCGGGACGAGGGGAGCGATGGCATCGGGTACCTCGGCGGTGCCGGGTGTCGCGAAGCCGGCGAGGGGCACCTCGGGGAGCTCTGTCAGGGTCTCCGTCATCAGGTCGCCGCGCAGCGACTCGCCGCGGATCGCGAAGGCGGTGGCGTACGGGGGATGGGCGTGCACCACGGCACCGATGGCCGGGTCCACCCGATAGGCGCGCAGGTGCATCGCGATCTCCGAGGACGGTCCGCGGCCGGTGCCGGTGCTGACGACATCGCCGTCCGTGGTCACGACGGCGAGCATCCCCTCCGTCATCGCCCCCTTGCTGGCGCCGGTGGGCGTGCAGAGGATCGTCCCGTCGGGCAGACGCGCCGACAGGTTGCCGTCATTGGCGGCGACGAGGTTGCGGCGCCACAGGCGTTGTCCGATGTCCACCATCAGACGGCGTACCTCTGGCTCCGAGGGGGAGGGGTGGTGCTGGCGGCCATGAGGGCATCCCTTCGTCGTCGAACGGCGCACAAATCACAGTAAACAACAACTTGTCACGTATGCAACCAGGATGGGTGTGTCGTTCCCGATGGCATGACGAGTTGCCCCTCTGGCCCGCGACCGCTCGCTAAAGCGAGGACCGGCCTGGGTGAAGAGTGAGATTCCCGACATTCCTTCCCTGTGATTATCTCAGTTGATAACATCTCGGGTCAGTGGATGTCGCACGGCGATGAGGCCGGCGGTGCGGCTCCGTGAGGCCGTCGGGAGACGGATCACGCACCACCCGCGGCCTCGCGCCCACGCGGCGCCCGTGTCCTGGAGGAAGCCCGATGGCCCACGTCGTCTCATTCGGAGCCCACATCGCCGACGCCTTGGGGTGGCCGTTCACCGAGGTCCCGCCGGGACAGCAACTCGCCATCCTCGAGAGGATCAAGTTCACGGTGGCTGGCACCGCCGCGGCACCCTCGGTCAATCTGGCCAAGCTGGGCGTCGACGTGGCCACGGTGGGCCGGATCGGCGACGACTCCATCGGCGAGTTCGTCCGCACCACGATGGAGCGGTACGGCGTCGACACCACCCACCTGACCGTGGATCCACGGCTGCAGACGTCCTCCAGCCTCCTGCCCATCCGCAGGGACGGCTCCCGCCCCGCCCTCCACGTCATCGGTGCCAACGCGGCCCTGAGTGAGGACGACATCCCGTGGGACGTCGTCGCCGAAGCGACGGTGTTCCACCTCGGTGGCGCGTTCATCCTGCCGGGCATCGACGGCCCGCCGATGGCCCGGATCCTCCGGCGGGCGAAGAGTCTGGGCTGCATCACCACGGTCGACTTCCTGATGAGCCCACGCCCGGACGCCCAGGAGTTGATCGGTCCCTCCTTGCCCTACATCGACTACCTGATGCCGAACATCGAGGAGGCGGGCTGGCTGGTCGGCACCGAGGACCGTGCGGCCATCATCGCGTGGCTGCACGCCCAGGGCGTCGGATGCTCGGTGCTGACCATGGGCGGTGAGGGAGTGAGCATCGCCGTCCGTGGCGAGGACGAGATCGTCCTGCCTGCGTACGCCATCGATGTCGTGGACACCACCGGCTGCGGCGACGCCTTCACCTCGGGGTTCATCTCCGGCCTGCTCGACGACCTCGACCTGGTCACGGCCGCGGAACGTGGCCTCGCCTGTGGAAGCCTGGTGGCGACCGGGCTCGGATCTGATGCCGGCATCGTCGACTTCGACCAGGTCGAGCGCTTCCGCACCACCCAGCCGCGACTGCCCGCCTGATCGGGGGCCTGGCATCGAGGGCCGAGGCGCCAGACAAGGAGGTCCGCATGACGATCGAGGCGGGAGCCGGGGCGGCCAGGCCGTCCGGGGACAAACAACCCACAAAGGCCGCCAGGCTCGCGTACATCAGTGCGGCTGTCCGCCGGGAAGGCTTCGTCAACGTCGAGGACCTTGCCGATTCCCTCAACGTCAGCCGGATGACGGTCCACCGTGACCTCGACGAGCTGCAGAGCCTCGGCACGCTGCGCAAGGTGCGCGGAGGCGCCTCGGCCCAGCGCTCGACCCGCTTCGAGAGCGACCTGCAGTACCGTCTCGCCTCGGCCGTCGAGGAGAAGCGCCGGATGGCCGCGGTGGCGGCCGAACTCGCGAACGGGGGAGACGTCGTGCTCGTCGACGATTCCACCTCGGCACTCGCGGTGGTGCCGCGGCTCGGCCAACGTGGCCCGATGACCGTGATCACCAACTTCCTGCCGGCCATGCAGGCTCTGGTCGGGCATCCCGAGATCAGCCTCATCGCCCTGGGCGGACTGTACGAGGAGCGGTACGCAGCCTTCCTCGGGGTGCTGTGTGAGAACAACCTGGCCGATCTGTACGCCGACGTCCTGTTCGCCTCCACCTCCGCCCTGCGCGACACCGTGCTCTATCACCAGGACCAGCGCGTGGTCACGGCCAAGCAGGCGATGATCCGTGCGGCCGGGCGTCGGGTGCTCCTGCTCGACCACAGCAAGATTGGGCAGGGGGCGCTGCACCGGCTGGGGGACATTGCCGACTTCACCCATGTCGTCGTCGACGACTTGGTGCCCAAGGAGGTGATCCGTCGGCTGGCGGACACCGGGGTCGAGGTCCTGATCGGGTGATCCGCAGGGCGTCGTCCTGCCGGATGCGTACCGCCCGGCCGGCCCGCAGCGCGGCACGAACCCTTGAGCCCCACCCTCTCCGATCCGCACCCTGAGTTTAGGCTAACCTAACCTCTGGTTGAGGTTGATGGACATCGGAGGGTGTGACGCGGTGATCGTGTGTCAGTGCAAGGTCGTGACCGACCGCGATGTCGCCGCCATTGTCGACCGTGGCGCCCGGACTGTCGCCCAGGTCTGCCGGGCCACCGGGGTGGGGACGGACTGTGGCGGGTGCATCTTTACCGTCAAGAAGGTGGTGTGCGACCATGTTGTGACGCTCGTCACATCAGGGTCGGAGGCCGTCAGTGAAGCCAGTTAGTCCTCGCGTCATCGAACTGCTGAACACCAGTCTCACCCTCGAACTGACCGTCGTGAACACCTACTTCCTGAACGCCAGGATGTTGGACAACTGGGGTCTGCCCCGACTCGGTCATGTCTTCTATGACCTCTCCATCGCGGAGATGAAGGACGCCGACGAACTCATCCAGCGGATCCTGATGTACGACGGGCACCCGAACGTCCAGAAGATGAACGCCATCCAGATCGGCGAGACCCCTGAGGAGATCCTGCAGCTCGCCTTCGAGGGGGAGAAGGAGGCGATCGCCCTGTTCAACAACGGGGCCGAGGGGTGCCATGCCCTCGGCGATCACGCCTCCGCGGCGTTCTTCGAGGCGATGGCCCGGGATGAGGAGGCACACGCCGACTGGTTCGAGAGCCAGCTCGACTCGATCGCCCGCCTCGGTGCCCAGAACTACCTGGCCCAGCACCTCGACCCCACCTCCGCCCCGGCCTGAGGCAGGCGCGAAAGTGCGACCCCGGGCGCCGACAGCCCGCGTGGTGCTGCGATGTGTGGGCTCAGCGGGTGGAGTGTCCTCGTCGGGCGCCGCTCCAGCGATACTCGTTCTCCGGTCGCCCCGGGGACCCGTAGCGGGGCGAGCGCTCCACCATGCCCGCCCGGTACAGGTGCTCCAGATAGCGGCGTGCCGTCACTCGCGAGGTGCCCACCGCGGTCCCCACCTCACCGGCGCTCTGGGCGCTCTGCGCCGACTGCAGGACCGCCACGACCGCGGTGAGGGTTTCTTCGGTGAGCCCCTTCGGCAGGTCGCTCGGTCCCGTCGCCCTCATCCTGGCGAAGGCGCGATCGACCTCCTCCTGGCCGTCGACCCGGCCCGGCCCCTCGATCTCGATGGCGAGGTCGCGGAAGGACCGCACGCGCTCGGCGAACTGCTGGTATCCGAAGGGCTTGACCAGGTACTGCACCACCCCGAGCGCGATCGAGCGGCGGATCGTCTCGAGCTCGGTGTCAGCGGTCATCGCCAGCACCCCGCCGGTGAAGCCGGCCGATCGCAGTTGCCCCAGCACGTCGAGGCCGTGGCCATCGGGCAGGTTCATGTCGAGCAGGATCATGTCGATCCCGAAGGAGCCGGTGCGGCGTCGCCGCTCGGCCAGGAACGCCAACGCATCGCGGGCGCTGGGGGAGGTGTGCGCCACCTCGAACGCGCCGGCGCGGGCCAGGTATTCGGCATAGGTCTCGGCGGTGAGCCGGTCGTCCTCGACGATCAGCACCGTACTGTCACGCATCGTCATCACTCCCGGAGGCTGAGCGACCGACGTCGAGGGCAGCGGTGGACCGGATCGGGACCTCGACGGTGAAGACGGTGCCCGAGTCCTGCACCAGCTCCACGCGGCCCCCGAGCTGGCGGGCCGTCTGGCGCACCAGTGCCAGCCCCATGCCGCGGCCGGCCGGCCCGGCCGGTTTCGTGGACCAGCCCAGGTCGAAGATCCTCTCCCGGTCGGCGGGCGAGGGTCCTGGGCCACCGTCGGCGACCTGAAGGACAAGCCAGTCACCGTCCACTCTCGCCTCCGCATCGACCCAGCGGTCCCCGTCGGGCACGTCGGGGCCGGCCACCGCGTCGATGGCGTTGTCGAGCAGGTTGCCCAGCAGGGTCACCAGATCACCGGGGGAGATCCCGGTCGGGGCGTCGATCTCGACGCGGTGCTCCATCCGCACCCCTCGCTCCCGGGCCTGCGCCGCCTTGGCCAGGAGCAGGGCGCTCACGGCGGGTTCGGCGTCGCTGGCCGCCGGCGCGTGCAGGGGGGTGCCGACCGTGTGCAGGCCGTCCGTCAGCAACTCCCGCGCCTGGTCCGCGCGCCCCAGCTCGAGCAGGGACAGGACCGTGTGCAGCCGATTCGCGTGCTCATGGGTCTGGGAGCGCAGCGCATCGGTCAGTGACCGCGTGGACTCCAACTCGCGGTTCATGCGCTGGACGTCCGTACGGTCGTAGAGGGTGACGACGGTGCCGTTGTCGGCGGTCGCGGTGCCTCCCCGGCGCCAGGGCAGCAGTCCGGGCCGGGCGGCGGGGCGGGTGCGGTGCTGGTTGACCACGAGGATCCGCTCACCGGCCAGGAAGAGCTCGTCACGAGCCTCGCGGCGGGAACGGAGCAGGTCGGCGAGCGGAGCCGGCAGGTCCAGATCGGCCACCCGCGCCGCCACCGCGGAGCCGTCACTTCGGCTGTTGTCGGGAGGCCCCCGGTCCCGGCCGAGGGTGGCAGTCCCAGCAGCTCCGCGGCGCGATCGTTGTAGAGGCCCAGGCTCCCGTCCGGCGCCAGCAGGACGATCCCGACATTGACGTTGTGAAGGGCCGTGTCGAGGAACGTGAAGTTCTCCGCCAACTGCCGCGGTCCCAGCCCGAACGTCGTACGGTCCAGGTAGCGGTTGAGCGCCCAACTGGCCAGCAGGCCCACCGCTGCCACCGCCGCGGCCAGCCCGAGGATCGTGGGGATCTGGGCGCGGGCGGCGATGTCCAGCCGGGAGACGGTCTGGCCGACCGAGACGATGCCGATCACCCGTCCCGGAGCCCCTCCTCCCTGCGCCTCGCGAGCCCGGATGGGGACGAGGGCGCGGACCGAGGGCCCGGCGGTGCCGGTGGTGGACGTCTCGACGAAGTCTGTCCCCGACAGGGCCGGTTCGAGCTGACCCGGATAGTGCGTGCCCACCCAGTCGGGGCGGAAATGCGACAGCCGGGTGCCGTCAAGGGTCAGGAAGGTCACCCAGCTGATGCCCGCTCGATCCGCGGCCTCCAGGGCCAGCGGTTCCAGGACACGCGACGGGTCAGACGACTCGTACGCCGCCACGACCTCCTGCTCCTGGGCGAGCAGGCGAGCGGTCGCCAGCACCCGGTCGCTCTCGGCCCGGTACACGCCCTCGCGGGTGTAGCTGAAGCTGATCCAGCTGGCCAGCAGGGTCAGGATGACCAGGCCCAGCAACTGCGCGGCCGCCAGTCGGCGAGCCAGGCTCCAGGCGCGCACCGTTCCTCCCCTCCGGCCCGTCATCCCGATCCGACCAAGCCTGTCCACGCTCTCGGTCCGGCAGACCGGGGGCGCGGGGCCATTGTGACGCGAGTCATGAACTTTATGACCGCAAACGTGACCGAGACCACAGCGACCGCGAAGATCGGCTCAGTACCTCGCCCGTGAGCGTCGTCATCTCCCTCCACCCGTCCCCTGCCACGACAAGGATGTCGCATGCTGACTCCCACAAGTGCCCCCGAGCGGCGAAGCCCGAAGCCGAGAAGACCCGGGATCGTACGCACTGGCTCTACATCTCCGTGATCACCTCGGTGGTGCTCGGTGCCGCCGTCGGCCTGCTGTTCCCCGAGTTCGGCAAGTCGCTCAAGCCACTGGGCGATGGCTTCGTGGCCCTGATCAAGATGATGATCGCGCCGGTCATCTTCTGCACCATCGTCCTGGGCATCGGCTCGATCGCGCGGGCGGCCACGGTGGGCAAGGTCGGCGGCCTGGCACTGATCTACTTCCTGACCATGTCGACGTTCGCCCTCGCCCTGGGGCTCGTGGTCGGCAACGTGATCCACCCGGGTGTGGGACTGCACCTCACGCCGTACAACCCGTCCGCCAAGGCCACGATGGACCCGACCGCGGCCTTCCTCCTCGAGATCATCCCCGGGTCACTGCCCGTGTTGCCGGTGCTGTTCGTGGCCCTGCTGGTGGGGTTCGCGCTGCAGAAGATGGGGAGGCCGGCAAGCCGCTGCTCAACCTCGTGTCGCTGGTCCAGGGCGTCGTGTTCCGCATCCTGATGATGGTGATGTGGGTCGCGCCGATCGGTGCGTTCGGTGCCATCGCCGCAGTCGTCGGCGCGACCGGATGGGCAGCGATCGGTGCCATGGCGCTGCTGATGGGTGCTTTCTACCTGACCTGCGTGCTGTTCATCGTGGTCGTCCTCGGGACCATTCTGAAGGTCGTCACCGGCCTGAACATCTTCGCGCTGCTGCGCTACCTGGCGCGGGAGTACCTGCTGATCTTCGCGACGTCGTCGTCGGAGTCGGCGCTGCCGCGCCTGATGGCGAAGCTGGAGCACGCCGGCGTCTCGAAGCCCGTGGTGGGTGTCACCGTGCCGACCGGCTACTCCTTCAACCTGGACGGCACCGCCATCTACCTGACCATGGCCGCCCTGTTCGTCTCCAACGCCATGGGCATGCACATGTCCCTGGGTGAGCAGGTCGGACTCCTGGTCTTCATGATCATCGCCTCCAAGGGTGCCGCGGGTGTGACGGGCGCCGGTCTGGCGACGCTCGCCGCCGGCCTGCAGTCGCACCAGCCCGCGCTGCTGGGCGGCATGGGCGTGATCGTGGGCATCGACAAGTTCATGTCCGAGGCTCGCGCCCTGACCAACTTCACCGGTAATGCCGTGGCCACCCTGGCCCTCGGCAAGTGGGTCGGCGAGTTCGACGTCGCCAAGGCCCGGGCGGTCCTCTCCAAGCAGGATCCGTTCGACGAGGCCATGGTCATCGGCCACGGCGAGATCGAGGGCGACAAGGGATTCGATCCGTACGAGTCGCCGACCATCGCCGAGCAGGCCGTCGAGGGCCATCCGACCTCGAGCTTGAACGTCACCGTGGGGGCAAAGCTGTAATCAGGTCCGCCTGATCAGTGACGAAGACGGCGCCACGACCCGGGAGGGATCCCGGTCGTGGCGCCGTTGTGGCGCCCCCAGTGCGACTCGAACGCACGACCGGCAGATTAGAAGGCTGCTGCTCTATCCAGCTGAGCTATGGGGGCAGTGCGCTCGATTGTAACGGCCTCCCCGCAGCAGCGCCGACCCGGCAACTCTTCCTGCCTGGGTAGCCTGGCCCTATGTCCGTCGACGTCCCACCCCCGGCCGGAGAGCGCCCACCCACGGTGGTGGTCGGCGCGGTGCCTGAGCCGGGAGGCGACGTCCTGGTTCGCCGTGAGCGGCGGCGCAACGGTCTGCCGGCGCCGGTGGATCGTACGGTCCCCCTCCCGCGACGGGTCCTCGGTGACTGGCGGCTGTGGATGTCCCTCGCCACGATCGCCCTCTTCGTCGCGGCGTTCCAGGTCAACTGGCTGCTCTTCGTTCCCGAGCACGCCACCGCGGGGGAACCATCCAGGGGCTCGGCACCGCCGTGATCCCGAAGGCGGCACGGCTGGCGGCCTACACCGCCGTACCGCTGGCGGTGCTCTTCATCCTGGCCGACCGGCTGCGCCCGCAGGGACTGTGGCTGTGGACCATCGCGCTCGTCTGGGGTGGGCTGGTCTCGACGGCGATCGCCGCACCCATCAACACGTGGGCCTCGGCCCACCTGTCCGTCGTCGGCGACGGCGATCCGGCGACCAGCCTGCGCGGTGCCGTCTTCATCGCCCCCTTCGTCGAGGAGGCGGCCAAGGCGACGGTTGTCTTCTGGCTCGCCATCCTGTTGCGCAACCGGGTCACCTCGTGGCTCTCCACCGTGGCACTGGCGGGTCTGTCGGGCACCGGGTTCGCCTTCGTCGAGAACATCGTCTACTACGCCCGCGTCTATCGCTACGTGTCCGTGACGTCCGGTACGGGCGTCGACGCTCAGCAGGCGATGGACCAGCTCGCCCTGGTGCGCGGCGGGATGACCTTCTTCGCCCACCCCCTGTTCACCCTGATGACCGGCATCGGCCTGGCGACCGCCCTCGGCGCTCGCAGCAAGAGGGTGCGGGTGCTGGCGCCGCTGACCGGCTTCCTCGTCGCGGCCCTCCTCCACATGGTCTTCAACTTCACCGCGTCGGCGGACTCGCCCGTCGGGCTGATGCTGTGGTTCGTCGCCCTGTCACTCGTGGGCACCGTCGTCGGCGTGATCATCACCCGGATGCGCCGGGAACGGGCGCTCCTGCGCGCCAGGCTCGCCGACTATGTCCGGTTCGGCTGGCTGGATGAGCGGGAGGCGGTGGCCCTGAGCCGGTGGCGGGTCCGGCTGCGGGCGCGGTGGTACGCGCTGTGGCGGGGGCCTGGGACGTACGTCGCGACCTGGCGCCTGCAGCACCTGGCGACCGAGTTGGCCGGCCTGCGTGACGCTGTGGGTCGGGGGCTGGTCGACGCCACCGCCCAAGGCCGTGAAGCCGAGCTGCTCGAGGAGCTGCGGGCGTTGCGTCCGACGGCGGTGTTGGTCGGTGAGGGGGCACTCGAGTACCCCTGGCAGCGCTGGTGGCGTGCCCTGCGCGAACTGAGGTCCCGTCCCGCCGGGCCGGAACCGCTGGGCGTGGGGAGCGACGGCCTCCCGCTAGGATCATCAGGCATCGAGTACTCGCCGGTGGATCCGCGTTGGGGCCCACCTGAGCAGTAGGAGGGATCCATGACAGGACGGCTGGCGGAAGCACTCGAGGAGCTGCGGACCGCGGTGGCCGACGTCCACCTGCCGCTGCCGATCCCGGGTGCCGAGCGCGCGTCGGCCGAGGCCAACGCCATCGGTGACCAGCTGTCCGACTACGTGTTGCCGCGGTTGGCCCGTCTGGACGCGCCGCTGCTCGTCGTGGTCGGCGGGTCGACGGGAGCGGGCAAATCCACCTTGGTGAACTCGCTCGTCGGGCGGCAGGTCTCGACCTCCGGAGTGATCCGTCCGACCACCCGGCACCCGGTCCTGGTGCACAACTCCGAGGACGCCCACTGGTTCACCGATCAGCGCATTCTGCCCGGCCTGGCCCGCACCACCGGTGAGGGGCACGAAGGGGGTGCGCTGCGACTGGTTGCCGAGCCGACCCTGCCGCGCGGCCTGGCGATCCTCGACGCACCCGACATCGATTCGGTGGTGGACGAGAACCGGGCGTTGGCCGGGCAACTCCTCGCCGCTGCTGACATGTGGTTGTTCGTCACGTCCGCGGCCCGCTACGCGGATGCCGTCCCCTGGGATTTCCTGAACGACGCCGCGCACCGTCAGGTCGTCGTCGGCGTGGTGCTCGACCGGGTGCCCCCTGCCGGCATGCGCGACATCCCCGGACACCTGGGGCAGATGATGGCGCATCGGGGTCTGGGCCGCTCGCCGCTGTTCGCCGTGCCCGAGACGACTGTCGACGCCCAGGGGATCCTGCCGAACGCCGCTGTGGCGCCCATCCGTGGGTGGCTCGCGAGCCTCGTCACCGACGAGCAGTCCCGCCAGGAGGTCGTCCGCGCCACGCTGACCGGCGCGATCACCGACGCCACCCGCAGGGCCCCCGCGATCGCCGCAGCCGTGGATGAGCAGGTCGCTGCCATCACCCGGCTGCGCGACGACGCCAACTCCGCGTACGACCAGGCGGTGAAGGCGGTGACCGTCCGCACCGCCGACGGCACGCTGCTGCGCGGCGAGGTCCTCGCCCGCTGGCACGAGTTCGTCGGCACCGGTGAGTTCATGCGGGCGGTGGAGAAGCGGATCAGCCTGCTGCGCGACCGGATGATGGCGGCCCTGCGGGGGCAGCCGCCCGAGGCCGACCAGGTCAAGGTCGCCGTCGAGTCCGGGCTGGAGGCTCTGGTGATCGAGGAGGGCCGGGCCGCCGCCGAGCGCGCCGAGGCGGCCTGGCGGGGCGATCCTGCCGGGCGGTTCGTCCTCGACCGGTCGTCGGTCGACCTGGCCGGCACCTCACACGACTTCGATGACCAGGTCGCGCGGATGATCCGGGAGTGGCAGCGTGCCGTCCTCGAGACGGTCAGCGAGGAGGGCGGCCGGCGACGGCTGGCGGCCCGCTACCTGGCCCTCGGCGTGAACGGGATCGCGGCCACCTTGATGGTGCTGGTCTTCACCCAGACCGGCGGCCTGACCGGGGCCGAGGTCGGCATCGCCGGCGGATCGGTGGCCCTGGCCCAGAGCCTGCTGGAGGCGGTTTTCGGGGACGAGAACGTCCGGCGGATGGCGAAGAAGGCCAAGGAGGACCTCGACGAGCGGATCGAGGTCCTGATGTCGTCGGAATTGCTGCGCTACCACCAGGCCCTGGTCGTCCTCCAGGTCCGGCCCCAGCAGGCCGACGAGATCCGAGACGCGGCACGCAACGTCGCGGCCGCCGCTGCCGGTGGGCCGATCGAGGGGGCGTACGTCGAGGCGGCCCCCGAGCGCGCCTCGCTCAGCCCGGGAGAGCCGCGCGCGCTGAGCGCGGGCGAGTCAACAGGAGCGGACACCCGTTACACCGGTGAGCCGGGTGAGCCCGCGGATGCGGCCCACCACGATGAGGAGCAGTGATGTCCCGACCGCCGAAGACCGGACTCGCCGACCGGCTGCGGGCCCTCGACGCCGCGGTGGACGCCGCGTCCGGCCGGGTCGATCCGGCGATCCTCTCCGAAGCCCGTGCCATCGTCGGTCGTGCCGGGCAGCGGCTGCGCTTCTCCGGGGCGGCGACAGTGGCGGCGCTGGCCGGTGCCACCGGTTCGGGCAAGTCCACCCTCTTCAACGCCCTCGCCGGCAGTGAGATCTCCACGCCCGGTGTCCGCCGCCCCACGACCGCCCATCCGGCGGCCGCGACCTGGGGTGACGAACCGACCGCCGAACTGCTGGACTGGCTGGCGGTGCAGCGACGCCACCATGTCGAGGGGGCGGGCAGGACGACGGCCTCGACGGCCTGGTGCTGCTCGACCTGCCGGACCACGACTCCGTCGAGGTCAGCCACCGGATGGAGGTCGACCGGCTCGTACGCCTCGTCGACATGCTCGTCTGGGTGGTCGACCCGCAGAAGTACGCCGACGCCGCGCTGCACGACAACTACCTCGTCCCGCTGCGCGAGTACGCGCCGGTGATGATGGTCGTGCTCAATCAGGTCGACCGGTTGTCGCCGGCCGATCGGCGCCGGACCGTCGACGACCTGAGGGCCTTGCTGGACCGCGAGGGGCTGGCGGACGTCCCGATCCACCCGGTCTCGGCCACCACGGGCGAGGGCCTGGCCGAGCTGCGCGCCATCCTCGCCGGCAGGGTCCGGGACAAGCAGGCCGCGGCCCAGCGGGTCGGGGTCGACCTGGCCAGCATCGTGGCCCGCCTGCGCGAGGCCTCCGGCACCGCGGCCGCCGCACGAGTGACCGATCGGACCGTCGCCGACCTCGACAAGGCCTGCGCTCACGCGGCCGGCGTCCCCGCTGTGACCGAGGCCGTCGGACAGGCGTGGCGACGGCGGGCCGGGGAGCGACCGGCTGGCCGCCGGTGTCCTGGATCGCGACCCTGCGTCCCGACCCGCTGCGCCGACTCCACCTGGACCTCATCCCGCGACGCCGGTCCCGACGGGAGATCGAGTCCGGGCTCGACACCCGGCACGCGCCGACGGGCGTGGCCCGGACCTCGGTCACGGCGTTCCAGGGCGTCCCCGCTGCCCGCGTCGACACGGCGCTGCGCGTACTCGCGGACGAGGCGTCGGTGGGACTGACCCGCGGGTGGGCGGATGCCGTCCGGGAGGCGGCGCGGTCCCGCACCGATGACCTCGCCGAGGAACTTGACCGCGCCATCGGCTCGACGAACCTGCAGATGCACCGCAACCGTCGGTGGTGGACGGTGGTCAGGATCCTCCAGTGGCTCCTCATCGCCACCGTGCTCGGCGGACTGGGCTGGCTCGCGGCGGACTTCGGGCTGCTCTACCTGCGGATGCCGGCGTTGCCCGACCTGGCGTGGCGCGGTGTTCCGCTGCCCACCGCACTGGTCGGCGGGGGCGTCGTCCTGGGTCTCGTCGTCGCCGGGCTGAGTCGCATCGGCGTCGAGGTGGGCGCGCGTCGCAAGGTCGCCACGGCCCGCCGGGCGCTGCTGGGCAAGATCGACACGGTGACCCGCGAACTGGTCGTCCAGCCCGTGAACGAGGAACTCGACCGCTACGAGAGGGTGCGCGCCAATCTGCTCGTCGCCTCCGACTGAGTCGTTGTCCACAGGTCGCCGGCTGCCGAACCCACGTGTCCACACGTCGGGTCCGACCCGGCCGATCCGTGGTCGCCGGTCCCATCCTCCGGGGGAGACCACTCCCCATGCGGGGCAGACCTGACCGGAGGAAGACATGGACGCCACCATCACCGTCACCGGAAACCTGGGTGCCGATCCGCGGATACGCGCGGTGGGCACCGAGCAGCACCTGTTCACCGAGTTCTCGATCGCCCACACTCCCAGGGTCCAGCGCGACGGGGCCTGGCAGGACGGGACGACCACGTGGTATCGCATCACGTGCTGGCGGCGGCTGGCCGAGAATGCATTCAACTCGCTGCGGCGCGGTGACGGGGTGATCGTCCACGGCAGGGTGCGCACCCACGAGTGGGCGGACAAGGACGGGGTGGTGCAGACCCGCGACGTGGTCGAGGCGTTGTCGATCGGGCCCGACCTCAACCGGGGGACGGTGGTGGTGATCCGCCGCAGCCGCAACGCAGAGTCCCGGCCCGTTACGGAATCGGCGCCGGTCGCGGCGGACGGTGTCGAGCATGACCCGCAGGACCTCGATTCCGGCTACCCCGGAGGGTCTGCGTTCGAGGCGGCCGCGTTGGAGGGATCTCCCTTTGAGCGCGTTTCGCCCGAGGAAGCGGGCGCCGACCTTTCCTACGAGGGGCGGGCGACGGAGGTGGAGGAGGCGTCCCCAGGCGGATCGGACGCCTACCAGGAGGCGGTCGCCTGAGCCGACCGGGCGGGGCGGGGTCTGGCGATGCTGTGTCATGCCGGACCCCGGGACGGGCGCGAGTGCCGGCCTTTCGCATGGCGCGAGGATTGGGGCGACCCCACTCTCGCTGGCATACTGGCGACGGCGTGCCCTCGGGCCGTCCCGCCCTTCCGGACCGTGTCCGGGTCCGTTCGTGAGAAAGCTGGAGTGATTCGTGGCTGAGTTCATCTGCACGATGCACAACGTCCGCAAGAAGCTGGGTGACAAGGTCGTTCTCGACAACGTCACGATGTCGTTCTTCCCTGACGCCAAGATCGGCGTCGTGGGCCCCAACGGGGCCGGCAAGTCGACGCTGCTGAAGCTCATGGCCGGTCTCCTCCAGGCCGACAACGGCGACGTGATGATCTCCAAGGACGCCACCGTCGGCATCCTCCTGCAGGAGCCGCCCCTCACCGAGGGCAAGACCGTGCTGGAGAACATCGAGGAGGGCGTGGCCGAGATCAAGGGCAAGCTCGACCGCTTCAACCAGATCGGCATGGAGATGGCCGATCCGGATGCCGACTTCGACGCTCTGATGGCCGAGATGGGTGACCTCCAGACCGCCCTCGATGCCGCGAACGCCTGGGACCTCGACTCCCAGCTCGAGCAGGCTATGGACGCTCTGCGCTGCCCGCCGCCGGACGCGATCGTCGACGTGCTCTCCGGTGGCGAACGTCGCCGCGTGGCCATGTGCAAGCTTCTGCTCGAGCAGCCCGACCTGCTGCTCCTCGATGAGCCCACCAACCACCTCGACGCCGAGTCCGTCGCCTGGCTGGAGAGCCACCTCAAGTCCTACCCGGGCGCCGTGCTGGCCGTCACCCACGACCGATACTTCCTCGACAACGTCGCCAGCTGGATCTGTGAGGTCGACCGCGGCCAGCTCCACCCGTACGAGGGGAACTACTCCACCTATCTGGAGACCAAGCGCAAGCGTCTGCAGATCGAGGGCCAGAAGGACGCGAAGCGGGCCAGGATCCTGGAGAAGGAACTCGAGTGGGTCCGCTCCAGCCCGAAGGCACGTCAGGCCAAGAACAAGGCCCGACTCGCCCGGTACGAGGAGCTGGCGGCGGAGGCCGAGCGCAACCGCAAGCTGGACACGTCCGAGATCAACATCCCGCCGGGCCCGCGCCTCGGCAACGATGTCCTCAAGGCCAGCCAGGTCCACAAGGCGTTCGACGAGCGCGAGCTGTTCGACGGCCTCAGCTTCGAGCTGCCTCGCGCCGGCATCGTCGGGGTGATCGGCCCGAACGGTGTCGGCAAGTCGACACTGTTCAAGATGATCGTCGGCCAGGAGACGCCCGACACCGGCACGCTGGACCTCGGTAAGACCGTCTCCTTCTCCTACGTCGACCAGAGCCGTGCCGGCATCGATCCCGACAAGAACGTGTGGGAGGTCGTCTCCGACGGGCTCGACTTCATCAAGGTCGCCAACTTCGAGATGCCCTCGCGGGCCTATGTGGCCTCCTTCGGCTTCAAGGGCCCCGACCAGCAGAAGAAGTCGTCCATGCTCTCCGGAGGTGAGCGCAACCGCCTCAACCTCGCCCTCACCCTGAAGATGGGCGGCAACCTGCTGCTGCTCGACGAGCCGACCAACGACCTCGACGTCGAGACGCTGCAGTCGCTCGAGGACGCGCTGCTGGAGTTCCCCGGCTGTGCGGTCGTGATCTCCCACGACCGCTGGTTCCTCGACCGTGTCGCGACCCACATCCTCGCCTGGGAGGGCACCGAGGAGGACCCCGCCGAGTGGTTCTGGTACGAGGGCAACTTCGAGGACTACGAGAAGAACAAGATCGAGCGACTCGGTGTCGAGGCCGCCCGGCCGCACCGCGCCACCCATCGCCGTCTCACCAGGGACTGAGCTCAGTCGTCCCCCGATCCTGCCGGTCGGGGGACGACCCCACAGTGGGTTTGCGGGGACGCACCCAGGGACCAGCAGAGGGCTCCGCACCGATCTCGGTGCGGAGCCCTCTGCTTGTCAGGCTTGTTCGCCGGCCGGGTCAGGCCGACTTCATCACTGCGGCGCGTTGACGGCGCGCCCGCAGCTGGGCCGCGTAGACCTTGGAGGCCTCGAAGGAGATCTGGCGCAGCGGGGTGGCCCAGCGACGGGGGTCGAACTTGCCGACCGGACCGGAGATGCTGAGGGCCGCCACCGGGGTGTGCGTGGGCGACATCACCGGAGCCGCGACGCAGTTCAGGCCGCGCCGCACCTCCTCGAAGTCGAACGCGATGCCCTGCTCCTTGACGCGGGCCAGCTGGCGGCGCAGCTTGTCCGGATCGGTGATGGTGTGCGGCGTGATCGCCGGCAGCTCGCCGCTGCAGACCTGGTCGATGAGCACGGGGTCGTACGCGAGCATCGCCTTGCCGATACCGGTGCAGTACGCCGGCACCCGGCCGCCGATGCGGGACGGCGAGGGCACCCGGTGGAAGCCGTGCAGCTTGTTGAGGTAGACGACTTCGCTGCCCTGGAGCACGGCCAGGTGCACCGTCTGGCGCGACTGCTCGTACAGGATCGAGAGGAACGGCGTGAGTACGTCGCGGAGCATGTCGATCTCCGGAGCGGACTCCGGGGTCGGCAGGTCGTGGATCATCGGCCCCAGCCGATAGTTGCTCCCCGCCCGCTCGACCGCTCCGTTGCGCTCCAGGATGCCGAGTAGACGGAAGGCGGTCGACTTGCTGAGCTCCGTACGGCGCGCCAGCTCGCTCACGCCGACACCCGTCGTTGCTTCGTCGCCGAAGGCCCGAAGCAGCGCTAATGCTTTGTCGACGGCAGTACGGCTGTCGCGCTGGCCCGTTGTCATCCATTCACCTCCGGAGTTGCACCCTCTATGGTGCATTCAACAGGAAAGAGTGCCGCAGGGTGGCACCGTGGGGCACACACTACCTGTCGATAGCGAGGTCTGGTGACATCGGCCGCCCCTGCGGGCCCTCAGCGCCGCTCCGAGCCCCCGAAAGGCGCGTAGATCCGCGCAATGGCAGGGGATGAGACTTACGCCACATTTCGTCCGGCGGCTGGACTGGAGGTCTACGGCATTTGTCGTACTACGAGATGCGGGGGTGGTGGCTCTGGGTTGGTCCCGAGAGGCGGGACGCGACCTTGTGGGAAGGGGTGCCGGCGTGGCCCTCAGACGCGAGGGTCATCAGGAGGGGATTGTCAAGTCGTTCGCGGCAGAAGCGCCCGGAGCCGAGGCGGCTCCGGGCGCTTCAGGTCCTGGCGTGGACCGGGGGATCTGGCCTGCTGATCAGGCGGCGGTGCCGCCGGCCGCCAGCGAGACGGCCACGTCGATCAGC
The DNA here is from genome assembly GCF_009646095.1 of Raineyella fluvialis. Lineage (NCBI taxonomy): Bacteria > Bacillati > Actinomycetota > Actinomycetes > Propionibacteriales > Propionibacteriaceae > Raineyella > Raineyella fluvialis. The sequence goes on along the minus strand of NZ_CP045725.1, from coordinate 77,737 downwards.
ATGTCCTCCTGGCCACCGACGTACCCGCGGCGTCCGGCCTCCACGAGGATGTCCTGCACCGGGACGCCGTAACGATCGGAGGCGCGCTCGGCGTGGAACAGGAAGGAGTTGTAGACGCCGACCTTGCCCTGGATGATCGACGCGCGGTCCATCATCGGCTGGCGGGGGATGATCGGGGCGGCGACGTCCTCGGCGGCGGACAGGATCTTGATGATGTCCACGTTGTTCTTGATGCCGAGGCGCTCGAACGCCGCGGCCAGCACCTCGGTCGGGGAGTTGCCGGCACCGGCGCCCAGGCCACGCAGGGAGCCGTCGATCCAGGTGGCGCCCTCGGCGACGGCGTAGACCGAGTTGGCCACGCCGAAGCTCATGTTCTGGTGCCCGTGGAAGCCGACCTCGGCGTCGTCACCGAGCTCGTCCTTCAGGGCGCGAACGCGCTCGCCGACCTGGTCGAGGATCATCGCGCCGGCGGAGTCGACGACGTAGACACACTGGCAACCCGCGTCGGCCATGATGCGGGCCTGCTTGGCCAGCTGGTCGGGCTCGATCATGTGCGAGAGCATGAGGAAGCCGGCGGTCTCCAGGCCCATGTTGCGGGCCTCCTGGAAGTGCTGGATCGAGACGTCGGCCTCGGTGCAGTGCGTGGCGATGCGGATCACGTCGATGCCGCGCTCCTTCGCCTCGCGCAGCTCGTGCAGGGTGCCCAGACCCGGCAGCATCAGGGCGGCGATCTTGGCGTGCTTCGCCTCACCCTTCGCGGCCTCGATCAGGTCCATCTCGTTGACCTTGGAGAAGCCGTAGTTGAAGGATGAGCCGGCCAGGCCGTCGCCGTGCGTCACCTCGATGATGTCGACGCCGGCCTCGTCGAGGGCGCGGGTGACGTCCTTGACCTGCTGGAGCGTGAACTGGTGGCGCACCGCGTGCGAGCCGTCGCGCAGCGTGGTGTCGATGATGCGGGTGGCGTACGTCTTGTTCGGGTCCAGCGTCTGCTTCGCGGAGCTCATGCCCGCACCCCTTCCTGGGTCTTGCCGGCCTCCATGCGCTCGGCGAGGAGGTCACCCGTGCGGGTGGCGGCAGAGGTGATGATGTCGAGGTTGCCGGCGTACTCCGGCAGGTAGTCGGCGGCACCGCGGACCTGGATCAGGCAGGTCACCCGGCCCCAGTTGTTCCACTCGGGACGCGCGTGGTCGAACTGCGGCTCGGCGACGAGCTTGTAGCCCGGAACGTACGACTGGACGGTCTCCACCATCCGGGCGATGGACTCCTTGACGGCGTCCTGCAGGTCGCCCGCCTCGGCGGCCTCGGCCGGCAGGGAGGCGTACACGGTGTTGCGCATCATCATCGGCGGCTCGACCGGGTTGAGGATGATGATCGCCTTGCCCTTCTTGGCGCCACCGACGGCCTCGAGAGCGGCCGAGGTGGTCTCGGTGAACTCATCGATGTTGGCCCGGGTGCCGGGGCCGGCGGACTTCGAGGCGATGGAGGCGACGATCTCGGCGTACTCGACCGGCACCACGCGGGAGACGGCGGCCACCATCGGCGTCGTGGCCTGGCCGCCACAGGTGATCATGTTGACGTTCATCACGTCGGTGAGCGACTCGAGGTTGACCGGCGGGCAGAGGAAGGGCCCGACGGCGGCCGGCGTGAGGTCGATCGCGTGGATGCCGGCTTCCTTGTAGGCCGGGGCCCAGGCCGCGTGCGCCTTGGCGCTGGTCGCCTCGAAGACGAAGTCGGGCTTGTCGTCCTGCTCGAGGAGCCACTTGGCGCCCTCGGCGGACGTCTTGAGGCCGACGCGCTTCGCGCGCTTCAGGCCGTCCGACTCCGGATCGATGCCGATCATGTAGGTGGGCTGGATGTGCTCGCTCTTGCGGAGCAGCTTGAACATCAGGTCCGTACCGATGTTGCCGGAACCCACGATGGCTGCGGTGTACTTCTTCGACACGAGATGGTCCTTCGGGTCAGGGGACAGGCGCCCTCGTCCGTCCTCCGGATGCCCCGCTGTGAGAGCGGTGCGCGGCAGCGTTCGTACATCGACGTACGCTCCCGTGAAGCGTCGGAGGTTGGCCTCGGGTGCTGCCCGTTCGGCCGGTGACGCGTGCGGTTCCTCCACGGTAGGTCGTGGCCGACGGGCGCGCGCAGAGTTCGTGCCGGACCGTGAACCGCGTCACATTGGTCCGGCCGATCCGCGCAATGACGCGGCTTCCAGGGTCTGACCATTGCCCGGCCCAATCCTAGGGGAATGTCCGGGCTGAGCTTCTTGGTCAGACCGCGCGCCAGTACTGGCGGTGGGCCCTTGGCGGCGTCCGCGGGCGTCCCTCGACACCCTTTCGAGATCGGCCCTGGCGGGCCACATCCGGCGGGGAAAAGTTGTCGACGGCATGGGGGTGGTGCCAAGCGCCGGTGTTCCCCAGGTGGGAACGAGCGGCACCCGGTGCCGGAGCCCGGCACGCAGCGAGGGCCCCGCGGAGCGCGACATCCCAGGGCCTGGGCTTGGCTCTGGGGCTGGCCGAGAGCTCGAGGCGTGCTGCGTCAGCGGGTCGGGTCGGCCTCGCGGCTGTTCTGGCAGGTGTGTCGCCCCTCGCGGACGGTCAAGTACCTCGCGGACCTCATAAGCGTTGCGAGGTACTGGAACGTCCGCGAGGGCCTGTCCGGTGGTTGGAGCGTCTGCGTGGGGCGGGCGGGTGGGGTCGGAGCGTCCCCACGGCTCCCGTTGCGACGGCAGCCGTGCCCGACCGCCGACGCTCAACCCCGCCGCGGCCCTCCGGCGAGCAGCTCGGCGAGGGTGACGGCGGTCCGGTCGGCCAGGTCGGCCACCTGCGTACGGCACGAGAAGCCGTCGGCGAGCACCAACGCCTCCGGACCGGCCGCTTCGATCGCCGGCAGCAGGTCATGCTCGGCCACCTTGACCGAGACGTCGTAGTGCCCGGTGACGGATCCGAAGTTGCCCGCCAGACCGCAGCACCCGCCGAGAATCTGCAGGTTGGCACCGGTTCGCTGCAGCAGTTCGGTGTCGGCGGCGAAGCCGATCACCGACTTCTGGTGGCAGTGGGGCTGGGCGACGAGGGTGGTGCCGGTCAGGTCGGGCACCTGGTAGTCCGGGGTGCGGGCCAGCAGTTCGGCGAGGGTGAGCACACCGGCCATGTCGGCGGTTCGCGGATCGTCCGGCAGGAGGTCGCGTACGTCGCTGCGCCATACGGCGGTGCAGGAGGGCTCGATGCCGATCACGGGGGTGCCCGCGGCGAGGATCGGGTGGATGGCGTCCATCGCCTGGCGCATCCGCCGGCGCGCGCCGTCGAGCTGGCCGGTGGAGATCCACGACAGCCCGCAGCACGCCTCGCGTCCGAGCAGCCGGGGAGCGTAGCCGGCATCGAGCAGCACCTTGATGACCGAGGGCAGAGCGCCGCCCGCGAACACGTCGGTGAACGAGTCGGTCCAGATCACCACTTCACCGTGACGGGCGGTGCGCGGGCGCTGCACGTTCTCCAGGTGCAGCTGGCGACGGGCGGCCCGGGTGGACCGGCCGGGGGAGAAGGTCGGGATGGTGCGGCGCTGGTCGGCGCCGGCGACCCACTTCGCCACGGCGGCCAGCGGGGCCAGCCCCAACGCCGCGTTCGCGAGCCGGTTCAGCCCGGGGATGCTGGTGACGAGGCGCCCCCACATCGGCAGCAGCCCGATCAGGTAATGGTCGCGCGGCCGCAGCCGGCCGGCGTAGTAGTGGTCGAGGAACTCGGCCTTGTACGCCGCCATGTCGATGCCGGTCGGGCAGTCGCGCCGGCAGCCCTTGCAGGACAGGCAGAGGTCCAGTGCCTCGAGGACCTCGACTGAGCGCCAGCCGTCGGTGAAGAGGTCGCCGTTCACCATCTCCTGGAGTGCCCGCGAGCGGCCACGGGTCGAGTCCTTCTCGTTGCGGGTCGCCTGGTACGACGGGCACATCACGCTGCCACCGGCCGTGCTGTCGGCGATGCACTTGCCCACCCCGGTGCAGCGGTGTGCTTCGTTCGCGAAGTGCAGGTTGTCGCGTCGGAAGGGGGTGGGGCCGGCCGCGACGGCGCGGATGTCCGCCTCGATCGGGGCGGGATCGACGAGGACGCCCGGGTTGAGGAGATTCTCCGGGTCGAAGATCCGCTTCACCGCGCCGAACAGCTCGATCGCCGTGGGGGAGTACATCTTCGGCAGCAGCGCGGACCGGGCCCGGCCGTCGCCGTGCTCTCCCGACATCGAGCCGCCGTAGCGGGCCACCAGGTCGGCGGCCTCCTCGATGAACTGCTTGTACGCCTGCGCGCCCCCGGGTTCGGTCAGCGGCCAGTCGATCCGGCAGTGGACGCAGCCGTCGCCGAAGTGGCCGTACGGCAGTCCCCGCAGTCCGTGACGGTGCAGCAGGTCGTCGAGGTGGCGCAGGTAGGAGCCGAGTCGCGCGGGCGGAACGGCGGAGTCCTCCCAGCCGGCGTAGGCTGGCTTGTCGAAGGCGACCCCGGCAAGGCCGGCGCCGTCGGCCCGGATCTTCCACAACCGCATGGCCAGCGCGGGATCCTCGACGATCCCGCCCCGTGCGGCGGGGTTGGCGGCCAACGCGGCGTCGACGAGGTCCTGGGACCGCTGCCGCACCTCGTCGATGTCGTCGCCGACCATTTCGATGAAGACCCAGCCGTCACCACCGGGCAGCTCGGGGACCGCGGCGGGGCCTTGGCGCTCGGCGACGACGTCGACGATCCGCCGGTCGAGACCCTCGATGGCGACCGGCCGATGCTCGAGCAGGAGGGGGTGGCGTCGGCGGCCTCGGGCATCGTCGGGTAGCCCAGAGCGACGGTGACCTTGTACGGGGCATCGGCGACGAGGCGGACCCGCGCCTTGGTGACCATCCCCAACGTTCCCTCGGTGCCAGCGAAGAAGGCGGCCACATCGAAGCCGTTCTCGGGCAGCAGATGCTCCAGCGAGTAGCCCGAGACCTGCCGGGAGAAGTGGCCGAACTCGGTGCGGATCGTGGCCAGGTTCGTGTCGACGAGCCGCTTGAGGGCGGTCAGGGTGGGGGAGTCCTCGACCCGGGTCGTGCTCGGGTCATCGGCCGGGCCCAGGACGAGCTTCTCCCCGGTGCCGGTGACGACCTCGAGGGCGACGATGTTGTCGGCCGTACGCCCGTAGCCGAGCGCCCGTGGGCCGCAGGCGTTGTTGCCGATCATGCCGCCAATGGTGCAGCGGGGGCTGGTGGAGGGATCGGGTCCGAATCGCAGCCCGTACGGTCCCGCCGCCTTCTGCAACCACTCCTGCACGACGCCGGGCTCGACCACCGCGGTGCGGGACCCCGGGTCCACCTCCACGATGCGGGTCAGGTGCTTGAGGGTGTCGATGACGATGCCCTGGCCGACGGCGTTGCCGGCGCAGGACGTACCGGCTCCGCGTGCCGTGACGGTGACACCAGCGGACCGTGCCGCGGCGAGGACCCGCTCCAGCTCGTCGACGCTGCGCGGCCTGACGACGCCGGTCGGGACGAGGCGATAGATCGACCCGTCGGAGGAGTAGAGGCCCCGGGTCAGCGTGCTGGTGTCGTACCGGTCGGCGATCCGCTCGCGCTCCAGTCCTGCGGCGAACCGGTCCGCCGGCGACGGCGATCCACTCTTCGAGGAGGAGGCGACGGAGCGGCGACGGGACAACACGGACGACAGACGCATGGGCTCATCTTGCCGTACGGAGCTGCCGTACGGGGTGCCGCCTCAGCCCCACGCCGAGGCGGCTGACCGCTGTCGGGCCGGGTGCGGCGCCGGTCAGACCTGCTTGCCGCGGGTCGGAGTGATGTCGGGGACGGCGAGGACGGCGGCGAAGACGCGGCCGAGGGCCTCGTAGTCGTCCGGGTCGGCAGCGTCGACCAGGGCGCGCCGGACCGAGGCCACATGACACGGGGCCGCCTCGACCAGCAGGTCGTAACCCCGGGAACTGAGCTGGGCCCAGACCCCGCGCCGGTCGCTGGGGCAGGCCAGTCGCTCGATCAGGCCGGCCGACTCCATCCGGCTGACGGTGTGGGTCAGCCGCGAGCGGGACTGGTGGACGGCGTCCGCCAGGTCCGACATGCGCATCCGATGATCCTCGGCCTCGGACAGCGAGACGAGGATCTCGTACTCGGCCAGGGACAGGTCGAAGGGTCGCAGCGCCCGGTCGAGGTACTCGTCGAGCCGGTGGACGCCGCGCAGGTAGTTGCGCCAGATCTGCTGCTGTTGCTCGTCCAGCCAGCGGGGCGGACAGTCGGTCAGTGGGGATGCGGTCATGGATTCATCATAGGCGATACGTTGACTGTTCAATAGTTGACGCCCCAGATCCTGTGAGGGTGCTGGGTGTGGAACTCGTCACGCTGGTCGTTCGTGGGCGATCGGCAGGCTCTTCGGGGCGGCTGTCCGACGACGCTTACGGTTGACGGTTCAATAGTTTGCGCCTAGAGTTTCTGGTGTTGAGGGTTCAACGTCTTGGACCGCAACGCAGGAAACGCCTCTCACCCTGAAGGAATCGCCATGACTGAACTCGTTCCCGGCACCTGGACCATCGACCCCGCGCACTCCGAGGTGGCCTTCACCATCCGTCACATGATGAGCAAGGTGCGCGGCCACTTCGGTGACGTCAGCGGAACGATCGTCACCGGCTCGGCCGACCCGAAGGACGCCACCGTGGAAGCCCATGTCGCGGTCGCCTCGATCGACACCAACCAGGCTCAGCGTGACGAGCACATCCGCACCGCGGAGATCCTCGGTGCCGCCGAGCACCCCACCTTCGACTTCACCTCGACCTCCATCGTCGGCGACGGCGACGACTACAAGATCAACGGTGACCTGACCATCAAGGGCATCACCAAGCCGGTCACCTTCGACGCCACCTTCAACGGTGCGATGGACCCCGACGCCTTCGGCCTGTTCCGGATGGGTGCCGAGGGCACCACCGTGATCAACAAGAAGGACTTCGGCATCGAGTTCAACATCCCGCTGCAGGGCGACGCCGTCATGCTCGGCGACAAGGTCACCATCTCCGTCACCCTCGAGGCCACCCTCAACCGCTGACTTCCGAGTCCGGCCCGAGGGGCCGGATTCTCCAAACCGACCACGGTCCCCTTGTCGGAGCCCCACAAATCGCGGGGTGATCCGGCGGGGGACCCGGGGCGTCCCGGCCCGGGCGCGCGATCGGACGATAGGCTGCCAGAGCCGGTCCGGTGAGCACGTCCGGGCCGGTTCGTGTCCTCGTGCGACGATCGCCCCCGTCAAGGAGTAGAGATGCCCGATCTGGCCGACTCTGTGATGGAGCAGCTGCACCCGCTGTCCGCGGCCTTCCAGGCCCGCCGCGAGGACTCGGTGGGCACCATGCTCCTTGCCGCGGTCGAGGAGTTCGGCTCCCGTCCCGCCTATCTCTATCGGGGCGACGACGACGCGTGGACGACCCTGAGCTGGAACCAGACGCGGGATCGCGTCTTCGAACTGGCCGCCGGATTGCTCGCTCTGGGCATCAGCACCGAGGATCGGGTCGCTATCGCCTCCAGCACCCGGATCGAGTGGATCCTCGTCGACCTGGCCATCATGTGCGCCGGTGGGGCGACCACCACCGTCTACCCCAACACCCATGACCAGGACGTCGCCCACATCCTCGGCGATTCCGAGTCGCGGGTGGCCTTCGCGGAGAATGCCGAGCAGGTCGACAAGATCCGGCTCCACCACGACTCGCTGGGTGCCCTCACGACAGTCGTGGTCCTCGACCCCGACGGTGTCCGGGACCTCGACACGGGCGGCCCGATCATCTCCTGGTCCGCCTTCCGCGCGCGGGGGGCCGCCTGGCTCGCCGAGCACCCCGGCTGCGTGGAGGAGGCGATCGCCGCCACCGGCCCGGACACCCTCTCCACGCTGATCTACACCTCCGGCACCACCGGGCGGCCCAAGGGCGTACGTCTCCCGCATCGCGTGTGGACCCACCAGGCCTACCGCGTCGGCCAGGAGATGGGCATCCTCGCGCACGACGACATCCACTTCCTCTGGCTGCCGCTCTCCCACGTGTTCGGCAAGTGCCTGATCGCGATCCAGCTCGGCAGCGGACTGGTCCATGCCGTGGACGGGGACATCGGCCGGATCGTGGAGGGCCTCGGGCAGGTGCGGCCGACGATCATGGCGGGGGCGCCGCGGATCTTCGAGAAGGTCCGCAACGCCGTCATCCTGAAGAACCGCGGCTTCATCTCCCGCATCCCGCGCTGGGCCTTCTCCGTCGGGCAGCGTGCCCTGCCCTACATCACGACACACCGGCCGATGCCGCGGCCGCTGGCGATCCGTTACGCCGTCGCCCACAAGCTGGTCTTCTCCAAGCTGCATGCGACGATGGGCGGGCGGGTGCGCTGGTTCGTGTCCGGGTCCGCGAAGCTCAATCCGCAGGTCCAGAACTGGTTCTGGGCGGCGGGCATCCCCTGATCGAGGGCTACGGGTTGACCGAGACCTCCGCGATCGCCTGCCTGGACATTCCGCGGGATCCCGACCTCGGCACGGTCGGCGCACCCACTCCGGGCAGTGAGGTCCGGATCGCGGAGGACGGCGAGATCCTGGTGCGGAGCCCGGGACTGGCCAGCGGCTACCACAACCTGCCCGAGGAGACCGCCGCCGCGTACAGCGACGACGGGTGGTTCGCGACCGGCGACATCGGCGAGCTCGACGAGCGTGGCCGGTTGCGGATCACCGACCGCAAGAAGGACCTGATCAAGACCTCCGGCGGCAAGTACGTCGCGCCGCAGAAGGTCGAGGGGGCGATCGTCAACAACAACCCGTACGTCTCCCAGGTGTTCGTCCAGGGGGAGGGGCGCAAGTACATCTCGGCCCTGATCACCCTCGACGAGGAGGCGATCATGAAGTGGGCGCAGCGCCACAACCTCGAGGGGCTCTCGTACGCCGAGCTCACCCAGAACTCCGACGTCCGCGGGATGATCGACCACTACATGGCCAGGGCGAACACGCATCTCGAGCGGTGGGAGACGGTCAAGCGGTACGAGATCCTCGACCGCGAGTTGTCCGTCGCCGACGGGGAGGTGACCCCGAGCCTGAAGGTCCGGCGCTCCGCGGTGGCCGAGGCCTTCGCCGACAAGCTCGGCAAGCTCTACGACCCCGAGGACTGACGTGACACCGTACGTCTATCGGGCGCGGGTGCGCTGGGCCGACCAGGACCCGCAGGGACACGTGAACAACGTCGCCTACCTCGACTACATGCAGGAGGCGCGCGTCGACTGGATCCTCAACGGGCCGCACGCGTCCATGCTCAGCGAAGGGGTGCTGGTCGTCTCGCATCAGATCGAGTACCTCGCGCAGTCGATGTTCGGCGCCGACCCGATCATGATCCGCCTGTGGGTGACCGATCTGGGTGGTGCGCGGTTCGCCGTGGCGTACGACATCTACCAGGGGGAGACCCACGTCGCCCGGGCGAAGACGGTCCTGGCGACCTATGACGTCGCGGGTCAGCGACTGCGCCGGTTGGAGGACGAGGAACGCGCCTGGCTGCGGGAGTTCCTCGGCGAGCCGATGGACTTCCGGCCGCTGCCCCAGCCGGCGGTGGACTGGGTGTCCGGCTTCGGCTACGAGCACCCGCTGCGGGTGCGCTGGTCGGAGCTCGATCCGTACGACCACGTCAACAACGTCAGTTACCTGACGTACCTGCAGGAGGCCACCATCGCGATGATGGAGGAGCCGCGGCGCGACCTGCCCTGGGGCCGTCCCGGGGACGCCCGGACGTGGGTGGTGGCCGCTCAGGACATGACCTACAAGCTGCCGATGACCTACCAGATCGAGCCCTACTTGGGCGAGGTCGTCATCCTCCGGGTGGGCTCGACGTCGGTCACCTTCGAGCTGCGGATCCGCGACCAGCACGTCGACGTGACGTACGCCGTCGGCCACCTCGTGCTGGTGCATGCCGATGCCCATGGCACCCCGGTGCCGCTGCCGGCGATCCTGCGCGAACGGCTACGGCCGCTGACGCTGATCGCCTGACCCGGCGAGGACGTGGTGACGCAGTACATCTACCAGGCCCGGGTCCGCTGGGCCGACCAGGACGCGCAGCACCACGTGAACAACGTCGTGTACGTGGACTACCTGCAGGAGGCGCGGGTCGACTGGATCCTCGACGGCCCGCATCCCGAACTGCTCGACCACGGGATCGCGATCGCCGGCCAGCACGTCGAGTACCTGTCCCCGGCCCACTTCGGCGGGGAAGGGATCGTCATCCGGCTGTGGATCGCCCAGGTGCGCGGCGCCCGCTTCACGGTGGCGTACGAGATCAGCCAGGGCGACACCCTGGTGGCCCGCGCCACCACCGACTGCGCGCCCTACGACCTGGAGACGGGGACCGTACGCCGCCTCACCGAGGCCGAACGCGGCTGGCTGGACGACTGGTCCGGGCCGGAGCTGCACTTCCGTGAACTGCCTAGCGCGGAATGGGTGGAGGGCTTCGGCTTCGCCTACCCGGTACGCGTGCGCTGGTCCGAGGTGGACGCCTTCGGTCACATCAACAACGTCGCCTTCCTGACCTTCCTGCAGGAGGCGCGCGTCGCCGCCCTGGACGAGGTGCGCACCAGCGAGGGCTGGGGACGTCCCGGTGCCGACGTGAGCTGGCTCGTCGCCGCCCAGGAGATCGAGTACCGCACCGAGATGCACTATCGGATCGAGCCCTACCGGGCCGAGCTCGTGGTGCTCCGGGTCGGGACCTCGTCGATGAGCCTGCAGATCCGCATCGGCGATCCGGGCAGCGGCATTGTGTACGGCGTCGGCCGGGTCGTGCTCGTCTGCGCCGACGCAGAGGGCCGCCCGCGGCCGATCTCGGCCCAGGTCCGGGAGGCGTTGCGCCCGATCACGGTGCACCCCGGCGGTCCGTACGGGCACTGAGCCGGGCGTCGGCCGACGGTCAGTAGGTGAACCAGACCGCCTGATCGGGCGCCAGGTCGCCCGTGACCGACGGTGCCGACGTGAGCAGCACGGTCACCCCCGCGGGGAGCGCCACCGGAGCGGGCCCGAAGTTGACCCAGCAGGAGAAGCCGGGCTCCCGGTCGAACGCCAGGACACCTGCCGGTGCGTCCGCTGACCACCGCAGGGTGCCGTCGCCCAGGGCCGGATGCCGGTGCCGGATCGCCAGGGCCTCCCGGTAGAGCGTCAGGAACGAGGCGGGATCACCGGCCTGGGCGGCGACCGTACGATCCGCCCAGTCGGGCTGCGGCAGCCAAGGTGGCGACGTCGCGTCCTCGGGGCTGAAGCCGTACGGTGGCCGGTCGCCCGACCAGGGCAGCGGCACCCGGCAGCCGTCCCGGCCCTTCACGGTGTGGCCGGAGCGTTCCCAGATCGGGTCCTGCAGCACCTCATCGGGCAGGTCGACCTCCTGCAGCCCTAGCTCGTCGCCCTGGTACACGTACGCGCCGCCCGGCAGGGCCAGCTCCAGCAGGGCCGCGGCGCGGGCACGGCGCCGGCCGAGCGCCAGGTCCTCGTCCCGGTCCGGTCCCTTCGCGGCGCGTCGCCCCAGGCCGTCCTCGGCGGTGAACAGGGCCCCCGTCGCGGTCCGGCCGTAGCGGGACACCACCCGCGGCTGGTCGTGGTTGCCGAGCACCCAGGTGGACGGCGCCCCGACGGCGCCGTAACCCGCCAGCGTCGCCTCGATCATGGCCCGCTGGGAGGCGTACGACCACTCGGTCAGCAGGGCGTCGAAGTTGAACGTCATGTGCAGTCTGCCCTCGGTGGTGTACGCGGCCAGCCGGTGCGTGGGACCGAGGTAGGCCTCCGAGACGAAGATCCGGGGGCCCTGCGGCGTGTCGGCGTACTCGTCCGCCACCATCCGCCAGCGGCGGTGGATGGCCTCCAGTTCCGGGCGGTCGAAGAAGGGGTGACCGGGGTACTTGGTCTCGCCGGCCACGTCCCCGCCGGTCCCGGCGGGCAGGTCCGGCAGCGCCATGTCCTTGGCGCAGGAGTCGGCCACATCGATCCGGAAGCCGTCGACGTCGCGGTCGAACCAGAAGCGCAGCACGTCGTCGAAGAACGCGGGGACCGCGGGGTTCGTCCAGTTCCAGTCGGGCTGTTCGGGGGCGAAGAGGTGGAGGTACCACTGCTCGGGCATCCCGTCCGGCCCCACGACGCGTTGCCAGGCCGAGCCGCCGAAGTGGGCCGGCCAGTTGTTCGGGGGCTGGTCACCGTCGGGCCCGCGTCCGTCCCGGAAGATGAACAGGTCCCGCTCGGGCGACCCGGGCCCGGCCGCCAGCGCCGCCCGGAAGAGGGGGTGGTCGATCGAGCAGTGGTTGGGCACCAGGTCGATGATGATGCGCAGCCCGTTGTCGTGGGCGCGGGCGATCAGCGTGTCGGCCTGGGCGAGGGTGCCGTAGCGGGGATCGATGTCGCAGTAGTCGGCCACGTCGTACCCGCCGTCGTGCAGCGGCGAGGGGTACCAGGGCGAGATCCAGATGGCGTCGATCCCCAACGACACCAGATGGTCGAGGTGCTGCAGCATGCCGGTCAGGTCGCCCTGGCCGTCACCGCTGCCGTCCGCGAAGGAGCGGGGGTAGATCTGGTAGACCACGGCACTGCGCCACCAGTCCGGATCGGCGGTCGAGCGCACGCGTTCGGCTGACTGGACGGTTGATCGGCTCACACCGCGAGCCTAGGAGCACCGGGGGCCCGGACCCAAGGCTTCCGGCCCTCCGGTCCCGGGCCAGCAGCGGCTCTCAGAGCAGATTGCGGCCCTGCGGCGGGGTCATGTCCTCGCCTTCGAAGGCGTTGATCATCGAGTCGGCGGCGCGGACCAGGTAGTTCCACAGCTCGTCGCGGGCCGCCTTGTCCATCTCGACCGAGCCGACGGCGTCGTGCATGCACTCCAACCAGTTGTCCCGCTGGGTCGGGGTCACCTTGAACGGGGTGTGGCGCATCCGCAGGCGCGGGTGGCCTCGCTGCTCGGAGTACGTGCCGGGGCCACCCCAGTACTGTTCGAGGAACATCCTCAGCCGGTCCTCCGCCGGGCCGAGATCCTCCTCCGGGTACATGGCGTGCAGATCGGGGGTCGTGCGGACGTTCTCGTAGAAGCGGTGCACGATCGCCCGGAAGGTTTCCGCGCCGCCCATGCGTTCGTACGGGGTGCGGGTGTCCTGCGGCGGCTCGGGAGCGGACTGCTGGGGAACGGACTCGTTCTCGGGGGTGGCGTTCTCGCTCATCGGGATCCCTTCAGGGTCAGCGGCGGTAGGTGACGTGCCCGAGGCACACGGTGAGGCGTACGGGGTCGGGCAGATCGCGGCCGGCGTAGGGGTTGTTGCGGGAGCGCGACTCCGTGTCCGTCGGATCGACGGCGTGGCGGGCCTCGGGATCGACCAGGCAGAGGTTCGCGGGCTCGCCGGGGGCGACCGGGCGGCCCTGGTCCGTCAGACCGAGCAGGGCGGCCGGGGAGTGCGCCATCCGGTCGGCGACCCCGGCCCAGTCCAGCCGGCCCGGGCGGACCAGCGTGTCGATCACGACGGCCAGGGACTGCTCGAGACCCACCATCCCAGGGCTGGCGGCGACGAAGGCCTTGGCCTTGTCCTGGGGTGCGTGCGGGGCATGGTCGGTGCCGATCATGTCGACCGTGCCGTCGGCCACCGCGGCCCGCAGGGCCTCGACATGCTCGGCCGGCCGCAGCGGCGGGTTGACCTTGAACGTGGTGTCGAGGTCGGCGAGCAGGTCGGTCGTCAGCAGCAGATGGTGCGGCGTGGCCTCGGCCGTGATCCGTACGCCGCGGGCCTTGGCCGCGCGAATCACGTCCAGGGTCGGCTGAGCGGAGACATGGCAGACGTGGTAGCGGGCTCCGGTGAGAGCGGCGAGTTCGACGTCACGGGCGACGATCGCCGACTCGGCAGCCGTCGTCCAGCCAGGAAGCCCGAGCCGGGCGGAGAGTTCACCCTCGTGACAGCAGGCGTCAGGGCCGGCCAGCCGCGGATCCTGGGCGTGCTGGGCCAGCACCCCGTCGAAGGCCCGGACCTCTTCGAAGGCCTCGCGCATGAGCTGGGAGTCCGCGACGCACTTCCCGTCGTCGGAGAAGCACATCGTGCCGGCCGCCCGGTGGATCGGTTCGAGCTCGGCGAGGTGCTCACCGGCCAGCCGTTGGGTGATCGCACCACAGGGGATCACGACGCAGGCGGCGTGCTCCGCGGCGGTCGCGGCCATCGCACAGGCGAGCTCGGCGGTGTCGGTCACCGGGGAGGTGTTCGCCATCGCCTGGACGGCGGTGAACCCGCCCCGGGCGGCCGCCGCGGTGCCGGTGCGGATGGTCTCGGCGTCCTCGCGGCCCGGCTCGCGCAGGTGGACGTGGGGGTCGACCAGCCCGGGCAGGGCGATCAGTCCGGAACCGTCCAGTCGTGCCACGTCGGCCGGCGCCGAGGAGGGGTCACCGAAGACCGGGCCGTCCACGTACACGTCCGCGGTGGATCCGTCGGGGAGGGTCACCCCGGTGATGAGCAGCTGGGCCGGGACACTGGCGCTGAGTGCCGTGACAGTCATGTGGGTCGGGTCCTTCCTGTCCGCCGGCTGAGCCGACAGGGTCGAGTCGCCGCGAGAGGCGGGCGTGCCACCGCCGAGCAGGTGGTAGAGCACGCTATCACCACGGCGCGCGCCCGGCGGCGATCCGGACGGGACGAGGCGTGCACCCGGCCCTCAGGACCGGGCGTTCGGGACCGGGCGGTCAGGGGAGCGGGTCAGGAGCCCTGCGCAGCCGGGAGATGGTCACTCGGGTGACGCCGTCGGTCTCCTCCAGTTGGACGCCGACCCTTTCGTCGGAGGCGGTCGCGAGTTCCTTGCCGACGACGTCGGCCCGGATCGGCAGCTCGCGGTGGCCACGGTCGACCAGGACGGCGAGCCGTACGGCCCGGGGTCGCCCGATGTCCTTCAGGGCCTCGAGGGCGGCGGACACCGTACGGCCCGAATAGAGCACGTCGTCGACGAGGATGACGACCGCGTCGTCGATCGGGCCCGGCATCCGGGTGGGGCCGATGGAGCGTGTGGGCTGGCGGCGGAGGTCGTCACGGTAGAAGGTGACGTCCAGTTCACCGATGGGCACGGTGTGGCCCTCGATGTCCTCCATCGCGGCGGCGAGACGCCGGGCGAGCGGGACACCGCGGGTGGGCAGGCCCACCACGATCAGGCGCGGAACGTCGTGGTCGTTCTCCAGCACCTGGTGCGCCATCCGGATGATGGCTCGGGAGATCTCGTCCGCGTCCATCACCACCCGCGGAGGGGCCTCCGTACGTTCCTCCGCAGCCACCGGCTCCTCCGTCCCCACCCATCTCCGGGCGTCATCGTCATGTGCGGGTTCCGCACGGGTGCCGATCTGGATCGGCATCACCCGCGGGACCACCGACTGCAGTACGTTAGATTACGTGAGTGACCTCGTGACTGTGATCGCCCCCCTGACGGCCGGACTCGTCCCGTTGGACAACCTCCCCGGCTGGCCGCAGGCCCCTGCCGTCCCCTTGGTGCACGAGCTGGTCTGGATCCTCTTCCTGCCGGCCGCCGTCTTCATCGTGATCGCGGTCATCCAGTTGGCCTCGATGATCGGCAAGGAGGATCGCTCCCTCCATCCGCCGACCGAGCCGCTGATGATCGGCGGCTCCGGACGGCAGACCCCCGCGGTGACGAGCGGGTCCGACACCGAGGAAGGCGCCGGCGGTAGCCATGCTCATTGGTGACCGACTCTCCCCGAGTGACGTCAAGCGGGTGGCCTGGGCCATCCAGCAGGCCGAGGAGATCTCCGGGTACACCTTCGTCGCCTACCTCGCCGAGCACGGGGCCGAGGGTGGCGTCGACGGGCGCGCCCGCGCTCTGCACGCCACCCTGGCCGACCGGGACCGCGCCGTTCTCGTGTACGTCGACCCGCAGCTCCATGAGGTGTCGGTGGTGACCGGCGTCCGGGCGGCACGCACCCTGGCCGACTCCTCGTGCGCCTTCGCCACCGCCACGATGGCCTCCAGCTTCGCTGCGGGGGATCTCGCCGGCGGCCTGGTGGGCGGCATCATCCAGCTCGGGGAGGCGGCGCGCTCCCAGGCCAGTCAGCACCTGCGGCCGAGCGTCGACCGCTGAATCGGCCCTCGGTCCTCAGCCCCCGGCATGGAAGGTCGCCGACCAGGGGTCGGTGACCAGCGTGCTGACCTCGACGCCGACGTCGTCGAACGCGCCCCGCAGCCTCTCGGCCAGCACCGGCAGCCAGGTCCACTCCGCCGCCCAGTGACTGATGTCGACCAGCGCCGGTGCATGCGGGTCCAGCTGCGTACGTTCCAGGAACTCCCCGGCCGGGTGGTGGCGCAGGTCTGACGTCACGTAGCAGTCGACACCCAGTCCCCGGGCCTCCTCCAGCAGCGAATCCCCGGCTCCCGCGAGCACCGCCACCCGGCGGATCGTCCGCTGCGGATCGCCGCCGATCCTCACCCCGCCGGCGGTGGCCGGGATCGCGTCGGCGACCTGCTGTCCGAACAGCGCCAGCGACATCTCCCGCGCCAGGACGCCGACGCGGCCGAGGCCCGACGTGGCCAGCCCCGGCGCGGTCTCGACGATGTGCCAGGCCGGTGTCTCGTACGGATGGGCCCCCAGCAGGGCGGTGATCACGTCCGCACGCCGTGACCGGGGCAGCACCATCTCCAGGCGCATCTCCGGTACGTGCTCGACCTCCCCGACGCTGCCGATGAACGGCGAGGAACCCTCCAGCGGCCGGAACGATCCCATGCCCGGCGCGGCGAAGTGACAGGAGTCGTACGTTCCGACGTGCCCGGCACCGGCGGCGGAGAGGGCGGCGACGAGCGCCTCGAGGTGATCGGGTGGCACGAACGTCACCAGGTTGTCGAGTCCTCGCGCTGGGCGGTCCACCATCGGGCGCAGGTCGACCAGGCCGAGTGCCTCGGCCAGGGCCTCGCCCACCCCGCCCGGCGCGATGTCCGCGTTGGTGTGTCCGGCCCACAGCCCGATCCGGTGCTCGGCCAGGCGGAGCACCATCGCCCCTTTGGGGTCGTCGGCGGTGACCTGGTGGACGCCGCGCAGCAGCAGGGGGTGGTGCGCGACGATCAGATCGGCGCCGGTGCTGATCGCCTGCTCGACGACGGGCAGGGTGACGTCGACGGTGCACAGGATGCGCGTGACCGGGCGGCTGCGGTCGCCCACGACAAGCCCCACACTGTCCCAGGACTCGGCCGTCGCCGGGGGGTACCACGACTCCAACGTGGCGACGACCCGGTCGAGCGAGGGCACGGCGGTCAGTCCTCGCTGTTGATCGGCTCGGTGATCGGGCGCAGGTTCTGGTTGGTGGGATCGTCGTCGACCTCGGGCTCCGGGGTCCCGTCTCCTTCCCCCGCGGCACCGCGGGGGAGCCCAGCGATGGTGGTCGATTCCTCGCCGATGGCCGGGACGTCCTCCGCCGGAGCCCCCGATCCGTCGCCCGGCTCCTCCCCGATGGCGAGCTGCGAGGGTTCCTCGTGGGGCTGCCGGGTGGCCAGGTGGGCACGGGCCACCGACTGGGCGTGCAGCGCTCGCAGCGCGTCGTCGCGGGACTCCGACAAGGACCGGCGGATCGGCGTCGTCAGTTCGTGCTCAGCGAGGAAGGCGTCCAGCCGGGCCAGGAACGCCTCATCAGCGATCAGGGAGGGGAAGAGGTGCTTGAGCACGTTCTCGCGCAGGGCGATGCCCTTCTTGTCCCAACCGGCCGAGCCGGCGCCCATCAGCTCGATGACGTCGAGGAACCGCTCGGCGTACGGACGCAGGAGCTCCTCCTGCCCGGGGCGCCAGAAGGACAGGCAGATGCTGCGCTGCGTCTCGTTCGGGATGTCGGCGGCGGTGGCGAGACGCCACGCCTCGGCCTTGTCGGTCGCGTCCGGCAGCGCCGCCCGCGCGGCGGCGGCATTCTGCTCGCCGCTGATCGTGCGGTCCCGCTCGAGTTCCGCGTCGATCTCCGCGGTGCCCACCACGCCGAGACGCGCGAGTTGGGTGAGCAGGTGCCAGCGCAGATCGGTGTCGATCTCCAGGCCGGGGACCGGCTCCTCGCCGGCGAACCAGGCCCGGACCACCTCGGCGGCCGCGTCACTGGTGGCCGAGGCGGCCAGGGTCCGGACGAAGGTGAGCTGGGGGTCCGAGCCCCGCTCCGCGCCGGCGACGAGGTGGGCGAGCCCGACCTCCAGGTCCCGGGTGAGCCGGGGGCGCTGTTCGGCGGGCGTGTAGAAGGTGATCGCGGTGAGTGCCTGCCCGAGGGTCCGCTGGACCGCGGTCGGATCGGTCTCCCGGCCGACCGCCCCGAGCACCATGCTCAGGTAGTCGGCGGCGAGCATCTCGCCGTCCCGCGTCATGTCCCAGGCGGCCCCCCAGCAGACGGCGCGCGCCAGGGCCGAATCGATCTCGCCGACGTGGTGCACGACCGTCGCCAGCGACTGACCGTCGAGGCGGACCTTTGCGTACGTGAGGTCGTCGTCGTTGAGCAGGACGAGATCGGGGCGCTGGGCGCCCACCAGCTCGACGACATCGACCACCTCGCCATCGATGTCGATCTCCACCCGCGAGGTGCGGGTGATGGCGTGGTCGTCGACCCGGTTGTAGAGGCCGATCGCCATCCGGTGCATGCGGGGCACGGGGTAGGCCTGCGGCACGTACTGGCGAACGGCGAAGCGGGTGAAGCGGCCCTCGGCGTCACAATCGAAATCCGCCGCCAGGGTGCTCACGCCGGGGATCTGCAGCCATTGGGCGGCCCAGCCGGACAGGTCGCGGCCGGAGGCGACTTCGAGAGCGTCGAACAGGTCCTGCAGCGTGGTGTTGCCGTATGCATGATCGGCGAAGTAGCGGCGGACCCCGGCGAGGAAGTTGTCGCGGCCCACGTACGCGACGAGTTGGCGCAGGGCGGAGGCGCCCTTGGCGTACGTGATGCCGTCGAAGTTGGACTCGACCGCCAGCAGGTCGACCATGTCCGCGGCGATCGGGTGGGTGGTCGGCAACTGGTCCTGCCGGTAGGCCCAGGTCTTGCGCTGGTTGGCGAACGTCACCCACGGCTGCTCCGGGTGCTCGTGGTACTCGGCCATCGCGAAGTGCGAGGCCCACTCGGCGAACGACTCGTTCAGCCACAGGTCGTCCCACCACGACATCGTCACGAGGTCGCCGAACCACATGTGGGCCATCTCGTGCAGGATCGTGTTGTCGCGGTTCTCGTACGCCGCGGCCGTCACCCGGGAGCGGAAGAGGTAGTCGTCGCGGTGGGTGACGCAGCCCGCGTTCTCCATCGCGCCGGCGTTGAACTCGGGGACGAACGACTGGTCGTACGTCCCGAACGGGTAGGGCGTGCCGAAGGCGGCCTCGAAGACGGCGAAGCCCTGCTTGGTGGTGGCGAAGATCCGGTCCGCGTCGAGGTGCGGGACCATCGACTCGCGGCAGAGCAGGGACAGCGGGATGTCGCCGTTCGGGCCGGAGTACGTGTCGTGCACGCGGTGGTAGTTGCCCGCGACCAGGGCGGTGAGATACGTCGAGATCCGTACGGTCGGGGCGAAGTCCCAACGCGCGTACGGCTGGCCCCAGACGTCCCAGCCGTGCAGGGCATCGTCCTCGGGCACGACCACGGGGTCGGTGGACGGCGCGTTGGAGATGACCGTCCAGTTCTGCGGTGCCACCACCGACAGTTGGAACGTCGCTTTGAGGCTGGGCTGCTCGAAGTTGGCGTACATCCGCCGGGCGTCCGCCACCTCGAACTGCGTGTAGAGGTAGAGGTGCTGGTCGGCGGGGTCGAGGAAGCGGTGCAGCCCCTCGCCGGTGTGCGAGTAGCGGCACAACCCGACGACCGTGAGTTCGTGGGTGCCCTCGCCGAGGATCAGTGGGAGCCTCGCCCCGTCGTACGCGCCGGTGTCGAGCGGCTGGCCGTCGAGCGTCGCCTCGAGGACCTGCTCGGCGATCAGGTCGATCCACGTCTCGCCGGCGCCGCTGCTGAACGAGACCGTCGACCGGGAGACGAAGGTGGCCTCCGGGTCGGCGAGACCGGAACCGTCGGGGGCCCGTCCGGTGAGGTCGACCAGGACCCGGTAGGCATCGGTGCGGACCAGTTCGGCCCGCGCGCGGGCTTCCTCGCGCGTGATGTTCTCGGAGTACACGGTGTCACCTTCATGTCGACGGGAGCCTGCGGGCAGGCTGTCCGGGGCGAAACCCCTGCGACACTGGTCAGATTAGCGACTCGGGCGTCGTTTCCTGAGGAACACGACCCAGCAGCCACCCGGAATCTGCGTCCCGAGGCTGCGCTGAGGTCGCGGCGGCGGAAGGAACACCGGGTTGGCTCATCCGACGGGCTTCCTATTCTGGGCACATGACTCTCCACGACTCCGATCGGTCCGATGCCCTCCAGCAGGTCGACTTCTGGTTCGATCCGCAGTGCCCGTGGGCCTGGATGACCTCCCGATGGATGCTCGAGGTCGAGAAGGTGCGCCCCGTGCACACGGTCTTCCACGTGATGAGCCTGTCGGTCCTCAACGAGGGGCGCGACGAACTGCCGGACGACTACAAGACGTTCCTCGCCGGCGCGTGGGGATCGGCCCGTCTCGCGCTGGCCGTCGAGGAGCAGTACGGCTCGGAGAAGCTGCGTGAGTTCTACACCGCGGTGGGCACCCGTTTCCACCCCAAGGGTGAGACGCGGGACCGGGCGACCCTCGAGGCGGCCCTGGCCGAGGTCGGCCTTCCCGCTGAGCTCGCCGACGCGGCGGAGACGGACGCCAACGACGCCGCCCTGCGCCGGTCGCACCACGAGGGGATGGACCCGGTGGGCAACGAGGTCGGGACGCCGGTGGTCCGGATCAACGGCAAGTCGCTCTTCGGCCCGGTGATCTCGCCCGCCCCCAAGGGCGAGCAGGCCGGTCGCCTCTTCGACGGTGTCTCCCTTGTCACCGAATACGACGGCTTCTACGAGCTGAAGCGGTCGCGGACCACCGGGCCGATCTTCGACTGATCGACCCGGGGCCGGGCCGGCCGGCTCATCGCACCAGCAGCAGCACCGAGGCAGCCGCCGTGGCGAGGACGGTCACCAGCTCGAACTGCTGCTGCGTCACGCGGCGGATGATGAGCCGGCCGACCGCCGCGCCGACGAGCACGGCCGGCAGCATGACCAGGGTCACGCCGAACACGAGGGGAGTGAACAACCCCACGGAGGCCGCGAACGGGACCTTGCACAGGTTGACGGTCGCGAAGAACCAGGCGTTCGTGGCGAGGAAGCGCCGCTTGTCGAAGCGCTGGGCGAGCAGGTAGAGCGACATCACGGGGGCGGCGGCGTTCGCCACCATGGTGGTGAACCCCGCCGTGAGCCCGGCGCCCGCCGCGACCGCCCAGTGTCCACGTCCCTCGGTCGGGGTCGTCGCAGGGCGCAACCGTCCCTGCACCAGGCGCACCACCACCATCGCCAGCAGCACCACCGCGATGCTGCGCCGCATCAGCACGTCGTCGACGAGGCGGATGAACACCGCCCCCAGCAACAGGCCCGGCAGCACCGCCGGCAGTAGCTGCCCGAGCACGCGCCACCGGACATGCCGCCCGTAGGAGAGCAGCGCGATCAGGTCCCCGGTCAGCAGGAGCAGCAGGACCACTGCCGTGGACTCGCGCGCCGGCATGCTGAGCGCGTAGACGGCGCTGGCGACCGCCCCTAGGCCCCCGAAGCTGGTCTTCGAGAACCCGATGAGCAGGCCGCCCAGCGCCATCAGCGCCAGAGCCGTCGCGCCGAGCGCGGGCACGCCGTGGAACAACGCCGCCTGGAACAACGCTGCTTGCTCCTTCCGTGGTCGATCACGACAGGCAGGATCGCAGCGACGCGAGGGCCGCGACGCAGCGTTCCTGCAGGGGAAGGTCCCGGACGGGGGCCTCGACGGTCAGCACGGTGCCGGCGGGAAGTGCCCCGACGAAGTCCTTCAGCGCCAGATCACCGTCGCCGGGCAGCCGGCGAGCCGTACGGGCCTCGGCCAGAGCCTCCTCGGGAGTCGCGGGGGCCGGTTCCGTGACGGTGTCGCACAGTTGCGCGTACGGCACCAACGCGGTGGGAAGCCCAGCCAGTTCGGCGAGGGTGCCTCCGGACCGGGCGACGTGCAGTGAGTCGGGCAGCACCACCGCCGGCCCCTCCACCTCGCGGACGAGGGCGACGGCGTCGGTGAGCGTACGGATCTCGGTGAACACCATGTACTCCACAGCCAGGGTGAGTCCACGGGCGGCGGCCTCGCCGGCCAGCAGGTTCAGCCGGTCGAGGCGTCTGGACGGATCCGCGTCGTTCACGTTGACCAGCACATAGCGGGCTCCCAGTGCGTGACCGGCGTCGAGGATCGCGAGCTGCTCCTCGAGGGTCTTGTCCTCGCGCAGCCGGAGCACCTCGATGTCCCACAGGGTGATGCCCGTGTCGGCGATCCGGCGGACGGTCTCGCGCAGCATCGGCGTGTCGCCGATCATCGGCCAGGCGGGCTCGGTGCCTGCGGGGAAGACCCGGACACCGACCGCGTCGAACCCCGCCGCCGCGGCGGCGGTCACGGTGTCCGGCGGCGGCGCGTCGAGCACCGTGAGCGCCGACAGGCCGAGCGGGCCGCAGGTGGCGGCGTCCACCTCAGGCCCTCACCGGCTGGCCCGCGGTGTGCTGGTCGACCGGGTGGCCGGCGGCGTGCTTGCCGATCAGGAAGCCGAAGATCATCCCGGCGCCGACCTGGCATCCACCGCCGGGGTACTGCACCCCGAACACCTGCTGGGCGTCGGAACCGCAGGCGTACAGGCCCTCGACAGGGGTCCCCTCGGCGTCCAGGCACTGGCCCTGCGGGTTGATCAGCAGGCCGCGACCGGTGGACAGCGGCGTCGGGTAGACGGCCATCGCGTAGAACGGGCCGGTGGCCACCGGTCCCAGGTTGACGTTGGGGGAGACCTTCGGGTCGCCGTACTGAGGGCTGTATTCGCTGGAGCCCTTGCCGAACTCCGTGTCGACGCCCTTCTCGCAGTCGGCGTTGTACCGCTCGACGGTCGCCTCCAGACCGGCCGCGTCGACACCGATCTTCGTCGCCAGGCCGGCCAGCGTGCGGTCCCGGACGATGTAGCCCGACTTCAGCCAGTGGCTCATCAGCGGCCCTGTGGAGGCGGGGTAGATCATCCCGAGGCCGTACTTCATCATGTGGTCGTGATCGGCCACGAGGTAGGCCGGGACGGTGGGAACGCCGGCCTCGTCGGACTCGTACATGCCGCGGACGAAGTGGTTGTACGAGCGGGCCTCGTCGGTGAACCGCTTGCCAGCGGCGTTGACGGCGATCATGCCGGGCTTGGCCCGGTCCCAGATGTGTGGGAAGACCGCCAGTGAGCCGTCCTTGCGGTAGCCGACCGAGCTCGGGAACCAGAGGGCCCCGTTCTCGTCCTGGGGGCCGAGGATCGCCCCGGCGGCCTCGGCGAGCGCGAAGGTGTCGCCGGTGCAGGTGTCGGCGGCCCGGGTGAACTCAGCGGCCGGACCGCGCAGGTACTTGTTGCGCAGCTCGGGGGAGGCGGGGAAGCCACCGGCGGCCATCACCACGCCGCGGCGCGCCTCGACGCGGCGTGGGACGCCCCTGTACTCGACGACGGCGCCGGTCACCCGGCCGTTTTCGGTCACGAGTTCGGTGGTGTTGGCGTTCAGCCACAGCGTGCCGCCACGGCTCGTGTACTCGTGGTACAGCCTGGCGATCAGGGCGTTGCCCATCACCATCCGGGTGCCGCGCGGCCAGCCGCGGAGCAGGTCGAGGAACCAGGGGATGCCCAGCCGCAGGGCGGTCGTCAGGACCTGGAGGCGCTGGAGTCCGACACCGTCGAAGAGGTGCAGCAGTTTGGTGACCTCGGTGCGGCGCACCATCAGGGAGCCGCCGAAGAGGGCGAACTCGGGGACCGGCCCACGCAGGTGGGAGAAGGCGAGCTTGCCCAGCTTCTTGCCGTCGAAAGGCTCGGGCTCCAGGGCGCGGTAGCCGCGACCGGAGCCCTCGAGCTCCGGGTAGTAGTCGACGAAGCCGGGGAACGGGATCCATCGCACGCCCATGGTCTCCATGTAGTCGATCATGGTCGGGCCGTTGGTCAGGTAGGACATCCACATGTCCTTGGGACCACGCTCACCCACGAGCGCGTCGAGGTAGGTCTCGGCCTTCGCCAGATCGTTGTGCAGGCCCGCTGCTTCGACGTAGCTGCTCCCGGGCACCCAGCAGGTGCCGGCCGAGTAGCAGGTCGTGCCGCCGTAGTAATCCGACTTCTCCAGGGTCAGGACCCGGAGTCCCTCGTTGGCGGCCGTGAGGGAGGCGCTGAGTCCGGCTGCGCCGGTACCCAGCACCACGAGGTCGTAGTGGTCGTCCCAGTTCTGCTCAGTCATGCCGACTCCTGTCGAGGCGCCGGGGCCGTCCGTCTGGGTTCTCGACGTGCGTAGCGGCCACCGCGCCGTGGCTACAACCGTCAGCGTAAGGTCCCGGAGCGCCTGGGGGGAGAGGATGTGACGGAATTAACGAACTGGTTATTACGGCTTGTGAACCTGGGACGGCACCCGTCTGGGCCGGCGGCCACGTTGTGTCCTGAATCTCATGGACTTCTCGTCAGAAATGGGTATCTTGGAACTCATGAACTGGTTAGTTCACAGCGCAGAGACTGTGTGCTCCGGTTCACGCATCGTCCGGCGGCGTCGCCTCTTCAGCTGAGCGCGCGCCAGTGAGAGAGGGCACAGCGAAGTGGCCGAAGAGAAGAAGCGCAAGGAGATGACCCCCGAACAGGTCCAGGAACTGGACGATCTGTTCGCGAAGGCGCGCCAGGCGTTGGCAGTCATCGAGACGTATGACCAGGCGAGGGTCGACCGGCTCTGCCAGGCGGTCGCTTGGGCTGTCGCGAACACCACGACCTTCCACCGGCTGGTGGAGATGGGCATCCAGGAGTCCGGGCTCGGTGACTACAACAGCCGGATGAACAAGCGGATGAAGATCCGGGGGGTGCTGCGGGACGCGCTGCGTCAGCCGAGCGTCGGCGTCGTGGAGGAGATCCCGGAGAAGGGCCTGGTCAAGTACGGCAAGCCGGCCGGCATCATCGGCTGCATCGTCCCGACCACCAACCCGGACCTGACGCCCGCCGGCAACGCGATCTACGCGATCAAGGCCCGCGACGTGGTCATCTTCTCGCCCCACCCCCGCTCCAAGGACACCACCTACGAGACGGTCCGGCTGATGCGTGAGGCCCTCGAGGCGGAAGGCGCTCCGGCCGACATCCTGCAGTGCATCACCCAGCCCAGCCTGTTGGTGAGCCAGGAGCTGATGAAGCGCTCCGATCTGATCATCGCCACCGGCGGCCAGGCGCTGGTTCGTCAGGCGTACAGCTCCGGCAAGCCCGCGTACGGGGTCGGAGCCGGCAACGCCACCGAGTTCCTCGACGAGACCGCCGACGTCAAGGCGACCGCGATGAACTGCATGCTGTCCAAGACCTCCGACTACGGCTCCGGGTGCTCGGCCGACGGCAACGTTCTCGTGCCCCGTGCGAAGTACCAGGAGATGCTCGACGCCCTGGCGGAAGTGGGTGGCTTCCGTGCCGACGCCGACCAGCGGGCCGCGCTGGACAAGGTGATGTGGGACCAGGAGGGCCATCGGCTCGCCGACACCGTCGCGATCTCCCCGCAGAAGCTGGCCCGGGCGGCGGGCTTCGAGATCCCGGATGAGTCGACGTTCATCTTCGTCGAGGGAACCGGGATCGGACCCGAGCACAACTTCTGCAAGGAGAAGCTCACCACCCTGATGGCCGTCCACCCGTACGACGGGTCGTTCGAGGACGGTGTCGACCTCGCCCTCCAGCTCTTCGACGTCGGCGGCAAGGGCCACAGCTGCGGCATCTCCTCCAACGATGACGCCCACATCGACTACTTCGGCCGCATCATGCCGGTGTCGCGGATCATGGTGAACCAGCCGAACTCGCGGGCCAACGCGGGTGCGTTCAACAACGGCATGCCGATGACCTCATCGATGGGCTGCGGCACCTGGGGCGGCAACATCATCAGTGAGAACGTCTCACTCAAGCACTACATGAACACCACCTGGGTCTCGCGCCGGATCGAGACCGACCGTCCCTCCGATGCCGAGCTCTTCGGCGAGTTCTACGATCCCGCGCTGGAACCCGAGGGTGAGGCGAGCCCGACCGACGCAGCCTTCACCGTCGAGTGACGCGGGAAGGCGACGCACCGATGAGCACCGAGGATCCCGAGGCCCTGCTCGACGAGGCGAGGAAGTGGTGGACGACGTCCATCGTGGACATCCACCCCGGCGAGATCGCCATGCGCGGGTACCCGATCGAGCAGCTGATCGGCCGGATCACCTTTCCCGAGATGATCTGGTTGATGCTCATGGGTGAGCTGCCGACGCGCGCGAAAGCGCAACTGCTGGAGGCGGCCCTCGTCTCCAGCGTCGATCACGGCCCCCAGGCGCCGTCCATCGCGATCGCGCGGATGGCGGCGACCTGCGGTCCCGGGCTCAACGGCGCGATGGCCTCGGCGATCAACGTCCTGGACGACGTCCATGGCGGTGCCGGCCAGCAGTGCATGGAGATCTACTACGAGGTGGAGGCCGAGGCGGGCGCCGACGGTGATCTCGCGAAGGCGGCGGCCACTGTCGTCGCGCGGCGCAAGGAGCAGGGGCTGAAGTACTTCCCCGGGTTCGGGCACCGGTTCCACCCGCTCGACCCCCGTGCGCCGCGCCTGCTCCAGCTCGTCAGCGAGGCGGCGGACCGCGGCGAGACCTCGGGACGGTTCGCCGTCATCGGCGCCGCGGTCGAGGACGCCCTCAGCCAGGGCCGGGCCAAGCGGATCCCGATGAACATCGACGGTGCCACGGCCGTCGTGTACTGCGAACTCGGCCTGCCCACAGAGCTCGGGCGCGGCGTCTTCATCCTGTCGCGCTCGGTCGGGATCCTCGCCCATGCCTGGGAACAGACCCAGCAGGGCGGCCGGATCAAGGGCCCGCAGGCGAAGTTCCTGAACTACACCTACGACGGCCCGGCCCGTCGTGATCTCCCCGAACCAGACCAGCGCGGTTGAACCCCGTGCCCAGCAGAAGTGAGGACTCCGAGATGGTGCTCGCATCCGACGAGATCGTGCGGTATCTGGAAGGCCGCGGCGTGACCAAGGTGTTCGGCCTGTGTGGCCACACCAACATCGCCGTTCTCGACGCCCTGTCCCGCACGACGGCAATCGACTTCGTCAACGTCCGCCACGAGCAGATCGCCGCCCATGCCGCGGACGGCTACGCGCGGGTGACGCGCAAGGCGTCTGTGGTGCTGTCACACCTGGGCCCGGGCCTGACGAACGCCGCGACCGGCGTCGCGAACGCCGCGCTGGACTCGATCCCGATGGTGGTGATCGCCGGTGACGTCCCGACCTACTACTTCGGCAAGCACCCCCACCAGGAGGTCAACTACCACGCCGACGGCGACCAGTGGGAGATCTACCGGCCGTTCGTGAAGCGGGCCTTCCGGGTCGAACGCGCCGAGATGTTGCCGGAGATCCTGGACCGGGCCTTCGTAATCGCCGAGTCCGGGCGGCCCGGCCCGGTGCTGGTGGACGTCCCGATGGACCTGTTCAGCCTCGAGATCGACAGCGCCCTGGTCGACCGCGCCCTGGCCAACCGCCTCGACTACGCGCGGCCGACCATCACCGAGGAGCTGGCCGAGCAGATCGTCCGCAACCTCGTGGCGGCCGAGCGGCCGCTGGTGTACGCGGGGGGCGGCATCCTGCTCGCCGATGCCTCCGCGGAACTGACCGCACTGGTCGACTGGCTCGACCTGCCCGTCGCCCACAGCCTGATGGGCAAGGGCGCCGTCCCCGACGACAACCCGCACGTGCTCGGCATGTCCGGCTTCTGGGGGGTGAAGTTCACCAACAATTTCTGTCTCGAGGCCGACTGGATCCTCGGTCTGGGCACCCGTTTCGCCGAGGCCGACTCGAGCTCCTGGTACGAGGACTTCACCTTCCGGATGCCGCCCACGAGGCTGATGCAGATCGACATCGACCCGGAGCAGATCGGGCGCAACTATCCGGTTGAGATCGGAGCGGTGGCGGACCTGAAGCAGGCGCTCGGGGTGCTGCTGAAGGTCGCCAAGCGGATCGTCCCCGACGGGGTCCAGCGCCCGGGGATCGTGGAGTCGATCACCGAGGAGCGCGCCACCCGCAAGGAGGGGTTCCGCGCGGACCAGGTCAGTGACGAGTTCCCGATGAATCCCGCGCGGATCCTGGCGGACCTGCGCCAGGCGATACCGGCCGAGACGTACGTCGTGACGGATGTCGGCTGGAACAAGAACGGTGTCGGTCAGCAGTACGACATCGTCGTCCCGGGCACCTTCGTCACACCGGGCGGGTTCGCCACGATGGGCTTCGGATCCTCGGCGGCGATCGGGGTCAAGCTCGCCGCGCCGGACCGACCGGTCGTCGCCCTGATCGGTGACGGAGGGTTCGGGCAGAACCCGGCGGTCCTGGCCACGGCCCGGCGGGAACGCATCCCGATCGTCTGGGTCGTGATGAACAACAACGCCTTCGGCACCATCGCCGGCCTGGAGAAGGCGAACTACGGCACGACGTACGGCACCACCTTCGAGGTCGTCGACGGCGACGACATGTGGATCGACTACGCGGCCGTCGCCCGTGGCTACGGCATCAAGGCGGTGCGGGTCGAGGGGGCCGAGCACTTCGCCGAGGTGCTCGCCGAGGCGCTCTCCGCCGAGGAACCGTTCCTCATCGACGTGCCCATGCGCAACATCCCCACTCCCACCGCGGGTCACTGGAACATCCTCGACATCTACAGTCCTGAGGGTGTCAAGGGCCATGCCGTCACTGATTGAGGCAAGCACGACATGACACGGAAATTCTCGCTCGCTTACCTGACGGTGGGGGACCTGGAGCCCTCGGCACAGGTGTACGTCGCGGCCCAGACCGGCTACGACTACGTCGGCCTGCGTCCCATCCCGATGGGCCTTGAGTCGGAGCCGCTGCTCGACATCGCCCACGATCCCCGGCTCCATGCCAACTGCAAGGCGGCGCTGGAGGAGACCGGCGTCCAGCTGTGGGACATCGAGCTGGCCAGGGTCCTCGACGGCGTCGACTACGACCGGTACGCGCCCGCCATCGAATGCGGCGCGGAACTGGGGGCGAAGGTCCTGCTGACAAGTATCTGGACGCCCGATCCGGCGAGGCAGGTCGAGGGACTCGCCCGGGTCGCCGACCTGGCCGCCCAGCACGACATGCAGGTCGTCGCGGAGTTCGTCGTGCTGTCGCCGGTGAAGACGCTGGCGTCGATGGCCTCGCTGATCCGTCAGAGCGGTGCCGACAATCTGGGGATGCTGATCGACATGTACCACTTCGACCGGGCGGACACGCCCGTCGAGGCGGTGGACGACCTGCCGCCGGAATGGTTCCCGATGCTGCACCTGTGCGATGCCCCGGCCACCAAGCCGGTCGACACCGAGGGTCTGCGGGTCGAGGTACGGGAGAGGCGGCTGTACGTGGGGGAGGGCGACACCGCCATCGCCCCGCTGCTGCGCCGGCTGCCGGACGACATCGTCCTGTCGATCGAGCAGCCCCATCTGGAGCGTCTCCGCACGCTCGGCGACAGCGAGTACGCGGCGCGCTGTCTGCGCCACGCCAAGGACTACCTGGCGGCCAACGGGATCCAGTGACCCCGCAGGGGCGCCTCCCACATTTCCACCCCACGTGCGACCAAAGGAGCAAGCACATGTTCGAGGGTGTCAAGCCGGTGACCCACATGCTGGGGCTGGTCGGTGACAGTATTTCGGCGTCGTTCACGCCGCCCATGCACGAGATGGCGGGCCCGGCCAACGGGATGTCCATCGCCTACCGCCCGATCGACCTGGCCGTGCTGGACGTCGGCCCCGAGGATCTCGCCGAGATCCTGGTCTGGGCCCGGCGGCTGGGGTTCACCGGCCTCAACATCACCGCCCCCTGCAAGCAGTCGGTGATCCCGCTGCTCGACGGCCTCTCCGAGCGGGCCACGGCGCTGGGCGCGGTCAACACGGTGGTGTTCCGGGACGGCCAGGCCATCGGGCACAACACCGACTGGTGCGGCTTCGCGCACTCGTTCAGCCGGAATCTGCCCGGTGCCGCGTACGCCGACGTGGTCCTGATGGGCGCCGGTGGTGCCGGATCCGCCGTGGCGTACGGCATGCTCGACCTGGGCGTCGAGAAGCTGACAGTCTTCGAGGTCGACCCGGAGCGGGGCGCCGCGCTCGTCGAGCGGATGGGCAAGCTCTTCGGTCCGCAGAAGGTCCAGTTGGGGACCGACCTGGCGGCGGCCCTCGCCTCGGCCGATGGTGTCATCAACGCCACCACCTACGGCATGACCGGGCACCAGGAGGGTTCCTGCGTCCCGGCCGAGTTGCTGCGGCCCGCAATGTGGGTGGCCGACTGCGTCTACCTGCCGCTGGAGACCCCGCTGATCGCCAGCGCCCGGGAGGTCGGCTGCCGCACGCTCACCGGCGGCGGGATGGCCGTCGAGCAGGCCGCGGAGGCGTTCCGGGTGTTCACCGGTGTCGAGCCCGATGCCGAGCGCATGTACGAGGCGTTCGACCGCCTGGTGGAAGCGAAGGGAAAGGCGTAATGACGGCGGCCGAGGCCGCACCGTCCCGGGATCTGGGCCGGACCAAGGACGACATCCTGCGCGTGGCGACCGAGCACTTCCAGCGCCGCGGGTACTTCGGTTCCCGGGTGGACGAGATCGCCGCCGAGACGGCGACCACGAAGCGGATGATCTACTACTGCTTCGGCAGCAAGGACGGCGTCTTCGCGGCCTGTCTGGAACGAGCGTACGACAGCATCCGCGCCTTCGAGGCGGAGTTGCACCTCGCTGACAGGTCTCCCCGGGAGGCTGTCGCCGCGTACGTGTCCCAGACCCTGCGCTATCACGAGGCCCACCCGGAGTTGGCGTTCCTGGTCCGCACCGAGAACGTCCTGGGTGGCGGGCATATCGACCCCGACCACCACAGCAGCGCGGCGATCGTCGACCTCCTCGACGGGATCCTGGACCGCGGCCGGTCCCAGGGCGTCTTCCTCGCGGACGTCAAGGGTTTCGACCTGCACATCGCCGTCTCTGCGCTGGCGATCTACCGGATCACCAACGAGACCACCATCCACAAGCTGTTCGGGGTGGCGCTGCGCGACCCCGAGCGCCTCGAACACGACATCGACCAGTACGTGAGCATGATCCTCGGATGGCTCACCTGCCCGGGATCGGCGGAACAGCCCGCCGGACCGGTGCCTTCCCCGCGCAGCCGACAACAGCGTCGGCTGCGTTACCTCAACCGGATCAGAAAGGCATCCGATGAGTTCTTCGGCTCTCACCACCCCCACAAAGACGCGGGGA
Source organism: Raineyella fluvialis (assembly GCF_009646095.1). Lineage (NCBI taxonomy): Bacteria > Bacillati > Actinomycetota > Actinomycetes > Propionibacteriales > Propionibacteriaceae > Raineyella > Raineyella fluvialis. Next base: position 46,395 of record NZ_CP045725.1, on the reverse strand, counting down.
ATGGTGGCCAAGGCAGCGTTCTCCGCCTGGCTGGGTAGCGCCTTGGAGTACTACGACTTCTTCGTCTACGGCACCGCCGCAGCGCTGATCTTTCCGAAGATCATGTACGACCCGCACAACGCCTTCCAGGCCAACATCATGTCGACCGCCTCCTTCGGTGTGGCCTACCTGATCCGGCCGCTGGGTTCGTTCGTGATGGGCCACCTGGGTGACCGCTACGGCCGCAAGCTCGTGCTCTACATCACCTTGTTCGGCATGGGGGCGGCCACCTTCCTGATCGGCATCCTGCCCACCTACTCGATGATCGGCTGGTGGGCACCCGTCCTCGTGGTCATCCTCCGGATGGCGCAGGGCTTCGCCGTGGCCGGTGAGCAGTCCTCCGCCACGACCATGGTGCTCGAGCATTCCACCGACAGGACCCGAGGCTTCTGGTCCTCCTTCACCCTCGGCGGCACCCAGCTCGGGTTCATCCTGGGCACCGCCGTCTTCCTGCCACTCGCGGCGCTGCCGGACAACGTGCTGTACGGCTGGGCCTGGCGCCTGCCGTTCCTCGCCTCGGTCCTGGTGATGATCCTCGCCTGGTGGGTCCGCAAGTCGGTCGAGGAGACCCCGGAGTTCCAGGCGGAGAAGCAGGCCGAGGAGGCTCACGAGGCCGAACTCGAGCAGGAGGCCGCCCACGCGAGGATCGCCGCCGACCGCAAGGCCCACCACCTCGGGCTCGCGGTGGAGGACGTGCCCCCGTTCAGGTGGCTGAGCTGGTTCTATCTGCCCAGCGTCATCCGCGTCCTGATCACCTGCTTCATCTCCGTGGTGTCCACGGTGATGTCGATCTACGCGCTGAACTACGGCACGGGTCTGGGGATCAACCGCACCACGATCCTCACCATGCAGATCGTCGCGAACATCGTGGCGCTGGGGGTGATCCTCGGCTTCGGCTGGCTGACCGACAAGATCGGCCGCAAGCCGGTCTACCTCTTCGGCGCCATCGGCTGTGCCATCCTGATCTGGCCGTTCATCATCGCGGTCCTGAACAAGAACGTCCCGATGATCTTCTTCTGGGGCATCCTGACCCTCGGCATCGTCTACTCGGGCTACAGCGGTTCGGGCATGGGCATCTTCTCGGAACAGTTCGAGACCAAGGTGCGCGTCTCCGGGATGGCCGTCTCCACCCAGTTCGGGTTCGCCCTGGGTGGCTTCGCGCCCTCCATCATCCTGCTGCTCCAGGGCTCGGTGACGACGGCGGGGAAGACCACGCAGAACTACGCCAACTGGCAACCCGCCGCCATCTTCACGATGATCGTCTGTCTGATCGCCGCGACGGCGGCGTTCTTCCACCGGGAGACGTCGCGCAAGCCACAGTCCGAGCTGGGCTCGCCCTCGGCACTGAGGGCGCGCGAGCTGGCCGCCCTCCATGCCGGCAAGCCCCTTCCGGAGGCGACCGAGGACCACCCGTCCTCCTCGCTCTCGTTCGCGGCGAGTGTCGCCGGGGCCGTGCTCGCCATCATCACTGCGGTCGTCTACTTCGTGGCGAAGGGGGCGTGGTGGGTCATCCCGTTCGCCCTCACCGGTATCGCCTCGGTGACCGGCTGGAACTCCGCTCTGCGGGCCCAGGGCGAGATCGCCCTCGGTGCCGCCTACCGGTGGAACGCCCGCCTGCAGCGTGGCTACTGGCTCGGTCGTGTCGTCGGCTACCTGGTGATCCTGGTGATCGTCGCCCTGCTGCTGCTCGGGGTGGTCCTGGTGCTGCTGGGCAAGCTCAAGCTCTGATCAGCTGCTCGACTGTGGCCGTCCACCCCTGACGGGGTGGGCGGCCGTCGTGCTGCTCGGCCGTCGGGGCGCGGTGGCCGGACCCGCTGCTTCCATGCACGGCGAGCCTGACCGTGTGCGGCCGGCCGCCGACCGGGCCCGCGTGGGGGAAGGAGGCCATAGTCTGGCGCCATGCGGGTTCACATTGCCACCGACCATGCCGGATACGAGTTGAAGAAGTACCTCTTCGGCGCCCTCATCGCCGATGGCCACGACGTGGTGGACCACGGTGCCCTGGAATACGACGCCCAGGACGACTACCCGGACACCTGCCTGCCGGCGGCCCAGGCGGTGGCGGCCGAGCCGGGCACTCTGGGCATCGTCATCGGCGGGTCAGGCAACGGCGAGAGCATCGCGGCCAACAAGGTGCCAGGGATCCGATGTATCCTCGCCTGGAACATCGCTATCGCCGAGCTCGGCCGCGAGCACAACGACGCCAACGTGATCTCCATCGGCGCCCGCCAGCACGAGCCGGATTTCGCTCTGGCCATGGTCCGTGCCTTCCTGGCCACCCCCTTCTCCGGGGATGAGCGCCATCAGCGCCGGATCGACAAGCTCACCGCGTACGAGGCCGCTCGCTGAGCCCGACGGGGCACTCGTGGCGTCAGCGCCGACGACCGAGCCGTCGCAGCATCGCTTCGGCCCCGGCGACTGCCTCCGCGTCGTCCTCGGGGCGCGGCCGGGAGACTTCCCGGGCCCTCAACGCGCGGTCATGGGTGACCAGCCCCGAGGTCCCGTCACGCCCGAAATCGTGGGGGAGTGGCACGTCCCGATCGGCGGTCGGTGACGCCTCCGGCGAGGAGGGCACGGCCGCGGCCCCCGTACGGTCCGGGTTGTTGCGACGCCGCCGGGCGCCGGCCACCCGTGGCCCGGGGCGGGACGCCTGATCGTCCCCCGACGGCGGCGGCGTGGGATCGCCCTGTCGTGGTGACATGGGACAAGCCTAGACGGGCATCGACAGTGCGAACGCTCAGCTGGTGAGGATCTGGGTGGGGTCCTTGACCGTCGCGTTCGCCTCGTCGCACCGACAGACGACTAGCCTGGAGTGGCGCCACCGAGCGGTGGCCCAGACAGGAGGTGACGGGTGCCCGAGGGCCATGTCCTGCACCGGCTCGCCGACGACCTGACCGCGGCTTTCGCCGGGCGCCAGGTCGCCGTCAGCAGCCCGCAGGGGCGGTTCGCGTCCGAGGCGCTCCTTCTCGACGGACGTCGGGTGGAACGGGCCCGCGCCGTGGGCAAGCACCTGTTCGTCGAGTTCGACGACGAGCGGGTCATCCACATCCACCTTGGACTGATCGGCCGGATGACCGTGGAGGCGCCCCACCCGGTCGTCGGCCAGGTCCGACTCCGGATCGCCACCCCGGAGCACGTCGCCGATCTCCGCGGGCCCCAGGGCTGCCGGCTCACCGGCCCGGAAGCCGAGCGCACGATGATCGCCCGGCTGGGGCCCGACCCCCTCGACCCGTGCGCCGAACCCGCGCGGGCCCTCGACCGTCTCAGCCGCTCACACCGCCCGCTCGCCGCCGTGCTGCTCGACCAGTCGGTGCTCGCGGGCGTGGGTAACGTCTACCGCGCCGAGGTCCTGTTCCGGCTCGGTCTGGACCCGCTGGCGCCCGCCGACGGTGTCTCGCCGGCGACCTGGCAGCGGATCTGGGCCGACCTGGTCGCACTGATGGCCGAGGGCAAGCGCCTCGGCCGGATCGACACGGTCCGCCCGGAGCACACCCCCAAGGCGATGGGACGACCCCCGCGGGTCGACGACCACGGCGGCGAGGTCTACGTCTATCGCCGAGCGGGGGAGCCATGCCTGGTCTGCGGCGCTGCGGTGCGGCAGCGCGACCTGGCCGGCCGCAACCTCTTCTGGTGCCCGGCCTGCCAGCAGGGACGCTGAGATGGCTGCCCACGAGCTGCGCTGGGGTGAGGCGGTCCTCTCCTTCGACGAGGACGGCACCCTGGTGTCGCTCGTGCACGACCGATGGGGTCCCTATCTGGCCGGGCTGGAGGTGCAGGTCGCCGGCGCCGCCGTCACCGACCCCCTCGTCGTGCTGGACGAGGACGAGGTCGAGGTTCACCAGGGGGGTCCGATCCAGCTCGACGTACGGCACACCGTGCTGGCCGGCTGGGACCAGCGCATCGTGGCCGTGAACAGCTCGGGGGCGCCTCGTGCTGGCTCGGTACGGCTGCGCCTGGTGCCTGCCCGGGACTGCGAGGCGTGGATCTGGAGTGCGGGTGCGGAGGCGGCCTGGATCGTCGCCCCACGGGGCGACGGTCCGCTGCTGGTGGTCCGCCAGCGGCAGGGGGCCACCCAGGACCCGGACTTCCTCGAACTGGGTCCCTCCTCCCGGTGGGAGACCGACGAGCGCCGGTTGTGGCACTGGCAGGCCGGCTGGCTGCCGGACCATCAGGCGGCCGCGGCCGTGCTGCCGCCGTGGTGGCCCGTCGTGGCAGACCTTCCCGACACCGTTCCGCTGGTGATCGACGACCTCGACCAGGCCGTCGATGACGACGGATCCCTGGAGGTCGATCTGGTGGGGGACACCGTAGAGGTCCTCCCCGGTGACGGCCGCCACCGGGCGACCGTACGTCTCAACTCCGCGCGGGGCACCTCCCTGGTCGAGGCGCACTGGGCGGAACCGCTCGACCGGGTGCTGCAATCCTCGGCCGACGTGCTGCTCGCCGAGGCCGGCGCCGTGGGACAGGGCCGCCGGGACCTGCTCGGCTCGACGACGGCCGCCGCCGTCGTCCTCGCCGCCCTCGCCGGACCGGGGGTCGGTGACCCCGTCGGCGCGCTCGACGTGGCGGAGGCCTCGATGGCCGGCCCGCTGCGTGAGCAGGCGGACCCCGAAGCGGTCCTGGCCTGCCTCGGCCTGCATGCCGCCACCGGCGAGAGGCACTGGCTCGAGCGTGCCGCGGACCTGGTGGAGACCCTCGCCCCTCGGCCGCTGGGGGCGGTCGCGGCGATGAACCTGGTGACGACCCTCGCAGCCGCCGGCTCCGATCCGTCCCGTCCGGCGGCTGCGCTGGCCCGGGCAGCGGCGTTCTGCGTGACGGGTTTCGACTCCGAGGGGCAGCCGATCGCGCGCCATGTCCGGGTGGAGTACGCCCTGGTCCTCGGGGCGGGCCGGTGGGACGCGGCGTTACGGGAGTCGGCGCGCTGGCTGGGGCGTCGCCTCGGCGGTGGCCTGCCGGGACATCCACCCGGCGGTGGTGATCCCCGCGACATCGCCAGGGAGGTCCTGCTGCTGCGGATGCTCGACGAGCGCGCGGCGGGGGAGCTCGAGGCTGAGTGGGCAGTGGGCCCGGCCGAGCTCGCCGACCGCACGACCAGGCGGCTGCTGGCAGACCTCGTCGAGTTCGCCGGATCCGGTGACGCATTCCCGCCGGGGGCGATCGCCGATCTCCTGCCTCCCGACGCCCCCACGTACGCTGCACAGGTGCTTCTGCCGCTGATCCTGGCCCAGTCGTGGTGAGGAGTGCCCGTGGTGGGGAGCTCGCAGGGTTCCCGATCGGCTGTGCGGACACAGGACTGTGATACGAGTCCACTAGCATGTCCCGAGCGAGGAGACCCGCAGGGCCTCGAGCCTGGTTCCACTGGAAGGGAAAGCCGATGAAGAAGATGGCACGACTCATCGCCGTCGCCGCCGCACTGGCGGTGACCGGCACGATGGCGGCCTGCGGCGGAGGATCGAGTACGCCCAAGGCCGGCGGCAGTGCCTCCGCTGCGTCCCCCGCGCTCAACACCGCGGCGCCGCTCTACGCGAAGCTGCCGCAGGCGATCAAGGACAAGGGCAACATCCAGGTCGGTGCCTCGATCGAGTACGCGCCCATGGAGTACTACGACACGGACGGCAAGACGGTCATCGGCTTCGACAAGGAGTTCACCGACCTGCTGTCGCAGAAGCTCGGCGTGCCCTTCGTCTGGAACGGGACGACCTTCGACGGCCTGATCACCCAGCTCAACTCCAACCGTCTCGACACCATCGTCTCCGCGATGACCGACAACCCCGAGCGGCAGAAGCAGGTCGATTTCGTCGACTACTACCAGGCCGGCGAGGTGATGCTCGTGCAGAAGGGCAACCCCAAGGGCATCAAGACCGTCGACGACCTGTGCGGCAAGACCGTCGCCGTCCAGCGCGGCACCACCCAGTGGGACTACCTGCAGGGCACCGTGCAGCCGAAGTGCCAGTCGACGGGCAAGCCGCTCAACCTGCTGGCCTTCGACACCGAGTCGGAGGCGCTGCTGCAGTTGAAGCAGGGCCGGGCCGACTCCGGCATGCAGGACTACCCGGTGGCGGCGTACAACGTGAAGCAGTCCAACGGGGCGTACGAGACGGCAGGTGACCAGGTGATCGCCAACCCCCTCGGCATCGCCGTGCGCAAGTCCGACACCCAGCTGCGAGACGCCCTGCAGCAGGCCGTGCAGGCGACGATGGACGACGGGTCGTACAAGAAGCTGATCGACAAGTACGACACCCCGCAGGGCGCCATCGACAAGGCCACGATCAACGCAGGCAAGTGACCCGTGCCCACCTCAGTCGCTTCCGGTGCCCGCACTGATGGGCCCGGCACCCCGATGAACGGGGACATCGTCGCCGTCCCGGTCCGCCATCCCTGGCGGTGGGTCGGGGCCGGCGTCGTCCTGGTCCTGCTGGCCCTGCTGCTGTGGGCCTTCTCGCAGGCGAGCATCGACTGGACTGTGCCGCCCAAGTACTTCTTCCAGCAGCAGGTCCTGAAGGGGATGGGCAATACCCTCCTGATCAGCGTCCTCGCCCAGGTGGTCGGCGTCGCTCTCGGCATCCTCGTCGCCGTCATGCGCCAGTCCGACAACTGGGTCACCCGCGGCGTGTCCGAGTTCTACATCTGGCTGTTCCGCGGCACCCCGGTGCTGGTGCAGCTGATGATCTGGTACAACCTGTCGCTGGTCTTCCCCACCATCCCGGGGACCGGGATCGCGATGAATGCCGTGATGACGCCGTTCACGGCAGCCCTGCTCGGCCTCGGCATCAACGAGGGCGCCTACATGGCGGAGATCGTCCGCTCGGGCATCCAGTCGGTGGACAAGGGCCAGATCGAGGCCGCCAGCGCGCTCGGCATGTCCCGTACGCACACGATGCGACGTATCGTGCTGCCCCAGGCGATGCGGGTCATCATCCCGCCGACCGGCAACGAGTTCATCAACATGCTGAAGACCTCGTCGTTGGCGTACTCGATCCAGTACCTGGAACTGCTCCAGGCGGCGGTGCGGATCTACTCCAACACCCTGCAGGTGATCGAGATGCTGCTCACCGTCTCGGCCTGGTACCTGATCCTGACGACGGTGTTCTCTATCGCCCAGTACTACCTGGAGCGGTACTTCAACCGCTCCGACCAGGAGTCCGGCCGTGACGGCGGGCCGCTGGCGGCCGTGAAGCGCAACCTCAAGTTCGGTAGGCAGGAATGAGCGAGCAGAAGGTTCCCGGCGTCCCGCCGGTCAGGGAGAGCCCGGCCGGTTCGCCGGCCCGGGAGGTCATCGTCGAGGCGCGCGGGGTCAAGAAGCGCTTCGGATCGCTCGAGGTGCTCAAGGGCATCGACATGGACGTGACCCGCGGCGAGGTCGCCGTGCTGATCGGTCCCTCCGGATCGGGCAAGTCCACGTTCCTGCGTTGCATCAACCACCTGGAGAGGATCAACGGGGGCACCCTGCGGGTCCGCGGTCATCTCGTGGGCTACAAGGAGCGCGACGGGAAGCTCCATGAGCTGCGGGACAAGGAGATCGCCCAGCAGCGCCAGGGCATCGGCATGGTCTTCCAGCGCTTCAACCTCTTCCCGCACATGACCGTGCTGGAGAACATCGTCGAAGCGCCCACCCGGGTCGGCCGGGTCCCCGCGGCCACGGCCCGCGCCGAAGCGCTGGAACTGCTGGAACGGGTCGGGTTGCCGGACAAGGCGTACGCCTACCCCGGCAAGCTGTCCGGCGGTCAGCAGCAACGCGTCGCCATCGCTCGGGCCCTCGCCATGAAGCCCGAACTGATGCTCTTCGACGAGCCGACGTCCGCCCTCGACCCCGAGCTCGTCGGCGACGTTCTCGGCGTGATGAAGCAACTCGCGGAGGACGGGATGACGATGGTCGTCGTCACCCACGAGATGGGCTTCGCCCGCGAGGTCGGCGACTACCTGGCGTTCATGGACGGCGGGGTGATCGTCGAGGAGGGGCTACCCGCCGATGTCCTCAGCAATCCGCGGGAGCCGCGGACGCAGGCCTTCCTGTCGAAGGTGCTCTAGGGGTGACGACGGCCCGGATCCGCGCGTCCGGGCCGTCGCCGCGCCGCCGCGGTCGTCGCCGGCCCCATCGGCCGGACACCACGAAGGCGCCTCCCGCCCGACTCGGGTGAAGGAATGGTCCGTCCATTGGTGGGGGCGGGCGACGAAGGCCCGATCGGGCTCGGTAATCTCGTCTCGCGCAACGCCGGACATCCCGGATGCGTGGAAGGACACCTCGATGAAGACCACGACCCGGGTACTGGCATCGTTGACGGCTCTGGCGATGGCGGGCGGACTGGCGGCCTGCGCCGGATCCCCGGCCCCGGCGGCCGGCACCTCGGCCGCCCCGACCTCCGTGAACACCGCCGCGCCGCTGTACGCGAAGCTGCCGCAGGCGATCAAGGACAAGGGCTCGGTCCAGGTGGGTACCGATGCCGCGTACGCCCCGATGGAGTATTTCGACGCCGACGGCAAGACCGTCATCGGCTTCGACAAGGACCTCGGCGACCTGCTGGCAGGCAAGCTCGGGGTGCCCTTCGCGTACAACAATGCGACCTTCGACGGCCTGATCACCCAGGTGAACTCCAAGCGCTTCGACGTCGCGATCACTGCCATGAGCGACACCGCGGAACGGCAGAAGGAGGTCGACTTCGTCGACTACTACCTGTCCGGCACCGTGATGATCGTCAAGGCCGGCAACCCGCACGCGCTGAAGTCCGTCGACGACCTGTGCGGGCAGACCATCGCCCTGCAGCGCGGCACCGTGCAGGACGGCTACGTCACCACCGACCTCAACCCCAGTTGCGAGAAGGCCGGCAAGGGCAAGGTCTCGGTGCTCGCCTTCGACCACGAGTCCGAGGCGATGCTGCAGATCCAGCAGGATCGCGCCGTGGCTGGTCTGCAGGACTATCCCGTCGCCGTCTACAGCGCCAAGCAGTCGGGTGGCAAGTACGAGACCGTCGGTGACCAGGTGACCGCGGCGCCGCTCGGCATCGCCGTCTCCAAGCAGGACACCCAGCTGCGCGACGCGCTCAAGGACGCCCTGCAGGCCGCGATCGCGGACGGGTCGTATGCGAAGCTTCTCGACAAGTACGGCACGCCGCAGTCCGCGGTGAAGGAAGCCGCCATCAACAGCGGGAAGTGATCGGGCAGTGACCCGGTGACCCCGGAAGGATCGAGCATGAAGATCTCCACCCACGTCCTGACCCCCGTCGTCGCGCTCCTCGCCGCGGCGACCCTGGCGGCGTGCGGCGGTGGCGGCGGGAAGGCCGCGCCGTCCGCCACCCCCGGCGGTGTCAACACCTCCGCGCCGCTGTATTCGGCGCTCCCGCAGTCCGTGAAGGACAAGGCGTCGGTCCAGGTCGGCAGTGACATCGCGTACGCCCCGATGGAGTACTACGACACCGACGGCAAGACCGTCATCGGCTTCGACAAGGAGCTGGGCGACCTGCTCGGGACGAAGCTGGGGGTGCCGGTGGTCTTCAACAACTCGACCTTCGACGGGCTGATCACCCAGCTCGAGTCGCACCGCTTCGACCTGGCCATCTCCTCGATGAGCGACACCAAGGAGCGCCAGAAGCAGGTGGACTTCGTCGACTACTACCTGTCCGGCTCGATCATGTACGTCAAGGCGGGCAATCCCAACGCCCTGAACTCGGTGAACGACCTGTGCGGCAAGACGATCTCCCTGCAGCGCGGGACGACCCAGGAGGAGTACGTCACCTCCACCCTGTCGCCCCAGTGCGAGAAGGACGGCAAGGGCAAGATCAGCACGATGGCCTTCGATCGGGAGTCCGAGGCCATGCTCCAGGTGGAGCAGGGGCGCGCGGTGGCCGGCATCCAGGAGTATCCGGTGGCCGTCTACAACACCCAGCAGTCCAAGGGGAAGTTCCAGATCGTCGGTCAGCAGGTGATCGCCGGGCCGCTGGGCATCGCCGTCTCCAAGGACAACGGCCAGCTGCGGGACGCCGTGCAGAAGGCGCTGCAGGCCGCCATCGACGACGGGTCCTACCAGAAGGTGATCGACAAGTACCAGACGCCGCAGAGTGCGGTGAAGCAGGCCACCGTCAACGCGGGCTGACCAGCACGGAGGATCCTCGCAGGTGATGCGATCCCCGGATCGGCCTCACGGCTGGTCCGGGGATCGTCTGGTTGGGGATCGTCACGTCCGCGGCGGCCGCGCCGCGGCAACCGTCACCGGCCGGTGTCCTCGTCGAGCCAGTCGAAGGTGCGGGTCACGGCCTTCTGCCAGCAGCGGTAGAGACGTTCCCGCTCGGTCGCGTCCATCGACGGGGTCCACCGCTCGCCCTCCTGCCAGTTGGCGACCACGTCCTCCTCGCCGGCCCAGTACCCGACGGCGATCCCCGCGGCGTAGGCGGCCCCGAGAGCGGTCGTCTCGGCGACCTTCGGCCGGACCACCGGGACGTCGAGGATGTCGGCCTGGAACTGCATCAGGGTGCGGTTGGCGACCATCCCGCCGTCGACCTTCAGCGAGGTCAGCTCGACCCCGGAGTCGGCGAACATCGCCCGCACCACGTCGCGGGTCTGGTAGGCGGTGGACTCCAGCACCGCCCGGGCGATGTGGTTGCGGTTGACGAAGCGGGTGAGGCCGACCAGGGCGCCCCGGGCCTCCGGGCGCCAGTACGGCGCAAAGAGGCCGGAGAAGGCCGGCACCAGGTAGGCGCCGCCGTTGTCCTGGACCTCCAAGGCCAGCGTCTCGACCTCGGCGGAGCTGTCGAACATCCGCAGGTTGTCCCTCAGCCACTGCACAAGCGAGCCGGCCACCGCGATCGATCCCTCCAGCGCGTAGTGGGTGGGGCGGTCACCGATCTTGTAGCCGACGGTGGTGAGCAACCCGTTGTCGCTGAACACGGGCTCGGTGCCGGTGTTCATCAGCAGGAAGCAACCGGTGCCGTAGGTGTTCTTGGCGCTGCCCTTCTCGAAGCAGGCCTGCCCGAAGGTGGCCGCCTGCTGGTCACCGAGGATGCCGGCGATCGGGGTGTCGACGAGCAGCCCGTTGGGCCGGCCCTTGCCGTAGACCTCCGCGGAGGAGCGGATCTGCGGCAGCATCGACAGCGGGATGCCGAGGTCGGTGCAGATCTGGGGGTCCCACGCCAACGTACGCAGATCCATCAGGAGCGTACGGGAGGCGTTGGTGACGTCGGTGAGGTGGACGCCACCGTCGACCCCGCCGGTCATGTTCCACAGCACCCAGGTGTCCATCGTGCCCATCAGCAGGTCGCCCGCCTCGGCCCGTTCGCGGGCGCCGGGGACGTTCTCCAGGATCCAGGTCACCTTGGGGCCGGCGAAGTAGCTGGACAGGGGCAGTCCGGTCCGGGAGCGGTACCGCTCGACCCCGCCGTCCGCGGCGAGTCGGTCGCAGATCTCCTGGGTACGGGTGTCCTGCCAGACGATGGCGTGATGGATCGGCTCGCCGGTATGCCGGTCCCACACCACCGTGGTCTCGCGCTGGTTGGTGATGCCGACCGCGGCCAGCTGGTGCCGGTTGATCTGCGCCCTCGCGAGCGCCTGCCCGACGGCCTCGCGGACGTTCGCCCAGATCTCCCCTGCATCGTGCTCGACCCATCCCGGTTGCGGAAAGATCTGCTCGTGCTCCAGCTGCCCGACGGAGAGGATGTCTCCGGAGTGGTCGAAGATGATCGCCCGGGAACTCGTGGTCCCCTGGTCGATGGCCATCACGTACTGGGCGTCGTTGCTCATGTGGGTGCACTTTCTGGTGGCGGTGCGGTCGTGCTCGTGCGGTGGTGCTGTTCCGTGGGTGCTGTCGTCACCCGCCTGGTGGTCGACGACGCGACGGCCCGGAACACCGTGGCGGTGCTCCGGGCCGGATGACGGGCAGGTCAGGCCGCGGGGGCCTGGACGATCACGAAGTTGGCGCCCTGGTTGTCGGCGACAGAGGCGAAACGTCCGTACGGCGAATCCTGCGCGGCCTCGACGATCGAGCCGCCGGCCTCGACGATCCGGGCGGCGGTGGCGTCGACGTCGACGGCACCGAGGTAGGTCCGCCAGAAGCCGGGATGGCCCTCGCCGAGGAAGTTCGCCTCCATGATGCCGGCGACCGAGTCCTGCGGCGGCAGCTGATTGGTGGCGTAGCGGAACTCGTCGGTGTCGCTCAGCGGGACGACGTTCCAGCCGAACACGTCGCGATAGAAGTCGACACTCTTCGCGTACGACGGGGTGAAGATTTCGAACCAGCACGGCGCCCCGGCGACGGCCATCGTCTGGATGCCGTCGAAGTCGGCCGCCTGCCAGAAGCCGGTGGCACAGTTGCCCGGGTCGGCGATCAGGCCCATGATGCCCGAGCCGCCCACCTGCATCGGCGGGACAAGGACCATCCCACCGTTGTGCGTCGCCTTGTCGCACGTGGCCTGGGCATCCGGGGTGTCGAGGTAGACGGTCCAGGCGTCGGGGCCCGCAGGCATCTCGGGCACCCGGCCCATCATGCCGCCGACGAACGCGTCCCCACTCTTGATCATGTGGTAGTTGCCGTACTCGGCGCCCTGGTCCTCGAAGGTCCAGCCGAAGATGTCCCCGTAGAAGGTGCGGGCCTTCTCGATGTCACTGGTGGTGAGGTCGATCCAGATCGGGCGACCCTGCGGAATCGTGTTCTCGCTCATGCCCGTCATCCTTGCAGTGACCTATGACACCTGACCAGACCCCGGAGGGACCCGACGGCGGTGCCAGTGCACGGTGGCGTGGCGCGGCTCGACGACGACCACCTCGCCGTAGCGGGCGACCGCGGAGGTCCAGCCCAGTTCCTGCGCGATCCGCTCGTGCAGTGCCGCGGCAGCGTCCTCCTCTCCGTGGACGATGAACACGGTCTCGGGCGCCGGCTCGAGGTCGCGCAACCAGTCCATCAGGTCCGTGCTGTCGGCGTGGACGGAGAACTCGGCATCCCGGACGATGCGAGCGTTGACCGGGATGTAGCGACCGTGCAACTTGAGTTCCCGCGCGCCCTCCTCGAGGGCGCGACCGCGCGTGCCGCTCGCCTGGTAACCGGTGAGGATGATGGTGTTCTGCGGGTCGGGCAGCATTTCCTCCAGGTGGTGCAGCACGCGGCCGCCGGTCGCCATCCCCGAGGACGAGATGATGATCGCTGGTCCGTCGAGGCTCATCAACTCCCGCGAACTGTCCGCATCGGGCGTCTCGTGGACGTTGGGCAACCCGAGGAGTTCCTCGACGTCCAGGTCCGGGCGGAGCTCGTCACGGTGGGCGGGATCGCGGTAGACCCGCAAGGCGTTCAGTGCCATCGGACTGTTGACGTAGATCGGCACCACCGGAATGCGGCCGTCCCGCTGCATCTCGCCGATGGTCTGCAGCACCACCTCCGTACGATCGACGGCGAAGGCCGGGATGAGCACCTGGCCACCGTGCGCCACCGTGGTGCGGATCGCTCGGGCGAAATCCTCGTGGGCGCGCTCGGGTTCGGGGTGTTCGCGGTCCCCGTACGTCGACTCGACCACTACGAAGGGGGCGCCCTGGGGAGTCGAACGAGGCCGCAGTACGGGGTGGTCGTGGCGGCCGATGTCGCCGGAGAAGAGGATGGCGGTGTGGTCCGTCGACACCCGGACGCTGGCCGATCCGAGGATGTGCCCGGCCCGGGTCCAGCGGCAGACCACGCCGCCGCCCAAGGACACATCGGTGTCGTACTCCACCTGCCGGAAGTGGGTGAGGGCCCGTTGCGCGTCCTCCTCGGTGTAGAGGGGCAGGACCGGCTTGTGCTTGGAGTAGCCGTGCTGTTCGGCGTGCTCGGCGTCGCGCTCCTGCAGGTAGCCGGCGTCGCGCAGCACGATCTCGGCGAGGGCGGCGGTGCCCTCGGTCGCCCAGACAGTCCCGGCGAAACCGTCCTTCACCAGCTTGGGCAGGTAGCCGCAGTGGTCCATGTGGGCGTGGGTCAGCACGACGTCGTCGATGTCGGCGGGGTTGATCGGGAAGTCGGCCCAGTTCATCGTGCGCCATCGCTTCTCGCCCTGGTACATCCCCGCGTCGACGAGGACGCGACGGTCCCCTAGGGTCAGAAGGAACTTCGAGCCGGTGACCGTGCCGGCCGCGCCGAGGAACGTGAGTGTCGCGGGTGCCATGGATCCACACTGGACCCTTGGCGGTGGCCGTGGGGGCGATTCGTCGTGACTGCTACCCCAGGAGATGGCCGACGCCCGCTCAGCTGTCGCGCAGCAGGGCGATGGTTGCCGACTCCAGAGCGGACTGGCGGATGGCCGGATCCGGATCGTCCGCCCAGGCCACCTCGCCGATGGTGGTGCCGCTCTCGTAGCGGTCGATCACCCGAGGGTCGATGTAGGAGTGGCGTGCCACGGTGGGTGTGTTCCCGAGGTATCCCGCCGCCTCGAGCACTGCCGCACGGATCGCCCGGTTCCGGGACGCCGCGGTGGAACCTGGTTCATCGGAGCGGGCGAGCGCTGCGGCGGCGAGGACGGTGGCGTGCCAGGTCCGGAAGTCCTTGGCCGTCAGCTCCCCGTCGAAGAGGTCGCGGAGGTAGCTGTTGACCGCGGCGGAGTCCAGGTCCCGCCACCCGGTCGTCTCCCGGTAGGCCATCAGCCGATCGCCGGGACTGCGTCGCCGCCGCATCGTCTCGAGGGCACGGATCGCGTCCTCGTCATCGATGACCACCGTGTGCTCGATGCCCGACTTGCCGACGAAGCGGAAGACCATCTCGTCGCCGTGGCGGTGGACGTGGCGGCGCTGCAGGGTGGTCAGCCCGAAGCTGCCGTGCGCGTCCGCGTACGCGTCGTTGCCGATCCGGAAGTAGCCGAGGTCGAGGAGCCGGAAGGCGACCGCGTCCGCCCGGAGCAGCGGCATGCCGCTGCGCCGGATGTCCTCCGCCACGCGGGCGCGAGCCTCGGGGAGGGTTTCGGCGGCGGCCAGGACCCGATCGAACTTCTCTCGGTCCTTCTTCTCCCGCCACACCGGGTGGTAGAGGTACTGGCGTCGGCCCGCGTCGTCGGTGCCGACGGCCTGCAGATGACCGTTCGGGCGCGGACAGATCCACACGTCCCGCCAGGCGGGTGGGATCGCCAATGACCTGATCCGCTCGACCTGCTCGGGGGAGAGGCGGTCGCCGTGCTCGTCGACGTACGTGAATCCCTTGCCGGCTCGCCGCCGGCTCCAGCCGGGCGAACGCGGGGACACCATCCGCAATCGCACCATGCCCGCCATCCTGCCGCAGGGGTGGAGTGGATCTCCAGAGCCTGCGCCGAACGCTTGCCGGGGCCCGTGGGGGACCGCGACGATGGAGGGAACAGCCCCGCCGCGAGGAGCAATGATGACACCCGAGGTTTCCGTGATCGCCTTCGACGTCAACGAGACCCTGTCCGACATGTCCGGGATGGCCGAGCGTTTCGTGGACATCTGCGCGCCCGCCGACCTCGCCCGGTTGTGGTTCGCCACGGTCCTGCGGGAAGGGTTCGCGTTGGCCGCGGCCGGGGACATCGCGCGCTTCGCGGACATCGGGACGGAGGTCCTGCACAGCCTCCTGGTCAAGGAGAACCTCGATCGCGATCTGGACGAGGCGGTGGCGTACGTGATGGCCGGGTTCACCCGCCTCCCGGTCCACCCCGACGTTGTGGCGGGGATCCGGGCGCTGAAGGACCAAGGACTCCGGTTGGTCACCTTGAGCAATGGCGCCACCTCGGTCGCCGAGGCGCTCCTCGGGACGGCCGGGGTGCGGGACGATTTCGAGGCGTTGCTCTCGGTCGAGGACGCGGGGGTGTGGAAGCCGGCCCGAGCGGCGTACGACTATGCGGTAGAGGCCTGTGGCGTCAGAGCCGAGGAAATGATGCTCGTCGCCGTGCATCCGTGGGACACCCATGGCGCGTCGCGGGCTGGGTTGCGCTCGGCCTGGCTGAACCGGAACGGGGCGACCTACCCGGGATATCTCCAACCGGCGGATGTCACCGCCCCGACCCTCGTCGCGCTCGCAGAGTCGTTGCGGGATGGCCAGAAGATCTGACTGGTCGTGCCTCGAGCGCCGAGTCGATGGTGTGGGTGATCCGAGGAAAGCCCGGGCCTCCGCGGCAGCCTCGGACGACCGCGCGCCCTTGGCCCAGCGAAAGCCCGGGCGGCTCGATTGGTGGGCGCAGAAGAAGAAAGACAGGAACGGTGGAGCGGATGACGGGAATCGAACCCGCGTAGCCAGTTTGGAAGTTCGGCTCGAGGCGCTTTCGGGTTCTCGCGGGTTTGCTTGACAAGTCTTCCATCCTACCTAGTAGAGGCCGTGTTTTGTCCCGATTGACCGTGCAGTTGAGAGCAGTCAAATGCCGCTAGAATTGGGGTGCATCTTGCACGTATGTTGCACGGCGCCTGCGCTCGTGACGCGTATTCGAACAACGGGAGGGTCATCATGGGCGACCTCGCCCGGTTGGACGGCCACCGATCCAAGCCGAAGCTCGGCGGAAGCAACAAGCGGACGCGCCGCCGGTTCGGGAACATCCGCAAGCTGCCTTCTGGTCGGTTCCAAGCGAGTTACCAGGGACCAGACGGCCTGCGCCACAAGGCGCCTACGACGTTCTTGACCACCGGCGACGCGTCCAAGTGGCTGTCATTGACGGAGGCCGACATCATCGCCGCCCGCTGGCGTCCGCCCCAGGCCAGCGCTCCGACGCGCGAGAATTTCCGCGATTACGCCAGCCGATGGCTGAACGCCGCCGATTTGAAGCCGAGAACACGCGATGAGTACCGCCGTTTGATTGACGACCTCGTCAAGACGTTCGGTGACCGGCCGTTGCTGGGTATCACTCCTGATGAGGTCGTTGCCTGGCACGTCGCCCTACCTCCAGATCGGGCGACCGGGAACGCGCACCGGTACCGGATGCTTCACCGTGTCATGCAGGCTGCCGTGGATGATGAAAATGTGCACGGGCTGACGGTGAACCCTTGCCAGCACCCGAAGTGGGGCAAGGGTCCCGCTGGGCGCCCGATCGTGCCCGCGACGGTCGGCCAGTTGGCGACGATTGCCGAGCACATGCCACCCAGGTTGGCCGCTGCCGTCCACGTGGCGGCCTGGTGTGGGCTCAGACTAGGGGAGTTGGCCGAGTTGCGTCGAGCCGACGTTGATCTGAAGGGCGGAACGATCCGTGTCACCCGCTCGGTTCAATGGGTCCGAGATGGGGTTCGCGACAACGGCAAAGCGCGATACGTGCCGGTGGTCGGGCCGCCGAAGTCTGACGCCGGTATCCGCACTGTGACGATCCCGCCCCACATCGTCCCGATCTTGCGGGAGCACCTTGCTGAACACGCTCAACCCGGCCCGCGTGGTCTCGTTTTTCCTGCCCCTGAGGGTGGCCAACTGCGCTCGGGACCTGTCTGCCGAGTGTTCGGCCCTGCCCGGGAGGCCGCCGGACGGCCGGATCTGCGCTGGCACGATCTGAGACACACTGGGGCGACGCTCTACGCCCAGGCCGGTGCCACCCTGCGGGAGTCGATGGCCTACCTCGGCCACTCCACGCCTGGGATGGCCCTGCATTACGCCCATGTGGCTGAGGGCCGCCCCGCGACACTGGCCGCGAAGTTGTCCGCCATGGCCGGATGGGAACCGCCGGGAGTGAACGACGGCTTCACGGATGAGGACGGGCACGAGGAGTTGTCGGAGACAGACGTAGACAACACGTAAATGCGGATAAGGGATAAGGAGTCCTCCCAACCTGCCGGAGAGCGACATCGTCCAGACGACCCGGAAGACCAGATCAGGGGCTCAAACAGCAGGGTCAGCTGACGCCATGACGGGAATGGCATCCCCTGCTTGTGGTTCTATGACCCCGCCATCACGAGGAGAGTAGCTCTCGTGAGAGATGCGATTGGGGGCTCTTCGCAGTTGAGGGTGTAGGTGCGCACTGAACTGGGGCCGACTCTGGGACATGGGCGTGAAGAAGGGCCCTGGGTTGGAAGATGGAGGTTCTCTACGCCGTCATCGCCAAGCCCAAGGCCCGTATGTCCCAGCCTACGTCACCCCTGTCCACTCCTTGCCTGGACGAGTTCTGCCGCCTCGATCGTCTCGGCCTGACGGTGGTCGGCCAGCAGGTCGCTCCCGACCACACCGTTCTGGTCTGCCACGTCGTCGCGCCCGGTGACGTGTGTCCCGCGTGCGGGCAACGCGGGACTGCCCGCGACATGGTGACCCGCCGACTGGCGCATGTCCCGTTCGGCTGGTGGCCGACGATCCTGCACGTGCGGGTGCGCCGCTACCGGTGCTCGCAGTGCCGCAAGGTGTGGCGCCAGGACCTGCGGCCGGCCGCCTCGGCGCGGGCGAAGCTGTCGCGTGACGCGGTGACGTGGGCCTTGCGCGCGTTGGTGATCGATCGGATGTCGGTCGCCCGGATCGCCCAGGCGCTGGGCGTGGCGTGGAACACCGCGAACAAGGCCGTCCTCGCCGCAGGCCGCCAGCTGTTGATCGCCGACCCTGCCCGTCTGGGCGGGGTGGAGGTGATCGGGGTCGATGAGCACGTGTGGCGCCACACCCGCCACGGCGAGCGCTACGTCACGGTGATCATCGACCTGACCCCGATCCGTGACCACACGGGCCCGGCGCGCCTCCTCGACATGGTCGAGGGACGTTCGAAGAAGGTGTTCAAGGCCTGGCTCGCCGACCAGACCGCAGCGTTCCGCGCCCGGGTGGAGGTCGTCGCGATGGACGGGTTCACTGGCTTCAAGACCGCCGCTGTCGAGGAACTGCCCGACGCGGCGGAGGTGATGGACCCCTTCCACGTCGTCGCCCTCGCCGGAGACAAGCTCGACCAGACCAGACAGCGGATCCAGCAGGCCACCCGCGGGCATCGGGGCCGGTCGGGTGACCCGCTCTACGGCATCCGCCGGGCGTTGCGGACCAGCGCCGGCCTGCTCACCGACAGGCAGATTGCCCGGATCGGAGCGGTGTTCGCCGACGACGCCCACGTCGCCGTCGAGGCCACCTGGGGCGTCTACCAGCGGGTGATCGAGGCCTACCGACAGCCGTCACGGGCCGACGGCAAGCAGATGATGACAGCGCTGATCGCCTCGATCTCCCACGGGGTCCCGAAGGCGTTGGGTGAGGTGATCACGCTGGGACGGACACTGAAACGCCGCCGCACCGACATCTTGGCCTACTTCGACCATCCCGGCACCTCGAACGGGCCGACGGAGGCGATCAACGGCCGACTGGAACACCTACGCGGCACCGCCCTCGGCTTCCGGAACCTTGTCCACTACCGGCTACGAGCACTGCTCGACACCGGGGGCTTCAGACCCCGACTCCACTCTCTTTTGTGAAGAGCCCGATTGGGGGCGCGTGATCGCTAGCTTGTCGGGTCGTGACCTACGCTAAGTGTTATCTGGGCTGCGTTCGAAACAAGTTGACGTAGCAAAAGGCTCAAGAGGCACAATGAGCATCACGACGCCGACCGTATCGGCACACACCAACGCCCCCCGTTGGGCAACAATGAGCGAGGCCGCCGCCCACATCGGCGGGGGAATCAACCCGCGTACCGTTCGCGAGTGGATTAGTGCAGGCATCCTCCCGGCCTACCGGGTTGGCCCCCGTTTCATCCGCGTGGACCTGAATGATGTGGATGCCCTGGCCGAGCGAATCCCGACCGCTGGGCAATGGGAACAGCGCTAAATCACCATGACACCGCAGGAAAACTACTCCCGCGTGCGACCGAAGCTTCTTGGGGAGGTTAGGCGCCTCAGAACCGACGTTGCGCACGTTGCTGACGGCTTGTCGGCAACGGTTACTCTTGAGGCCTTGGTTGACGTCTCCAAACTGACGGACGCCGAGGCTCGCGCCGAGTCGTCCGCACTGGAGGAGTGGCCAGACGCCATATGGACGATGGCCCGCGACGAGGACGAGGCGGGCATCGATCGCCTTGTCGTCGCGCTTACGGCGCTTGAACGAGTACTGGTAGACGATCCGCCGGGCCCGCCCCGCCGACCCGGTCCCCATCACCCGACTCGATTCCAGGATTTGCCCGTCGGCGAACCAGTCTCCGTGGCGTTCGAAGTGGTCGGCCAGGTCGTAGGGCGCCTTCGTCAGCCGGGAGCCGACGATGAAGGAGTAGCCGGCATCCTCCAGGGCGTTCAGGTTGCCCGCCGACAACATCCCGGCGTCGGCGACCACCACGACCTCGGCCAACCCATGCCGGTCCCGGAAGGCATGCAGGACCGGAATCAAGGTCTTGGTCTCCCCGATGCTGCCATCGAACAGGTGCACCTCGAGCGGGAACCCGGACGGGTCGACCAGCAGCCCGACCTGAACCTGCGGATCGACCCGATGCTCCTTGGACATGCCGACCCGACGCAGGTCGTCCTCGTTGTCGTTCTCGAAGTGCAGGGTCGTGACGTCGTAGAGGATCAGGCCACCGGTCCCTGTCGCGGCAGCCGAATATCCGGCGCAAGCGCGCGCCAAGCGGTCGCGGTAGTCGCGTTCCTGGACCCGGCGCAGGCACCGGTAGAGGGTGTTCAACGCCGGCGCCGGGACACCGACGTCGCCCAACACGCGCAACGTGTCGCGTTTAGAGGTCGGCTCGATGATCCGCGCGCACACCAACGCCCGGAACGTGGTGTCGGGGTACTGCCTGACGTGTCGTGTTGAGTACGGGCTGACGTGTCGGTTCCGGCGTGGTCATCATGTCAGGTGGTCGGGGTCGTTGACGAGGGCGTGGTGGTCTTTGAGTCGGTAGCTGGGGCCGTTGATGGTGATGACGTCGCAGTGGTGCAGGAGGCGGTCGAGGATGGCGGTGGCGAGGACTTCGTCGCCCAGCACGCTGCCCCATTCGACGAAGGATTTGTTGCTGGTGATGATCAGGGAGCCGCGTTCGTAGCGGCGGGAGACGAGTTGGAACAGCATGTTCGCCTCGTCGCGGTCCAAGGGGAGGTAGCCGACCTCGTCAACGACGAGGACGGAGGGTCGGAGGTAGGTCTGGAGTTGGCGGTTGAACCGGCCTGTCGTCTCCGCGGTCCGTAGCCGGCGGACGAGGTCGTCGAGGGTGGTGAAGTAGATCGAGAACCCGGCCTGGCAGGCGGCGACGGCCAGGCCGACGGCGAGCATCGTCTTCCCGACCCCGGGCGGGCCGAGGAGGGCGATGTTCGACTTCGCGCGGACGAACTCCAGGGTCGCGAGGTCTCGTATCTTGCGGGGCTCGAGGTCGGGCTGGAATGCGTAGTCGAACTCGTCGAGGCGTTTGTGGTGGGGCAGGCCGGACAGTTTCAGTGCGTTGGTGAACCGGCGGGCCTCGCGCATCCCGGCTTCCTCTTCCAGCAGCAGGTCGAGGAAGTCCAGGTAGCCCATCTGGGCGGTCTCGGCCCGGTCGGTGAGTTCGGTGATCGTGTCGGTGAGGTGGGTCAGGCCCAGCCGGGTCGCGTTGGCGCGGATCCGGTCGACGGTCAGGCTGCTCACGCCCGTCCCCGTCCGGCGGCGAGGGCTTGGTAGGCGGCCAGGTCACGGCGGGCCACGGCAACATCGGCACGGTGATGAGCGACCACGGCTGCGAGCGGGCCCGTCCCCGCGCCGTCGACGCTCGCGGCGGCGGGTCGGGTGGGGAGTTCGATGACGGTCGCGCGGGTGTGGCCGTCGGGCAGTCCGTCCCAGTGGGCCGGGTCGATGACCCACTGCCCGCGGCGGGTGGCGCGGGTGTGGGTGGTGAGCAGGGTTGTGCCGTCGGGGTCGGGGGTCAGGGTGTGGATGGTGAGGGTGTCGGCGCCGGCCCGGACGGCGACGCGTTGGCCGGGCCGGATCCGGGCGGCGGGCACCGAGTAGAAGCTGGCTTCGAAGGAGACCAGGGCGTCCTTGCCGACGCGGCGCAGGTGGGACTCACAGACCAGATACGGGTGTGGCGGGATCGGCGCGAGGGCGGCGCGGTCGGCCTCGGCGCGCACGGCGATGACTTCACCGTGGGTGCGGTGGACCTGGGCGCGGCGGATCGCGAGCCAGTCGGTGAAAGCGGTCTGGAGCTCGGCCAGGGAGTCGAACCGGCGCCCGGCGACGACGTGGTCGCGCACGATGTCGACCTGGCGTTCGATCTTGCCCTTGCCGGTGGGCCGGTAGGCGGCCAGGACATCAATGTCGAAGCCGTAATGATCGGCGAACGCCGCGGCCTCGGGATGGAGCGGGACCGGCGCCCTGGGGGCGACGTGGCGTTTGATCACGGTCTTGGTGCGGTCGTAGACGATCTGGGCCGGGACCCCGCCGAAGTGGTCGAACGCGGCGCGGTGGGCCTCCCAGAACGTGGCCAGGTCGGTGCTGGTCGTGAACAGGCAGAACGGGTCGCGGGAATGTGCCAGGACCATGTGGAAGGAGTACACGTGTCCGATCCCGACATGGGCGAGCAGATCGCCCTCATCGCCCCAGTCGACCTGGGCCTGCACCCCGGGCTGGGTCTCGAAGCGACGGTGCAGGCCGGTCAGCCGGTTCTCGTCGTCGGCGTCCAGTTCGGCGCTGATCCGGGGCCGGGCCGTCGCGACGAACATCTTCACCCGCTGGTAGTGGCCGGTGAAGCCGTACTGCGCGACCAGTCGTTCATGGATCACGCTGGCCTTCAACCCGATATCGGCGCGCAGCCAGCCCTCGACCACCGAGACGAACGGGGTGATCAGCGCCGGCTGGGTCCCCGCCCTCGGCGGGGCCTTCGGAGGGCCGACCAGAGCGTCGGCCGTCAGGTACTTACGGACGGTGCGCCAGTCACACCCGCACTCACGGGCGATCTCGGCATACGTCGCGCCTGCCTGGTGCAGGACGCGGAAACGGCGGATGTTCATCCAGGACTCCTCATCCAGGATCATGGGGGTAAGCCACCCTTCGGTCTCGTCTTCTTGGCGGTTGACGAATCGAAGGGTGGCCCACCCACACACGGGCGAGCAAGGGGTTAACTCGCCGGAACCGACCTACACATCAGGTCGTACCCACCACGACACATGAGGTCGTACGCCGACACGTGGCGTCTGCCACGGCCTCGAACCCGAGCCGGCCATAGGCCTCGACCAGCAAATCCCACAACAGAAGTGACGCCGTCCCGGAGACCCGCCCGCCAGCGACCTTTTGACGGGGCCGCCCACCGGACGGTTCGACGGACAGCGTGTCGGCCGGGCGGGTCCAGTCGGCAACATCGCCCAGCCGCGCACCAGCCTGCTCGACCGGCCCCAGGTCCAGCATGTCCTGACCATCGGGGACCAGCCGCGCCCGGGCCGCGGCCAGCAACAGCCCCAACTCAGCGTCGGTATGCGCCGAACCGACATGATCGACCGCGACAACCTGGCGGCCCTCACGCGTGACGATCTGAACCGCGACGGCTCCCGACGCGGTCCTGACCTTCCGCACGAACCGGGACCCCACCGGGGCAGACTACCGGCCCCAAAGGAGTTCTTAGTAACCCCTTTCACCATTCCGGACGAGAGAATCACCTAGCCAGAGGCATATTCGCTGCCGAATCCTCACGAGGTGGGTGAACTCGGGTGCAAATGACCGCGAACGACAGGGCCGGAGGAGGTCGGCGAGGCGCGCAGCCGCGCCGAACGCCGACCTTGATTCGGGCCTGTCACGTGACGTCACTGAGGACGAGTCCAGAGCTAGACATAGGACAGGCAAGGACAGGCAAGGCACTAACGACAGCAGTTACTCATTAGAACCGGAGCGGCGGACACCCGACGAGGACGTCGCCGTAGTTGTCGCTCATGGGCCGGAAGCTTTTGAAAAGGGTGTTGACTCGAAGGGAGACGCGATCCCGGCGGCCGCGCTCAGAGCGGACACCGAACTGAGAAGCATGAAGTCTGCGGTGTCCCCTCGAACGATGTCCAGTCGGACCAGCGATGCCAGGCCGATTACAGAGGACGAGTTGTTCGACTTACTCCGCAATCGTGAGGCGGATGGGGAAATGGAATGACGAAGTGTCAGCGATGCGGTTTTCACCCCTGTTGTTGTTGGTACATCCGAGAGCTTGCCCCCGGTGGCCAGTATGAGAACTTGCTTTCCGTCGCTCTGAGTGAGGCCCATCGGCCTGGGATGCATCGGGGCGCATGCCCGTGTCCCCGGTGCGTATCTGAGCGGGACGCTGGTTGGCAACATCCCCCGACGGCCGAGAAGGCGGCCGCACGGTTCGCCAACCGCCGTTACTGCTCGGCGTGTGGCCGAGAGGTACTGTCGCCTCAGTCAGATCGTATGGGCCTTTGTTGGGGGTGCAGGCACGGGCGGGAGAAATTCGGGATGTCGAATGGATAGCCGTCATCGTAAAGCGTTGTCGTCCCCCGACAACGCGCCCACCTCATTCCTGTCAGAAGTCGATATGGCCGGAGGAGATTCGTTGGCTGATCACGAAAGCCCAGTAGACCCAGCCGCTCAGGGTGACGGCCACGAGGCTGGCCGCCTGCCTGAATTGTCGGTGGCGCATTCGGCGATCCCAATCTTCCACATTGTCGGTTGTCAACTGGTCCACGTCTGGACGGAAGATCTTCGCGGGCGCTGCGATGTGGTGCTTATGGTTCTTGAGTGCGAACCAGACGAGGATGTAGGCACTACCGGGCCCCCCAAGTAGACTAAACTGACAAAATCCAGTAGCCCGGAAGGGGGCCTGAACTCCAGCAACTGAAGTGGGATCACCATCCCAAGCAGGATGCATGCGTAGGCGAGCAGAGAGTCGTGTGACGCGTTGAAAGTCCCAGAGTTCTCTGTAAGCCAGCGACTCCCCAACGTGGCGAACGATCGGTGGGTGACGAGTGCTAGGGACGTCAGGGTCAGGAGCCCCAGGATGATGAGGTAGCCGGCTTGGTCCGCGGAGGAAGCCCGGCCGCCAGCACTCACGGCCCAGACTCGAGCGACATACCAGTAAAGCCCCGTCGCCCCCACCAAAGTCGGCGCAAGAACGCGCACGAGACGCGGCGGCGTCGCTGGCACGAGATGCAGGACGTGTGAGCTAGAGACTACGCCGTCGGCCAAGGTAAACGCGACGAGCAGCGCCGCCGCCAATGGTCCAAGTTTTGGCGCACCTAGGGTGGCGATCTCCGATACGGCCAAGGCTGCCGAACAAGAGTAGGCGACCGTTGGGGACCAACGTAGCACAGGATTTCTCTCCGGGAAGGTGCTGAGCAGGATTCCCAAGGCGAACAGAACGGTCGCGACAGTCATAGTTGTCGTGAGGAATGCGACGCTATTCGCCGCGTATAGGTAGTCAAGTAGGCGACACCCCATCAGAAGTATCGCCGACCCAAGGAATCCATAGTAGACGTAAAGGGAGCCGAAGAGGGAATCCTTCTGGCGGCGATTGAACCGGCTTCGTGCAACCATGGCCATGCGATAGGTCCGGCGAATCCAAGCGGCGAAGAATGGTATGAACCCGCCTATGCCGAGTGTCAGGAATTTGTCGCTGGCTTGTAGGTGTAAGGTCGTGGTGAGGGCGGGCGCAAAGCCCAAGTATAGCCAGATTCCAAGAGCGGCTAGTGGGAAGCGCTCTGTGAATGCCGCATTGAGGTTTCTTTTAGGGTTTCCAGGTCCTGGATTGAGATCCCGTGCGGATCTGAGGTTGAGCCTCACCGAGTAGACTGACAACAGGATTGCCGTGGGCAGGCCAACCAGCGCCCAGTCGAGAAATCTGGTTGAGGCCCACAGTGCCGCCGAGCCGAGTAGTACCACCGCAAGGAACCTGGCAACCGTATGTGGCCTGACATGACCTGAACGTCCCCACTCAAGAACCACGGCTGGGGCGCCCAGTCCAATGAATACAAGAAGGGAAGCAAGAGGTAGGTTCGACATGCGTTGCCCCCACGCTGATCGGTCCGGTTGCTGCTGCTAGGCCTTAGACTAGCGAGCGCAGGACTACGGGAGGGTTTCGGTATGAAGCACAGTGGCATGATTCCGGCCACCTTGACAGCTGTTGCCGGCTTCGGCACTATGAACTTACTTTGGATCGTTGAGAGATCTCGGACACTTCATCGTGGCCTCTACTCCTATCTCTCATCGTCTCTTGGCGACGCGTTCTGCCTTCCAGTTGTTGTGGGGGCTCTCAGCGTCGCTCGCGTCAGCCTTCCCGAGGCACCTGGCGGAATGATTGGCGGCGTCTGCGGTGCGCTGACATTGGCGGGGGTGATGTTCGCCACTCAAGCGGCCTGGCTGGCCGACCCTAACCCAGACCTCAACTGGACTCTCCCTGCCCCGCACGTCTTCAACGCCGCGGGCTGGTACCACGCCCTCTTCTCGGTCTGTCTCGCTGGGTACTTGGGTTACCAACTCGGTGACATGGTGGTGCGCCTACGGAAACACGAAATGAATGAGCGCACCCAGGCTGCGCTCTTCACGGCCACGGCAGCGGGCTTAACCTTTACAGCGCTGCTAATCGCGGACAATCTGCCGAATCTTGACCGCTCGGCAAGCCGGGCTAGCATGTTCGTCATTGGTGGGATTGCGGCAGGCATGGGTGCCCTCCTCCTGTGGATGGTGAGTCGTCGCACGTAGAGTTGACGCAGGCATTGTTGACGCCGATGACCGATTCAGGCCCGCGCTGGCTGCCGCGCGTCAGAGTCGAACCCGAGTTGGCTCAAATTAGTGCACACCCTCGCCGGTGAGAAGTTTGAGGATATCCCGGGCCCTTGGGGTGACATCGCGATCGAGAGAGGTTGCCAACCCCCAAGCGAGTCAGGTTGGTTGAAAGCCGATACCTTCCGATGACCCGTCGTTCCACGGAACCTGGCTTTTTGTGCGGAGGTTTGGCTATTTAGACCGATCAGTCAGTTATTAGACCGGAATCGAATTGTTAAGAGTCACACTCCCTTGAGGGCGGCCCTGAGGCGTCGACGCTCCGGAGGGTGCTCGGTCATGGCCAAGGACGTCCCTACGCGCCGAGGGGGCGCCGGGGACTGCTGCAGGTTTGGTTGACTCCTGATACGAGCTGGTGGGAGCCGGCTCATGGAAGGATCACCCCATGCCGAGGAAGTACCCCGACGAGTTCCGTCGTGACATCGTGCGTGCCGCGCGGGCCTCTGATGCCCCGGTCGAGCAGATCGCCCGCGATTTCGGTGTCTCGAAGTCCGCACTGCAGCGCTGGCTGGCCCAGGACGACGTCGACGCCTGTTCGGACGTGAGGCCCTCGCGCCGGCCAACAGGACGCGGAGCTGAAGGCGCTGCACAAGAGGACCCGGGAGCTGGAGACCGAGAACGAGATCCTGCGCCGGGCCGCGGCCTACTTCGCCAAGGAACTGCCCCCAAAAGGTCCTACCCGCTGATCGGCGACCTGGCAGCCGACGGGATCCCTGTCAGCGTCTCCTGCCGGGTCCTGGGGTTCTCCAAGCAGGCGTGCTACGCCTGGCGGGCGAACCCGGTCAGTCAGCGGGAATGGGACCAGGCGCACCTGATCAACGCCGCCCTCGACGTCCACCACGACAACCCCGAGTTCGGCTACCGGCTGATCGCCGACCAGCTGCCCGAACGCGGCATCGTCGCTTCGGAGCGGCGGGTGTGGCGGCTGTGCTCGGCCCAGCGGATCTGGTCGGTCTTCGGCAAGGCCGCCTACCGGGGACGCCGTCCCGGACCACCGGCGCACGACGACCTGGTGCAGCGCCAATTCACCGCGCAGGGGCCGAACCGGCTCTGGCTGTCGACATCACCGAACACCACACGAGCGAGGGCAAGCTCTACCTGTGCGCGGTCAAGGACGCCTGGTCCAACCGGATCGTCGGCTACTCCATCGACTCCCGCATGAAGGCGTCCCTGGCCGTCGCCGCGCTGCGCAACGCCGTCGCACGGCGCCGCCCCAGCGCCGGCTGCGTGGTCCACCCGGGGCTGCGTGGTCCACTCCGACAGGGGCAGCCAGTTCGGTTCCAAGGCCTTCCTGCGCGATCTGAAGGCCTACCATCTGGCCGGGTCGATGGGACAGGTCGGCTCGAGCGCTGACAACGCCGCGATGGAATCGTTCTTCGCCCTCCTGCAACGCAACGTCCTGGACCGGCGCCGCTGGGCCACCCGCGACCAGCTCCGCCTGGCCGTCGTGACCTGGATCGAACGGACCTACCACCGCCGACGCAGGCAACGCCGCCTGGGACGCCTGACCCCGATCGAATACGAGACCATCAACACCATCCCTCAGGTCGCACTCGCAGCCTGAGACCCGCAACACGAGTCAACCAAAATGTGAGCAGTCCCACAGAGAACCTGGGGCGCTTCAACTTCTCCGAGGTCTCCATGCGCAAAACTCGCCCACATCCTCCACGACCACGCAGAACCCGCCCACCCCGAGCTCTTCCTGACTGCCTGACCAACAACCACCCCAGAGACAACACGGTTACACCACACAAAGGGACTTGACCCATCTTGCAGTAGCCTCCGCGGTGAGACGCCATTGGGGGGTCCATCGTCTTGATGGGGGCAGGGATGAAGTGCAGGCCAATCCGCACGGTCTATCCGATCGGTGCGATACTTACGGCGGCCATACTCTTCTTGGCATCAGGTTGCGGCACGACGAGCGGGGTCGGAACCAACATGCCATCTCCCGCCGGTATAACTGCCACCCAAGCTCCATCGACGCAGGCACGGGCGGTCACCAGCGATCCGACTTCACCCACGACACCCACGACATCCCCAAGCGACCATGCCTCTCCACGGGCTGATGCCTCAACGGTGCATGGGCCGGCTGGTGGGTCAGCCAACAGCACACAATCACATAGAGCAACCCAGTCTCCTGTCGCACCCAGCGGAGAGAATAACAACAGCACGCACAAATCGCCGGTTCCGGCGCCGGTGGTGTCGGGTCTGTCGCCGGCCGAGGGTGATGTCGGTGGTGGTGTGAAGGTCACGATCAGTGGCCAGAACCTGACCGGCGCGACGGGAGTCACGTTCGGTGGTGTCGCGGGCACGGGCTTGACGGTGGACTCGGCGACGAGTCTGACGGTGGTGGCTCCGGCCCATGCTGCGGGTGTGGTCGATGTGGTCGTCCAGACCCCGGGTGGCCAGGCCACCAAGACCGGCTCGTTCACCTACAAGGTCCCGCCGGTTCCGGCGCCGGTGGTGTCGGGTCTGTCGCCGGCCGAGGGTGATGTCGGTGGTGGTGTGAAGGTCACGATCAGTGGCCAGAACCTGACCGGCGCGACGGGAGTCACGTTCGGTGGTGTCGCGGGCACGGGCTTGACGGTGGACTCGGCGACGAGTCTGACGGTGGTGGCTCCGGCCCATGCTGCGGGTGTGGTCGATGTGGTCGTCCAGACCCCGGGTGGCCAGGCCACCAAGACCGGCTCGTTCACCTACAAGGTCCCGCCGGTTCCGGCGCCGGTGGTGTCGGGTCTGTCGCCGGCCGAGGGTGATGTCGGTGGTGGTGTGAAGGTCACGATCAGTGGCCAGAACCTGACCGGCGCGACGGGAGTCACGTTCGGTGGTGTCGCGGGCACGGGCTTGACGGTGGACTCGGCGACGAGTCTGACGGTGGTGGCTCCGGCCCATGCTGCGGGTGTGGTCGATGTGGTCGTCCAGACCCCGGGTGGCCAGGCCACCAAGACCGGCTCGTTCACCTACAAGGTCCCGCCGGTTCCGGCGCCGGTGGTGTCGGGTCTGTCGCCGGCCGAGGGTGATGTCGGTGGTGGTGTGAAGGTCACGATCAGTGGCCAGAACCTGACCGGCGCGACGGGAGTCACGTTCGGTGGTGTCGCGGGCACGGGCTTGACGGTGGACTCGGCGACGAGTCTGACGGTGGTGGCTCCGGCCCATGCTGCGGGTGTGGTCGATGTGGTCGTCCAGACCCCGGGTGGCCAGGCCACCAAGACCGGCTCGTTCACCTACAAGGTCCCGCCGGTTCCGGCGCCGGTGGTGTCGGGTCTGTCGCCGGCCGAGGGTGATGTCGGTGGTGGTGTGAAGGTCACGATCAGTGGCCAGAACCTGACCGGCGCGACGGGAGTCACGTTCGGTGGTGTCGCGGGCACGGGCTTGACGGTGGACTCGGCGACGAGTCTGACGGTGGTGGCTCCGGCCCATGCTGCGGGTGTGGTCGATGTGGTCGTCCAGACCCCGGGTGGCCAGGCCACCAAGACCGGCTCGTTCACCTACAAGGTCCCGCCGGTTCCGGCGCCGGTGGTGTCGGGTCTGTCGCCGGCCGAGGGTGATGTCGGTGGTGGTGTGAAGGTCACGATCAGTGGCCAGAACCTGACCGGCGCGACGGGAGTCACGTTCGGTGGTGTCGCGGGCACGGGCTTGACGGTGGACTCGGCGACGAGTCTGACGGTGGTGGCTCCGGCCCATGCTGCGGGTGTGGTCGATGTGGTCGTCCAGACCCCGGGTGGCCAGGCCACCAAGACCGGCTCGTTCACCTACAAGGTCCCGCCGGTTCCGGCGCCGGTGGTGTCGGGTCTGTCGCCGGCCGAGGGTGATGTCGGTGGTGGTGTGAAGGTCACGATCAGTGGCCAGAACCTGACCGGCGCGACGGGAGTCACGTTCGGTGGTGTCGCGGGCACGGGCTTGACGGTGGACTCGGCGACGAGTCTGACGGTGGTGGCTCCGGCCCATGCTGCGGGTGTGGTCGATGTGGTCGTCCAGACCCCGGGTGGCCAGGCCACCAAGACCGGCTCGTTCACCTACAAGGTCCCGCCGGTTCCGGCGCCGGTGGTGTCGGGTCTGTCGCCGGCCGAGGGTGATGTCGGTGGTGGTGTGAAGGTCACGATCAGTGGCCAGAACCTGACCGGCGCGACGGGAGTCACGTTCGGTGGTGTCGCGGGCACGGGCTTGACGGTGGACTCGGCGACGAGTCTGACGGTGGTGGCTCCGGCCCATGCTGCGGGTGTGGTCGATGTGGTCGTCCAGACCCCGGGTGGCCAGGCCACCAAGACCGGCTCGTTCACCTACAAGGTCCCGCCGGTTCCGGCGCCGGTGGTGTCGGGTCTGTCGCCGGCCGAGGGTGATGTCGGTGGTGGTGTGAAGGTCACGATCAGTGGCCAGAACCTGACCGGCGCGACGGGAGTCACGTTCGGTGGTGTCGCGGGCACGGGCTTGACGGTGGACTCGGCGACGAGTCTGACGGTGGTGGCTCCGGCCCATGCTGCGGGTGTGGTCGATGTGGTCGTCCAGACCCCGGGTGGCCAGGCCACCAAGACCGGCTCGTTCACCTACAAGGTCCCGCCGGTTCCGGCGCCGGTGGTGTCGGGTCTGTCGCCGGCCGAGGGTGATGTCGGTGGTGGTGTGAAGGTCACGATCAGTGGCCAGAACCTGACCGGCGCGACGGGAGTCACGTTCGGTGGTGTCGCGGGCACGGGCTTGACGGTGGACTCGGCGACGAGTCTGACGGTGGTGGCTCCGGCCCATGCTGCGGGTGTGGTCGATGTGGTCGTCCAGACCCCGGGTGGCCAGGCCACCAAGACCGGCTCGTTCACCTACAAGGTCCCGCCGGTTCCGGCGCCGGTGGTGTCGGGTCTGTCGCCGGCCGAGGGTGATGTCGGTGGTGGTGTGAAGGTCACGATCAGTGGCCAGAACCTGACCGGCGCGACGGGAGTCACGTTCGGTGGTGTCGCGGGCACGGGCTTGACGGTGGACTCGGCGACGAGTCTGACGGTGGTGGCTCCGGCCCATGCTGCGGGTGTGGTCGATGTGGTCGTCCAGACCCCGGGTGGCCAGGCCACCAAGACCGGCTCGTTCACCTACAAGGTCCCGCCGGTTCCGGCGCCGGTGGTGTCGGGTCTGTCGCCGGCCGAGGGTGATGTCGGTGGTGGTGTGAAGGTCACGATCAGTGGCCAGAACCTGACCGGCGCGACGGGAGTCACGTTCGGTGGTGTCGCGGGCACGGGCTTGACGGTGGACTCGGCGACGAGTCTGACGGTGGTGGCTCCGGCCCATGCTGCGGGTGTGGTCGATGTGGTCGTCCAGACCCCGGGTGGCCAGGCCACCAAGACCGGCTCGTTCACCTACACGTGTGTGAAGCAGATCATCCGCGTTTCCGGGTCCCTAACC
Source organism: Raineyella fluvialis (assembly GCF_009646095.1). NCBI lineage: Bacteria > Bacillati > Actinomycetota > Actinomycetes > Propionibacteriales > Propionibacteriaceae > Raineyella > Raineyella fluvialis. The sequence goes on along the minus strand of NZ_CP045725.1, from coordinate 14,444 downwards.
TCTGACACCACTTGGACGAGCGACTGCGCGATCGCCTACGTCAGCGATGGCACTTTCAATGTGCCGCGTGGGGTGACGCTTACGATAGCTCCGGGGGTCATCGTCAAGGGCGGTTTCTGGGCGAGTGGCACGCTCAATGCGGTGGGGACGGTGGACCATCCGATCATCTTCACTTCGGTGACGGATGACACCGCCGGCGGAGCGACGGGCGGCTACGGCACCACACCGAAGAATCAAGGGGCGGTCATGACCCCGGGTGGGAATGTCGTCATCAATATGGCGCATGTGGTGATCGACCACACCGACCAGGTGTTCGCCTCCTCGCTCTCCACTGATTTGAGTCATTCGACGTTGACCCTGACCGACAACACGATCCACGCCCGTGTCAACGTGTACTCCGCGCCGCGGCCGGTGATCCAACGCAACACCATCGCACCCACCACTGGCGGTTGGGGCCTGGATCTGTACCGAGTTGGCGATATCACCGGTGTTCCGTTCACCGGGCCTGACGTGAACACGCTCCAAGGCACCCCCAACCAACGGATGGTCAGCCTGAAGGAGGCGCACTCTCTCGCAGGTACCAAAGTGACCCTGTCAAATGACGGCGGCGTGTCTGCTTACAACGTGACAAACATGTACCAGCAAGGTGAGTTGACCATCGCTCCCGGCGTCATCCTGAAGGGCGACGGCAACGACGGTTTCTGGGCGAGTGGCACGCTCAATGCGGTGGGGACGGTGGACCATCCGATCATCTTCACTTCGGTGACGGATGACACCGCCGGCGGAGCGACGGGCGGCTACGGCACCACACCGAAGAATCAAGGGGCGGTCATGACCCCGGGTGGGAATGTCGTCATCAATATGGCGCATGTGGTGATCGACCACACCGACCAGGTGTTCGCCTCCTCGCTCTCCACTGATTTGAGTCATTCGACGTTGACCCTGACCGACAACACGATCCACGCCCGTGTCAACGTGTACTCCGCGCCGCGGCCGGTGATCCAACGCAACACCATCGCACCCACCACTGGCGGTTGGGGCCTGGATCTGTACCGAGTTGGCGATATCACCGGTGTTCCGTTCACCGGGCCTGACGTGAACACGCTCCAAGGCACCCCCAACCAACGGATGGTCAGCCTGAAGGAGGCGCACTCTCTCGCAGGTACCAAAGTGACCCTGTCAAATGACGGCGGCGTGTCTGCTTACAACGTGACAAACATGTACCAGCAAGGTGAGTTGACCATCGCTCCCGGCGTCATCCTGAAGGGCGACGGCAACGACGGTTTCTGGGCGAGTGGCACGCTCAATGCGGTGGGGACGGTGGACCATCCGATCATCTTCACTTCGGTGACGGATGACACCGCCGGCGGAGCGACGGGCGGCTACGGCACCACACCGAAGAATCAAGGGGCGGTCATGACCCCGGGTGGGAATGTCGTCATCAATATGGCGCATGTGGTGATCGACCACACCGACCAGGTGTTCGCCTCCTCGCTCTCCACTGATTTGAGTCATTCGACGTTGACCCTGACCGACAACACGATCCACGCCCGTGTCAACGTGTACTCCGCGCCGCGGCCGGTGATCCAACGCAACACCATCGCACCCACCACTGGCGGTTGGGGCCTGGATCTGTACCGAGTTGGCGATATCACCGGTGTTCCGTTCACCGGGCCTGACGTGAACACGCTCCAAGGCACCCCCAACCAACGGATGGTCAGCCTGAAGGAGGCGCACTCTCTCGCAGGTACCAAAGTGACCCTGTCAAATGACGGCGGCGTGTCTGCTTACAACGTGACAAACATGTACCAGCAAGGTGAGTTGACCATCGCTCCCGGCGTCATCCTGAAGGGCGACGGCAACGACGGTTTCTGGGCGAGTGGCACGCTCAATGCGGTGGGGACGGTGGACCATCCGATCATCTTCACTTCGGTGACGGATGACACCGCCGGCGGAGCGACGGGCGGCTACGGCACCACACCGAAGAATCAAGGGGCGGTCATGACCCCGGGTGGGAATGTCGTCATCAATATGGCGCATGTGGTGATCGACCACACCGACCAGGTGTTCGCCTCCTCGCTCTCCACTGATTTGAGTCATTCGACGTTGACCCTGACCGACAACACGATCCACGCCCGTGTCAACGTGTACTCCGCGCCGCGGCCGGTGATCCAACGCAACACCATCGCACCCACCACTGGCGGTTGGGCCTGGATCTGTACCGAGTTGGCGATATCACCGGTGTTCCGTTCACCGGGCCTGACGTGAACACGCTCCAAGGCACCCCCAACCAACGGGCTGTTGGTCTGTCGCTGTCCTCGGCCCCGACCGGGAGCCAACTCACCCTGTCACCAGACGGCGGAGTTTCGGCATACAATCTCGGATCAGATAGCCAAGCCGGTGGGTTCATTTCCAACGGACAAGTGACAATTACCCCGGGCGTCATCCTCAAGGGAACTCTCACTGCACACGGATCGCTGACGGCAATCGGGACAGCCGACAATCCAATCATCTTCACAGACCCCCGAGATGATCGATTTGGAGGGGATACGAATGGTGACGGGGCGTACACGACCGCCACTCCATTCCATGGAGGCACCCTAGTCGACGTCGGCCGCGGCAAAGACTACAAGATAGAGTACGCACTGTTTGATAATGCGCAGACGGCTATCCATGTTGCTGAATTTACTCTCTTGACTGTCAATGAGAGCAAGATTATCAATACGACTAAGGCCTTCGATGTGGCCCGCGCAGGCACTGCCGACCAAGGTACGAGCTACTTCTACAACACCCTTCCATGTGCTCCGCTGTACGACTCGCAGGTAATCGTCAACAACACGTGGTTTGGGTCGACTTCGCTTCCCGGCGTGGAGGGTGATTTAGGCAGCGTCCTCGGAGCTGCATTTCCGGCACTCGCTGACCTGACTGGCTCTAAGTTTGTTGATGACGTGGGCAGCACGTGGTCAGCCATGAGTAACCAGTGGGATATCTCGGCTCGAATGGGTACCGCCGACACTCGACCATGGGCTATATATTCCTGTGGAATCCCCGGCATTCCTACCCCGATCATGTTTCCGGTGACTCCGGTCATGGTGAACTATGGTCTTCCTGGGGTTCCCACCGATTCGCCAACTGAGTTTGCTGCGCGTGCTGCAGCTTTCTGGCTTATTCATGGAATACCTTGGACGAATTATACTGAGGATTTTGCGCTGTGGGGCATTTCGCCATCGAACTGAATGCGGTCCGAGAAGCTGAAGGGCACGCCCAGTGATTCCTGTCCGTACCTGAGACTGTCAGATTAACGGTGTGTAGGGGACCGGTCTGATCCGAGAGGAGATGGCCGTGTCGGACACGACCGGAGCAACACCGGAGGTGATGATCGATCCCGTGACGGGGGAGATCATCGATCAGAAGGGCCTGGCCGAGCTGCTGCTCGCCCCAGGCCAAGGAGCAGGGTATCAGCCTGGTCGGGCCAGGAGGCCTCCTGTCCGGGCTGACGAAGCAGGTGCTGGAGACGGCTCTGGGGGCTGAACTGACAGAGCATCTCGGGCACGAACACGGCCAGACCCCGCTCGGGCCAATGCGCGTAACGGGACCCGGTCGAAGACCGTGTTGACCGAGATCGGGCCGGTCCAGATCGAGGTTCCCCGCGACCGCGACGGCTCCTTCGAGCCGGTGATCGTCCCCAAGCGGAAGCGGCGCCTGGACGGGATCGACCAGATCGTCCTGTCGCTGTCCGCGCGGGGGCTGACGACCGGGGAGATCGCGGCGCATTTCGAGGAGGTCTACGGCGCAAGGGTCTCCAAGGACACGATCTCCAGGATCAGCGAGAAGGTCGCCGGCGAACTGGCCGAGTGGTCGTCGCGGCCATTGGACCCGCTCTACCCGGTGATCTTCGTCGACGCGATCGTGGTCAAGGTCCGCGACGGACAGGTCCGCAACACCCCGTTCTATGTCGTCATGGGCGTCACCGTGTCCGGGGAACGCGAGATCCTGGGGATCTGGGCCGGTGACGGGGCCGAGGGCGCCAGGTTCTGGCTCCAGGTCTTCTCGGAGCTGAAGAACCGCGGCATCCAGGATGTGCTCATCGCGGTCTGTGACGGGTTGAAGGGCCTGCCGGAGGCGATCACCAACGGCCTTGGAGCACACGGTCGTCCAGCAGTGCATCGTGCACCTGATCCGCAACAGCTTCCGCTACGCCGGCCGCCAGCACCGCGACGGGATCGTGAAGGCCCTCAAGCCCGTCTACACCGCCCCGTCGGAGCAGGCCGCGAAGGACCGCTTCGCCGACTTCGCGGCCGAGTGGGGTGATCGGTACCCGGCGATCATCAAGCTGTGGGAGAGCGCGTGGGCCGAGTTCGTGCCCTTCCTGGAGTACGACGTGGAGATCCGGCGGGTGATCTGCACGACGAATGCGATCGAGTCGATCAATGCCCGCCGCTACCGGCGGGCGGTCCGGGCCAGGGGCTATTTCCCCAATGAGGCGGCCGCCCTGAAATGCCTGTACCTCGTCACCCGATCACTTGACCCCACCGGCGGAGGAAAGGCACGCTGGGTGATCAGGTGGAAGCCCGCGCTGAACGCGTTCGCGATCACCTTCGCAGGCCGGTTCGAGAGAACCACTCACTGAAAACCGCCCGGCCCCCACACACCGTTTATCTGACACACCCGGTCTGTGGCATCGGTTCCTGACTGTAAGGCATCCCGGAAGGGCTAGTCTCCGCCCATCTGGTACTCGTAGGCCTGTCGGACCAGTCCCATGATGTAAGCGAAGTCGGTGTCTTCGTCGAGGCCGACCTCGGTGGGCCCGTTGCCCCAGTGGCCTTTGCCGCTGACGTCCCAGGCGAGGCTTCGTTCGTCGTGCAAGGCCTCGATGGGATGTTGAGGCTGAGGCGCATCCGCGCTTTCTGGGGGACGAGGTCGACGAAGTTCGTCTCCGCTTTGAACGCGACGTACAGCTTGAGGAACTGGCGGGTGACGCCGGGGTCGAGGGCGAGGGTCTCCTCGCTGAACTTCTCGAAGAGGGCCCGGCGCCGGCGGGGCAGCAGGTGGGGGTGGTCCTCGATGGAGAAGTCGGACTCCTCGCGCTTGCCCTGAAAATTAGTGATGACGTTGTCTGGGAGCTGGGGCGTGGCCAGATCGCGATCGCGTCGGTGGCGAGCCGGTTGGCGCGTTCCTCGATCTGGGCGACGGTCCAGGTCTGGAGCTTCCCCAGTCCCTTGTTCAGCCGGAGAGGGCTGTCCTTGAAGCCGCCTTCCATGTCGCGCTTGGTGGCGAAGGTGTGGTCGGAGTACTCGGAGTTGTAGCCGGTGAGAGTCAGGTTGCCCAGGGTATGCAGATACTTGCGCTGCAGCTCTTCCCAGTTCTTCCCCAGGGCGGCGCGCCAGTCGGGTGAGAGGTTCTCGTTCTGGGCAGGATGTGCTCGATCGTGTAGTCCTCGATGGTGACGCGTTCCTTCCTGCCGTAGTTCTCCAGCATCCGCAGGAGGTAGGAGCGGCGCCGGAAGTTGTACAGGTCGCTGGTGGTGAGCTCTGTACGGAACTGGTCATCGGTGGGAAAGGCTCGATAGCTGGTCAGGGTTAGGAAGTTGGCCTTGACGGAGTCGACGTAGCGGTCCTTGCGCAGGGCCGCGGCGAAGCCGGCGAAGGTCTTGTTCAGGGAGTTGGTCGGAATCCGGCACACCGCGCGGCGGAAGATGTAGGACGTCACCATCTGAACGATCTCGTGCAGACCGTCACGGTCGATGATGCCTAGGTCGTAGTCGGTGTAGACCTCCAGCAGGAATGGGTAGACGACGTCGGCGCGGATCTGGTCCAGGTCCTTGAACGCGAGCCGCAGGCTCGGGTCGTGTTCCTTGCCCAGTGCCATCGCGCAGAAGCGGTGGGCGTAGTCGCGCAGTTCGACGACCAGTGACTCGATGGTCTCTTCGGCGTGCGTGTAGGAGGTCGCGTGGTCCTTGAACGCCTCGTAGATGTCGTCGAGGCGGGGGATGTCGCCGGTCTTGACGGTGAGGTAGTGGCGGACGAACTCATCGAACTTGGTGTCGCTGGCGCCCTCAAACTCCAGCTCCATGGGGCGCCAGTAGGCGGTGTAGATCTTCTCCTGCCGTCTGGGTGGGAGGTCCATCAGGACGTAGTTGCGGATCAGGTCGGCCTGGGAGAGCTTCTTGCCGGTGGAGTTCATCGCTTCGAAGACGAGCTGGGGTTGTCGATGCTTCGCTCGAGCTTGACGTCGACCACGATGAGCTTGTCCAGGCCCCGGCAGACGACGGCCAGGTCCAGGTTGGGGTCGGCGAGCTTGTCCTGGAAGTAGGCGTAGTTGTCGACGACGCGGGTGATCAGGCGTTCGGCGGGCTCGCCTCCCTGGAGGATCGCGAACAGTGCGTCGCGGTCGCTCTGGGACAGGATCAGCTTGTACTGCCGGTCCCCGTCCTCGTCGTCGTTGAGCAGGTAGCGGTTGCGGATCTTCTTGGGGGAGAACCCGTCCAGGGCTCCTGTTGACCATCGGGCAGTCCGGACAGCCGGGCGGCCAACGCCGCGAGGATGAGGGTGACGGTCGTGACCCGTTGCTGGCCGTCGATGATCAGATCAGGCTCACTGGAGGTGTTGGTGCCCTGCTCGCGGGCGACGTAGACGATCGAGCCGGTGAAGTGCGCCCCCAGTTTCTGGTCTGCGCCGGCGCGCAGGATGTCTGTCCACAGCTGGGTACATTCGGGCTCCTGCCAGGAGTAGAGGCGCTGGTAGATCGGCACGATGAACTGGTTGCTCGCCTTGAGCAGCGTCAGCAGGTGTGAGTCGACAGCCTTCATATCTCCATTCCCCTATTCGTCTGTCGGAGCCCCGTTGACGATCCCGTCTTTCCTGCCGTGCCATCCCTGGAGCCGGCAACAGTGGGGCTCAGGTTCGTCACTCGCCCTTCTGGGCCTGTCTGCGCGTACTCGCGTGGGTCTGAGGCCCTGGCCACGGCTCGAAGCGAGCCGGTGTCCTGTGCGGGCAGCGGTGGCCGTGGCGGCGTGGGCACGGTTGGGCTCCCAGCCTCGAGTCGGCGTCTCATTGCACCCGCTCGTAGAGGCTCGACTCGGCGTCCCAGAGCTGGTCCTCCACCATCTGGGTGAGGGCGGTGGAATAGACGCGGAGTCCGAGTTCGACGTTGTTCTGTTCGGCGCTCATGGAGAAGTTGGCGCTGGTGACGATCAGGAATTGGTGGTCGACTGCCACGAACTTGGCGTGGTTGCGGACGGGCTTGCCGTTGAGGGGCCGGGTCCGGTACACGAATGCTCCGGCGAGCTGGGCGGCGACTTCCTGGCAGCTGGGGCTGTTCGGGCCGCCTTGGCGGCGGCTTCGGTGTCCATGTAGACGCGGACCTGGACGGTGTCGCGGGAAGCGACGTCGCGTAAGGCTTCCCAGAGGCTGGAGGATCGTTGGAAGTTGTAGGTCGAGCAGGTCACCGCGGTTCGGGCCGAGAGCACGAGGTCCTTGGTGGAGGTGGTGAGGCTGCCGTAGTCGGCGAGGTGGCCGGGCAGGGTCCAGACCGGGAGATGTCGGTGGTGCGTGAGCCGGCGCCCTGGACGGCGCGCAGCACGGGGATGGCCACCTGGAGGTTGGTCGGTACCACGCCGCACGCTTCCAGAACGGCCCGGATCTCGGGTCGGCGGGCGAGTGCGATGCCGTGGAGTGCTTGGGTCAGGGTGTCGCCGTCGGCATACCGTGCGGCGAGCTGGGCGGCCTCGCTGCTGGTCAGAAGTTTCCCGAGGCGGATGAGTACCTCGTCGTTCACCTGATGTCCTGAAAGAAGCCCAGATCGGCATACGGCCCGGGCAGGCCGACCAGGAAGCGTCGGTCGAGGAAGCGATTCGAGCGTTCGCAGGAGGTCTCCGACGCCATGGTGCAGCAGTGGCACGCGGCTCCGTGGAGGAAGTCTTCGGGTCGTGCGGGGTTCGGTGTGAGCAGACGGATCAGAGGAGCAGCGGGTCGCCCGGCGCAGCGCGGCGTCGATCAGTCGGCGCAGCCGTGCGGGTTCGCTCAGCTGGACCAGCCCGCCTAGGGTGCCGTCGCTGTCGGAGGAGGTGGTCAGCAGCAGGACTCCGGCGGCCGGGGGGTGGGAGTCGGCGGCCTTCCAGGCGTAGATGCGTTCGGAGATGGAGGCGGCGCCGTAGCCCGACGACATGGCCATCTCCCGGAAGAGCACGTGCGCGAAGGTGTGGACCAGCCAGTAGCGGGCGGTCGCATGCGGCTCTCGGGGTCCAGGACGGTCGCGGTCCCCGACATCCTGTTGTTGAAGTTGCGGGTGTGCGCTTCTACGTGGGCGGTCCACAGCTTGGAGGCTTCGACCTTCGCTTCCCAGGCGGCGACAGCGGTTTCGTCGAGTTCGAGGAAGATCCCTTCGCCGCGGTTCTCGGTCGCCACGACCCACCTGGGCGGGTCGAGGACAGTGGGGCGCGACGCGACGGCAGGTCCTCGATGCGGTCCATCTCATCGATCCGAGTGAAGCCCAGCAGGGCGGTGGCCTCGCGTAGTTTCTCGACCGCCAGCAGGCGGCTGATCTGGGGGGCCAGCGCGGGGTCGAGGGTGCGGTTGCGCACCGTCAGGCCGCTGTCGGGATCGGAGTGGTGGTCGCCGGCGGCATCGAGCTTGAGGTAGTTCCACTCGGGGATCAGGAGATCGTTGGGCGACCACCCCTGGGTGCCCTCCTCGTCCTCCGGGGCTTGCGAGGGATTCAGTGCGGCGTGGGCGGCCTTGGTGAGCTGGTCGTCGGTGACGTTCTTGAGGTTGATCTTGTCTTCGGCGAGGTCGCGGAGGAAGTCCGGGTGGTCGGCGTACTTGGCCAGGTGCTTGGGGTCGATGGTGGCCCGTAGGCGGTCGACCAGGTCTTGTTTGCGCTCACCGGTGTCCATCGGCATCACGATGACGCTCTGCAGGATCGGGAACCACAGGTTCGACGCGCCGATCAGGATCAGGTGGGTACCGGCGTCGCAGCCGTCCTTGGCGTAGGCGTTCAGGTGGGGGAAGCGACCCCGGCAGGCCGGCAGTTTCTCCTGCCCGGCTGCACCCTGGGCCTCGTTCATGCCACGGCGGCCCCGCAGGAGGCGCATTCGATGACGGCCGAGGCACCTCGGCTCGCGGTGTTCTCCAGCATCTTCAACCGTGGGATCTCCGCCGCCCGGCAGTCTTTGCCGTGGTGAACCCACTGGTCGTAGGGGAACTCGTCCAGGTGGCCGTTCGTGCAGGCCAGCAGATAGCGGGCCGGAAGCGCCAGCGCCTTCCTGCGCCCGCCGCCCTTGTTGCCCTTGCCGCGCCCCGGGCAGCCCTCGTGCTCGAACTTCGCCTCATCGGGCGGAAGGGATGGGTGTTGGAGTACTGGAACGTGCTCAAGGGGCGAGCAGGTCGCAGCCGGTACAGCGCAGCCACTGGGGAACACGATCGCCGGGATGCCCAGATCCTTGCCTTCCTGACCGAAGGAGGTGCTCGCGGGCTGGTGGGGGAACGGGCGTAGCTCAACGACCTGTTGGCCCAGCTGCTTGCGGACCGCGTCGAGCAGTTTCGGCGCGTGCACGTGCGGGGTCCCGTCGCGGCGGGCCCAGACCTTCTCCCACGCATCGAAGCCGGCGGGCATGACGGTGAAGTGGGGCAGGTCCATGATGGCGCCGGGCCCGTAGGTGTAGATCAGCGAGGAGGGACGCCCAGAACCCACCTTGGCGAAGTTCTTCTTGACGCCCTTGGTCTTCAGCGCCTCGGCGTCGCCGAGGGGTCGAGGATGTTGGGTCCTGAAACCAGCGTCATGTCAGTCCTCCTTCTCGGCCTTGTCGGGCTTTTCGGCTGGGAACGTCCATGGTCGGTCAGGGGGGCGGACGAACAGCTTGTGCGGATCGGGGGAGACCAGCAGGTTGATCTCGGCTGGACCTCGCGCATCGAGTTGGGTACGACGAACGGTGCCCCATCCAGGCCGTCCCGATCGGGGCCCGCCTCCGCGCCGATGATGAGCGCTGCCTGCGAGTCGCCCTTACGGACCCGCTCGTAGACCAGCGACTTGTGCTCCTCGCGCAGGCAAGCCCGGCGCTGCTTCCACTGCTCGACCCGATTCACCAGACGGTCGCGGACGCGCTGTTCCGCCTCCTCATCGGAGGCGGCCCGTCCGCGTCGGGTCAGCTTGTCGACCAGATCGTCCAGCAGCTGCGCCTCGGCATCCACCTTCTGGGCGCCGGTCTCCGGGACAGTCCGTCGGCGCCTTGGTTGGCCGTGATGACACGTGCGGCGCTGACCAGCACCCCGTCGAGTCCGCGCTCGATGGAGGTCTCCGAGTACGGGGTGACCGACAGCGCCTCGACCTGGGCGTAGAAGGTCTCGTGGTAGTACCCGAACTGCTCGAAGTGCGCCAGATCGCGCGGCCGGGCCCAGTTCCCCAGGGTGACCACCAGACCCGGCCCGTCTCGGAACGCCCGACACGGAAGAAGCCTGAATGTACTCGCGGTGTTCTTCGGCTGACCCACGATCAGCATCAAGCCCAACCGCTGCACGTCGACACCCACCTGCAGCATCGACGTCGCGAGCACGACGTCGAACGGCGTCTGGTCCCTGGCCGGCTGCAAGGTGCCTTTGGCTTTGGCGGCAGAGGCGGCCTCCTGGGCGGCGCGCCTGGCCTGGTTGGTGTCGTAGGCGGGATCGAACGGCACGGCCATCTGGTCCAGCGTGGTGGTGATGGCCGCACTCGAGACCCGGAGGTGAGTTCGGCGATGTTCAAGGCCCCGAAGTCCGTGCCGGATCGGCGCGGAGCCTGGACCACATACGCCGGCCCTTCAGCGCGGTCTGGATGTCGTCCAGCATGAAGCGGCCATGCCGGCCAGCTCACGGTGGCGTTGAAGTAGGCGACCAACGTCAGGTACGGATCGCCGAAGCAGGATCGCGATCAAACAGCAGCTGCGCCCCGGCCATCAGCACCTCGGCGATCCGCATCTCCGCGGCGGTCAGACGCACACCGGAGGCGCAGACCCCGACGTAGCGGCGTCCCGGGTGTTCCCGCGAGATCGGCAACTCCCGGGAGAAGTAGGTGTCGGCGGTGTCGAGGACCTGCGGGGGGAAGATGGCGGTCTGGCGCCCGTAGAGGGAACGCACCTGCTCCTCGGCGTTGCGCACGGTCGCCGAGGACGCCACGACCACGGCTGGACCGGCTTGCCGTCCGCGGCCGTCCAGGCGGTGAGCGTGTCGATAGCGGCCTCGAACAGCCCGACCGTCGTGCCCAGCGCCCCGGTGATCAGGTGCAACTCGTCCTGGATGATCAGGTCCGGGGGCCGCAGCCGCCCGCAGGGCCGCGCACCGGCGGCAGGGTAGCCGTTCTTGGCCGGGTGCTTGGAGCCGTCCTTGATGTCGCAGCCGGTGTAGTCGGGGTGGACGTAGCCGTGCCGGTCGCACTTCTTCGACACGTAGCCGAACAGCGAGGCCGCCTCACCCTCACGCGCCAGCCGGGCGAACTTGTCGACGGTCGCGATCACGAACGCCGGCGCCAGCCGGTAGATCTCCTCATCGACGGTGAGGATCGCAGGCCTTCGGCGACCTGGCCGCCCTCGGAGAACGGGCAGTCACCGAACGGGTCGCTGCAGCGACGTAGACGCGCCCGAGGGTGGGGTCGACCCGAACGTTGTTCTTGTGATCTGCCTGCCACACCAGGGGCAGCGCTTGACCTGCAACACGGTCAGGCCGTGATCGTAGTGGCTCTCGAGGGGGCCTTCAGCTGCTCTTCGGCCTCCTTGACCCGCTTCGGGGACACGTTGGTCCCGACCCACAGCCCGATCCGGAACGGCTCGGCCCCCCACATGTCGGGTCCTCCCGTCGGACGAGTTCGGCGGCGCAGACCATGGTCGAGGCGCGCTGGAACTGCTGGGCGTGAGCAGACGCAGCGTGTAGCGCATCAGAACGTCAGGCCACTGTTGCCGTCGAGGGGCCCGTCGGCCGACCCGACAACACCTTGCCGGCGGCGGATCGCGAACGCGAACGCCGCCAATCCGAGGTAGGCTCGTCTTGCCACCACCGGTGGGGAAGAACAGCAGTTCGACCCGGCGAGGTCCGGATCGGATCGGTACTTGTGGGTGGGGTCGCACAGGCAGGCAGCTGCATCAGGACGAACGCGAGCTGGAACATGCGCCAGCTGTGGCCTTGGCACCCTCCGCCTCGATCGCGGCGGTCGCGGCCTCGACATCGAGGGTCTTGTCCTGGCTACGACGCAGCACGATCGCCGAATGCACACGCTGGTCGCCATCACCCGGTTCATGAACCGGAAGCAGGCCAGCGCCTCCTCATCGCCAAGCAGGAAGTCGATCCCCTCGGCCAGCCGATCGGCCACCCGGCGAGCCTCAGCGACCGCCTCCAGACCCACCTGCCGCAGGTGTTCGGGCAGCTGATTGCCTGCTTCTCCTGATCGTCCAGCCAGGCGAGGTAGCCGGCGGTCAGCGGCTCCAGGCCGGCGTGCAGCTGTTCGACACTCGCCGTCGCGAGCTTGACCATGTCGGTGATCACCGAATCGTCGGACCGGGCCTGTGTCTGGGGGGTTTCGGAGACCGGCAGCCACGTCGTCCATACCTTCGTGGCGCGCCGCGATCCCTCGGGCACGAGCCACGTGGCCGAACAGGTCCGGCCGACCGCGAACTCGAGCTTGTTGCGGTACTGCAGGCGCAGCCGGTTCAGCTCCGCATCGTCCGCGTCGGTGCGTGTGTCCATGAGGGCGTCGCGCACCGGAAGGAAGACCTCCTCGCCGTCCGCTTCGACGTACAACGTGGCCTGGAACAGCCACTGTTCACCGAATCCGGCCCACGATCTGCGCCTCATTGCACAGGGCGATCTCCACCAGCCACCGTTCGGCGTCGTCGTAGACATCCACCTGCAGCACCGCATCGTCGGTCAGCGGATAGTCCTTGGTGATCCCTGGATCAGGTCGGCGGTGCGGATGACGACGGAACATCGACGGCGTACGAACGAACTCCCGCTTCTGCCGCCCACCCTCGACAGGCTCGACATCCGGCGCTCCGGGAGGTTACTTCCCCACGAAGCACGAACCGTGAACGACGCCAGCTCCTTCGGATCTGGAACCGCAGCCCCATCGACGCCGGATCATCAGACCCCGCTTCGGTGGAGCATCCTCCCCGCCCTCCTCATCCGGCCCCAGATCCGAATCGTCATCCTCGGCTGCGTCAGGATCACCCGTGCTGTCAACCTCACCAGACTTCGTGAAACAGTCGGTGCGATCCGGCCCAAGGGATAGCGGTCTCCGGGGTGACGGTGATGACTTCCTCATCCCCGTACATCGGCCCAGCAACTCCCGACGCAGAATATCGGTGAGATTCTCCCGCGCCGTCCACGCGCTACCGTCCGGATCTGCGTAAGCTCATACGCCGGCAGCGATGCCTGGGCGTGGTCGTCATTCCTCAACCTCCTCATCATCGCGGCGAGGCTGATGTCACCCTGCAGCGCGGCCCGGCGGTGTTCTCCTCCAACAGCCGATCCAGAATCTCCACCCGCGCCTCCGACACACCGTCCACCGCGTCATCTGCCGATACGTGTGGAACCCATGATTCAGCGCACATCATCCCACCCATACGCCGCCATCACCGCCTCGTCGAGTTCAACGTGGATCTCCCTCATGCGTGCCACATCGGCGTCGGAGGCGCTAGGGAGCGACTCGTCATCGACCAAGTTGTAGAACTTCGTAAGGCCAAGATTTCGGCGCAGCATGATTCGCGACGTTCAGTTTCGAGCATGCGGCCAATCGAATCGAGTTCATGAGTCTCGCTTGGACGAGGAACGTCTCGAACACATCAGACGGCGTGTATCGACTTCCGTTCCCAAAGTTGAGCCGTAGGTGATTGCCCAAAGCTGATGGAATGACGAGGACAGAATTGCCTGCTGGGAGAACGAATTGAGGGCAAAGATGCCTAATGCGTGACTAAATACCTGACCGTTGAGACACGTGCAGGCATCACAATCTTACTGTGTAAAGAGATGCCATCACTTCCCTCAGATTTTCAAGTTTGGCGCGCATACGTAATGCAGGCGCCTCATATAGCCACCACCGATCATGTACGCGCGGCTTGTTAACCAAACGCTCTCGATGCGGCTTGACGTTCACTCGAACCCAACCATAGGCTCAATGAAGCTTGAGGCGTCAGCCAAGTCCCGTCCAGTGAAGTCGACAATCCATCGCGTAGCCGCTCCAGAGGCTGCTGATTGAGATCTTGCCCGCCTAAGAAAGGGAAGAGAACCTCAGTGTTCCTCGGGTCAGCCTTGATCATCTCCTCAGCGCGGTCCGGGTCATTGAGAACCCTATCCCATTCACATTATTTCCTTGGAAGCGAGCTGTTGGTTTCCATCAACCTCAAGGATTCCCGTTCGCTCGCCCCCGCGGCTCGAGCAAGGTTGAGATCTCCGTACTACTTGGTCGTCAAGTACTCTCTCGCTGCT